>NZ_BIMD01000031.1 GCF_004000905.1 Paenibacillus humicus NBRC 102415
TTATGTCTGGCGCTCTTTGTCTTCCTGCTGCTTTGCTTTCAGCAGGTTCAGGATTAGGATCACCGCTTCGGCTTGCCAGTAGACCGACCATCGGGAGCGCTCTATGGTCAGCATCCCTCTAAAAAGGGCTTGGAGACTTCTGCCACGGAGCGAAAGAGGCGGAAATATGGTATTCTTGACTGACGGACAAGGCCGAGAGCGGAACTATTCGTTCCGCGGCAGAAGAGGCTGGGAGCCTCTGTCGGACCTTTTAGACTACGAAGAGAACGGATGAAACGAAGAGATGAAACCAGCTTTGCCAGTCGGCAAAAACGATACGGTCACGCTCGATATCATCGGGCTGACGCATGAAGGCGAAGGGGTAGGTCGCGTCGACGGCTTTACTCTATTCGTCCAGGGAGCGCTGCCGGGCGAGAAAGTCACCGCCAAGGTGCTCAAGACCAAGAAGACCTATGGATATGCCAAGCAGCTGGAGCTGCTCCAGGCAAGCCCGGACCGGGTCGAGGCTCCGTGCCCGATCTACAAGCAGTGCGGCGGCTGCCAGCTGCAGCATATGAGCTACGAAGGGCAGCTGGCCTGGAAAAGGCAGCATGTCATCGACAGCCTGGAGCGCATCGGCAAGCTGACCGTGGCCGGCAGCTCGCGGGCGGTTGAAAGCCGCGAGACCGCTGAGTCCGGCGCTGCTGCTGCCTCCGAAGACCATGGCTCGCGCGCAGGCGTGATCGTCCATCCGACGATCGGGATGGACGAGCCATGGCGTTACCGGAACAAGGCGCAGGTCCCCATCGGCATGGCGATGGCGGACCTGGACGGAGGCGCGGCCGGCAGCCTGATCGGCGGCTTCTACGCCCGCGGCTCTCACCGCATCGTCGACATGGACGCGTGCTTGATCCAGCACGAGAACAATGACTCTGCGGTGCGGCAGGTCAAAGCCATCGGCAACCGCGTCGGCATCTCCGCGTACGACGAAGCCACAGGGCGCGGCATACTCCGCCATGTCGTCGTCCGGACCGGATTCGTGACCGGCGAGATGATGGTCGTCCTCGTCACGAATGGCCCGCGCATTCCGCGCCTGGAGGACTGGATCCAGGGCATTCGCGAAGCTCTGCCCGCAGTGACGAGCATCGTGCAGAACATCAACAAGCGGCAGACCAACGTCATCTTCGGCGACGAGACGCGCACCCTCTGGGGCAGCGATGTCATCTACGACGAGCTCGACGGGATCCGCTTCGCCATCTCTGCACGTTCGTTCTATCAGGTCAATCCGGCGCAGACGCTCCGGCTCTACCAGTCCGCCGTCGATTATGCCGGCTTGACCGGCAGCGAGAATGTCATCGACGCCTATTGCGGCATCGGGACGATCTCGCTGTTCCTGGCCCGCCGAGCGGGACATGTGTATGGGGTTGAGATTGTTCCGGAGGCAATCGAGGACGCCAAGCGGAACGCTTCATTAAATGGCATTGAAAATGCATCGTTTGAAGCGGGAGCTGCCGAGGTTGTCATTCCGCGCTGGCGCTCGGAAGGCATCAAGCCGGACGTCATCGTCGTCGATCCGCCTCGCAAAGGCTGCGACGAGCAGCTGCTGGATACGATTCTGGAGATGAAGCCGGAGCGGGTTGTATATGTGTCGTGTAACCCAGCGACCTTGGCGAGGGATCTGCAGGTGCTTGAAGCCGGAGGGTACCGGACGGTGGAGGTTCAGCCGGTGGATATGTTCCCGCATACGGTGCATGTGGAGAGCGTAATATTGATGATTCGAAAATGAGATATGTCAGTATCGCTTAATGAAAAAGTAAATGGTCGGAGTAGATAGCTATTTCTGCTCTGTCCTTTTTTTATTTGTTCTATTATTTCCTATCATAATTTAATGAAAGCAACAACCTGACATGAATAGGCATTTTGATATGGAAGAGGAAGTAACCCTCTGAATATTAATCAATTAACAGTAAAAGTGGAAGGAATGTAGGTTGATTAAGTCGAATTTGTTTAGAACATGAATCAATATGTAACATTATATCAATATGGTCTGTTAAATAATATAAATTGTAATCATAAGGAGAGTAACACATGATCGACAACGAACAGCAATTCTTAAAAGAGCTCGATGACAAGCTGTGGAAAGCAGCAGATAAACTGCGTAACAATCTTGATGCAGCTAACTATAAGCATATTGTTTTAGGATTGATTTTTCTGAAGTATGTCTCTGACGCGTTTGAAGAGCGCCAAAACGAGCTTAAGGACCTGTTTCAACAGGATATTGTTGATAATATTTATTACTTGCCACGAGAAGACTATGAATCTGATGAAGACTATGAACAAGCAATTAATGAAGAACTAGAGCTAATTGAATATTACCAGGAAAAAAATATTTTTTGGGTGCCAAAAGCGGCGCGCTGGGGTACTTTGAAAAGCCTTGTTGCGTTACCCATTGGATCAACAATATGGAAAAATGAGAAGGAGGAGGACGTAAAACTACGTTCTATCTCTTGGCTAATCGACAACGCTTTCGATGAGATCGAAAAAGTAAATATCAAACTTAAGGGTATTCTTAACCGCATTAGTCAGTACCAAGTAGATAACGACAAATTGATTGGACTTATTAATAGCTTCTCAGACACTAGTTTTAGCAACCCTGTATATAATGGAGAACTTCTCCAATTGAATAGCAAAGACATACTTGGCCATGTTTACGAATACTTCCTGGGCCAGTTTGCTCTTGCAGAAGGTAAGCAAGGTGGACAGTATTACACTCCCAAAAGTATCGTAACTTTAATTGTTGAAATGTTAGAGCCCTACAAAGGTCGAGTATATGACCCGGCAATGGGTTCAGGTGGGTTCTTTGTGTCTAGTCAAAAGTTTATTGAGGAACACGCTAAGGAAAAGCATTACAATGCATCAGAGCAGAAAAGACATATTTCAGTCTATGGCCAGGAGAGCAACCCAACTACGTGGAAATTAGCAGCCATGAACATGGCAATCCGTGGCATTGATTTTAACTTTGGAAAGAAAAACGCCGACTCCTTTCTTGATGATCAGCATCCGGATTTACGAGCGGATTTTGTAATGGCTAATCCCCCGTTTAATGTAAGGGACTGGTGGCATTCCAGTCTGGAAAACGATGTTCGATGGAAATACGGAACTCCTCCTCAAGGTAATGCTAACTTTGCGTGGTTGCAACACATGCTTTACCACTTGAACGATAAAGGCTCTATGGCACTTCTGCTTGCCAATGGATCAATGAGTTCAAATACCAATAACGAAGGTGAAATACGTAAGGCATTGATAGAAGCGGATCTAATTGAGTGCATGGTTGCATTACCGGGTCAACTTTTTACAAACACACAAATTCCTGCCTGCATTTGGTTCCTAACAAAAAATAAGAAGAGTGGTAATGAGAAACTTGATCGCACTGGTAAGACCTTGTTTGTTGATGCCCGGAGCCTAGGTTATATGAAAGATCGCGTATTACGCGATTTCGACAAAGAGCAAGATATCAACAAGATCACACATACATTCCACTCATGGCAACGTGGGGAGGGATACAGTAACCAACCTGGCTTTTGCTATTCGGCAACAATAACAGATATACAAGAAAACGACTACGTTCTTACCCCTGGACGTTATGTCGGTGCTGCTGAGCAACAAAATGAGACCGAGCCTTTTGCTGAGAAAATGTTAAAACTTACGAGTCGGTTAAAAGCTCAATTCGAACAAAATGATGTGTTGACCTCAGAGATTAAGAAAAGCATGGAGGACTTGGGGTATGAGTTTTGATTTTAACCAGGTAGGTATTCAACTACCACTAGGCTGGAAAACAATAAAGCTTGGTGATGTTGCTGAGGTAAATGCTGAATCAGTTAAGAAAAGTAATGAACCCAATGAAATATGGTATATCGATATTTCGTCTGTCTCTTCAGGGGAAATGGAAAACCCAAAGAGGCTTAAATATAGTGATGCACCATCAAGAGCAAGAAGAAGATTGAAGAATAATGATATTATTATCTCAACAGTTCGTCCAAACCTACGGCAATATGCAATCTTAGAGAATGTCGGGGAAAATTGGGTGGCATCGACAGGATTCTGTGTCGTTTCAGTTCATGATCCGGAAACTGCATGGTACCTGTATAGTGTGATTACTTCAGATATATTTACTGATCACCTTGTGAGAGTGGCTGATGGTGGAACATATCCAACGTTTAATCCTAGAGAAATTGAGAATGCAATTATTCCATGGCCCGATAGTTACTCGCTGAAAAAAATTAATCATATTGTTAAAGTATTTGAAAAAAAGATAAGTCTTAACACTGAAATCAATCAGACCCTTGAATCCATTGCCCAAGCAATCTTCAAAAGTTGGTTCATAGATTATGAGCCAGTGAGAGCAAAAATGGCTGTACTAAACGCAGGTGGTACATTTAAAGATGCTGAACACGCAGCTATAAGGGTTATTTCGGGAATAGATGATACAGGTCTTTCTGAGCTAAAAGAAAAAAAAACCGATGTTTTCAGAGAGCTTACAAAGGTAGCAGCTATGTTTCCGTCCACAATGCAAGAATCAGATCTAGGTAATATACCTGAGGGTTGGGCAATATCAGAAATTGGTAGAGAAGTAACGGTTGTAGGAGGCGCTACACCATCTACAAGAAATAGTGAATTTTGGGATGGTGGGAGCGTTAACTGGGCAACACCAAAGGATTTATCGAATATAAAAGAGAAAATTCTAATTGAAACTGAAAGAAAAATCACGGAAGAAGGCTTAAAAAGGATCAGTTCTGGATTACTTCCTGCTAATACTGTTTTAATGTCTTCACGAGCACCAGTAGGTTATCTGGCCATTGCAAAAGTGCCATTAGCGATAAACCAAGGATTCATTGCAATGGTGTGTGACAAGATACTGCCCCCTGAGTTTGTTGTACAGTGGTGTGGGTTTCAAATGGACGAAATAAAACAAAGGGCAAGTGGTACTACATTTGCTGAGATAAGTAAGAAGAGCTTCAGTCCTATACCTGTTATAGTTCCATCACATGAATTAATAGAGAAGTACACAAACCACGTGAAACTTATTTATTCTCGAATCGAAGATAATATCTACGAATCAAGGATCCTCTCTCAATTAAAGGAATCCATTCTGCCCAAGCTTCTTTCTGGCGAAATTGAATTGATGAGGGGTAATTGATTTATGGAATACCTAAAGCAACAATTCCATGATTTTTTAAATGAAGATGGAGAAGTATCTATTGCTGGGTATACATTTTACAGAGATGTAATACTTAGGGATTTAGATTCGGATGGTTATCAAGAAGCTTTTAATGAATGGCTTCAAAAAAAACACGAAGAAAACCTGACTAATGCTAATGAGATTCTATCTCGTTTTGATAATAGCGGTAGGTATAGGAAACTTCAGGAAATCTACCGCCGCAGTGCAATAATTCCTTTCGTCGGTGCAGGTTTATCTATGCCGAGTGGTTATTCTAGTTGGACCGCTTTTTTGTATCGGGTGCTTAATGAAACGCGTATACCGCCAGCGGAATTCGATGAATTGATTAAGAGCGGATCTTACGAGGAAGCAGCACAAATTCTATCTGATAATCTTCCTAATGGTTCTTTTCTGGAACAGATTGAAAATGAATTCGGTACTAAGAGAGAGATTGTAGGGTCAGTTCAACGTTTGCCCTATCTATTTAAAAATGCCGTAATTACCACCAACTTTGATTCAGTTATTTCTAAATGCTATTCTTATGCGAATCTTAATTTTGATAAAGAACTACTCGGTGCAGATGCAAAGTATTTATCACGTGAATTAGGCGAAAACAAGCGTGTTCTTGTCAAACTTCATGGTGAGGCAGATTCCTCACGCAACCGAATTTTCACTAAATCTGAATACGATCATCATTATTCTAATCAATCTATCCTGGAGGACGTAATTGAAGTAATTAGCAATAAAACATTACTATTTCTTGGCTGTAGTCTATCAGTTGACAGAACTATTCAGGCACTAACAAATATTGTACAACGCAAAGGTAGCGAAAATGTTCCTAGGCACTATGCTTTCCTTCAACTTCAAGATGAAGAGGAGCGCTTAGCACGACGAGATGTATTAAACGCGGCCAATATCTATCCAATTTGGTATACTGATGATCACAATAAGTGCATCGAAGCATTATTAGAAAAATTAGCAGAGGGGGTTAGTTGAATGAACGAAGTGAATTTAGAACGCCTCTGCCTAGATTGGTTCAAAGAGAACGACTGGGACATATTATATGGTCCAGAAATTGCTCATGATGGAAACAACCCTATGCGAGAAAACTATACCCAGGTACTGTTAGAATCAGACTTGGAGGCTGCATTTTTTCGCATAAACAATCATCTGCCATCAGACTGTTATGAGCAAGTGTTAATGAAGCTTAAGGATCCAACGAGTCTGGACTTAGTTTTAAATAATCGGATTTTTCATCGATGGTTATTAGAAGGCATTCCTGTTGAATTCAAGCGCGATGACGAGTTAGTACATGATCATGCATTTTTATTAGATTTTGACCGCATCTCCCAAAACCGATTTGTTGTGGTGAATCAGTTCACTATTATTGGAACTAAAAAGCCGCGCCGTCCCGATGTGGTGTGTTTTATTAACGGCATACCGTTAGCGGTACTGGAATTGAAAAGTCCAAGTGATGAGAATGCTGATATCTGGGATGCATTTAATCAATTGCAAACCTACATAGGGGAAATGCCCGATCTCTTTATTTATAATGAAGCCATGGTTGTAAGCGATGGTTATACAGCACGAGTAGGGTCCTTAACCGCGAATAAAGAACGCTTTCAGACATGGCGTACGATTAAAGACGAGGATGATAAACCCATACTTGAATGGCAGTTGGAAATACTGGTTCGCGGTTTCTTTAATCGTGAGTTATTTTTGGATTATATTCGTTTCTTTGTTTTATTTGAAACAGACGGCGAGAAGTTTGTTAAAAAGATAGCAGGTTACCACCAGTTTCATGCTGTGCGTGAAGCTGTACGTGCAACCGTGATTGCAGCTAAAAAGCCTCGAGGAGAGGTAATTGCAGAAACAAGAGCAACCTATGGAAAAGAAGTTATTCCAGGTAGCAAAAAAGCTGGTGTTATCTGGCATACCCAAGGGTCGGGAAAGAGTATTTCTATGTGTTGTTACACAGGAAAACTTTTACAGCAACCAGAGATGAATAACCCGACAGTAGTTGTGGTTACAGATCGAAACGATCTTGATAGCCAGCTATTTGCAACTTTTTGTAACGCACAGGATCTCTTAAAGCAAGTGCCCTTACAAGCTAATAGTCGTGATGAATTGCGCCGATTATTAGCCGAACGTGAGTCTGGAGGCATTATTTTTACCACAGTTCAGAAGTTTGCATTACTTGATGAAGAAACTGAGCATCCCTTATTAAGTGGTCGCCATAATATTGTGGTCATTTCCGATGAAGCTCACCGTAGTCAGTATGGGTTAAGAGCTGTTCTAACTGCAAATGGGGATTACAAGTTTGGTTACGCAAAACACATGCGTGATGCATTGAAAAATGCTTCTTTCATCGGTTTTACAGGCACCCCTATATCCCAAGAAGACAAGGATACACGTGCAGTTTTTGGTGATTATGTGTCTATCTACGACATTCAAGATGCGGTAGAGGATGGAGCAACTGTACCGATTTATTATGAATCTCGTCTGGCTAAACTAGATCTAAATCATACAGAGATTAATGAACTATCTCAACGGGTTGAAGAGGTAGTCGAAGATGAAGAAGATCTTGCTTCGCGTGAAAAAACAAAGGGAGAGTGGAGTCGTCTTGAGAAGCTAGTGGGTGCTGCACCAAGGCTGAAACAAGTCGCCGCAGATCTAGTGACTCACTTTGAAACCCGATCCGAAGTCATTGAAGGTAAAGCAATGATTGTTGGGATGAGCCGAGATATTTGTGTTCATTTATATAACGAAATCGTTGCCCTTAGGCCGGAGTGGCATAGCACCGACTCGGAGAAGGGCACTATTAAAATAGTAATGACAGGATCAGCTTCAGATAAAGCCTTATTACAGCCCCATATTTACAATAAACAGACGAAAAAACGCTTAGAGAAGCGATTTAAGGACTCCGGTGACACGCTTAAACTGGTAATTGTACGTGATATGTGGTTGACCGGGTTTGATGCTCCAAGCTGTCATACAATGTATATAGATAAGCCGATGAAAGGCCATAACCTTATGCAAGCTATTGCCAGAGTCAACCGTGTATTTAATAACAAACCGGGCGGTCTTGTAGTTGACTACATTGGGATCGCAAACGAATTGAAGCAAGCGTTAAAAATATATACGGACTCTAAGGGTAAAGGCGAGCCAACCATGCGTGCGGATGAAGCCTACTCTGTCTTTTTGGAAAAAATGGATGCCATCCGAGGCATGTTTGCCAAAACTCCCCAAAATAATGGCATTGACCTTGCTAAGTTTGCTTTAGAGGCTCACAATCTTTTAGTGCCTGCGGCAAACTATGTGCTAGGACTTAAAGATGGAAAGCAGCGGTTTCTCGATCTGGTATTATCCGCAACAAAAGCTTTTTCACTCTGCAGTACCCTTGATGAAGCAAAGGAATTTCATAAAGAAATCGCCTTTTATTCAGCAGTTAAAGCCGCTATTAGCAAATTCACCACTGTTGATAAAAAAAGAACCTTAGAGGATAAGAATTCTGCACTTAAACAGATTATTGATAATGCTATTGTGGCCGAAGGAGTTGCGGATGTATTTGCTCTTTGCGGTCTAGAAAAGCCGAATATTGGCCTTCTTTCGGATGAATTTCTTGAGGATATTCGCCTGATGCCGCATCGTAACTTGGCAGTTGAATTGTTAGAGAAACTGCTTAGAGATAATATAAAAGCCAAAACTCGTAACAATGTTGTACAAGAAAAAAAATTCGTAGATCGCCTACTGGCGACATTGCGCAAGTACAATAACCGTACCATTGAAACAGCACAAGTGATAGAAGAACTGATTCAAATGGCAAAAGATTTCCAGTCTGAAATGACAAGGGAAATTGAATTAGGGTTAAATCCGTATGAGGTTGCTTTTTATGATGCACTGGCAAACAATGAAAGTGCAGTACGTACGCTAGGTGACGAGATGCTAAAGAAGATCGCTATTGAAATAACAGAAAAGCTCCGTCAGTCCACTACCGTCGATTGGCAGATTCGTGAAAGCGTACGTGCAAAATTGAAGATTCTAGTACGCCGCACTTTACAAAAGTATAAGTATCCACCCGATAAAGCCCACGAAGCTATAGAACTGGTAATGAAACAAGCTGAAGTTCTAAGCAACGAATGGAGCAAATAGTGGATCCTACTAACATCAAATTATGACAGACTAAGTCGTTTTAACAGCCAGATGATAGTCTTATAGAATTGATTCATAAAAGTTAGACCCTCTTTTACCAGATAACATAAATCTATAAGAAGAAATACTTGACGCTATTGCCTGAGGCGAAGTAAAGCAAGTAAAAAGCTGTATTATCACACGTCTGCTATAATGTCAGTGATGGGACGAAATTGATAGATCCCATCTTGCGGCTCTCTACAGGGAGTCGTATTTGATTTCTGAGAAGGCATAGAGTCAGGAGTGTCTAGGCTTTGGTGACATTATGTTGCATATTTTAATGTGCGGCATATGGCGATTGTGAGTCGAAGTCAGAAAATATGAGCTAAACGAACCTGCAGGGATGGTAAATGACCTTGATGCACATCAGTCGCTGTTTGTAGGGCAAAAACATGCAAACGTCTCATTTTTTCATGGAGTTGGCTTCAAACTGCAGATTCAGAAGACGGATCTCCCTATGAAAACAGCCTTCACCAACGGGTATTTTTGAGACGTGGCTTGTAGCCCTTCTCTTGATGAAACAGTTTATTGCTCCTGGCAATACCAAAATGTTCAGCTCGGTTGTCAGTCAGGGTGAAGCCAATGAATGTATTATGCAGCAATTCAGGGAAGAAGTTAGGCGCTTTGCGGAGTTGCAAATCGATGACGAGGAAGCTCTTCGAGAAGTGCTTCAGCGGTTAATTGTACGAATAGAGATTGAGCTGGATGGTGAGGTTATTATCCACTATAATTTTGGAAATCCGTTGTCAGCGGGGGCGTAATTTAGCCCCCTGTATTTACGTCACTATTAAGCACTCGACACAGGTGGAGTCGGTGGCGCTGTTAGTACAAAAGGAAAAGTAAAACGGAGATCTATTGGAGGAAATAGGAAAGAGGGGGCACCCTCTTTTTTTGAATCTATTGGTTGACTATGATTCTCTCGGGGTTATAATATACTTTGCTTTAACATGCCGTAAGTGAGTTTTACCGCTTCGGGATAAGGAATTGCCCTAGTTTTCATAGAGAGGTTTTTGATATGACAGATAATTTTTGGCGTGATTTACCACGCCCTTTTTTTATACTGGCGCCCATGGAAGATGTGACGGATGTTGTTTTTCGCCATGTCGTTAGTGAAGCAGCCAGACCGGATGTGTTTTTTACAGAGTTTGCGAATACAGAGAGTTACTGTCACCCGGAGGGGAACCACAGTGTGCGCGGGCGCTTGACTTTTACAGAGGATGAACAGCCCATTGTAGCCCATATCTGGGGAGATAAGCCGGAATACTTTCGTCAGATGAGCATCGGTATGGCGAAAGAAGGATTCAGAGGCATCGATATTAATATGGGTTGTCCCGTAGCGAATGTGGCAGAGAACGGGAAGGGAAGCGGCCTGATCTGCCGTCCAGAAACCGCAGCGGATATCATCCAGGCCGCAAAAGCCGGGGGATTGCCCGTCAGTGTAAAAACAAGGCTCGGTTTTAGTGCCTTAGACGAATGGCGGGGCTGGTTAAGCCATATTTTGCGACAAGACATCGTCAATCTGTCTATTCATCTGCGGACAAGAGAGGAAATGAGCAAAGTAGATGCTCATTGGGAACTGATTCCGGAGATTAAGAAACTTCGTGATGAGGTGGCCCCAAATACACTTCTGACCATTAACGGGGATATCCCTGACCGTCAGACCGGCTTGCAGCTCGTTGAGCAATACGGTGTGGATGGTATTATGATTGGGCGCGGTATTTTTCATAATCCATTTGCTTTTGAGAAGGAGCCGAAGGATCACAGCAGTGAGGAATTGCTTGATTTGCTAAGGCTGCATCTAGATCTCCATGATCAATATTCAGAACTGGAACCACGTTCGTTCAGACCGCTTTCCCGATTCTTTAAAATATATGTCCGTGGATTTCGAGGGGCAAGCGAATTAAGAAATAGCTTAATGAACACGAAATCAACAACTGAAGTGCGTGCGCTGCTCAATGAATATGCAAATAAGGAGCATGATGGGGCGGAGGAAGAAGGAAATTAAGTGGCCAAGTCAGGAGAGGCACCGGACGATTGCGGTAAAGAGTGGTTAGTTCGATAGGGAGAATTCGGCGTAGAAAGTAGAAAAAAACTTGAAGATGTTGAGGATCGGATGAATGGAGACGGGGCAACCCAGAGACAACAATCCTTTCCTCTGTTTTTATATGGAGGGGATTACATGTCCTGGAGCAAAATGAAGCAGCAACTGGAGAGCTTTCTCTGTCCTGCGTTAGAAGGAAGGGTAGAATACCGCGCACCAGGCTACCGTTATTTACCGGATAAAACAGGTATTTGTTACATCTCTGTAGATAAAAAGAACGTACTCAATATGATGGATAAAACCAGCTTCATCAGATGGTATCAGACGGAGCTGGAAATCAAGAATGATCCACATATTCAAATTCCTATCAGCAATGACGATATTGAAGCGGTTAGAAAAGCTGCCAAAGGGACCGTGCCGGAAGATCGTCTAAAAGTAATGGCCAGAAGCAGAATAAGTTCAGAATATGCAAAGGAGCTTTTGTCAGCGCAGGCTTCATTAAGTAAATCAAATTTTATCGTTGTGGCTACTAAGTTTTTATCTACTTCTATAGAGGAAAGCTTAGAGAGCAAGGAGATCTTATTGAATATCCTAGCCTTGGTGGACAGAAGGATTGGAAAAAAGCGGATCTTAACCATGTCCGAGAAGATGAAGTTAAAGCATCCAAGTGTGCAGTATTTCTATGAACTAAGGCGTAACGCATTGTGAAGATAAGTTTTGTTCACACTGTCTACTCCACACATGTGGAATCGGCGTTGGCATTGATGTAAAAGTAATGTAATAGATGAGCCGGAAAGAACGGAGAGACGCTCGGGGAATTCCCGAGCGTCTCTTATTGTCCTTCAGCTTTGTTGATGTTGAAAAGTGATTTGAATTTATCGTCAGCCGCTTGGTCAGCTGCACGAAGAGCGTGACCATATATGTTCATGGAACGTCAAATCGTAAACGAAATTCAGGCTTAATGGAGCGTGTAAAACAGAGGTTTTTCCCGAAAATCTAATGCGACGGGAAGGATTGCGCTTTTTTTTGGGGGTATGGAAAGTCTGGACAATGTTTGGGGAATAGTACTTCATTATGAACTTTAATGGAGCGTAGAGGAATGAAAGTATTATCGATGATTCAACCGTGGGCGACTCTGCTTGTTCAAGGCGAGACTCTCTATGAAACTAGATCCTGGAAGACGCGGTATCGCGGGCCGTTGGCCATTCATGCAAGCCGGAAAGTCGATAAGCAGGCCTGCAAATATGAACCCATCCGTTCTTTACTCGCCAAAAATGGCTATACGGAACAAAACCTCCCTACGGGGGTTATTCTTGCAACCTGCGAGCTTACGAATTGTTATCAAGTCATCGAAGCTGATGATACGTCAGCTACTCTGGATTGCGGGAAGGTCGTGACGGGGGACGACTTCCTGTTAGGCGATTACAGTCCAGGTTATTTTGCGTGGGAAATAGCGGGTTTCCGTCTGCTGAAGCCCTATATTCCAGCGAAGGGAAAACTGGGACTATGGGAATATCCGATAGGCGAAGAGTTGACGATAGGATCGACGGAAATAATCCATTAATGGAGGTTCTGACTTGAATCCCTTATTTTCTCCTTAAGATGCCCCGCGCACTTGCAGTCGATGAGATCAATCAGATGGTACAGCTCTACGCGGATGCAGCCCGCCGGGCTGTTCAGGCAGGCGTAGATATGATTGAGTTTCACGGGGCGCACGGATATTTAATTCATCCGTTTCAATTCCCTTTTACCAACAAAGCTCTTGGGTGCCCGTCGTAGCTGTAGGCATGCTTGAGGACCTGGCACTTGCTCAATCCGTCGTCTGCAGCGAAGAAGCGGATTTAGTGGCGATCGCCCGTGGCATGCTTCGAGATCCTTACTGGACTATCCATGCTGCTCAATCGCTTAGAAGTGAATATACCCATATTCCAAAGCAATATGAGCGGGCTTACCATTAAGGGGAAAATAGGGAGGCTATCGTAATGTCATTGAAAGAGAAGCGCGTCATCGTTGTAGGAGGCACATCAGGCATTGGATTATCGACTGCCAAGGCATTTCTGGATGAAGGGGCAACGGTAGTTATTGCAAGCCGTTCCGCTGCCAAGCTCTCGGAAGCCAAACAAACGCTTGGCGGGAATGTGGAAGCTTACGAGCTGGATTTTCGGAGTGAAGAGAAAGCCGCGGAATTTTTCGAAAAGGTAGGCAAGTTTGATCACTTGGTAATCACCGCTGGCGAAGGCGCGATGGGTGAGTTCCGCGAATTGCCGGTTGAACAGGCGCAAGCTGCCTTCGACAGCAAGTTCTGGGGCCAGTATATCACCGTTAAAGCGGCTATCCCCTATTTGAACCAAGAAGGCTCCATCTCCTTGACTTCCGGCGTTTACGGCAAACGGCCTCCGAAGGGGGCATCCACGCTGGCTGCAATCAACTCGGCGTTGGAGGGGTTGATGCGGGGATTGACGGTGGATCTTGCCCCGATTCGGGTCAATGTGGTTTCTCCCGGAATCGTAGATACGCCTGTCTACGCAGGCATGCCGGAGGAAGACCGGAAATCCATGTTCAACGCCATTGCGAGCCAATTGCCTGTCGGACGGATCGCGCAGCCGGAAGATATTGCCGAAGCTTATGTTTACCTTGCGAAAAACGGATTCACCACCGGCTCCGTTATCCTGATTGAGGGCGGGGCGCTCCTGTCCTAAACTCGAAGGGGCATATATCCAAGGTGATGAAATCCTGCGAATGAGGGAGTGAACGTGAGATAAACCCTTAAAACCGAGGGACGGGCAGTTTTAGGCACGGATATTGACTTTACTTTAGGTAGTAACTATAATGGTTACAACGGTGGTGATGCACTTGAAACAAATAAGCACTCGCTTTTCTATTGCTGTTCACATCCTTTCCCTGATTGCGGTCAGTCCAAACGAATGTACGGGGGACTTCATTGCGGGCAGCGTAAATACAAACCCCGTTATAATCCGGAGAATTATGGGGATGTTAAAAAAAATGGGGTTAGTGGAAATACGGCCTGGGGTTGGAGGTGCTTCTCTACTCAAGGCACCTGAGGAAATTACGCTTCTCGATGTTTATCGGGCTGTAAATGTGATTGAAGACAACCAATTATTCCGTTTTCACGCAGATCCGAATGAGCGATGTCCAGTCGGGGCGAACATTGAGTCGGTTCTCCAATCCGAGTTGAATGAGGCTCAATTCGCTATGGAACACAGGTTGGCGCAAACGACTTTGAGCCAACTCACACCAAGGTTCAAATAAATGAGAGCTCCTTATAAGAGAGCTTTTATTTTATAGACTTGTTGTAACTAATGCTGTTATAACAATGGGTATTACAACAAAATATAAGTGGAGGAATAGAAGATGAAAATGTTGGTCACAGGTGCGACAGGGAAATTGGGAACTATAGTTGTAGAGACGCTATTGAAATCTGTACCGGCGAGTGATTTGGCTGTCAGTGTCCGCGATCCAGAGAAAGCAGAAGGATTGCGAGTTCGTGGAGTAGAAGTTCGTCAAGGAGATTTTGACCGTCCAGAAACATTGGATGCTGCTTTTGCAGGTATCGATCGTCTATTGATTATTTCTGCGGATGGAGACAATGAAACAAGAATTCGGCAGCACACAAATGCTGTTGCTGCTGCAGAGCGTGCTGGAGTTAAATTCATTGCATATACAAGTGCAACGAATGCAAACGAAAGCAAGTTATTCCTTGCTGAAGTACACCGTGTCACAGAACAAGCCATCGTCAAAACGGGCATTCCTTACTCCTTCTTACGCAACAACTGGTACTTGGAGAATGAAATTGCGAGCATTCAAGGCGTGATGGCAGGAGCTCCTTGGGTGACCTCCGCTGGATCTGGCAAAGTGGGTTGGGCACTGCGGCAAGATTACGCGGCGGCGGTTGCAGGCGTATTGGCGGGGAACGGACACGACAATACCATTTATGAACTTTCGGGTAAGCTGATGACTCAAGAAGAACTGGCATCTGCTCTTGGCACGGTATTAGGCAAGGAAGTGCCTGTCCAACAGGTCGATGACGCCGCTTATGCCGACATCATGAAAGGCGCAGGTGTACCCGACTTCGTTATCCCTATTCTCGTAAGTATCCAGCAAGCCATTCGAGAAGGCGCACTGGAGCTCGAAAGCAATGATTTCGAAAAGCTGCTCGGTCGTCCAGCTACGCCAATTAGCGAGGCCCTGACTCAACTAGTGAACGAAATCTCTTAAACAAAATAACTGAACTTTATTGAAAACCGACCTTTCGTAATGTGAGGCCGGTTTTCGATTTATAGGTTCAAATCTTGACGGCCAGCACGGGCGACGGACAAGCTGTCCTGACCTGGAATGCCGCGCAGGGAGCTGTGGCTTACAGTGTCTATCAAGGGACGGAAGCGGTCAGCGTGGACTGCGAGGTAGACAGCCTGACGATCGCGCCGAGTGTGGCGGACACGGGATATGGAATCGTTGCAGTCAGCTGTATGACAGCGTGGGCTTGCTGATCAACGGTCCCCAGTGAAAAAATGATCGTTGGCAGACTCTATTTACCCAGCACAAGCTCCGAATTTTGCATGATTAGTGTAAATCTGAACACTCTGGATATTTGCAAAGTGACGCTAGGAGCAAGGCATTATCCTGGCGTCTTTATTTTTCACTTTATTCGATAGGAAGGATACAGATTCTCAAAGTCGTGACAGTTAAAGTCGAGTCGAAAATCGGGGTAATCATCGATTTGTAGCAAGAGTTTATTTATTCGAATAAAGGTGCTCTCGCAGAAGAAGCCCGAAGGCTTTTAATGAATGTGCTGAAGCTGATTATCCTCCATTCTCCAATTAGAAAGCCGACCTTTGGAAACTTCCGCTTTGAAGATGTTGGTCTTCGGATCGTATATGACTAAACTGGCATTCATGATTTCATTAAGATTTGCGCTTGCCAGCAAATCGTTCGCTGTTTTGTCGAGTGTTGTTTCCGCTGCTGTGCCTACGGTAGCGACTACTTCTTTGATCCCGTCTTGGTCCACATCAACCTCCACGGTATTTGCTTCGATAATTCGTTTGTAATACTTCCACCCTGTTCAATTGCTCTACTAGAGTCGAATATATAACTAAGGACGAATCAGCCATTCCAATCCATAAACCGGGAGAAGATAAAGATGTCCATCGTGCAAGTCAGATCCACCAATCCGCAGTTTTCTTTCCTGATCAAGAAAAACCCCAATTCCGGCATGCTGCTCCGAGCCATTCGCAAAGGGATTGCCTACGGCTGGTACAGCGATGAGCAGACGTTCAATGTCTACTTCAAGGATGCGGACAATGAAATTTCCTATAAGCGGGATCAGCAGGATGACTTTGAGTATTTGAACGTCTCGAGGTACAATACGCCGCAGTTTCCGCTCAATGCGATCAATGAATTCTTTTCAACGCCGCTTAAAAAGGCTGATGAGACGGATGTGGAAGGCTTTGAACATACATTCTTTATCAATATGATCCATATTGAACTGGTTCGGTATATCGATTCTTTCGAGAAGCATTTGAAGGATTTTTCGTTTGAAATTACTCATCACTCGCATAAGAGCTATTCGCTGACGGTGAAGACGAACAAGAGTTTATATGAGCTTCTTCATGTCGTGAGCGTCTTGTGCCTGTTCCTGTCGATGTTCAGCGACGAGTACATCGACATCTCGGACAGCATCCTGGACAAGTACATCAAGAGCTTCAATGTATTGGATGCGCCGTTCTATATCCGCAGCCTGTTTGTACGAAACTTCCTGTCGTCCAGAGATCGGTTCCAGAAATACAAAGCCGAGATGGAAAAGACGGAGCGTTATGCCATCCAGTTCGCCTACGGCGGCACGGCTCAGCAGCGGAGGAATTATATCGGCAGTGCGCTTGCCTTTGATAAATCGATTTTGGATGTCGGCTGTGGAGAGGGCTTCTATGCAATCCCCTTTGCAGGGAAAATCGAGGGCACTTATTATGCGGTCGACATCAATGAGGAGCTGCTGGAGAAGGTCAAGCGCAAAGCGGAGGCCAAGGAAATCGACAATATCGTTACTCACACTTCACTGGCACAGTTTCTGGACAACTACAACGGCGAACAGGTCGATGTCGTGATGACGGAGGTCATAGAGCATATGAGTCAAGATGAAGCCAAGGAGCTCATTCATCTGATTGGCGCTCATGTCGATTTTGAACGATTCATCCTTACGACTCCGAACGCGGATTTCAACCGCTATTACGAGCTGAGCGGCTTCAGGCATGACGACCACAAATGGGAGATGGGCGAAGAAGCGTTCCGGGAGTGGATGCTTGATGTGCTCAAAGAAACAAACATGCTAGCCGAATTCGTTGCCATCGGAGACGGCATCGATGGCATCAAGACAACGCAAGGCGCCATTCTGAAGAAGAGAGGAGCATGAAGGATGAACATTCAAACGAAGGTGCATACGATCTTCATGCTGGTCGGGTCGACGGAATGCGGCAAAACCACGTTCGCGAAGGAAGTGCTGATTCCAGGGCTGCGATTTGAAGATAACAGCCGAAATGCGAGGGCCAACATTCAATACCTGTCCTCGGATCAGATTCGTCAAGAAATTCTTGGCTATGAGTACGACAAGTACGACCAGGTAATGCTCGAATCCAGCGAGCAGGCATTTCATCTGTTGTTTGAAAGACTGAAAGCAGCTACCTCCTTCCCGGTCAATGCCGAATTCGTCATTGTCGATACGACCGGACTGGCAGAGGATTTCCGAGCAAAGGTGAAGGATGTCGCCTTCCAGAACAATTACCATCTCGAGGTGATCCTCTTTGATTACCGGAAGCGGGAAGACTATTATGCTTCGGAGCGTTCAAAGAAACTGATTACGAACCACCTCAACCGGTTGAAAAAAGAGGTTCTCGGTTCGCTGGCTCGCGAGGATTACGACAGAATTCATAAGGTGCGCGCGAAGGACTTTGTCCAAGGCGAGATGAGGGAAGTCAACCCGGAGTACAGCGTTGTCATCGAGAATCTTGAAGCTTACCTGGGGACCATTCTGCCTCAGGACCAGCAGTACATCATCATCGGAGACGTCCATGAATGCGTGGATGATCTGAAGGGGCTGCTGCTTGATCATGGGTACAAGATCGTCGAGGGCAAGCTGACTGCTTCCGATAAGCTGAAGCACACCAAGCTAGTTTTGGTCGGAGACTGGATCGACAAAGGCAAGCAGACGAGGGAAATCATTGAATTCCTGTACGACAACCGTGACCACTTCTACTTTGTTCTGGGCAATCATGAAAACTTCGTCGACAAGTATTTGAGAGGTGAGATCAAGGGAGTCGAGTCGAAGCTGTTGTATACCTATTTTGACTCGACGCAAGTATTGAAGGACGACTCCGATCTTTTTGAGAAGTTTCAACATTTGGTGAAGCTGTCGAAGCCTTTTTACCGATATGCGGGTATGAAAGGACCATCTTTTTATGTGACGCATGCCCCCTGCAGAAATAAATACATCGGCAAGCTGGATCCGAACTCTGCTCGGCATCAGCGCAACTTGCGCATCGACCGGGAAGCGCTGCTTGAGCAGCAGCTCGCTTTTCTGCAGGAGGAAGCGGTGCGAAATCAGCCTTATCACATCTTCGGCCACGTCGCGGCCAAAAAGTCCTTCCGTATCCGCAACAAGCTCCATATCGATACCGGCAGCGTGCATGGCAACCAGCTGACTTCCGTGAGCATCTCGTTCAAGCCTTTCTTGAAGTCCCGGAAGTCCCGGGAAGTCGTCGTATCTGAGGAACTCCAAACTTTGTTCAAGGAGGAGCGGAAGGTATCTCTCAATGACCTTGGGGAAGAGGAAGCTCGAAGGCTTCATTATTGCTCTCGCAATAAGATCAACTTCATCTCGGGCACGATGTCTCCTGCAGACAAGGACAGGGAGACAAATGAGCTTGAATCCTTGAAGCGCGGACTGCATTATTTCAAGGAGCACGGTATCGAACAGGTGGTGCTCCAGCCGAAATATATGGGATCAAGATGCAATCTTTACTTGCATAAGGAGCAGGAGCAATGCTTTGCCGTCAGCCGCAACGGCTACAAAATCAAGCAAGTCGACTTGTCGCCGATTTATGGGAAGCTGCTTCATAAGTTCGGCAGCTATATGGAGGAGCATAAAGTGTCGGTTCTGGTCCTGGATGGAGAGCTTCTTCCGTGGAAAGCGCTTGGCGAAGGGCTGATCGAGAAGCAATTCAAGATAATTGAAAAAGCGCTGGAGACGGAGCTCGATTTGTTGAAGCAAACCGGGTTTGAATCCGCTTATAACCGATTATTGGCTGAATATGACGCAAGCGGATTTGAAAGAGACCAGCATCACATCGCCAAGTCGGCTCTAAGCGACAAATATGGCTCAAACGTCTACCAGAACTACAAGCATGTCCATGAGATCCGCAGCGGCTACGTTCCCTTGATCGAACATGTAGAGGCTTACCAGGTCTATAAGAGACAACTGGAGCTGTATGCGGGCAACGAGGAAATGGACTTCAAAGCTTTTGCCGTCCTGAAGATCGTGCATGAAGATGGAACCGAACAAGTTCCGCAATGGAGCACATCGGAGATGTACGCGTTTCTGTCCGACGATGAGTCGCTGTTGCTAGATTTGTCGGGGGCTGACGCTCTCGAGCAAGCGGAAGGCTTTTTCTCCAAGCTTACGGTTGAAAACCATATGGAAGGTGTCGTCATCAAGCCGGAGCATTGGAGCGGGCAGACGGTTCCCTATATGAAGGTGCGAAATCCGGAGTATTTATCCATCATCTATGGATACGACTACAGGTTCAAGCATAAGTACGATAAGCTGCTCAAGCAAAAGAGCATCCATCAGAAGCTCCGCACCTCTCTAAACGAGTATAAGCTGGGGATGAGAATGCTGGAGATTCCCTTTGATGAAATATCGCCGAAGCATCAGGGGTATAAAGAGATCGCGGCGAATCTTCTTTTCGAGGTGGCGCAAGAGAAGGAGATCGATCCGCGTCTATAGCTTAGAGAAGGCCTGAATCCGGCTTGGAATCAGGCCCTTTTTTATCATGGCAGGAATCGTTGCTGTATAACGTCTGCCTTGTTCGAAGCTTTAATCCTCATGCAAAATAAGCTCTAGCACGTACGCAGCAAGTTTCCTACTAAAGAGGGGATACCATGATGATATCGGGTGATATAGGCCGACAAATTGCCGAGGAATTAAAAAGAATAGAACAAGATGAGAATGTCAAAATCCTCTATGCTTGCGAGTCAGGCAGCCGGGCTTGGGGCTTTCCTTCCACAGACAGCGATTACGATGTCAGGTTCATCTATATTCGTTCCCAGGCGGATTATCTATCCGTCTTCGATAAGAGGGACGTCATCGAGCGGCCTATAAGCAATGACTTGGACATCAATGGCTGGGATCTCAAAAAAGCCTTGAAGCTGATGTCCAAATCGAATCCATCTCTGCTGGAATGGCTTCAGTCCCCTATAGTCTACAAAGAGGAGCCATCCATAACCGGGAATATCCGTGAACTTTCCAAATCTGCTTTCTCGCCGAGAGCTTGTCTTTACCACTACATGCATATGGCCAAAGGGAACTTCCGGATGTATCTGCAGGGTGATCAAGTCAAAATAAAGAAATATTTTTATGTGCTTCGTCCCGTCCTGGCTTGCGAATGGATGGAAAGATTCAACAAAATGCCGCCCATGGAGTTTGAAGTGCTGGTCGACACCCTTCTTCCGGAGTCCAGTCCGGTAAGGAAAGAAGTCCGCCATTTGCTTGATCGAAAAAAATCGGGAGAAGAAATGGATGAGGAGCCCAAGATTTTTGCGATTCACGAATATTTAGAAGATAGATTGGCAGCTCTTGAACGGGCAGCATCAGGATTCGAGGCTTCGGGTCAGATCGGATCCGAAGCATTGGATGATTTATTCCGGTCGGCGCTGAGGGAATCAGGGTCCAGTTGATCACCGCACTATTGAGGTTGAATAAGAAATAGCCAAAAGCCCCTCGAAAGGGGCTTTTAGTTTGTTTCCATTTCGCTGATTTCGACCCCATACCGCCGCAAAGCCTTCTCCGCCGTCTCCCGCATCCTCTGTTTCAGGTAGTGCCCCTGAACGATTCGCACCCTCTTGCCTAGGAAGCGAAGCTTGGAAAGCAGGAAATCCTGCTCATCCCGGGGATAGCTCAGCGTCACGCGATAGCTGTCCTCCTCGGCATCATAAGCAACCTCCTTCTCAAAACAAGAGAAGGCGTACATGATCCTGGACAGCTCCTCGTTGTACTCCCGCACAATCTGAATGATCGTTTCACCCCGATGACTCTCCAAGTAAATGCGCGACGCTCTCATCCATCGCTCCCTCTCCATCGTCTCCAGAGTCTCCGCCTGGACAGAATGAATCCCGTTCAAGCGGCTCCTCATCAGCATTCGGTGCTGCTGAGAATACCAAAGAAGATACCATTCCCTCTTTACCATGGAATACTCCAGCTTGTAGGGCATTCCCTTTTGAGCCGTCTGGGCGCTCCCGTTTTTATACTCGTATGTAATCCGGAATCCGCTGCGGGATACGATCAGCTGACGAAGCTGGCGCAGATGGGGATGGTAGACCTGGCGCTCGTGGCTGCCTGCCCTTGAGATGAGGGCAGACCCGGGCTCAAGAGCCTGAACCCCTTCGAGCAGTCGCTCCAGCTTGAGACGCGTCTCCGGCATGAGCGCCTCGGATGCGGCAGGATGGAGCAGCATCCCCTTCAGCCATGACCGTTCATGGGAGGTGACCGTCGAGATGCCGCCGTCCTCCAGCCGGGAGGCGATCTGGTAGTTGAATATTTTTTCAAACGGATTCATAGTAGGACGCAATCTCCTTCCATTCCTGAATCATCTGCGCCCGCAGATGGCGGGGCTCGACAATCTCGCAGCTCGATCCGAAGCTCCGCAGCCAAGGCTTGATCTCCGTGATTCCATTCACGACGATCTCATAGAGGAAGGAATTGCTCTCCTGCTCTTCCTCCACGATTTCTCCCCACTGTCCCTGCAGCAGCACGCGCTCCCGCACGAAGTTGAACCCGGCGCCGGGATTGAAGAAACGGGCGCGAACCTTGATCGGCCGCCCTGTATCGATGAGCCAGCTGTAGCGAATCGCATCTTCCAGCTGGATAATTTTCATGGACATCTCATCTTCCGATACGGCTTCTTCCGAATCCATTCCGATGATGCCTTCCAGCCGGAACTTGATCAGGCTCCCCTTTCCCCAACCAAGCAGATACCAGCGGCCATATTGGTGGTCGTAGACGACCTTCAGAGGGAGCACATGGTTTTTACGGCCTTGGGCTTCTTTCTCGAATAGAGGATTCGTATTGCGGGAGGAGTAGCTCTTCTCCGTCTTAGGGGAGAAGTAAAGGAAGGAAATCCGCCGGCGTTCCCGAATGGCGCTCAGGATAGGGAAGAGATGAGCTTCATCCAGAATCCGGGAATAATAATGATACTTGTAGCCGAAGGAAGCGAGCTCGCCCGCTCCCGGCTCGGCGCTGCGGGAGAGATGCTTCTGCAGTCCCTCTCGAAGCAGGTAACCTTGGACGGATGGAATCTGCGTGTTGGCCATGATATCCACGAAGTCATAGAGATCTAGCAGTTCTTCGGCAGACAGCTCGCGAATGAGGTCGTCGTTCAGCCGGTAGCGGGAAGGCCGCCCGCTGCCGGCTTTGCAAATGACGCCGACTTCCTCCAGGTATTTCAGATCCGATCGGATCGTCTTCTCGTCCGGAGCGGCAAGGTCGGCAGGGAGAGCGGCGCAGCAGAAATCCAGAAGCTCCATGACGGTAAGCGAACTTTCCTTGAGAGCTCCAAGCAGAAGAGGGATTCGAACGGACTCCGATGCCTTTACGGACTTGGCGCGAAACAGAAACAGCAGCATTGGATCGGCCGCACCGTGGTAGCTGTAACGCAGCTGATCGGCAAGATCGAGACCCGCATCGCCGGCGCCAGCCATTGCTGCTCCAGCGGCTTCCTTAAGATTCCGAATGGTCTTGTCGACGGTCGGAATCGATACGCCAAGCCGGTCTGCCAGCTGGCTCCGCGTATAGGCTCCGCTCGTCAGCACAAGCATTCGCAGGAACTGGATTTCTTTGTCGAAGCTCTCTCTGGCCATGATGGATGACGCCCCCATTCGGAATCGATGCTCACTTGCACGGTCAAATGTCCGTTCATTGTAGCAGTCAAATCAGGAGCTGGAAAGCAAAACAAAAATAAAGCCATGCATGTGGAAGCTGTAATACTTTCGCCATGTTCGGGCTTGATAAAATCGGTCAAGATAGGAGGCAAGGAAAGCAGCCCGCTTGCTGCTCTTCCGATCATCGAGGCGCCAGGAAGGGTTACTCCGCCAAATTCGATTGCGACGTGCCGCCGGGTTCGACTCCGGCTTCCGCCCCAGAGTGGAATAGCTCAGTGGTAGAGCAGTCTGTACCTTTCCGCAGCTCCACTTTCCTCGATGATTTCAATCATAGGCCGGCGAGGCGCCGGGATGGGATTCTTCGACTTCAAATGCAGACCGGGCAACCGGGTGCAGGTTCAATTCCTGCAGGACCTATCCCCCTTTTTCCTCGCCGGCATTTTAATGAAGGAGGTTGAACGATGAGCATTGCAAGCAAGTTGTTCGGCGCCGCCGCTGCTGGTTTCCGCAATCGAGAACAGTATCCTGCCTATGACGATCCCTGGAAGAGCAGTACGTGCAGACGCTTCTGACGAACACAATGGGAACTACCTTTTATGCCGATCAAAAGGAGCTTCTGGAGGAGGCCGGCCAACTGCATCACGAGATGGCTCAGAGCAACCCGACCTTCATGGCGAGAAGCCTTGTATTCGCCCGTCAAGAAAGCTACATGCGGCTGCAGCCTCTGTTCGGCCTGGCTGTATTGTCTATATATCGCTCCGATTTGTTCGCCAAGGTTTTCAAGCAGCTCGTTGTTACTCCGGCTGATCTGGCCGATTTCCTTACGGTTCTGAAAGGGATGGGCCGGGGGGAGGGCGGCAGGGCGGTCAAACGCCAGGTCGGACGTTTCCTGGGCCAAATCTCGGAATATTGGGCCGTCAAATATAACGGGAGAGGCCGGGGCTACAGCATCGGAGATGCTATCGCCATCAGCCATCCGAAGCCGCTGGATGCCAGGCAGCAAGCCTTGTTCCGCTACCTTCGCGGCCATGAAGCCGATCTTTCGCTTTTGCCTCAAGTGGAGGCTCTGGAGCGGCTGAAGAAAGCCGATTCCGACGAGGAGCGGCTGAAGTGGATCGGGAAGGGCAAGCTTCCGCATGAGACGGTAACGGGATCGATTCCAGTTACGAGAGCCGTCTGGGAAGCTTTGATGTACCAAATGCCGACCTTTGCTCTGCTCCGCAACTTGAACACGCTGCTGAGAGAGGGCATTCTCGACCATCCGGAGAACCTGAATTACGTCGTGGAAAGGCTGACAGACGGGCAGGCGCTCCGCAAGGCCAAGGTGCTGCCGTTCCGGCTGGCCACCGCGTATAAGCAGGTGCAAGAGCCCCGCTTGAAGAAAGCTTTGGAGAACGCGGCGGAGCTGACCTTTGAGAATCTCCCGGAGCTGGGAGACAATACGGCGATCTTCCTCGATATATCGGGCTCGATGGATGGGTATTATTTGCAAGTAGGCTCAGTGTTCGCGTTGGCTATGTACAAAAAGACGAAGGGGAAATCCTTGTTTTGGCTGTTCGATACCGACGTCATGGATGCCAAGCCGTCACGCAAAAAAGGCATCTTGTCCCAAGCCGCCCGGATCGAGACAAGAGGAGGGACGGATACGGGAGCGCCGGTCCGCAAGCTGATTCATCAGCGTAAAAAAGTGGATCAGATCATTCTCATTACGGATGAGCAGCAGAACAGCGGAAGCCAATTCTATGAGTAGCTCAAACGCTACCGGGCCAAGGTGAACCCGGAGGCCAAAGCGTTCATCGTGGATATCGCGCCGTACAGGAGCGCAGATCCCCGTACGTTTTACATTTATGGATGGAGCGATACGGTGCTGTCTTATATCGCACAGTCGATTCAGGGCTACGATACGCTCGTGGAGCGGATTGCCCGGATGGACCTGGAAGGAGAAGAATAACGGTGGCTTATCAAGAAATAAATGGTGTTCGCGTCTGGGGCAGTCCTGATGAAGGCGCCTTATCGCAGGCGGTAACCTGCTCCCGACACGGGAATGTCGTTCAGACGCTTCTCATGGCGGATCATCACAAGGGCTACAGCCAGCCGATCGGCGGCGTCGTGGTGTATGACAATCAGATCTCCCCTTCCGGCGTCGGGTATGACATCGCCTGCGGCAACAAGGCGGTTCGCACCAACCTGTCCGCAGCGGAAATCAAGCCGAGATTGGGATTGATTATGGATGAGGTTGCCCGGCAAATATCGTTCGGCGTGGGACGCACCAACAAGGAAGAGGTCGACCATGACCTGTTTTACGATCCGGACTGGGCTGTGTACCAAGCCTTTGGCGGCAAAGAACATGACAAGCTGAAGGAGCTGGCCCGCAGCCAGCTGGGCACTGTCGGAAGCGGCAACCATTATGTGGACTTGTTCGAGGAGCCGGACACCGGAAGACTGTGGGTCGCCAACCACTTCGGCAGCAGAGGCTTCGGCCACAAGACAGCAAGCGGTTTTCTTAATCTCGTGGCAGGACGCAAGTTTCTGGACAACGCCCCCGGTGAGAAGATGGACCAGCCTCCGGTTCTGCTGGAGCTGGACAGCGAGCTGGGCGACATGTATGAGCGGGCGATGAGGCTGGCGGGCCGTTACGCCTATGCCGGCAGGGATTACGTCATGGATCGGATGCTGTCCATTCTCGGAGCGGAGGCAGACTTTTCGGTGCATAATCATCATAACTTCGCTTGGAAAGAGGAGCATGGGGCTCGGGAGACGATCGTCGTGCGCAAGGGAGCGACGCCTTCAGCTCCCGGACAGCTTGGCTTCATCGGCGGCAGCATGGGGGACATCTCCGTCATCGTTCGGGGCAAGGACACCGTTGAAAATAGGGATGCCTGCTACAGCACGGTGCATGGAGCCGGCCGGATCATGAGCCGGACGCAGGCTGCCGGCAAGATGAACTGGAAGACGCGCAAGCGCAGCGGCGGAGAAATAACTTCTCGTCAGATGCAGGATGCGGTTCAGGCGTTCGGCGTCGAGCTGCGCGGAGCGGGCACGGACGAAAGTCCGTTTGTTTACCGCAGGCTGCAAGAGGTGCTGAATGCGCATTCCGAGACCGTGGAGGTTCTGCATGTATTGAAGCCGATCGGCGTCTGCATGGCGGGAGCCGATGAGTTCGATCCCTATAAGGATTAGGACTGGAGGTGGAATACGATGTCGTGGATTCGTTTCCCGGAGACGGTGGTTTATGAAGATCGGATCGAAGCCAAGCACAGCAGATGGGGGCAGGACGCTGTATTGTTCCAGGTTCATAACGGCACAAGGAAACTAGGCAATCGGTATGGGGCGGATCGGACCGGTCAGCCGCATCGTTTTCTCTTGCTGGATGGAAAGCCGTTGAGCGACAGTTCGGGCGATGCTATTTATTGTCCGACATGCGAAAAGCTTTTGAGCCTAGGGCTGGGGAGAGAACAGGTCGATGAAGAATTCATAAGAACCATCCAATGTTCCCAGACCGATCATTCCTCCGATATCGCGCATGCGTTTGAAAAGGCTAAGCCGATGCTTTCTATGTTAGACGATGGTTATTACCTGATCACGAGAATTCTAATGGTTCCAACGGATGGGGAGGGTCGGTTTTTTTGGAATCTATCGACGTCCAAGAAGCGATATCCGGCTGCTGCCGATGTCTATTATAAGTATCATTACAGCAACGGCACCCCGAAATTCCTGCTTCCGTCCCAGGGCACAGGATGCTTGAACGAAGAGAGAATCGACTATTATCTGGAGCAGATCCGGAATGGACAGACGATGACAGGGCTCGCCCTTTATAATGATGGATTCATGAGCACGCTGCTGGATGGCCATCATCGGGCAGCGGCAGCTTATGCCGCAAATACGTATGTGGATTGTTTGACGATTATTCCGGTCACAGCCTTCCAAATCGATCAAGATCATAAGCCAAGCCGGCTCTTCGCTGGCGGCGAAGCCTATGATTCTGCTTTGTTCAAGCAGCCGGATAGAATCTATAAGAGTCTAAAAAAGCACAACGATCCTGGCTTGTGCTTCCTTACGGTGGACGATGTGGAACAAATCCTTGCCGAATGCAAGGAAGAGCATGATCCCGAGCTCTCTTTGAATCGATATTCCGGCATGAAGTCCTATCCGGATTATCTCTCGGTGGCATTTGCCGATCTGGCGGGCGATGATATTTCGGAAGAACGGATTAATGCTATTTTCTCCGCCTATGACGAGGATGCAGAGATTGAATTGGAAATGCTCTTTAAAAAACTGCAGATGGAGGAAACCGAAAGGGCTTTTGAACTGGCCTTCCGCATTGCTCTGGAGCCCAACTGGAGGATGTTGCTGGAGGATAGCTTTCGATACTTGGCTGCCTTCGACCGCGAGGAAGTCGAGGATCATTTCATTCACTATGTCATCCATACTGAATTTGACTCCAAAGATAGCTGCAGGAAGATAGCGGACAAGTATTTGAATAGCAGGTAACTTGAAAACAAGAATGGACGGAACGGTCGCGTAGCGGGGAGATGGGAGCTTCAGTCCAATCAGTCTTAACGATCCTGTGGCAATCAGTTTGCGCGTATCTGTAAATAAATATCGCGCTTGTTTTTTAGCTTGCCGCGGATGCTCTCGGGAGGATGGCAGTAGCCAATACTGAAATACCGGCAGGGGGGTTGAACCCCTCTTTTTTGTCGTGGACTAAAAATAGAATTCAGGATAAAACGGACAATTGAGATATAATAGGGCGTGTATGGAATCAAAAGTGCTTATCGGGAGCCATTCGGCAGGCTGCCTCTAATCCATTCATCGTTCTTTGAATCTTCTTTTTCGCAACGGGAAGGAACGCATCTCCATGAAGAAACAATTGTTCGTGCTGATCGGCATGGTCCTGATCTTTGCCGCCGCCACCTCTGCGCTCATCTACAACTGGCTCCATCCCGTCGAGGATTACCCTGAGGCGCGAGGGGGGATTCTGGACGCCAGGGATTGGGATTTTGCGCAGCAAGGAATCATTCCACTGCGGGGCGAATGGGAGTTTTATAAAGATGAACTGCTGACTCCCGGTGATTTTGCCGTCCATGGAGAGGAGCTGCAAAGCAAGCGGAGCCTGTTGAGCGTCCCCGGCAACTGGAAGGGAAGCGTCTCGGCCGACGGCTTCGGCGCGGGAACGTACCGGCTGCTGGTGGAGGTGGGCGATGCCGATTTTTACAGCCTGAGGGCCAAGAAAATCCGCATGTCCAGCCGCATCTATATGGCAGGCGACGATCTTGGAGGCAGCGGACGGCCGGACATCGCTCCGGGAGACTTTGTTCCCAGCAACCTGCCGTTCTTCGGGACGGTCAAGGCCGAGAGCCGCAACATTGAAATCATCGTGCAGGTGGCAAGCTACCGCTATCTGCAAGGCGGACTCGTGCAGCCGCCGGAGTTCGGGCTGAGCGGTGAGGTGCTGAACCGGCGAGACAATTCCCGGATGGCCGACATGATTCTCGTCGCCACCCTGCTCGTCTTCGGCATTTATTTTGCAGGCATGTTCAGGCAGTGGGGCCGGGAGCCGTACCTGATCTTCTTCAGCCTGTTCTGTCTGTCGCTGGGCCTGTTTTTCAGCATCGACAACGAGATTGTGCTGGCTTCGCTGCTGCCGTCGATCTCTTTTCTGCCGCTGCAAAAGCTGCTCTTCATCCTGCCGGCGATGTCGATTTTATTTTTCATCTATTACGTCCGGCTTTATCTGGAGGACAAGCCCGGCAAGCGGATGAAGGCGTTCCTGTGGGTCAGTTATCTGTTTCTGGCCGTCCTGCTGGCGATTCCGAATGAGTTTCTGGTTCCGATCATGTGGCCGGGCATTGCGATGCAGCTTCTGGCTTTCGGCTTTATTTTCACGTCGATATTCCGCAATCGGCATCATGGGGTGAGGATCTACTCTATTCTGCTCGGAGCGTTCTTTCTCATTATCAGCTGGGTGTTCGCCCAGACGCGCTATCAGCTGGCTCTGGACAGTCCGTATTATATGATCGTCACGCTGCTGCTCGTCGTATTGTCTCAGTCTTTTCTCATGACGGACCGGATGCGCGAGGCCTATCTGCAGAGCGAACGGCTCGCTCAGCAGCTGCTTGTCTACGATCGGCAGAAGGATGAGTTCCTGGCCAAAACGTCGCATGAGCTCCGGACGCCTCTGCACGGCATCGTCAATCTGTCGCAATCGCTGCTCGACAACACCGACGCCCCGCTCGACTTCAAGCACCGCGACAACATCCGGCTGCTGAATCTGATCGGACGGCGGCTGGCCGGACTGGTCAACGATATTCTCGACATGAACCGGATCCGATACGGGGAGCTGCGGGTGCAGCTCAGGCCCGTCGATCTGTACATCTCGACCGGCTTCGTCATGGAGACGCTGTCGATTGCTCCGGTCCATCCCGATATTCAGCTCGTCAACGAATTGCCGCCGGGGCTGCCCCTGGTTCTGGCGGACGAGAACCGGCTCCGGCAAATCCTGCACAATTTGCTGGAAAACGGGCTTAACTATACGGATCACGGAACGGTATCCATATCGGCCGAGCGGCAAGGGAAGATGCTCGCCGTCACGGTCAGCGATACCGGCAGAGGCATTCCGCCGGAGATGCTGGACCGGCTGTTCCAGCCCTTTTTCCAGTACGACGAGGAAGGCGCCCGCTCGCGCAACGGCATCGGGCTTGGACTCGGCATCGCCAGGCAGCTTGTCGAGCTGCAAGGCGGCGTCATGTCTCTGGAATCCGAAGTCGGCCGCGGCTCGCGGTTCATGTTCACGCTGCCTGTTGCCGGGAGCGCGGAACTGGAGGCGGCGGCTTCTGAGGAATATGCTGCTGCGGGAGACGCCGATACGCAGCTTGCCGGCACTCAATATGCAGGTGTGGAATATGGCGGCGTCGACAATATGGACGACCATCATCATTCCATCCATGACTCCGGCCCCCGGAAGGAAGGCGACGGGGAGGAGACGTTCCACATTCTGATCGTCGACGACGAGCCTTCCAATCTGAAGGTGGCGATGGATGCGATCTCTTCCATGAAGCATTCCTTCACGGCGGCGAGGGGAGGCCGGGAGGCGCTCGAGGCGCTGCGGAGCCGCAAGCCGGATCTCGTGCTGCTGGACTTGATGATGCCCGGCGTGTCCGGCCTGGACATCTGCCGGGAGATCCGGTCGCTGCAAGGTCTGGCCGAGCTCCCGGTGCTCATGCTGACTGCGTCGGGGCAGGCGGGAGACATCCTCGCCGCCTTTGCCGCCGGAGCCAACGATATTTTGCAGAAGCCGTTCGAGCTTGCGGAGCTGAAGGCCCGCGTCCAGTCGCTGCTGGCGATGAAAAGCTCCTCGGAGCAGGCGGTGCGCCGGGAGATGGATTTCCTGCAGACGCAGATTACGCCGCATTTCCTGTACAACACTTTGAATGCGCTGGTCGGACTCAGCTATAAGGATGTGGACAAGCTGCGGGAGACGATCCAGCATCTGACCACCTATCTTCGCGCCAAGTTCACCTTCGTCCTGCAGGGCGAGGCGGTTCCGCTGGAGCGGGAATTGGAGCTGGTGCGGGCCTATCTGGCGATCGAGCAGCTGCGCTTCGGCCGGCGCCTCCAGGTCCGGTATTCGATTGATGAAGGCGTTCAGTGCCTGCTGCCGCCGCTGACGCTGCAGCCGATCGTGGAAAATGCCGTCCGGCACGGCATCGGGCCGAAGCCCGAGGGGGGGACGGTGGATATCCTTGTCCGCAAGGTCGGGGATATCGTGGAGATTGTCGTCGAGGATGACGGCGTCGGCATGGACAAGGATATGCTGGCTCGTCTGGAGGAAGGGCGCGGCGGGGGCGTCGGCATCGGCAATGTCAATCGCCGGCTGCAAATGAGATACGGGCGGAGGCTGGAGATGGCCAGCCATCCGGGATCCGGAACCCGAATGACGATTTTTTTGACGGAGGGGCGACATGCGCAGAGCGATTCTGATCGACGATGAAGAAATGGCGCTCGATGTGCTGGAGATCAAGCTGAACGAGGTCGGCGGAGTGGCTGTCGTCGGCAAATTTCAACTCGTCGGCGAAGCGCTTCGTCTGTGCGAGTCGCTGCGTCCCGAGCTCATTTTCCTGGATATCGAGATGCCGGGCATGAACGGTCTGGAGGCTGCCGGGGAGCTTCGCCAACGATGTCCGGATGCCGAAGTGATTTTTGTGACGGCCTATCACCACTATGCGGTGGATGCCTTCGGCACGGAAGCGATCGGCTATCTGCTCAAGCCGGTCGCCAAGGACAAGCTGCTCCAGGCGCTGTCCCGCTACGAGAGCCAGCAAGCCCGGCTTCGGAGGCGCGGCAGCGCAGCGGAGACGGCCGGCAGCGGCGCGCCGGAGGAGGACAAGCAAGCAAGCGGGCCGAGCAGCCTTGAACGTTCGCAGGCCGACAAGCAGGCGCTGTCGCTGAAGGTGCTGGGAAGCATGGAGCTGTACAGCCCGGACGGCCGCCTGCTCACCTGGCGCACCCGCAAGACCAAGGAGCTGTTCGCCTATCTCTGGCATCATCGGGGACAGCCGGTCTACAAATACGCCATTCTGGAGCATTTATGGCCGGAAGATCCGGCAGAGCGGGCGCAGAAGCTGCTGCATACGTCGCTCTATTACTTGCGGAGCCTGTTGAAGTCGGAGGGCTGCGGGGAGATCGTCCGATACGGCGACGAACGGTATTGGATCGACTCGGCGGCCATCCGCAGCGACCTGGAGGAGCTGCTGGACGGATTGAAGGCAGGCTTTGGCGGAGAAGGCGGACCGCATGTGCTGGCGCTGTATCGAGGCGATTATCTGGAAACGGAACATTATCAATGGGCGGACGCTTATCGGCTCGAGCTGCGCTCCGCCTTCACCGCCGGTCTTCTGGAATGCCTTGATAGAGCGGGCAAGGAGTTCCGAGCGATGCTTCTGAGCAAGCTCGTCGAGCTTGGCCATGGGGAGTACGACGATCTGCTGGCGGACGCCTATGATGGCGGCGGCGACAGGAGCGGCGCGCGCCAAGCGCTGGCCATCAAAGAAAGACATAGGCTGGAAGAGGGCTAGCGCGGAAAAGCCGACATTCCGAAGAAAAAGGCTGTCGAATGTTCATTCGACAGCCTTTTTTGTCGTTTTTTGGAAGAGATGTTGTGAAAATGTTGAGAATGGATCTGCTACAGTAGGCAAAACGCATTCTAGCATAAGGTGGGAGACAGATGAAAAAATGGGGATCTCTGCTGCTTATCCTCTCGATCCTGTTCACATCCGTGCCGACGGCATTCGCAGCCGTCCGAACGGACTGGGATCTGAGAGCTCCGCGCGGCATCGCGACGGACAGCAGCGGAAAATTATATGTGGCGGATCTCAGCAACCATCGCATTCAGATCTACAACCGGGATGAGAGCTTGTACATGACGCTCGGGGTCAAGGGCGTCCTCGGCTCGGACAACGATCATTTCAATACGCCGAAAGCAGTGGCCGTCGACCAGACGACAGGAGATATCTATGTCCTGGATTATTCCAATGCCCGCATTCAGGTGTTCGGGAGCCAGGGAGCCTATATCCGGTCCATCGCCCTTCCCAGCGGGAATCCCGTGCCGGAGGCGATAGCGCTTGACGGCAGAGGCCATATATTCGTCACGGACCAGAACTATCTGGTCTATCGCTTCAATACGAATGGCACCGGCTACAAGCTCATCGCCAATTCGCCGCAGCTCGCCGACAGGCCGATGGGAATCGCGGCCGATTCCAAGGGCAATCTGTACATCACGCAATATTGGACCAGCACCGTGGTCGTGTATGCGTACAACAGCGCTGCGGACACGTACGCCCCTCAGAAGACGATCGGGGAAAAGAATGTGTCCGGAACCGACAACGCTCATTTCAACAAGCCTTGGGGAGTGTCCATCGACCGCAACGACCGCATGTACGTCTCCGACGGCGGCAACAAGCGGGTGCAGGTGTACAACAGCAACGGCAGCTACGCCATGACTCTTGCCGACGCGAACCTGGTCGAGCCCTCCCAGGCGACCTCGGACAGCGACGGCAACGTGTATGTGGTTGACGGCAATAAGTCCCAGCTTCTATTGTTCAATGCACAGGGGAATTTCGTGAAAATTCTCGGTCAGAATACCGCTCCGACCTTCGAGGGAAGCCAAGCAGCACTGACGGTAGCCCAGAATGCTTCCCCTGCCGATATCAAAACCCTGCTGCGCGTCAATGACAGCGACACGGGGCAGACTCTGACCTGGGCGCTGACGGCAGCTCCGGCGCATGGTACGGTGAGCTTCGGGCAGACAACGGCCGCAAGCGGAGGCTCGGGGCTTGCGCCGACCGGCGCGATGACGTATCAGCCGGCTGAAAACTATTTCGGCTCCGACAGATTCACCGTGACAGTAAGCGATGGAGCAGGGGGCACGGCAGCCCGGACGATCACTGTAACCGTGAAGCAGCAGGCGTCAACTCCGACAGCTGATCTGGCCAGCGGCACTGTCGTGCCGGACAACAGCTATGTTGTCCTGAGCACGGCAACGGCTGGCGCGACGATCTATTACACGCTCGACGGAACGGCGCCGACAACGGGAAGCCCTGCCGGCACAAGAGTGGGCATCAGCGGCGCTCCCGGAGATATCGTGACGGTCAAGGCGATGGCTGCGGGACCGAACCTTGTCTCCAGCGATACGGCCACCTTCACGTACATCATCGAAACGCCGGCGCCGACGGATCTGACGGCGAGCGCAGGCGACGGACAAGCTGTGCTGGCCTGGAATGCGGCGCGGGGAGCGGTGGCCTACAGCGTCTATCAAAGGACGGAAGCGGGCAGCTACGGACCGGCTCCAGTCGCGACTGTCGAGGGCACCTCTTATACCGCAGCGGGCTTGAATAACGGAACGACCTATTCTTTCAAAATCAAGGCTGTCCTTCCGAACGGCGGCGGCGGTTATTCCAATGAAGCCACCGCGACGCCGATGTCCGGCAATACAGATCTGACTGGCCTTTCCTTGTCGGCCGGCGAGCTGAGCCCGGCCTTCTCGACCGGAACGAGACACTACACGGTCAGCGTGGGCAGCGGGGTGGACAGCCTGACCATCGCGCCGAGCGTGGCGGATACGGTATACGGAACCGTTACGGTCAGCGTGTATGACGGCGCGGGCTTGCTGGTCGACGGTCCCCATGTCCTGCACGGCGGCTTGGAATCGCCGGCATTGCCTCTGGCCGAAGGGGACAATAGAATCGACCTCTTGGTGAGCGCGCAGGACGGCAGCACCATGACCTATACGCTGACGGTGTCGCGAGCGGCACCGGCAACACCGACACCGGCGCCTTCGGAAGAACCGACAGAACCGCCGACCGAAAAACCGACTGAATCATCAACGCCGACTCCAACGCCGACACCGACTCCATCCCCGGACTCGGATGGAGATCAGAGCGGCAAGGCTTCTGCCCGGCCTTCCCCGACACCTGCCGCTTCGCCCGGCTTGAGCGTGACGGTGAACGGGCAGCCGAAGGATCAGCTTGTGACCGTATCGACTGAAAGTGTGAACGGACAGACGATGCTCAACGCGACAATGGACTCCGCCAAATTGCTGGCTCAGCTTGCGGCCTCAGGGAGCGAGCCTCGGATTGTCATTCCGGCCGCAGGCGAGAAGGTCGATGGAATATCCGTCGTTCTGGCCGGCGACCTCGTCAAGGCGATGGGCGGCCGCAACGCCGTGCTTGAAGTGCAGTCCCCGAGCGGCAGCTACACGCTGCCGGCGGCACGATTGGATATGGATCGCCTGTCGGCTCAGCTTGGCGCCGCGGACCGGCTCTCAGAGATAACGGTTCGAATAAATGTCGTCAAGGGCGATGCGGCGATGGCAGCGCGGGCGGAAAAGGCAGGCGTCAACAATGGCTTCAGCGTGGTCGCGGCACCTGTGGAATTCATGGCGACGGCATCCTACAACGGAAAAAGCATCGATGTCGACCGCTTCGGCTCCTATGTGAAACGTGAAATCCCGCTGCCTGCAGAAGCGGATCCGGCCCGAATAACGACCGCGATCGTTCTGGACAAAGACGGAACGGCAAGGCATGTGCCGACCTTCATCCAGAAGAGGGATGGAAGCTACTATGCCATCGTCAACAGCTTGACGAACAGCGCCTATGCGCTCATCTATCATCCGGTCGCATTTGCCGATGTTGCGGGGCACTGGTCCGAATCGGCTGTGAACGACCTTGCCTCCCGAATGGTGGTCAACGGCGTCGACGCCGCGCATTACAAGCCTGATGCGCCTGTCACCCGCGCCGAAATCGCCGCTATCATCGTGCGGGCGCTCGGCCTTGCTCCGAGCTCCGCAGCCTCCGCGTTCACCGATGTCGGCTCCGGCGACTGGTACGCAGGCGCGCTAGCGGCTGCACAGGAGTACAGCCTTGTCAAAGGCGAAGGGAATGGCACCTTCGGCCCGAGCCGCAACGTAACCCGCGAGGAAGCTCTGACCATGCTGGCCAGAGCGATGACGCTGGCCGGTCTTGACGTCAAGAGCGGAAATGATATCGGCGATGTCCTGACACCATTTGCTGACGGCGGCAAGGTCAGCTCATGGGCACAGGAATCCGTCGCTGCCGCTCTGAAGCTCGGACTGGCGCAGGGCTCCGGCAAGGGGCTGGAGCCGAAGCGGCCGATCACCAGAGCGGAGACGGCAGCCCTCGTGCAGCGGCTGCTCGTCAAAGCCCAATTGATCGACACGATTCAATCACGATAAGGCAATGAAAGGCCCCGGGCGGTTGCCCGGGGCCTTTCATTGGTTTTATTCCAGATGGAGCGGCCTATTTGAAGGCCGAATAAGGAATGACAAACTCCGGCATGCCTTCCGCATAGGAGGTGTACTCGTACTGGGTGAAGTAAATGACGATTCCGTTGCGGTTGAGGAAATAGTCCCGGTCCGCCTCGATGGTCTGGAACGGTACCATCAAGTCCATGTGCCGATTTTTAATCTGGTCCTTGATTTCCTTGTTGATCGCCGACACATAGTTTTCCTTGCCGCCGGCAGCCTCTTTCAAGGAAAGCACGTCGCCCGTCGCGAGATCGAAGGTGTAAGGCTGGCGGACCGTCATGCCATGCGCTCCCCCGGTATAGACGTAGTAGTCCACGTAGAGGCTCAATTTTCCCTTTTCGTTATAGGAGACCGTGTATTGGCCATCCAGGCTCGGCGTGCGGACATCGGCTTTCGGGTTGCCGGCCAGAATCTTCATGTTCTCTTTGGCTTGAGGGTCCATCTCCTTGGAGCCTTCCGCCACGTTCCGGTCCGCTTCTTTCTTCAAGAAGGCATTGATCTTGTTTTGCACGGCCGTGTCGCTATAACCCGACAAGACGGGATAGTACACATGGATCGACTTGCCGCCTTCCTCCGAGGCGATAGCTTCCGTGCCGATCTTCAGCTTGTTTTCCTGAACGGCATGAATGCCGATCATTTTGCTGGCTTGCTCATAGGAGACGGCATAGCCCATCTGCTCCAGCAGGACTCGGAGCGGCAGATACGTCGTATTATTCTGCACGATCGCTTCCGATCCGTTGTAAATAGGCTGCCCGTTGAGCTTGAAGCTGCTGTCCTTCAAGCCGATCTGCAGGACACGGTCTCTTCCCGTTATTTTCACCGTATCGGCTGCCTTCTCGTACGTCGTGCTCAGGCCGAGGCTGGCGTTCAGGCTGCGCAGCGCGATGTACGTCGTATTGTCTTTATGGATCGTAGCGATGCTCGTTCGTTTTCCTTCGATGCTGAATGGCGTCGCAGTGGTCTTGAGAATTGGGCTGGCTTTTGCCGCGGCTGCTTGCCCGGCAGGCAAGGACAGCGCCATCGGCGCCGTCAGAAGAGCGGCTGTCAGCGTGGCCGCGAGCAGATTTCTTTTCCGGTTTTTTTTATTCATGTCCAACATTCCTTTCTCATGCTAGTCAACTGCCTATCGGGTTGATTACCCTCCATTAACGAAGGCTATTCGGCAAATGTTGCAAGTCCTAAAAAACCAGCCCCGGCATAAATATGCTGATGAGGAGTGTGAGGGTATGGACAAGATGGCGCAGCGTTTTTACCAGTTGAAGCAGAAGCAGAAAGAGATCGAGCAGGAGCTGTCCGAGCTCCGCAGCGGAATCATCCAGCATTGTCTGGAGCTGGCGGCGCCCGAGCTTGAAGCGGGAAGCTATAGGATCAAGCTGGTTTCACAGGAGCGCAAGGAATACGACGATAAGAAGCTGTACGAGGCATTGCCCGACCCCGAGCTGTGGCGGCTGCTTTCCAAGGCCGATTCGGCCAAGATCGCGAGCCTGGTCAAGCTGAACGTTCTAACGGAAGAGAGCCTGAAGGACACGTATTCGGTTAAAAAAGTGACGCTGCTGCAAGTGGACAGGAAATAGGGAGAAGTCGATTTCTCCCGGCGGAGATTTGGAAGGACGGATGCATTGCAGGCAGCCTGATGATCCGAAGCAGTAGGGAACCGCAGCAAACGGCAGCCTTTCCTGGTTCCCGGAAAGGCCCAACAAAAGAAAAAGACAGGGGGAGCACATTCCCGCCTGTCTTTCCTATTGTCTTGGGTTATTTGACGATGCCTTGGTCATCCGCAACCGCAAAGTTGTAGTTCACCGAGCGGACGATCCTCTCGCCTTTGTCGGTCACGCCCTCCACGTCGAAGGAAATGTTGTAGATGCCGGGCTCGGCTGGCGCTGTCAGAGGCATGTTCAGGCTGCCGTCGACGGCCAGGTCCGGAAGCTGGCGGGTAGAGGAGAAGGATGCCGGGCGGCCGGGGACCGATTTGGTCAGCTTGGGACGTTTGACGCTGCCTTTGATCGGCTTGCCGAAGTCGACGGAGAGCTGGACCGCTTCGCCTTTGCGGACCACTTTTCGGCTCGCCTTCAGCTTCGCGGGGGCCGAGCCCTCGATCTGCGCCATCGCGAAGAAGGCGTCGTTTTTGCCGTCCAGCTTCAGGCTCCATTCCCCCGCCTCGGGCCGCATGACCTGGAATGTCCGGCGGACCGCCTTGCCGAAGATGCCGTCGGGATCGCTGTCCGCCGGAGCGGCCACGGAAGGATAGACTTGCCCCGACGGGGAAACGAGAGTCAGCGATGTGTCCTCCCGGCTCGTCATGACTTCCAGAGCGACGCTGCCGATTCCGCTCTCGAGCGGGAATGAGACGGCCGATGAGCCGTCCACGGGGCCGCCGCGCAGGATCAGGTCGGCATCCTGCCCTTCTGCGTTCGCCGCCAGAGACGGCGAACCGAGTGTTGCTTGCAGCTGCCCGGAAGCAGCTGCTTCCGGCGCTGCTTGCGGCTGTCCGCTCGGCATTGCGGCTCCGGATGGGGCAAGAGCGGCCGTGGCCAGCTTCAGCTTCGGCTGCACGAGGCTCCACGTCTGGGAGGCTCGCGCCATGGCGCTGTGCGAGATGTTCTTGGTAAAGCTCTGAATGCCGTAGGGCAGACCCATGGCGGAATATACGGATACTGCGCCGTCATCCTCGCCCGGAAGAACGGCATGGGCGAACCAGTAGCTGGTGAAGATGCCGTCGTCTCCCTCGCCCCCGGACATATAGGTCTTGGTCGCGTTCACTTCCGGCTTGACGTCGGTCTGGGCGCGGAAGCCCGCCATATAGGACGTCTGCAGGGAATAGACGGCGTCATCCTGCTGTCCCATGATCGCGCCGAGCCAGGAAGTCCAATTGCTGTAGGCCATGTCCGCCAGCTCCGAGCCCCGGTTCGGTGTCGAGAGCTGATGGACCACGTTCACGTAAGGGGAAGCCCCGTAATAGACGAGCGCCGTCTGCGTGTCGATGCCGCCTTTGGAGTGGGCGATGATGTTGAGCTTGGGCACGTTGTAATAAGCAGCGACCTTGCGGATCAGGGAGGCGAGAATGGGGCCGTTCTTCCACATGTCTCCGCCCGGACCGTCGGCATCGGGAAGCTGCACGAACGCCGTCCGGTACCCGGCATTATAGGCGGCGTCATAGTAGCTGTCGGTCCCGATCCAGCGCTCGTACGTAGAATGAAGCCCCTGGACGAACAGCAGGACGGGCTTGTCGGACGAGGCTTGGGACGGCACCGCGCCGGTGTACCAGTTGCCGGATTGGCCGGCGGCGTTTTCTTTGTGCAGCAGCGGGGCCGGAGCGGCGTGGATCGCTTGGGGAAAAGCCAAGGCTGCCCCCATGACCAGCGCAAGCGCGGCTTTTTTTGTTCTCAACGTAAATCTCTCTCCCTTCGGCTGATGGAATCGTTTTCCATATCCAAAGTAAATGAGAAAGATTTACGGAGTATTCGAACGAAATGAAGGTTCTACGAAGACGGCCGGTCCACAGGCGGCTGGAGCCGCGTCAACGGAGCGGATCCTTCCGGAGGTGCCTCAGCACCATCTCTTCCATCTGATCCAGAATCCGCTGATATTCGCCTTCATCGCCGTCCACCATGAAGTTGACGGCGAGGCCGTCTCGGACGGACCAGAATATATACGACGCCGCGGATTCATCCAGATCGGGGCGGAATTCCCCGCTTGCCTTGCCTTCGGCCAGCAGCCGCCCGACAATGCCGAGTCCCTTGTCCCGGTAGTTGTTATGCATGCCGACCAGCTCGGGATTGCGGGAAATATAGACCATGAATTCGAGGTGGAAGGTCAGCCATTTCCGCAGGTCGGCCAGCGACTGGTTCCGGAAGCGGGTGAACAAGCTCTGTATTTTAGCCGTGGCTCCGTTCAGCCGGTTGAACGGGCCGTGCACGATTTCGGCCATTTCATCCATGCGGCTGTGGGCCAGCTCGATGTACATTTCTTCCTTGCTGGAGAAATATCCGTACAGGGCGCCCTTGCTCATGCCCGAGCGGCGGACGATATCGTCCACGGATGTCGCCTGGAAGCCCTTTTCGACAAAACAGTCCAGGGCCGCTTCCAAAATGGAAGTCCGTTTTTCTTTTCGGTACTGCTCGGTAACCTTTGGTGCCATCGTCGATCTCCTTTTGCCTTATGTTTGCTTCCCACGGGATAAGGTTCCTAAGCCATGGAACGATGAAGGATCCATCCGCTAGGGAAATCATAGCATAGATAGGCTCCAATGCAGGCTGGATGCGAGGAAGAAGTTGAATCGGGAAAGGTTGTTCTTGATGTCCAGATCCTTCCTCTTTTATAATAAAGACTGACCAGTCGGTTTTAATTGTTATGGCTCTTATTCTACCACTCATTGCGGAGGGATCAAGCCTTGATTACATTCAAACGTTTGAGCGAATGCACGCTGGAGGAAGCCGTCCACGTATGGAACGAAGGTTTTGCCGGGTATTTTGTTCCGATTGTCCTGTCTGTCGAATCGTTTGTGAACCGGCTTGTGCTGGAAGAGCTTTCGCCGGCGCTTTCCTTCATCGCTTGCCGCGACAGCCGCGCTGTCGGCATCGTCCTGAACGGAATCCGCGAGGTGCAGGGCCGCAAGGTCGCCTGGAACGGGGGGACAGGAGTCGCTCAGAAGGAGAGGGGAACCGGAGTCGGCCAGGCGATGATCGACCACGCGCTTGAGCTTTACCGGGAGCAGGGCGTGCACATCGCGACGCTGGAGGCGATCAGCGAGAATCAAAGGGCGATTTCCCTGTACAAAAGCAGGGGATACGAGGTTGTCGACGACATGCTCTACCTGGCCTGCGACTCCAAGCTGCCCGATCTTGCGGCGGACGTGGACGGCTTGACGGCTGTGCCTGGCACCGCGCTGGACTTGAAGCCTTATGAGAGGATGCTTCCGTGGCAGTTCCAGTGGCCGAACTATCGGCGCGACGGACAGTCTCTGCTTGTGCTTGAGCAGGGAAAGCCGGTCGCCTGCGCTCTATATCGGCGGAGCTTCGATCCGGCGGGCGCGGACATCGGCGTTACGATCAGCCAGCTGCGGGTGCTGGACGGCAGAGAGGATCGCGAAGCTCTGCTTCGTTTCCTGCTGGCCCGCATTGCCGAGCCCGGGCGGAGCTCGTACAAGCGGACTGTGCCTATGCTTCGTTCCGACGATGCTCTGCTCCGGCTGCTGACGGAGCTTGGGTTCAAGCCGTCCAATCTGGAGCAAGTGTTCATGATGCAGGAGCTGCAGAGGGAGCGGCTGGATTGAACAGGGTCAGGAAGCAGTGAAATCAGCAGCCTCCGTTCGGCGTTATTCCGGATGGGGGCTGATTTTATTTGGCGCCAAAGAGGGGAGAATGAAGGTGAACCCTTTAAAAGGCTTCAAAGCGGGTATATACACATAGACAAGAATCTGAAGGAGGATATGCCATGAGCGATCAATACAAAATGCAGGATCCGACGTCCCAATACCAGAAGGCGGGTCCGGAGTTTCAACAGAAGCAGAATCCGCCGGGCCTGGAAAAGGAAATGACGCCGAAGCCGGATGCAGGGGAGAAGACGTATCGCGGCACCGGCCGCCTCACCGGCCGCAAAGCGGTCGTCACCGGCGCCGACAGCGGCATCGGCCGCGCGGTTGCCATCGCCTTCGCCCGGGAAGGGGCGGATGTCGTGCTCTCCTATTTGCCGGAGGAGGAGCCGGACGCCAAGGAAGTCGTGCAGCTGATCGAGGAGGCCGGCCGCAAGGCGGTCGCCATGCCCGGAGACGTGAAGGACGAGGCCTACTGCGAGTCGCTCATCGCTGCCGCGGTGGAGCAGCTTGGAGGCATCGACATCCTTGCCAACGTGGCGGGCATGCAGCAATTCGTGGAGGATATCGCGGATCTGACGACGGAGCAGTTCGACGCCACGTTCAAGACGAACGTCTACTCGCTCTTCTGGCTGTGCAAGGCGGCGGTCAAGCATATGCCTCCGGGCAGCGCGATCATCAACACGAGCTCCATTCAGGCTTACAAGCCCTCGCCTATCCTGCTCGACTACGCTACGACCAAGAGCGCGAACAACACGTTCACCAAGGCGCTTGCCCAGCAGGTCGCTCCCAAAGGCATCCGCGTGAACGCCGTTGCGCCGGGTCCGGTATGGACTCCGCTGCAGATCAGCGGCGGCCAGCCTCAGTCCAAGCTGGCGAAGTTCGGCGAGAATACGCCGCTCGGCCGTCCCGGTCAGCCGGCGGAGATGGCTCCGGCGTATGTGTTCCTGGCGAGCCCGGAATCAAGCTACGTCATCGGCGAGACGCTGAATGCCAATGGCGGAGAGCCGACTCCTTAAGCCGTGCTGCAACCGAATTTCAACAAGCCGACTCCCTGGAGGAGCCGGCTTGTTTTTTTGATAGCGGTCTATAGAAGAGCCTTCGCCAGGAGCCGGTATCCGTTCAGACGCGATTCGAAGCCGTGAGGGGTGCTGTTGATCATGACCTCGTCGAAGCCGTACAGCTCGCGTTCCCGGTATAACCGCTCGGCAATTTGCGGCCCCGTCCCGACGAAATGGATGCTGCGGTTCTCGGCGATCTGCATGCGGTCCATCTCGGTGAGCGGATAGTCGCGGGCTTCCTCCGGCGACATGATCGGCTGAAGCATGCCTTTGGTCAGGAACAGCCGCATCAGGTCGACCGGCTTGGCGAGAAACTCCGCTTCCTCCTCCGTCTCTGCGGCTGTGGCGGCGTAGGTGACGCTGACGACCGGCTCCGGCATGAAGGAGGTGGGCTCAAAGTTCAAGCGGTAGGCGTCGAGAATTTCCTTGGACAGCTGGCCGTTGAAAAACTGGGCGAACGAGTAGCCGACTCCCAGCCGGCCGGCTCGTACGGCGCTGTTGCCGCTGGAGCCGAGCAGCCAGGCTTCGGGCAGGGCGATGCCGGCAGGCGAGGCGACGACGTTCTTGTACAGCGGATCGGTCGGCACGCCGCCGGCGATGAGCTGAAGCGAGGCGGCGAGCTTGTCGTACAGGTCGCTCGGCAAGTAGGGCCGGCCTTCGGCCAGCGCCTGGGTCGCAAAGTGGTCTCCTCCGGGAGCGCGGCCGACGCCGAAGTCGATCCGGCCCGGCGAAAGGGCGCTCAGCGTGTTGAACACCTCCGCGAGCTTGAGCGGGGAGTAATGCATCATCATGACGCCGCCGGTTCCGAGGCGCAGGCGTTTGGTTTTGGCGGCGAGATGGGCGATGATGACCTCGGGAGCCGCGCTCGCGAAATGGCGGGTATTGTGATGCTCCGCCATCCACATCCGGTGGTAGCCGAGCTCGTCGGCGAGAACGGCGATCTTCTCGGCATTCTGGAGGGCGTCCGGGGCCGCATGGCCTTTCGTGACCGGAGCCTGGTCCAGGAGGCTGATTTTCATGGCTTTCAACATCCTCTCTTCAACCTTCTAATGGAACAGCCCGCTACAGCACGAGCTTTTGCTTCACCCAAGCGTCCAGGCCGTCTACTTCCGTCTCCGAGCACATATGCGCATACAGGGACGCGATCGTCTCGCGCTGCAGCACGGATTTCCAGGACTGCTCGGCCTCGAGCATGAGCTCCGACAGCAGACAGCCGGATGTCGGCTCCGGCCGATCCAGCACGTCGTGCAGGATGCCGCAGGAGGAGTATAGAGACTGCTGCCCCTCGACGGCCAGGTAAATATCATAGACGGTAATGTCCTGCGGCTGCCGCTTGAGCCTGAAGCCGCCCTTCACTCCCGCCGTCGAGGCGATGAGATCGGCGCTGACGAGCCTGCGCAGCAGCTTCTGGAAATAGGTCGGGGAAGCCCCGATGCGGGCGCTGATCGCTTCGCCGGGCAGGACGGCTTTGTCCGGCAGCATGCCGAGCAGCAGCACGGCATAGACCGCCTGCTCCACGCCGGTTTTCATTTGCATCTCGATGAGTCCTCCTTTCTCGATCTCCTGCATGAGGAGAGAGGTCAGTTCTTGCGAATGCAGCTCGTTAAGAACTATGTATAACGTGGATATTTATTGTCCTTATTTGAACCTACTATACCGAACTTGGGGGAGGAAGTAAAACTCCCCTGCGGCACAAGGCGCTTGCGCAAGCAGAAAAGGGCTTTCCCGCGAAGGAAAGCCTTGCCTAGCCGCCCGCTCCTTCCTGCTCCTGCTTCCGGTACTGGCTCGGAGTCAGGCCGGTCCAGCGGCGGAACTGGCGGGAGAAATGATGGACCGAACGGAAGCCGAGCTGCTCGGAGACGGTGTAGACGTTGAGATTGGAGATGGCGAGCAGCTCCTTGGCTTTGCTCCATTTGCGCCGGGTCAAATATTGGCGGGGGGAGAGGCCGTAGACATGGACAAAAATCCGGCACAGCTGGCTGCGGCTGATTCCCATCTCCGCCGCGATCGCCGACACGGACGGGGTCTCCGACCCGTCGGCCGTCAGCCGCTTCTCCGCGGCATGGGCGATGTCGAGCGCATAGGCCGATGCCGTCAGGCCGTGATTGCCTTCCGGCTGCGGAATCTCTTCCAGCAGGCGGATGACCTCGCCCAGTATCGCCAGGATCGCGGACTGGAAGGCAAGCTGCTGATGCAGCCCGAGCGGGATGGCTTGGCTGCGGGGGCCGCTGTCCGGGAGGGCCGAATCTCGATCGCCGATGAGCTGCTGCCCGAGCAGGCTCTCCAGTCCGGCCACGCAGCCGGGCAGTCCGCTGTCGGAGGCATGGCTTCCGGGAATGAGCCGGAACGGTGCGGCTCCCAGCCGGCCGCGCACTTCCAGATCGTCGAGGTCGAAGTGGAAGTTGAAGAAGGCGAGCGGACCCGTGCCGGCATTGGCCAGAGTATGGCTGACGCCGGGACGCAGCAGGAACCAGTCGCCCGGAGCGAGCGGAACGGAGCCGCCCTGCATTTCCTGCACCGCCGAGCCGTCCATGCAGCAGAACAGCTCATAGAGATGATGATGATGCTTGTCATAGGACCAGCCGGCCGGCTTGAGGCCGAAATGGCAGCCATACAGCTGCAAGGTGTCGGATCGGTTTTGGAAGGCGAACAAGCGCTCCATGCTGCATAGGCTCCTCTCGGGGGATGGATCTACGGTCGTGCATCTACAACCAGTATAAGGGTCTCTTGCGACAAATGGTTAAGAAATTGCGGACTTTGTGCATTGTTGAAGTCGCTCCCAGCCCGATACGATAAGGGAAAGAACCGGACATGGCGCGGGCTGCCGAAGCATCGCCAGAAGTCCATCCCAAGGAGGAGCTGTCCGTATGACCCGTCTGACCATTCAAGGTCCCAAGCTGATGCTGGGAAATCAGGAGATCCGCATCCTTTCCGGCGCGATCCATTACTTCCGCGTGGTGCCGGAGTATTGGAGGGACCGGCTGCTGAAGCTGAAGGCGGCAGGCTTCAACACGGTGGAAACGTATGTGCCGTGGAATCTGCATGAGGCCGTAGAGGGCCGGTTCAACTTCGACGGTCTGGCGGACATCGAGCGCTATATCCGGACGGCGGGAGAGCTCGGACTGCATGTCATTGTCAGGCCGAGTCCTTATATTTGCGCGGAATGGGAGTTCGGGGGCATGCCCGCCTGGCTGCTGAAGGACGGGAACATGCGGCTGCGCTGCGCCTACAAGCCTTTTCTGGACAAGGTAGACGCCTATTACGACGAGCTGATCCCCAGGCTGGTGCCTCTGCTGACGACGAACGGCGGGCCGGTCATCGCGATGCAGATTGAAAATGAATACGGAAGCTACGGCAACGACAAGGAATACTTGGCTCATCTGCGGGATGGCTTGATCAACCGCGGGGTGGACGTGCTGCTGTTCACCTCCGACGGTCCCTGCGACTTCATGCTGCAGGGCGGCATGGTGGACGGGGTATGGGAGACGGTCAACTTCGGCTCGCGCCCGGACGAGGCGTTCGGAGATCTGCTGAAGGCGCAGCCGGATCAGCCGCTCATGTGCATGGAGTATTGGAACGGCTGGTTCGACCACTGGGGCGAGGAGCATCATACCCGCGACGCCGCCGACACGGCACAGGTGCTGGATGAAATGCTGGCCGCCGGAGCTTCGGTCAACTTCTACATGTTCCACGGCGGCACGAACTTCGGCTTCTACAGCGGGGCCAACCACGGCGAGAAGTTCGAGCCGACGATCACGAGCTATGACTACGATGTCCTCGTGAGCGAATCGGGGGAGATCACGGATAAGTTCCATGCGGTGCGCGAGGTGATCGGCAAGTACGCGGAGCTTGGTCCGCTGGAGCTGCCGGAGCCTATCCCGAGCAAGGGCTACGGCAAGGTGAGCCTGACGGAGCGGGCGCCGCTGTTCTCCGTCCTGGACAGCCTTTCCGCCCCGGTGACACGCGCCTGCCCCGAGACGATGGAGCAGCTTGGGCAGAATTACGGCTTCATTTTGTACACGACGCATCTGTCCGGACCGCGGGGAGAGAGCCGCCTGACGGCGCAGGAGGTGCGGGACCGAGCGATGGTGTTCGTGGACGGCGAGTACAAGGGGACGCTGGAGCGCTGGAATCCGGAGCGGGAGGTGAGCTTCTCCGTGCCCGAGGGAGGCGTGACCGTAAGCCTGCTCGTGGAAAATATGGGCCGCATCAACTACGGTCCGCTGCTCAAGGATCCGAAAGGCGTCACCGAGGGCATCCGCTTCGGCCAGCAGTTTCTGTACGGATGGACGATCCGTTCGCTGCCGCTGGAGGATCTGTCCGGAATCAGTTACGGGCCGTCCGGCGCGGATGCCGCCGTTGAAGCCTCTGCGAACGAGCCGGCCTTCTACCGCGGTGGGTTCGAGGTGGAGGGAGAGCCGGCGGATACGTTCCTGAACGTGAAAGGCTGGACCAAAGGCGTCGCCTGCATCAACGGCTTCAATCTGGGCCGCTACTGGGAGATCGGTCCGCAGGGGACGCTGTATATCCCGGCTCCGCTCCTGAAGTCCGGCCGCAACGAGCTGGTGCTTTTCGAGCTGCATGGCGCCGCCGCCGCGGAGGTCGAGCTCCAGGATCGTCCCGTACTGCAGATCTAGGCCGGACAAGCAGGGCCGATCGTGCAGGGCAAGCAAGGCATGCCATCTCGTTCATCGTACTGCCGGTCAAGACGGCGGGAGGAAAAGGCGCCATGGCCGCCGAAAGCCATACGGTAGGAATCATGCGCTCGGAGCGCATTGAAGCTTGTGGGAATGAGATGAAGGAGGTTGGCGGAGATGGGCAGCAGCTTGCGGTTCCGCAAGGACGGCACGTTCAAGATCGTTCAATTCACGGATACTCATTGGCAAAATGGAGAGGCTGAGGATCAGCTGACCCGTTCCTTGATGGAAAGGGTGCTCAAGGCGGAGCGGCCGGATCTCATCGTCTTCACGGGCGATCTGATCTTCAGCCTGCATTGCCGAGACCCGCTGAGCTCGGTGCGCGAAGTCGTCTCCGCTGCGGCGGAGAGCGGCATTCCCTGGGCTGCGGTGCTCGGCAACCATGACGCCGAGGAAGGCTGCGGCGTCAGCCGCGAGGCGGTGCTGCGGGAGCTGATGGCTGCCGGCGGCAGCGTCACGGGTCATGAGCCGGGCATCGGCGGCTGGGGCAATTACGACCATGCCGTGTTAGGCGTTGACGGCAAGCCCGCCGCGTCGCTGTACTTCCTGGACAGCGGCGATTACTCCCGCGTCGATCGGATTCCCGGCTACGGCTGGATCGGCCGGGACCAGACGGAATGGTACCTGTCCCGCTCGGCGGAGCATAGGAAGCTCGGCGGGGGCGAGCCTTTGCCGTCGCTGGCCTTCTTCCACATTCCTCTGCCGGAGTACAACGCGGCCTGGGAGTCCGGCTCCTGCTCGGGCAACAAGCATGAGCGGGTATGCTGCGCCGAGGTGAACGGCGGCTTTTTCGCCGCGATGGCGGAGGCCGGCGACGTGATCGGAACCTTTTGCGGCCATGACCACATCAATGACTACTCGGGCGAATGGCTCGGCATCCGCCTCTCCTACGGACGGGCGTCGGGTTATGCCACCTATGGCCGGGAGGGCTTCCAGCGCGGAGCCCGCGTCATTCGGCTGACGGAGGGAAGCCGGGAGTTCGAGTCCTGGCTGCGGCTGGAGGATGGGACAGTCGAACGGCAGAGGGCGAGCGAGGCCCTGGATGACGCCAGCCCGCAGCATTTGAATTTATAAGGGCTTCAACCGCTTGAACTCCTTTTAGGGCCTCTTCAGAGCAACGATTCTTTTAGGTTTCTGTCATGCGGCTATAGAGGGGTATTCCCGGGTAATACGGCCCTTTTATCATTGAAACGGCGATGTCCTAGACTAAAAGTCCCCATTTCGGGACTTTTTTTCTCCTTTCGAACATATGTTCGCATACCAATTCTCTATAAGCGGCGTTTTTATCTTGCAGGGATTCGTACATACTCGAGGAGGACATCATTTTTTATGATTCCAACCGTAACCTTTACATACGCATGGAGCCGTCCATACTTGCCGGCGGACGGAGCAGAGAAAGTTCAACTGATCCTAGAAGCTCAAGGAGCCGCAAGCGGTCAGCCGGCCTCGGAGAAGGTGAAAGATCCCGTCGCCCATGACATGCAGGCTTCCGACCTGTTCCGGGAGGAGCTCCAAAGCCGGCTTGCGATTGCCGCACGCAAAGTGAAGCTGACGCTCCAGCCCTCGGATTACATCCGGTTTGACGGCATTACAGGCTTTGCCGCGGAGGATATTTTCGGCGAAAAAATTATCCATGCCGGAGATATTTACCACAAAGAATATAAAAGCATTTTGGTAGAGCTGGAAATCATGCCGCATCGGACGGGGACCCACCCGGTCATGCTCATGGAAATGGAGTACAAGAACGGAACCTGCGGCTCCTTCACCAGCTCGTTTACGTTGGAGGTTACCGCTGAATTCACCCGGGATCCGGAGCTGCTGAAGCTGCCTCCCCATGCCGATTTGAATCGACGGATCCGATCCCTCCAGCAGGCTGGAGAGGCCGAACGCCGAATAGCGGAAGCCGGAAACGCGGAAGGCATGGAGGCCTTCCGGCCGGTTCTGCTTCCGTCCGGATGGGGCCGGGTGTCAGCAGCGGGCACGATGATTCGGTTTTGACCTTCCTGCAACGCGCTTTATCCATGTCCAGACCGCCCCCAGGCGGTCTATTTTCAATTCGGGCTCTCTACGTATCCTCCTTGCTGCGCCTTTGCTCCTTCTGCCAGCGATCCCACTTGCTGTTCAGCAGTCTTAACTGGGAATCGATGCTTATGACACCGAGAATGAGCACGATGAGAGCAGCGAAAATAAACACATTCAATCGAATCGCCTCCCTATATATGGAAATAGTTGGATTCATTTTATCATCTCGGAAGAGGTGAGAATAGGGGACTAACGGTTTCTTGAGTAATCGAAGCCGGACCGGACGGACATTCGCCAGCGCCATTTTCCCCAAGCCGCCTAGTTGTGGTAGGGTAGAAGGAGAGGTTTTGCAGCCAGAGCAGGGATCGGAGGATTCGGCACGATGAAACAAGTACAAGCATTCGGCCCGCAGGATCTGCGGGTCGTGGATGTGCCTGAACCGGCCGCTGGAGCCGGCGAGGTCATCGTCGAGGTGCGGGCATGCGGCATCTGCGGCTCGGATAAATGGTTCTGGAATGTCGAGAGGCATTCCGAATACGTCGCCGGCCATGAGGTTGCCGGTCTCGTGACGGCAGTCGGCCCTGGCGTCCGCTCGCTGCAGCCGGGAGACCGCGTCGCGGTCAACAATGTGAAAGGCTGCGGGGAATGCCCGGCATGCCTGGAGGGAGCCTTCATCCGCTGTCCGAATACAGTGGAGCATATGGGTTTCGGCTTCTCCGAGCGCATCGCCGTGCCGGAGCGCAACTGCCTGCTGCTGGACCCGTCGCTCAGCTACGAGCAAGGAGCGCTCCTCTTCGACAACTGGGGAACGCCTTATTCGGCTCTGGCGAGAACATCGATGGGACCGGGCGACTGGGCGGCCGTCACCGGCTGCGGCCCGATCGGGCTGGCGGCCATCGGCCTCGCTGTCCAGCGCGGCGCGCGGGTGGCGGCGGTGGATCCCATCGCGGAGAGGCGCCAGTATGCCATCGCGATGGGCGCCGAGCTCGCTCTTGATCCGGCCGCCGGCGATCACGGCCTGGATGCGGAGCTGCGGGACTTTACCGGGGGCCATGGGCTCGACTATGTCGTGGAATGCTCGGGCAGAAGCTCCAGCTATGAGCTTGCTTTCCGGGCGCTCGCCATGCGCGGCACGATCGTGGCGATAGGCGAGCATGCGCGGGTAACGTTTGATTCCAGCGACCTTATCCACAGGCATTATACGATCGTCGGCTCGCTGTATTCCGGCATGACGGACGGCGAGGAAGTGCAGAAGCTGATGGTGCGCGGCGAGATCGACCCGATCCGAATCGTGACGCATCGATTTGGCCTGGAAGACATTCCGCAGCGATTCGGCCAGGTGTTCGAGGCGTCCGGAGGACTCATGAAATCGGTCGTCGTGAACGGCGGCGGCAGCGGAGCTGGCAGGATCTAGTTTCCATAGAGGGGACGAAGGGATGCCAAAGACGGACGCTTTCGGAATAGCATTCATATAAATACGGATAATCCAAGGAGATTACTTGCATTTTCCTCTGGATGGGCGTATCTTTCTTTCTACAGAACAATGAACAGCAGACCTTGGCCGTCCTGCCTCCTAGCGGGACGCCAGCTTGATTAGGAATAAGGAGGGACCAGGATGCAGCTCATCAACGCGCTTGAAGTTCAGCGCCGCATCGACCAGTTGAAGGATCAGGACATTTATCTTCACCTTGAAATGACGACGGGCGCTTACGCGTCCCATAACGATAGCTCGAAACACCCGGCGGCGACCTTCATCAGCAATGCCTCCATTCAATATTCGCAGGGCTCGATTTCGGGTGTCGGGCCCTTCCGGGTCGGCCTGAAGATGGAGCGGGGATGGGTGTACTCCGAAGGACTGACCCATTACGAAGAGACCGAGCCGGAGCGGCTGATCATGGCCGGCCATGACAGCGCGGGCAAGCTGGTCGTGGCGCTGCAGCTGAGCCGGGAGCCGTTCTGATGACGGCGGAGAAAGGAGAGTCCGGTATGAACAAACGTATACTAGTCGTGCTCCCTCACCCCGATGACGAATGCTTCGGTCTGTCGGGCACGCTGGCCAAAATGATCCGGGAAGGCGCCGAGGTCACCTACGCCTGCCTGACGCTCGGTGAAATGGCGCGTACAATGGGCATTCCGCCATTTGCGAACCGGGTTACGCTGCCTCAGGTGCGCAAGCTGGAGCTGGAGGCTTCGTGCCGCATCATCGGCATCCAGGATCTGCGCCTGCTCGGCTTCCACGACAAGACGATCGAGTTCGAGGAGCGGGAGCTGCTGGACGGCAGCATCGGCGCCATTCTGCAGGAGCTGAAGCCGGATATCGTATTCACCTTCTACCCGGGCTACAGCGTGCATCCGGATCACGACGCGACCGGCGCAGCCGTCGTGCGCGTCATCGGAGGCCTTCCGGAGAAGGATCGGCCCGTCGTGTACTGCATGGCTTTCGCGAGAGATCATCAGCTGGCCATCGGCATGCCGGACACCCAATTCGATGTGGGCGACTATTTGAAGCAGAAGATCGGCTCCATTCAGGCGCATCGCTCCCAGTTCCAGGTTCCGGGGCTGGATGACAAGAAGCCGTCCCGCGAAGTCCGGGAACGCTTTGGCACGGAGAGGTTCTGGACGTACCGATTTGAATAACGGCAGCAGAGACCGTCCTTTTCAGGGCGGTCTCTATTCTTTTGCTCTCGGCCAGCCGATAAGTGGAAGGAGGAAGGAATTTCAATCCTTTCCAGAAGAAGCTCGAACTCAGGGGGTAAAAAGAAAGCATGAACAAACAACTCTTCATCGGCGCCGTGGTTGCGCTTAGCTTGACGCTCTCCGCCTGCGGCGGCAAAAATGATCCGGCTGCGTCCACTGGGCCGCAAGCATCCGCGCCGGCGGCTTCGGTGACACCGGCTGCGGACGGCGACGCCGGGAAGGACGCAGGCAAGGTCGAGGTCGACAAGGGACTTTTCCATAATGAAATCACGATTCCGGCGTCCATGCTGGAGGGGCAGGATCTGGACGCCGTCATCGCGAAGGCGAAGGAAGACGGCGTCAAGGAAGCGACTAAGAACGAAGACGGCTCCGTGACCTACAAAATGACCAAGGATGTCTACGGCAAGATGATCGGCAGCATGAAGGACAACCTGCTGGAGGGCATCGAGGAGCTGAAGAGCGGCAAGGACTTCGCCTCGGTCAAGGATATCGAGCATAACGATTCCTTCACGGAGTACACGCTCGTCGTGGACAAGGCCGCCTACGAAGGGAGCTTCGACGCATTCGCCGCTCTTGGCGTCGCTTTGCCGTCCATGCTTTATCAAGTGTACAGCGGAACGGCTGCGGACAAGACGAAGGTCACCGTCCATATTCAGGACCAGGCATCGGGCGAAGTGTTCAACACGGTCGTATATCCCGACGCGATGAAAAACGGCTGATCGGCTGCAATGCGATGGCCGTCCAGATACGTCAAAAACCCGCCCCATCGAACGGGGCGGTTTTTTTTCGCGCTGCTCAGAGCCGGATCCCGAGCTCCGCGGCCACGCCGCGGATATAGGCGGCTGCCTGCCGATAATCCTCGTTGGTCGACAGATGCTCGATGATCAGCGTCGTATCGGGATGAAGCTTGTTCAGCTCCGCCAGGAAGATCCGGTAGTCCAGCGCTCCCGTGCCCGGGATGACCTCGTCCAGATGCACGGTCAGCTTGCTGCCGAGCCGGATATCCTTGGCATGGCAATTGCGGATATGAGGTCCCAGCTTGCGGAAGAAGTCCTCGATCAGCTCCCCGTTCCGGTAATAGGCGCGAGGGCTGGAAATGATGTTGACCGGATCGAAATGCACGCCGAATCCGGGGCGGTCGATCGCCCGGATCAGATCGAGATAGGAATCCGCGGAGTCCGGGAATACCCAGGGCATCATCTCCAGGGCGAATACGGTCCGCTCCGGCTTCACGGCGTCGATGATGCGGCGGGTCGTCTCGACGATCAGCTCGAACGTCTCGCTGCTGAAGTTGTCCGGATCGGGGCCGTCCCATTGCGCGCCGCGCGATCCGGCGATGTTGACGCAGCAGCCCGCGCCGATATGCTCCGCAAGCTTCAGCCGCTCGATGCAATAAGCGACCGCCCGGCTCCGCGTCTCCTCATCCCGGCTGATCGGATTGCTCCAGGCGCCCACCTCGGAGATGAGAATGTCGCGCCTGCCCGCAGCCTTCACATAATCGTCTACCTCGGCAAGGTCTTTGCCGTCCACCGGGCAGGGGGCGGCTCGGAATCCCGCTTCCGCCATCGCCTCCGACCAGCTCTCCGGGTTCATCTGCTCCAGAAACACTTGTCCGCCTAATCTCATTCGCGATCCCTTCCTTTGCTTGCATCGTTTGTCGAGTCGGTCTGACATTCCGGCCGTCATCGTTTTCCGAGCACTAGTGCTAGCGTTTTCATCCTACAGTATACCATAGTGTGAACGCGTGTTCATACGGATTTTGATTATGATCAATCTTCTTTATTTGCTCTGTTCCCGAAGTTGACAGCGCTTTCCATCCTGCGTATAGTGATAGGTGTAAACGCGTGTTCATGCTGAAGGGAGCTGACAGCCGGATGAAAAAGACCGATATCAACAGCGTTGAAATCGCGCGGCTGGCCGGGGTGTCCCGCAGTACCGTGAGCAGGGTCATCAACAATTACTCCAACGTCCCCGCCCATACGCGGGAGAAGGTCATGGAGGTCATTCGGGAGCATAACTATTTCCCGAACGCTTCCGCCCAGATGCTGGCCGGCAAGAGCTCCCGCACGATCGGGCTGTTCCTGATCGAGCCCGGCACGGTCGCGAGCGACACGCTGACCAATATGCTCATCGTGAGCGTCATCGAGCATGCTTCGTCCCTCGGGTACTTCGTGCTGACCCATATTATCCGGGATCCCGCCGATACGGTCACGCTCCGCAGGGTCAAGGAAATATTCTTTCAGCGCCGGATCGACGGCGGCATCTTCATCGGAGCGGCGATTCGGGAGCCATTCCTGGACGAGCTGGCGGCGGAGGGCTTCACGATCGGAATCGTGGATCAGGTGCAGGACGGCCGGCAGCAGCCGGGCCGGCTGACGGCGGAGTTCAACAACGCGCTCGGCATGGAGCAGGCGGTCTCGTATTTGCAGAAGCTCGGCCACCGGAATATCGCTCTCATCAACGGCGATATGAACCGGCTGTCCGGTCCGCAGAAGTACGAAGGCTACCGGGACGCCATGCGGAACAACGGCCTGACCGTCCGTCCCGAGTGGGTGCTGCCCGGAAGCTTCAGCGAAAGCGGCGGATATGCGGCCGCGCAGCATCTGCTCCAGGCGGGCGGACCGCTGCCCACCGCCCTGATTGCGGCCAATGACAGCGCAGCGTTCGGAGCTGTCCGGGCGCTGCGGGAGCACGGGCTGGCCGTGCCGGAGGGGATGTCCGTCATCGGCTTCGACGACCATCCGCTCAGCAGCCGGCATCAGCCTGCGCTCACGACGATCCGCTTCGACATGGGGGAGATGCTGCAGAGGCTGACCTCGGCGCTGATCGGCCGGATCGAGCAAGGACAGTCCGATGCGGACGAGGATAATCAGGGTCTGGCCGCCAGCCTCGTCCGTTCCATCAGGCAGGACTGCAGCCTCGTCATCCGGGATTCCTGCCGGAGGATTTGACCGCTAGGCATCGACAAGGACATTTTCATGAGAGACCACACTCCCAAACCGGAAAGGAAGCTGCTCCCTATGACAGGATTGCTTGGAAACAACGTCATTACGCAGATTGGAATTCTCGTCCACGATATCGACAAGGTCAGCCAGGCTTACGCGGATTTCTTCGGCATTCCGAAGCCGGAGGCGATGCTGACCGACGCGGCCGACACCGCGCAGACCGAATTCATGGGAGCGCCCAGTCCCGCCCGGGCCAAGCTGGCGTTCATCGACATGGGCTCGCTGCAGCTGGAGCTGATCGAGCCGGACGAGCATCCCAGCACATGGAGGAACTACCTCGATGAGCATGGGGAAGGCCCCCATCATATCGCTTTTGTCATCGAAGGGATGAAGGAAAGGATCATGCTACTGGAGGGCAAGGGCTTCCCGCTGCAGCAGAAGGGCGAGTACACCGGAGGCCGGTACGCCTACATCGATACGATCCCGCAGCTGAAGGTGCTCGTGGAGCTGCTGGAGAACGACTAGAGCAAGGCCGCATGGCCTTGTCCGCACCCGAAGCGGGCATGGATAGACGGAATTTAGCCTGACGGGACAGCACTGGATTCGTCAAAGGGATGGACAGGAGCTCAGCCCGATCCAAGGAGGGAACGCGGACATGAACATTCTCATTACGGGAGCCGGAAGGGGACTCGGCTTGGAGCTGGCGGCCGAAGCGCTGGAGCGCGGCCATTACGTCCTTGCGGGCATGCGCGAGCCGCAGGACAAGAGCGAGGCGATGCAGGCGCTTGAGGCGGCCTTTCCAGGCAAGCTGGCAAGCGTGCGTCTCGACGTGAGAGACGAAGCGGGAATCGCCGAGCTGGCCGCCTCGCTCAAGCGGGAGGGCATGCAGCTCGGCGCCATCGTCAACAACGCAGCGGTGCTGAAGGCTCGCGACACGGGTATCGAGGAGCTCGACATGAAGGATGTCGAGCATTCCTTCGACATCAACCTGTACGGGCCGATGCGCGTCGTGAAGCATATGCTGCCGCTGCTGCTCCAGCCTAGAGCTTCCATCGTCAACATTTCCTCCGAGGCCGGCAGCTTGACCCATGCTTACCCCGGCGACTACCCGTACGGCATCACGAAGGCGGCGCTGAACATGTTTACCGAGCAGCTGCACAGCCTGCTCGGCGCGGGCGGCGTGCAGGTGCTTAGCGTGCATCCGGGCTGGATACGGACGGATATGGGCGGCGAGAGCGCTCCGACGGATCCTCGCCGCAGCGCGGCGGGCATTCTGGACTTGATCGAGCGCAAGGCGGAATTGCACCCGAAGTTCCATTTCGTCGATTACGAAGGCAAGGAAATGCCGATCTGATCCATCCACTTTGCAGAGCGGAGGCGCAAAGCCATGAAAACTAGAAGAAGGCAGGGAGCGCGCCTGAAGGAAGACCGCGGCGTCGTCAGCATCCTCGAGACGCTGGATATCGGGACGGGCGAGCGTACCGTGCTGGCCGAATTCGAGGAGCTCATCGAAGCGCCGAACTGGACGGCCGACGGCAAAAGGCTGATCTACAACAGCTGCGGCCTGCTGCATTCGTTCGATCTGGCAGGCCGGACAAGCGCTCCGATCGACTCCGGCTTCGCCGATTGGTGCAACAACGACCATGTGCTTTCTCCGGACAACTCGCAGGTCGCCGTCAGCCATCATGCCGAGGAGGACGGGCAATCCCGGATCTACGTCCTTCCGCTGGCGGGCGGACAGCCGGTGCTCGTGACGCCGATGGCGCCGAGTTACCTGCACGGCTGGTCGCCGGACGGCCGCACGCTGGCCTACTGCGCCGAGCGGGACGATGCGTACGACATCTACACGATTCCCGTCCTCGGCGGGGTAGAGACCAGGCTGACGGATACGCCCGGACTGGACGACGGGCCGGAATATTCGCCGGACGGCAGGCACATCTGGTTCAACTCCACCCGCAGCGGCCTGATGCAGATCTGGCGGATGGACGCGGACGGCGGGGGGCAGACGAGAATGACGGATGAGGAAAGCAACAACTGGTTTCCCCATGTCTCGCCGGACGGTCGATCCGTCGCCTATATCGCCTACCGCAAGGGCGATGTCGCCCCAGCCGACCATCCTCCGAACAAGCAGGTGGAGCTTCGCCTCATGCCGATTGCAGGCGGTCCTTCCCGGGTGCTGGCCGAGCTGTTCGGCGGACAGGGAACGATGAACGTCAACTCCTGGTCGCCGGACAGCCGGCAGCTGGCTTTTGTGAGCTACCGGCCGCGCTGAAAAAGCTCATGCTGGAAACAGATCCTCATGATTCAGCCGGATCCAATCCGATTTAGATCCAAACGTTCCGTTTCAATTTAGATTCAACCGTTCTGTCTGTCCCTGTCAAGCCGGGTTCCGCTAATCTCTCCGCCCGAGAGATCGCGGAGCTTTTTTGCTTTTCCGTCGAGATCCCGCCCGCCTCCTTCTGTAGAAGGAGATCCGCTCCGGCTAGAAACGGATTTACAACGTAACAATGTTATGTTACGTTATTAGCAGCAAGGGAGGCTGCCTCATGGAGGAAGACTTGATTTCCAAGAAAGAACTGCTGGAGATGACCGGCATCTCCTATGGACAGCTGTACCGGTGGAAGCGCAAGCAGCTGCTGCCGGAGGATTGGTTTATCCGCAGATCCGCGTTTACAGGGCAGGAAACCTTTTTCCCCCGCCAGCAAGTGCTGGGACGCATCCGTCAGATCATGAACATGAAGGAAGGCCTGTCGCTGGACGAGATGGCGGATCTGTTCTCGCCGGCTCCGGCAGAGGTGGATTTGAGCCGTGGAGATCTTCTTTCGCGCAACATTGTTTCGCGAACGGCGCTGGAGTACAGCGAGCCCTACCTGGGGACGCCGCATACGTACAGCTTCCAGCAGATGCTGATTTTGTACGTGTTCGACTGCAGCCTACAGACAGGACAGATTCATTTGGAAGAGGGCAAGGCCATGCTGGCCGTGCTGCTGGATAATCTTGGCCGGCTGGAGGAGTATGAAGGCGAGCTGGTGCTGCTGCGCAAAATGGGCATGTCTTTTGCCTTGCTTCTGTCCGGGGACCGGGAATTCTATGCGGAGAAGGATGCCAAGATCGCGCTGCGAATCCCGATCGCGAAGAAGACCGAAGAGCTGAAGCTGAAACTATCGGCCCAGGAAGGGCGAATGGAGGATTCAAATGGGAACGAGGAATGATTTGATCATCACCGGAATCGGCGTATCCTCCGGCGGAGACGTTGGAGCGGTTCAGATCGACGGGGTGGGTACGATAAACGGAGCTCTCTCATGCGAAGAGGAATTCGTCGTGAACGGCAAGGCGACGGTGAAGGGCGGCGTGGAGGCGCGGAAGACCGTCATCAATGGAATGGTGACGATTGAAGGGCCGCTTCGGACGGAAGGATGCACGGTTGAAGGCAAGCTCAAGCTGGAGGGGAACTTGGCGGCGGAGTCGGTTCAGATCAACGGCAGCGTCACCGTCCACGGGAGCGTCGAGGCGGAGAGGCTGGCCTCGAACGGCAAGCTGCAGATGGACTCGCTCAATGCAGACGAGATCAAGCTTATGCTGCAAGGAAGCAGCAGCATCCGCGAGATCGGAGGCGGCACGATCGAGGTCATCGAGCTGGAGAAATCGTCTTCAAGGTGGCTGAAGCTGCTGCCGATGTCCTTGGAGAACAGTCTCACCGCGCAAGTCATCGAAGGCGATCATATCTACCTGGAGAACACGGCGGCCGGAGTGGTGCGCGGCGCAGTCGTCCGCATCGGACCGGGCTGCGAGATCGGCCTGGTGGAATACAAGGAGAGCTTCGAGCTGTCGGATGGCTCCGTTGTGAAAAGTAATGCCCGGCTGTAGCGCCGAAAGGAGGGATTGGCCGTGAATAAGGATTCTGCAAGCCCTTACCAGGGAAATCTGAAGCTGACGGGAACCTCCTCTACGTTGGGAGGCAGCTACGATAAGGTCCGGATCGTCGGCGATGCCGTCGTGAGCGGCGGCATCGCATGCAGCGAGATGAGATGCATCGGCACGTACGACATCAAGGGCAGTCTCGGCGCGGGGAGCATCCGGCTCGTAGGCGACGGGGTCTCGGAAGCTCTGCGCGCCGGAACGGTGAAGCTGACCGGGAAGGCGATCGTCGGACGGGATGCCGAGATCGGCGAGCTGGCGGGAGCGGGGGATGTCGAGGTGGGCGGCGCTCTCAAGGCCGGAGACATCAGCCTGCGCGGCAGCTTGAGAGTCGAGGGAGATTGCGGAGCGGAGCGGTTCCGGCCTAAAGGGATGTTCGCGATCGGCGGCCTGCTGAACGCCGGGGACATCGACATCAAGCTGTACCAGAACTCCTCGGCCAAGGAAATCGGAGGCGGAAGGATCGAGGTCGCTCGCGGAAGCGTCATTAGTCCGCTCAGCCTCGTTTTCCGTCCTTCGTCGGATGCGGTCCTTGAGGCTTCCATCATCGAAGGCGACGATATTCATCTTGAGCATACCCGCGCAGGGATCGTGCGGGGCAGCCGAATCACGATCGGGGAAGGCTGCGACATCGGCCAGGTGGAATATAAGGAACGGCTCGATGTGAAGCGCGGCGCTACGGTGGGGGAGCAGCGGAAGGTCTGACCTTTTTCGCTGGAAGCAAGCGAGAGACGTGTGAACAAGGAGTCGTTATAGGCGATGCCTAACCGTACAGGAATGGAAAGGCCGCTCCAAGGCGAGCGTATTTGAACCCCAAGAAGAGACGCAAAAAGAACATACGAATCCCGTATGTTCTTTTTGCGTCTCTTTGATTAATAACTGTCATGCAGCGATAAATGCGCTTCTTAATACTATATGACTAAATAATGAAAATTTTATTTTTTAAAAATAAACCATTAGAAAAAAATCAAATAGTTCTAGAAGATCATTCCATTATCCAGTATATAACATATAATAAAATTGTAATTAAATCCCAAATTGGAAAGGAAGGTTACTAATGAAAAACAAATTTTTGAAGATTGTGGGTACGACTACTTTGGCTATTTCACTTATTACTGGAGCCTCCAGCGCTGTTTTGGCAAATGCAGATACAGCATCCAAAGAAGGAAATAAGGCTATTGAAATTACTCCCTATGCAATAAAGGATACACTTACTTGGGATTTACTAGGAAATAAAACCGACCCAACAAATAGCTTTAGTGTGACAATTGGAGCTCCAAATATTAAGCTATATGCAAAAAATACAGGAACTGCATCATTTAGAGTCGAAGTAAAACACAATAGCAAGAATACGGTTATCTTTAATGAAACCATTTCTGCAGATGGAACAGGAAAAGAATTTATTAATAATGATAGTAATCCACTTGTTCCTTCTGGCACTTATACAGTGACTATATACGGTGGATCAGGTCTACCAAAAGGGCAAATTGTACTTAAAAGTTCTGACACTAAGTGGTGAAATAGAAGTAAGAAAATAGCGTTATGATCTTGCAATACAGATACAACACGTGTTGTATCTGTATTGTTTTTTAATTTGTGCACAAAAGTATCAAAGGACTCACGCAGTTAGCATGTTATAATAGTTTGATTCGTGAAAGAAGGGAGAAAAATGAACAAAAAGACATCGGGAACAAAGCGATTGTATTTAGACGGAATCAGGGGACTTGCGGCATTTGCCGTGGTTGTTTCGCACTACATCCAAGTGTTTTATCCGGCTGCGTTAAATGGAAAACCGCAGCAGGCTCATTTCAAGTGGGATGTCTGGTACGGCCATTCTCCCGTCAATTTATTTTTTAACGGTCAATTTGCCGTTTGTCTGTTTTTTGTGCTGAGCGGTTATGTGCTCAGCGTTAAAATGGTTGAAAAAGAAATGGATAGCGATACCTATCTAAAGATGCTGCAATCCAGCGCCGTACGAAGGTACATTCGGCTAGCTGTGCCGGCGGCTGTTTCAGTATTGCTTGTGTATGTAGCCCTTATTATGAATGCCTTTCATCTCCAAGAAATAGGGGGAACAACATGGACGGATATGAAAAAGAATTATTACGCTTTGGATACCAATCCATATACCGTTATGAAGGCCGCTATTTTTGATCCGTTTTTCCGGTTTGAAGCCCATCCTTACAATCCAGTCCTTTGGACCATGAGCTATGAGCTGGCAGGTTCTTTTTTGATTTTCGGTTTTCTTGCTTTATTTGGACGACTAAGAAAAAGATGGATCGTATATGCGGTCTTATCCATTGCTTTGATTCAAACCTATTTTGTCGCTTTTTTGTGGGGAATGCTGCTTGCCGATCTGCTCAAGCACAAATGGGTCCAAACTAAAATAGCGCCGGTACTTGGGCTTTTATTGGGAATTTACTTAGGTTCGGCGCCTTATACTCCATTAATGGGCACGATGTACGAACCGATAGAAATAGGAATTAAATATATCAATGAATGGATTCAATTCAATATCGATCCGCGACTTCTTGCACGAACACTAGGTTCTGTCCTTATTTTGTTTGCACTGCTTCGTCTAAAAGTGCTGCAGCATCTGTTTGGGTGGGGAAAGCTTGCTTATTTAGGGAAGGTTTCATTTTCTCTTTATCTCATTCATTTCACTTTCCTGAATACGTTCTCCGCGTTTATGTTCAGTAAAGTGATTCATCATTTCAGCTATAATCTTGCCTATGCCATTACGTTTACTGTTTCGATGGTTCCCTTATTTATTTTGTCTCACTATTATATGAAATATATCGATCAAGGCGCATTGAAACTAGCTCGCCTGGTTGAAAAAAAGATGGCCGCATCGAAGGATAAACGCAAAGCGAAAGCCGACGACTCTGTGTTTTTTGGATAGATTATAGCGGCTTTGTGTGCTGCATAAAGGGGTTCAACTTGCGCGCCAGGTGTGGTACAACTAGGAAAACGCCGAATCGAGGTGCTATCGTTGAACGTGCAGCCTTTGCCTTTGCCGGATGCCGAACCCCTGTCCGAGCCGATGATCGATGCCTATCTGGATCGCATCGGGTATTCGGGCTCGCGCGAGGCGAACGCCGAGACGCTTTTTGCCCTTCAGAAATGCCATGTCCATACGGTTCCTTACGAAACCTTGGATGTCGTGGGCCGCATCCCGATCTCTCTGTCGATCCAAGATCTGTACGACAAGATCGTCAGGCGCCGCCGGGGCGGCTACTGCTTCGAGCAGAACGCGTTGTTCGGGGCTCTGCTGCAAGCGCTGGGCTTCCGGGTGACGAGCTACTTTGGCCGCTTCTGGAGGGACGAGAGAGCGCTGCCTCCGAAGCGGCGCCATCATATCCTGCAGGTCGCAGTGGAAGGGCAGCGGTACATGTGCGATGTCGGCGCAGGCGCCGGGTCGCCGATCTACCCCTTGATCATCCAGGAAGGAACCGTGCAGGAGCAGGACGCGGAAGCCTACCGCTTCACTCGGGACGAGGTCTACGGCTGGATGCTCTGGGAGCGGAAGCGGGGCGAGTGGGACTGGGTGTACAGCTTTGCGGAGGAACCGCATCTTCCGATGGATTTCGCCGCCGCATCGTTCTGGTGCGAGCACGCCCCCGACTCGCCGTTCCGGCAGGAGAACAAGGCTTCGATTCGGACTCCGCATGGCCGCAACACGCTGCTCGGAGGTGAATTCCGCATCTTCGAGCTCGATTCGGTTCGGATAGAGACGCCAGCCGATGAGGAGAAGTATGCGGAGGCGCTGGAGAGATGCTTCGGCATACGCTCGCCCGGCGGGACCCGAGCGGTGGTTGAGCGGGTCGTGCTCCGGCATAAGCTATAGGGATATCGCGAGGCAAGGGTCCTGGAATACAAGGACGGTCCGGAGGAGAGATCCTCCGGTTTTTTGTCGTCCACGCAGCGGCTTGTACCCCTTTTCGACAATTCTATTATTTTCTTCCTATGTATTTACATAGAAATAATAGTTCTACTATACTAGTTTCGACAGGAAAAGGTTGGAATTCTATTGATAGGAATGAAATGGGGAATGTAGGATGAGGCGGCCTATTATTTTGAATGGAAGCCAGATTCAGGCCAGAGTCGAACCCAAGGCTGCGCTTCAAACGGCGGCCGATCTGAAAACCTCGTACGCGACAGGTGTAGGGCTGGAAGGCGCGCTCCTGGATAAAAAGCTCAGGGAGAAACGCTCTGAAGCCTATATCAAGGCCATGACGCAGCTTGACGGAGGCGGAGCCCGGCTGAACCATGGGGAGGTCGACAGCCTAATCGCAGCCATCTCAGCTGAATTTCCCGATCTCAAGCCCCATCAATTCGCGGTAGGAATCATTTCGAAATGTTATCTTGGAGAGCCGTATGAAGTGCATACTCTCGATACGAGACTTGAAATCATCGAACACTATAAGCGGGGACAGCCATTGCCCGGCGGAATGGAGAGGGGCCGCAGCCTGGCCATGCATCCCGCCTATGCATTCATAGAGATTTATTCCGATTGCATGATCGCGGTAGCCTCCAGCGGCCTGGTAGCCGTGACGAAGGGGGGCTGCGGCGGTGAGCACCGATAATGAACGCATCATCCACCTGGCTGATCTCCGGCGCATTCAGAGCAGCCTTGCCAGCCTCGACAGCACCATCACGCATCTGGATGGCAACATCGCTCATGTGTCCGGCCAAGTCCAGAACGTCAACGCCGAGGTTCAGAACACCAAGGATCGGCTGGAGCAGCTGATTCAGGAGTTCAAGGATTTCGTGCTGAAGGATCAGCTCGACAAGAACCTGCAGCTGGCCGAGACTCGCCTTGTGAAGGTTCGGCAGGAGCTCGAGACGAAGTTCGGCCATTATGACGAGGTCCGACGCCGGACGACAGGCATTCTCAAGGCCGTCGACGCCTCCTTGGTCAAGCGCCAGACGATCGAGAACGCGACGGAGGAGCAGATGCTCGCCGCTCCCGGCTACTGGCTGGCGCCGGCGCTGATCGCGCTGGCCTCGTGGCTGAACGACAAGCGCGAGCTGGCCGACAAAGCGATGATGGAGGCGCTGCGCCTGGACGACGAGAAAACCTCGCTGTTTTTCGCGCTCGTCACCCGTCGCGGCGGCCGGTTCAAGGCAAGCCGGGAATGGCTGGACCGCTATTTCGGCCAGCAGGATCCGCATGAACTGGAGCGGGAAATCGTGGTGCTGATCGACGGGTTCACGAATGGAATCTTCGGCCCCGACGCAAGGACGAAGACTTCCAAGCAGATCGAGGCCTGGATCGCGGAGCTTTCGGAGAAAGCGGGCTTCGTGGAAGAGCAGCATGCCCAGTGGAAAGCTGCGCTGGAGGTAATGCCCGTCGCGGCGAAGCCCGATGAGTACAAGTTCCTGCGCCAGTACAGTCCGACTTGGCCGCAGCTGGACTCTTCCCTGCATGGAGCAAAGCTTCATGAGGTCGTCTACAGCCACATCAGCGGAATATTCGGCCAGGAGGTGACTCCAGCCCAGAGCATCGCATATGCGGTGGACGGAATGCTGGACAAGCTCGTGACCAATTTCGACGACGAAGAGCTCCCACTGAGGCGGGACGAGCGGCTGCTGAGCCTGATCGTCGAGGAGCAGGGCAACAAGGATGCGGCCCAGAGCCGGTTTGGTGTCGAGAAGACGCTGGAGCAGCGAGTCAGCCTGACCCAGCTGCTGACCAACTTCGCCATGCATCCGGATGTATCCCAAGCCTCTCTGTCGACTCAAAAGCTCTCCATCGCTCTGTCCAGGGAGTGGATTCGCCAGGCGCATGACGACATGACGATGGAGAACCGGGCCGCCGTGCCCGGAACGATCGGGCTTGCCATCGACAGCTGGTCGGGGCAGACGATGGACGGCGCCAACGAAGCCGAGCTTCTTCAGTCGCTGGAAGCCCACATGGACCAGAGAATGCGGGAGGATGCGAGCCGCGTCAAGCTCAAGCCGATGCATCATATTGCGCTGGGCGCATCTATTTTCATCGGCATTGTCGGCGTCGCGGCGCTTATGCCGGCTTTCTTGCTGTTCACCGTCGCCGGAGCCCTTTTCTGGTACTTGAGCAAACGCTCGATCGATAAAAAAAGGAAGATCATCGAGGAAGGCTACGTCGAGCTCAAGGAGAGCTGCGTGCAGATTCTCCGTGCGGCGCTCGCCGATACGGTGGAGTGGCGGCTGGAATATGCGGAAGAGGACGCGAAGGCTTCCTTGGTGTCGGAGTTTCTCGATGGAATATCGGCGGAGCAGTACGCTTACTCGCATTATGACAAGGCCCGCGCAGTCATGAGAGCATAATCGAGCGGCATAAGGAGCGATACGGAATGAGCGAGCAAGGACAGACCTTTATATTGAACCGGGGCAAAAACGCAAGGCCGCATGAGCTGGCCGAGGATGCGCAGCCGAAGCCGGAACCAGTCTCCGGCTCTGCCCTGAAGGCGGTGGAGCGCGCGGACGCCGGGGACTTGCTGCAGCAGGCCGGTGTCAATTCGGCTCTCGCCAGCCAGTTTCCGGATTGGGATCTCAAGCCGCCGGCGGTGCTGATCAAGCGTCGGAGCAGCCGGTTATGACGAGGCCGCCGTCTACCTATGCGGAGTGGGTGGCATGTCTGGAAGCCTTCGAACGGGGAGAGAAGGACGAGGAAGCGCTCTTCCTGATGGAGCAGGGTCGATTGGAGTGGACGCCGGGCGTCGCGGAGCGGTTCATGCGCAGGCTGTCGGATACGATGAACGAACGGCTGGACGAGCTGCAAAGGCGGATGGCCCGAGATTTCGCCTATGCGCAAGGTACCGAAACGGAGCTCGTCCGGACCTTGATGGCTGCGCGCAGACGCTTCGGTTTGCTTCACCGCCTGGCCTCCATTCCGGCGCTGCCCGGCGAGGTGGGAGCGTCTCTGAAGGAGATGATCGGCACGGTCGTCCGGCAGACCCAGAATTCACTCGAGGACAGCGCCAAGACAGACTGGACAGGCAAGCTTCGCCTGATCATCCGCAACAATCCGCTGACGACATTTGACCATCCGGAGGCGCTTGAATCCGCCAAGCGGGAGCAGCAGGCCGCCCTGCAGCAGACAGCTGCCTCCTTTACTTCACGAAGAAGGGTAATTTTGCCATGAATGATATGAACAGCTGTCTGGAAACGCTGGAACGTTATTTGAAAGCCCGCATTCCGTTCATCTCCATCCGGACCTCCGAGCGGGCGAGAGCGCTGGACGTACTGTCCCGGCTCGCCCAAAAGCTCGCCATCCCGATCTTCTACCATACGATCTCCCAAGGAACCCGCGATACCGTGACCGGCCGCATGGCCAACGACGACCGCTCCGCGCTCGGGGGGCTTGACTTCGCGAGCCAGAAAATCGGACAGCAGCAGAACCTGACGTTCATCTTCACCGAAGTGCAGGATCTGCAGGATGACAGCCATACCTCCCGCCAGGTCCAGGACGTTGTCATGATGGCCACGGAAACGGGCGGCAGCGTAATCGTCATCACGAACGATCCTGTCTGGGGGCCGCTGCAGCGCCATGGCATGTCGGTGACGTTGGCCCCTCCCACGGAAGACGAAATGCTGCTTCTGATCCGCGACCAGATTACGCCTTACCGCGGCGAAATCTCGATTTCGTGGGGGCCGGAGGAAGAGAAGAAGGCAGCAGCCATTTTGGCGGGAATCAGCCAGATCGAGGCGGAGAACGTCATCGCGACGCTGCTCGCGAACGGTTCCATCAGCCATGAGGATCTGAAGGAGCTGGTGCATGCCAAGGACCGTATTTTTGCGGATATATCCGGTATCGAACGCGTGCAGGTGCGCGAGGATTACGAGATCGGAGGCTTGGAGGGGCTGAAGCTGTGGCTGGAAGCCAACGAGCCGCTGCTCACCGCCGATTTGCGCGAGCGGGGCATTCGCCCTCCGCGCGGCATCCTGCTCGTCGGCGTGCCGGGCTGCGGCAAGTCTCTCTCTGCCAAAGCGATCGCCTCGCTCTGGAATCTGCCTCTTTACAGGCTGGACCTTTCCACGATTCAGGGACAATATCTGGGTCAGAGTGAATCCAGGCTGAAGGAAGCCCTCTCGACGGCCGACCATGTCGCTCCTTGCGTCCTATGGATTGACGAGATTGAAAAGGGCTTGGCCGGCGCGATCGGCGGCGGCAGCGACGGGGGCACCTCGACCCGCATGGTCGGTCAGTTTCTGTTCTGGCTGCAGGAGAGCCTGGCGCGCGTGTTCGTCGTGGCGACGGCCAACGACGTATCCAAGCTCCCGCCGGAGCTGCTGCGCCGCGGCCGCTTCGATGAGCTGTTCTTCGTCGATCTGCCGACTCCCAAGGAGCGGGAGGACATCATCAAAATTTACATCCGCAAAGGCTTGAAGACCGAAGTGTCCCCAGCGCTTATGGAGCGGCTGATCCGGCTCTCGGACGGCTTCGCCGGGGCTGATCTTGAAGCGGCAGTGCGGGATGTCGTCAAGCAGGCGATTGTAAGAGGGGACGATTCGATTACGGAACAGACGTTCATCAGCTTCTTTGAAAATGTCGTGCCGCTGTCTCAGACAAGCCCCGAGCAGATCGACTCCATCCGCAAATGGGGACGCGAGCGCGCGGTGCCGGCGGGCAAGCCGTTCGAGGAGCATCAGACCGACGCCGATTCCGTTCAGCGCCGCAAGGTGCTGCGCAATGTCATCGTGTAGCTTGTCCCTGTATGTGATCCAAAAGCCGCCTTCAGGATATTCTGAACGCGGCTTTTGCCTAGTTCAGATCTGCTCTCAATGAGGGAGGCGACGATCGGAGGACGACACGGTTCATCATGCCGTGCCTATGCTGAAGCCGGGCGGAGCTCGTATCCTCGACCTGCGTCGCAGCCTGAACTGTCCGGCTGCCCTATCGGATAGGGCAAGCTGTCGGACGGCGAGTTGAAATACTGCTTACCGACAGGGCTTGGTGGTCCTTCACGGCCGCGATTTGAAGGTAGAGCCGATAGAGAGCAAAAAAGGATGACCCTTCTGCTGGCAACAGCTTGGGACATCCTTTTTCTTCTGTAATCGGACATACGATTCGTTAAATGGTCTCCAGATCGGGTTTTTTCCGTTTATCGGACATACGATCCGTTATTCGCCTGTTTTATCCTTCATTTGGAGTTCAAGCAGATGAATAGCGGAACCAATGTCCGATAAATCTGTATTTCTGCCCTTTTGGCCAAAATAGCGGAACCAATGTCCGGAACATCTTCCTTTAAAGCTCCGCGAGCTTGATATCGCCGATCCGGTCGACCGTCATGTCGGCCTCCGACAGATCCTGATTGCCGGAGTTGGGGTTGATGAAGCCGATCGCCCGCATGCCGGCAGCCTTGGCGGCCCTCACGCCGTTGCGCGAGTCTTCCAGCACGACGCAGTCGGCAGGCTGGATGCCTAGCACGGACGCCGCTTCCAGGTAGACGTCGGGAGCCGGCTTGCCCTGTGGGACTTCCTCGCCGCTGACGATGCAGCCGAAATAATCGGCCAGGCCGAATTTTCCCAGCACCGCTTCGATGAAGACGCGCGGGGAGGAAGAGGCCAGGCCGATTGCGACTCCACAGGATCTGAGCTCATCCAGCAGCTCCCGGATGCCTTCGATGGGCTCTATATCCAGCTTGTCCAGCTCCTGAAGCTTGTCCTTGAGCTGGTAGTCGATGATCTCCTCGGTCGAATGGGGGAAGCCGTACTGTTCCTTAATTGCCTTCCACATGGCGGGATTGGTCATGCCCACATAAGGCTCGAGCTCGGTCTGCGTAATCTCCGCTCCAAGATAGGCCATCACTCTGATGTCCACGTCGAAGTGAAGCGGCTCGCTGTCGATGATGACCCCGTCCATGTCGAACAAAAATGCTTTTATCATGCGGCTTCGCCTCCGGATAGGGATATATTTGATGCTGGAAATCAGGCCTGTCTTCCGCCGTTAGGCGGCTTCTCTGATTCTCATTTTGGCATTGCTTGGTGAGGTCTCTCTGATAGGCTTCATAGCTTCCATATAACGGGCCTTGGCGCCCGCTAAGCGACCGGAGTGCCGCAAGGAACATCGCTGTCGGGACGAAGCAGCACGACGTCGCCTTCCTCCGGACAGCCGCCCAGCACGAGCACCTCGGACCGGAAGCCGGCGATGCGCCGCGGCGGGAAGTTCACGACAGCGGCGACTTGCCGCCCGATCAGCTCCTCTGGAGCATAACGCTTTGTGATCTGCGCCGAGGACTGCTTGAGGCCGAGCTCCCCGAAATCAATGGTCAGCTTGATCGCCGGCTTGCGCGCCTCGGGAAAAGGTTCGGCCGTCCGGATCGTGCCGATGCGGATGTCCAATTTTAAAAAGTCCTCCAAACCAGCTTCCATTCCTTCGGCCTCCTTACAATCGATTGAATGCCAACAACTTTCCGCCGGGAAGCGTCGGCTGTGGGAATCGACGGCTCCTGGCGGCCTTTCAAGTCCGCGCTGCCGCCGCGGCTTCCATGGCTTCCCACTCTTCCCGCAGAATGCCCATCCGAATGGAGTCGTAATACTCGCCGTTCCAGTACCGGCATTTGCGCAGCCGTGCCTCCATCGTCATGCCGAGCTTTTCGCCGACACGGATCATCCGCTTGTTGCCGGACCAGGTCGTATAACCGACACGCACTAGCGGCATCGAAGAGAACATTTCCCTCATGAGCAGGCGGATGGCCTCGGTGCCGTAGCCTCCGCTCCAGTATTGCGGTTCATAGATGACAATGCCCATTTCCGACCACAAGGAAGGCTCATGCTCCCAGTAAAAGCCGGCTGTGCCGATGACCGATTCGGCCGTTTCGATGACCCACCGGTTCTGCGCGAAAGCGTCCTTGTCGCTCAGGAATTCTTCGTAGGGAACCGGATTATGCTCATAATAAGGGGCATCCCATTTTTTCCATTCCGGATCCTCGTCCTTGTAAGCAAGCTCCCAGATGCGGAATAGATCCCTGTCTTCGATTTTTCGCAAAATGACCTCTGAATGCATGACCAAACCGCCATCCCCCGTTTTATATGCATGTAATTGGAACCGGCATCCGGTTGGACCTGCCTGCCGCGGCCGCTGCAAGCGGCCGTTCCTTCCTAGACGGGACACACTCGGCTAGAGTTGCAACCCTTTAAATTGCATCGCGCATTGACTGCACCCCGCATAGGATCGCACCAAACATTAATTGCATTCCGCATTGAGTGCACCCCGCATTGATCGCACCAAACATTAATTGCACTCCGCATTGACTGCACTCCGCATTGACTGCACTCCGG
>NZ_BIMD01000032.1 GCF_004000905.1 Paenibacillus humicus NBRC 102415
AAGGCAGAATTTCTGCCTTGCCCCGCCCTTGATGCAGTGACGAGCCGTCAGTTCCGGAAAGCGAACGTCACGCTCGGATTGTCTGCGCTGACCGTATAGGCAAAATCGCCGTCCTGTATTCGGGCGCATCCCCGACGCCGCCGATGCTGCCGGATACGGTGAACGTGCCCCCATCCGTCCCTTTGCTGGCATAGACGCCGTCGGCCAGATTCGTCGGCGAGCTCAGCTGGGCGCTGCCGACGAGATTGACGATCGCCATGCCTTATGTCCCGCGCTCGACCATTATGATCTGGCTGCCTTGAGTTCTCAGGTATTCGGATTGTCCGGCCATCGCATTATGGAAGCTGTTGACGGCAGCAATGTCGGCATCCTTCCACAGATCCTTGCCGATATCGCCGAGCTTGGCGGCGAACTTGCCGCCTCCGGACGATTATTCTCGTTCTGCCTTTGCCTATTTCTGTTTTGTTTCCATCGCTGGTCCTTTGGAACGATAGAATCAAGTCTGCAAGAATACGGAGGCTGTGGATGTTTCGTGCCGGTCAGCCAGGGTCGCGGCACGTCGCTCCATATTTTTGGATCGGAGTTCCGTGCTGGACCTGCAGGTTTAGGGATCCGGAAAGATTTGCCTTGCTAGCCGGACGGCAGGAAATAATAGATTTCAGCAGCCGCAGCTGCCGGCTGGGCATCCGCTGCCGCGGCTGGCGAGGGGGGAAGGAGCCTGGGGGATCGCAGGCGGCATCCATGAGAAAAAACCAATCCGGCCTGCATCCGGATTGGTTGAACAAATACCCCGTTTTTTGAGGCTGAGCCTAGCTCCGTTTCCAGACGCTTTGCTCGTTGTGTCCTTCGGTATAAACGATCGTCTCGGGCTTCAGCTCCAGCACGACGATGTTGGGGTCCTCGGGGCCGTCCCAATACTGGCTCATGTCATCTTCCCAGAGCTCTTTCACGATGCCCTCGTCTTTTTTAATGCTCGCTGTCCCCTGCATGTCCACGATCACCCCGGGATGCTTGCGCCCCTCGAGCCCCAGCAGCAGGCTGGCATGCGGATTGTCCTCCAGCTGATCGACCTTATGGGATCTGCGGTCGGCGAGAAACAAGGCGTTCAGTCCGTCATGGAAGACGGCCATGTAACGAGAGCGCGGCTTGTCGTCCTCAATCGTGGACAACACGCCGTACTCGTATTTGTGCAAGGCTTCGGCAATTTTATTTTCCAGTTCGGCACCTTCAAGCTTGTTCGCCATAAGGCAATCTCTCCTGTCTGATGATGGAATAGGAAAAAAGAGTCGTCGTGTTCCTGTACCCTGCCTGGACAGGAATGAACCGAAGCGGGAGCGCTTTAAGGAAGGAGGCTTGGGGAACGGAACGCTCTCTCCGGAATCAGCCATTCATTTCGTCCTGACGATGTCCCTCATGTCGGCAGATTCCATGGAACGATCGGTTATGTTCCCATTCCTTAGGTTAATGTCCTGTAACAATGGAGAACGGAAGGAGGGGCTGGCTGTGAATGAGTGGATCGGCATGTTCTCATGGATGTTCATCCTGGTCATCGTCACGCTGCTGCTGATCAGCTTTAGTCTCTCCCTGGAAAAGCGCGCGGCCTGGAGAGAGGCGAGAGGAAGCCGCAGCCGTTACGATTCGATCTTCGAGCATAACCCGGACATGGTCTGCCTGTTCAATCCGGAGGGCGAGCTCATTCGGCTTAATCCGGCCGCCCTCAAGCTGACGGGATACCGATTCGGGGATTTGGCGGGACTTTCGTTCTGGCAGCTGATCCATCCCGACGACGCCATGCGTGTCAGCCGCAGCTTTCTGCGTGCAAGGCAAGGGATGACCCAGACGGCGGAGGTCCGAATCATCACGAAGGAAGGACGGGAGCTGGAGCTGTCCACGGCTTTCGTCCCGTGGAATGCCGGCTCGGGAGTAGCCGACATATATACGATCTCCAAGGATCTGACCCCGCGCAATGCGGCCCAGAGGGAGTTGTTGAAGGCGAAGACCGAGGCGGAGGAAGCGTTGAAAATCAAAAGCGAGTTCCTGGCTGTGATGAGCCATGAAATCCGGACTCCGATGAACGGCGTGCTCGGCATGAGCGACCTGCTGCTGGATACGGAGCTTAGCGAGGAACAACGGGAATATGTGCATATCATAAGGGGGAGCGGGGTCAACCTGCTGGCCGTCATCGACGACGTGCTGGATTATTCCAAGATGGAGTCGGGCCATATGACGCTTGCTTCCGACCCCTTTTCGCTGCGGGACGTCGTCCTGGATTCCATGCAGCTGTTCATCGGGAAGATGCGCGAGCGGCAGCTGCAGGCTCTGCTGGAGCTGGATTCCGGGCTCCCGGAAGTGCTTGTCGGGGATGAGATGAGACTGCGCCAGATTCTGACCAACCTGATCAGCAATGCGGTTAAATTCACGGAAGAGGGCGGAATCGCGGTCAAGGTCAGGGAGACGGGACGCAGCGGCTCGGAGATCGAGGTGGAGTTCCTGGTGGCGGATACCGGCATCGGCGTAGATACGGATAAGCTCGATCTGCTGTTCCAGCCGTTCAGACAAACCGATTCGTCCATCTCCCGTCTGTACGGAGGGACGGGGCTTGGCCTTGCCATCTGCAAAAATCTCGTCCAGAGGATGGGCGGCGGCATCCATCTCAAGCCGCTCGACAAAGGAACGGAAGTCGCGTTTCGGATCAAAGCCGGCTATAAGGACAGCCAAGCGGCATCCTTCGGGCAAGACGAGAACCGGAAGCAGTCCGTTTGATACTAAGTAAAGAAATAACTTGAGAAACTAGGAGGATCGAGTATAATAAAGAAAAAAGCTTCCAGCCTATGGGAGCCGGAGGGATGGAGAGAACCATGAACATTGCCGTTATCGCCGGAGGAAACCGGATCAATTCGACCAGTACGCTGCTGCTTCGGTATATGGAGAAGGAGCTGATTAAGCAGGACATCGAGGTGACGTTCATCGATCTCCACAAGCTTCCGCTGCCGCTGTATTCCGCGGATCAGCCTGAAATTACGCAGGAGCTCCAGCTTCCGATCTTCACTTCTCCCGAGACGATGGAGTACTTCGAAAACAATGTGAAGCAGCTGGTCGAGGCGGCGCAAAAAGCCGACGGCCTCATCCTCGGCACGCCGGAGTACCACGGCTCCTTCTCCGGTACGCTCAAAAACGCGCTTGATTATCTCGGCTCTGCCCAGTTTGAAGGCAAGCCGGTGCTCGTCGCGAGCTCCGCGGCGGGAGCTGTCGGAGTCAGCTCGCTGACGCAGCTCCAGACGATCGTGCGCAACCTGCACGGCATCAACTGCACGGAGTGGGTCTCCATCGGCGGAGACAACCGCAATTTCGGCGAAGACGGCGAGCCCGAGCAGGACAAGGTCAAGCAGCGCGTGCTCTATGCGCTGGAGCATCTGACCCGTCTGGTTCGTCAGCTGAGACTTTCCGGAGAGTAAGCTTTTCGAGCGAATCTTCTTCGGAGTAAGCTTCCTGTGCGAAACGTCTTCAGAGTAAGCTTCCTGTGCGGAGCGTCTTTGGAGTAAGCTTCCCGTGTAAAGCGTCTTCGGAGTAAGCTTCCTGTGCGGAGCGTCTTCGGCGAGCCGACGGGGTTCCTCTAGCGGCCGGTATCTATCCTTCCCTATTGGAGGGGTGGCATTTCCTTGACCGATGATGAGAGCTGCGCTGGCCGCTGCCTCAATCAAAAAAACCGCGCTTTTCCTTCGACAGGAGAAGCGCGGTTTTTTGGGTTGGCCCATGGCAAACCTGGATGGCCGTAAATCCGGTTTTGGGCCGGTCGTGGTGGACTAGCGGTTCGAGGCCGAGGACGCAGCAGGCAGTCTGCTTGAAACTCGCCTGCAGATGAGTCGCTAGAGCCGAAAAAATCGTCTAATTCGCCTGCACGCGATTGGTTATACCATTATTTCAAGGCTCGTACAGGGCAGGAATACATGGAATTGAATTCAACATAAGCGAAAGTCCTGCGCAGAGAGGGAAAAGCCCCTCGCTCCCGTTCCAATCTTGAAGCGAGAGTAGGATGCAAGCCGAAAAGAGGCCGTACCCAAGTCAACGGTTGACTTAAAGGCGGCCTCTTTATGCCTTAATCTCGATTGCCGGCTTTCCTCAATAGCCCCGGCCGTAATCCACGATGTTCCGCGCCGGCTTGCCGGTACTCACATATTCCTTGAGATTCTCGATGAACAGCGCCGCAATGCGCTCCTTATAGCGGTCGGTGTCGCCGCCGACATGCGGGGAAATGATGACCTGCTCCAGCTCCCAGAGCGGATGGCCCTGCGGCAGCGGTTCCGGCTCGGTTACATCGAGGCCCGCGCCTGCAATGGCGCCGGAGCGCAGAGCGTCGACGAGGGCATCCGTATCGACGGATTTGCCGCGTCCGATATTGATGAACACGGCGGAGTCCTTCATCGCTGCAAATTGCTTCTTGCCGTAGACGTTTTCCGTCTCGGATGTATGCGGCAGCACATTCACGACGTAATCCGCCTGCTCCAGAACGGAAGTCAGATCCGAGATTCCGAACACCTCGTCCATATGCGGGGTCGGCTTGGCCGTGCTGCGTACGCCAATCGTCGTCATGCCAAGCGCTTTGGCGATGCGGCCGAGCTCGGTGCCGATCTCGCCCGCTCCGATGACGGCCAGCGTGCGTCCGTACAGCTCGGTATGACCGCTGCGCTCCTGCCATTCGCCGCTCATCTGGGCGCGGATTGACAGATGCAGCTTGCGCGAGAATGCCAGCATCATGCCGAGCGCCGTCTCCGACATCGGGACCGGATGGACGCCGCTGCCCGTCGTTAGGATGACGCCGGCCTGCTCCAGCTTGTCCAGCGGCATTTTTTCCACGCCGGCAGACCAGGACTGGAGCCATTTCAGGCTGCCGCCTTCGCCGAGCGATTCCTTCTCGACGGCAGGGCTCCAGCCGCAGACGATCTCGGCTTCACGGAAGAGGGCGTCCTCCAGCTCCTTGGGCCGTCCGAATACGATGTTCCAGCCCGGCGCGGCGTCGCGCACCTGCTGTTCGAGTTCTGGCGTGAGTCCGTGCAGACAAATCATGGTTGGCATAAGGGCTCATCTCCTAACGGGGTTATGCAGCCGCAGCTGCCGATGGTTCTTCTCCTAGTCTATCAACGAATGCGGTCTCAATTCAAACATCGGCCGCGGTCATGTCTTGACATTGCCGATTCGTGTTTGTAAGATAGTCCCTAATCGAATATGAGACGGCAATGACCGAAGACATGATCTCCGATACCGGACGGCACAGAGAGGGAAGCCCAGGCTGCAAGCTTCCCCGGGAACCGGGCGTGGATTACCCCTTCGCAGCCGTCCGCCGAAGCCCGCGCTGCGGGTGGGTAGGCGGCACCGGCCGATCCCCGTTACCCGATTCCATGAGGACTCGCAGCTCCGCACGCAGGGCATTTTTTCGCCTTTGCGCCTAGCGCCTGCTTGTCGAACAAGGGTGGAACCACGAGCTGAACGCACTCGTCCCTTTCCAGGGACGGAGGCGTTTTTTTGTTGGGCGAAAAGCAGTTGTCGGCTGCTCTTCCCCTCCGGCGCCAGCGTCCGCTGCCGGATAAGGCGGCGAACAGCAAGCATGCGTTCAATATTCGGAAAGGGAGGAAGAAATCGTGGACATCAACATTCGGCTGGCAGACGGAAACGCAAGGAGGTACCCGCAGGGAACCACGGGCAGGGATATCGCAGAGTCGATCGGCCCAGGACTTGCCAAGCAGGCTGTCGCGGCAAAAATCGACGGAAGCTTGGCGGATCTCGGAGTCCCGGTACGGGACGGCTCGCTCGTCGAGATCGTCGCACTGAGCAGCGAGGACGGACTCGGAATCTACCGCCACAGCACGGCCCATATTCTGGCCCAGGCGCTCAAGCGGCTGTACGGCCAAGAAGCCGTCAAGCTCGGCATCGGTCCGGTCATCGCGGACGGGTTCTACTACGACATCGACATGGAACGAAGCTTGTCCAGCGAGGATCTGGCCTCCATCGAGCGGGAGATGGAAGCCGTCATCCGGGAAAACCTGCCGATCATCCGGAGAGAGGCGAGCCGGGAGGAGGCTCTTGCCCTCTTCCGAGATCAGGGGGAGCCTTACAAGGTTCAGCTTATTCAGGATCTCCCGGAGGATGCCGTCATCACTCTGTATGCTCAGGGCGAATTCGAGGATTTGTGCCGCGGTCCGCATCTGCCTTCGACGGGGCTTGTGAAGGCGTTCAAGCTGCAGAGCGTGGCGGGAGCGTACTGGCGCGGGGATTCGGCCGGTCCCATGCTGCAGCGCATCTACGGCACGGCCTTCTTCAAGAAGTCCGAGCTGGAAGAGCATCTGCAGCTGCTGGAGGAAGCGAAGAAAAGGGATCACCGCAAGCTCGGCAAAGAGCTCGGCCTGTTCATGTTCTCCGAGGAAGCGCCAGGGATGCCGTTCTATCTGCCGAACGGAATGACGATCCGCACGGAGCTGGAGGATTTCGCCCGGGAGCTGCAGCGCAGGCGGGATTACGACGAGGTGAGGACGCCGCTCATGATGAACAAGCGCCTGTGGCAGGAGTCCGGGCACTGGGACCATTACAAGGACAACATGTATTTCGCGCAGGTGGACGAGGCGGAATTCGCGCTCAAGCCGATGAACTGCCCGGGGCATATGCTGGTGTTCAAAAACAGCCTCCATTCCTACCGCGAGCTGCCGATCCGCATCTCCGAATTCGGCCAGGTGCACCGCCACGAGTTCAGCGGCGCTCTGAGCGGCATGACGCGAGTCCGGACGTTCTGCCAGGACGACGCCCATCTGTTCGTGCGGCCGGACCAGATCGAGAGCGAGATCGCTTCCATCATGGAGCTCATCGACCATGTGTACACGGTGTTCGGATTCACCTACGAGATCGAGCTGTCCACACGCCCGGAAGACTCGATGGGCTCTGAGGAGCTATGGGAGGAGGCGGAGCGCTCCCTGCGGCAGGTGCTGGAGAGCCGCGGCGTGAAGTATCGGCTGAACGAAGGTGACGGAGCCTTTTACGGGCCGAAGATCGATTATCATATCAAGGACGCTCTCAAGCGGAGCTGGCAGTGCGGCACGATCCAGCTCGACTTCCAGATGCCGGAGAAGTTCGGCCTCTCCTATGTGGGCGAGGACGGAGGCAAGCATACGCCTGTCGTCATCCACCGCGCCGTGTACGGGTCGATCGACCGGTTCATGGGCATTCTGACGGAGCATTACGAGGGAGCGTTTCCGCTCTGGCTGGCGCCCGTACAGGTCAGGCTGCTGCCGGTATCCGACAAGTATTTGGACGATGCGCTCCGGGTCAAGGCCCAGCTCCAGGCAGCGGGAATCCGAGTCGAGGCGGATGTCCGTACGGAGAAGCTCGGTTACAAGATCCGCGAAGCCCAGCTGCAGAAGGTGCCGTACATGCTGGTGCTCGGCGAGCAGGAGGCTGCTTCGGGCCGTGTAGCGGTACGCAAGCGCGGTGAAGGGGATCTCGGAACGATGAGTCTGGAGGATCTGATCATGAGCATGCGGGAGGAGATTGCTTCCCAGCGGAGAGGAGACGGGCCGTGCTGATCGATTTGACCCATGCGGTGCGCCACGATCTTCCCGTCTACCCCGGCGACCGGGAGACGGTGCTCATCCAGTCCAGCGAGATCGGCCGGGATGGGTACAACAACCACCTCCTGACGGCCAATATGCATGCGGGAACCCATATCGACGGGCCGATGCATCTGCTCGACGTTCACGATTATCTGAGCCGGCAGCCGCTGGAATCGTTCATCGGGGAAGGCTGCCTGATCGAGGCGGAAGGCCTTGAGAAGGTGGAATACCGGGCGGAATATGAGGAGTTGTTGAAGCCCGGAGGAATTGTTTTGATCCGTACGGGGCATGACCGGCTGTTCGGGAACCCTGACTATTTCCAAGATTATCCGGTGCTGAGCGAAGCCTTCGCAGAGCTTCTCGTACGCAATCGGGTGAAAATGGTCGGACTGGATACGCCGTCTCCGGACCGGTATCCGTTCGAGGTGCACAAGCTCTTGTTCCGCAGCGGGATTCTGATCGCGGAAAATTTGACGGGCCTGGAGAAGCTGTCCGGCCAGGGGGCGTTCGAGGTCATCGCGCTCCCGCTCAAGATTGAAGCCGACTCGGCGCTGGCGCGGGTCGTCGCGCGCATTCTTGAAAAGTAAGTTCCTAAAAAGCCCGAATGCCCAGCGATATGCGGCATTCGGGCTTTTCTTCGACGTTCGACGAAAGCTCCAGACAGAGCGGTTATTAGCATCGACGGGCCAATTCGGAATAAATCTCGAACAGATCGGAAGCGAACTCTCGTTCAGTTTATGAAAATATATTCTATTATTGTAAAATCTAGCAATGAATGTATTCTATTTATACCAAGATACGATGTATAAGGAAGCGCATGAGACATGGCGAAAGGAGAGGGAACCCTTTTTCTGTATTGAACGAGCCTGCCAGCGTAGAAATGAACATGAGGTCCGTAATTCAACACATCGCTAAACCGATCGGAGAAGGCCATAATAAATAGGCGAGACCGCTCCGGCGCAGAAAGGCTCTATTCCGAAAGGGATACACAGTCAGCCCGGACGGTATCGCAACTATACCCGCAGCGGGGAGGGCAGAAGGCTGCGGCATGATGCCGCAGAAAATTGTAAGCGTTTACGGCTTGTCCTCTATCATTCTCTCTATTATTAAGGAGGCAATTGACGAATGGCAAAAACGAAACGCGCCTCAATGCTGCTGCTTGCCCTGGCGCTGATCTTCGGATCGCTGTCGCTGCATCCGAATGCGGCTGAAGCGGCGACGAACCTCGCGCTCGGCAAGTCCGTGGCGGCAAGCGGCTACGCGGATGTCTACCAGGCATCGAACATCAACGACGGCAATGCATCGACTTATTGGGAAAGCGTCAACAATGCTTGGCCGCAATGGGTCCGAATCGACCTCGGAAGCTCGCAGAGCGTCGGCCAAGTCGTCCTGAAGCTGCCTTCGGGATGGGAAGCCCGCACGCAGAATATCCTCATCTCCGGCAGTACGAACGATTCTGCTTATACCACTCTGAAAGCCGCCGCCAACTACACCTTCGATCCCGCCAGCGGCAATACGGTCACCGTCTCGTTCACGGCGGCAAGCGTACGTTACGTGAAGCTGACGATCGCCTCCAACACCGCTTGGCCGGCTGGCCAATTCTCGGAGTTCGAGATTTACGGAGGAACCGCGCCGACACCAACACCAACGCCAACGCCAACGCCAACACCAACACTGACACCGACACCGACACCAACACCAACACCAACACCAACACCAACACCGACACCAACCGTCACACCAACGCCTACAGCCACCCCGACGCCGGGTCCCGGCTCGAATCTTGCCCAGGGCAAGCCGATCTCGGCCAGCTCGACGGTGTATACCTTCGTAGCGGCCAACGCCAATGACGGCAACACGGCTACTTATTGGGAAGGCGCCGGCGGCTCCTATCCCAACACGCTGACCGTCAGCCTGGGCGCGAATGCTGCCTTGAGCTCGATCGTGCTGAAGCTGAACCCGGATTCGTCCTGGGGCAAGCGCACACAGACGATCCAGGTGATGGGCAAAACCCAGAACGGAAGCTCCTTCACGAGCCTCGTCGCCGCCAAGGACTACGTCTTCGATCCGGCTACGGGGAACACGGTGACGATTCCTGTCTCCGGCACCGCGAGCGACGTGCAGCTCGTCTTTACGGCGAACACGGGCTCCTCGGCAGGCCAGGTCGCCGAGTTCCAGGTCATCGGCACGCCGGCTCCGAATCCGGATCTGACGGTTTCCGCTCTCACCTGGACTCCAGCCTCTCCAGTGGAAACAGACTCCGTGACGCTCACTGCAGCCGTCCGCAACATCGGAACGGCGGCATCGGCCGCCACGAAGGTCAACTTCTACCTGGGCAGCACTTTGGCCGGAACAGCCGATGTCGGCGCTCTTGCGGCAGGCGCTTCCGTCAACGTGCCGCTCAGCATCGGGGCCAAGGACGCAGGCTCCTATCAAGCGACCGCCAAGGTCGACGAGAACAACGCGGTCGTTGAACTGAACGAGAACAACAACAGCTTCACGGCCTCGTCGCCGCTCGTTGTCAGCCCCGTATCGAGCTCCGACCTCATCGCTTCCAGCGTGAGCTGGAGTCCGGGCAATCCGGCTGCAGGCAATACGGTCAGCTTCTCGGTCATCCTCAAAAACCAAGGAACGGCGGCATCCGCGGCCGGCGCTCACGGCATTACTCTGACGCTGTCGGACGCATCGAGCGGAGCGGTGCTGAAAACGCTTACCGGTTCCTACAGCGGCACGCTTGCGGCCGGCGCTTCGACGGCTCCGATCAGCCTCGGCACCTGGACGGCCGTGAACGGCAAATATACCGTCAAAACCGTCATCGCCGTCGACGGCAACGAGCTGCCGGTCAAGCAGGCGAACAACACGAGCACGCAATCGTTCTTCGTCGGACGCGGCGCGAATATGCCGTATGACATGTACGAAGCCGAAGACGGCGCTACGGGCGGCGGCGCCTCCGTCGTCGGGCCGAACCGGAACATCGGCGACATCGCCGGCGAAGCTTCCGGCCGCAAGGCGGTCACGCTGAACTCGACCGGCAGCTATGTGCAGTTCACGACGAAGGCGAGCACGAACACGCTCGTCGTCCGCTTCTCCATTCCCGACGCTCCCGGCGGAGGAGGCATCGACTCCACCCTCAACGTGTACGTGAACGGCAGCTTCGCCAAAGCCATCCAGCTCACCAGCAAATACGCCTGGCTGTACGGCAATGAAACGAATCCCGACAACAGTCCTTCCTCCGGCGGACCGCGTCATATTTATGACGAGGCCAACATGATGTTCGACACGACGATTCCGGCGGGCAGCACGATCAAGCTGCAGAAGGATGCAGCCAACACGACGAACTATGCGATCGACTTCATCAACCTGGAGCAGGTGGCCCCGATCGCCAACCCGAACCCGGCGAAGTACGTCGTTCCGGCCGGCTTCACGCATCAGGACGTGCAGAACGCGCTGGACAAATTCCGCATGGACACGACCGGCACGCTGGAAGGCGTTTATCTGCCGGCGGGAACGTACTCGACCTCGAACAAGTTCCAGGTCTACGGCAAGCCGGTCAAAATCGTCGGCGCAGGCCCTTGGTATACGCGCTTCACGGCGCCGGCCAACCAGGACAATACGGACATCGGCTTCCGCGCCGAAGCGACGGCCAATGGCTCGACCTTCTCCGGCTTCGCCTACTTCGGCAACTACAAGAGCCGCATCGACGGACCGGGCAAAGTATTCGACTTCTCCAACGTGGCGAACATGACGATCGACAACATCTGGACGGAGCATCAGGTGTGCATGTACTGGGGCGCCAACACCGACTACATGACGATCAAAAATTCCCGCATCCGCAACACCTTTGCCGACGGCATCAACATGACCAACGGCAGCACGAACAATCTCGTCTCCAACATCGAGGCGCGGGCGACGGGCGACGACAGCTTCGCGCTGTTCTCGGCGATCGATGCAGGCGGAGCGGACGAGAAGGACAACATCTTCGAGAACCTGACCTCGATCCTTACCTGGCGCGCGGCAGGCCTGGCGGTGTACGGAGGTTACGGCAACACGTTCCGCAACATCTACATTGCCGACACGCTCTGCTACTCCGGCATCACGATCAGCTCGCTCGACTTCGGGTATCCGATGAACGGCTTCGGCGCTTCGCCGACGACCAATCTGCAGAACATTTCGGTCGTCCGCTCCGGCGGCCATTTCTGGGGACAGCAGGTATTCCCGGCCATCTGGGTGTTCTCGGCGTCCAAAGTATTCCAGGGCATCCGCGTCAGCGACGTGGACATCATCGACCCGACTTATGTCGGCATCATGTTCCAGACGAACTACAGCGGGGGCCAGCCGCAAAACCCGGTCACCGACACGATCTTCAGCAACATCTCGATCTCCGGTGCGCAGAAGAGCGGGGATGCCTACGACGCCAAGTCCGGCGTAGCCATCTGGGCCAATGAAATGCCTGAACCCGGCCAAGGGCCGGCAGTCGGTTCCGTGACATTCAACAACCTGAAAATGACGAACAACTTCACGAATATCAAAAACACGACCTCAACGTTCAAGATCGTGGTCAACTGATATCGACATGCGCGAGACTGCCCGCCGGATACATCCGGCGGGTTTTTTTGGCTTGGCAGCCAGCCTATCACACGACGATGCTCTATCATTCCTGCGTTCTCATCCCCGCAATCAATCGGTCGAAATAGAGCTCAATCGAGGAATAATCTTCATCCATCCATTTTTCATAGAAGACCTGATGCTTCATGGTCTTGAAAAAGTCCATCAGAGCTTGCTTCAAGGTCATATCTTGCAGCATCAGCCATTTGGGATCCAGCAGCTTCCGAAAGACAAGATCGACCTGGGTCAGATAAAGCCGCGTATTGATGGGATAAAATACCCCGAGCTGAATGCCGCTCTCGAAGTAGTCGGACAGCTTGATTTTGCAAAGCTCTACGGCTTCAGCAAGCTTGACGGCCAAGCTCGGATACGTCGCGCTCAGATCCTGAATCAGAACATCCGTCAAGTAGTAAGACAGCTTGATCGTGAGCTTGAACGCCTGGGCGAAGGATTCGTTGTAGAACCTCCGCTCCTCGGCGGACGGCTGCGAGAGCCGCTCCGGCGACAGCCTCGGCGGAGCTTCCGACAGCATTTGATCGGATACGAACGCCGCGAATTTGTGGACAATGCAGCCCACAATTTCATCTTTGGAAGCAAAATATTTATACATCGTCGCTTTGCTGATATCCATATATTTGGCCAGTTCATCCATTTTGAGCGGGCTGATGCCATGCTTATGGACATAGGGCATCAAGCGCAAGACAAGCTTCTCCCGTTTCTCGAACAGCGGATCAAATGGGGTTTCCGACATTTTAACACACCTCCAGGTTGGCCCCTTTAGTATAAATCATCTCTTCTTGAATATAAACGTGATATACGAATTGAACTTTTTTTATAAAATTAGTTTACTTTGTATGGTCTCCTATGCTACTTTAGGGGCAAGAAAATGAATACGCTTGGGGGAGATTGTCATGTCCACACAAACTGGAGAGTCCTTGCCCGTTCGTTCGCTTCTGGCTCCGCTGATTGCGATTGTCGTCGGGCTGTTCATGGTGATTCTGGATACGACGGCGGTGAACGTCGCTATTCCGGTACTGGCGGATGACTTGCATAGCAAGCTGAGCTTGATTCAATGGACGATTACGGGCTATTCGCTCGCGCAGGCTGTCGTCATTCCGATGGCGGGATGGTTCTCCGACCGGTTCGGGGCGAAGCAGACGTTCATCGTCTCGATTATCTTATTCACGGCGGGATCCATCCTTTGCGCTTTCGCGGGCACCGCAGAGCAATTGATCTTCTTTCGTGTCGTGCAGGGGCTGGGCGGCGGAATGGTCGTGCCGATTGCATTTGCGATGACCTACCGGATCAGTCCTCCCGAGTCGGTGGGCCGGATCATGGGCATGATGGGACTGCCTATCCTGCTTGCGCCTGCGCTCGGACCGGTCGTCTCCGGCTATCTCGTCGATTACGTCAGCTGGACGTGGATTTTCCTCATCAATATTCCGGTCGGGATTGCCGGAGTGGTCATGAGCGCCATGTTCCTGCCGAATCTACCGAAAAAAGCCTCGGCTCCGCTGGATTACGCCGGCATCGCGCTGGCGCCGTTCGCCTTCGGCGGCCTGTCGTACGGACTGAGCGAAGCGGGGGAGGGATGGTCCTCGGCAAAAACGATTGCCGGCCTGGCCGTAGGAGCTGTCGCGATGATCTTGTTTGCCGTCGTTGAGCTGCGGCGCCAAAAGGAGCCCCTGCTGGAGCTGAGGGTATTCCGGTCCATTCAATTTACGCGGGGAATTCTGGTGCAGTGGGTGATGCAATTCGCCATGTTCGGATTGATCTTCGCCATTCCGTATTTCATGCAGCGATTGATGGGAATGAGCGCGTTCGAGGCCGGGCTGTGGACGCTGCCGCAGGCGCTGGCCTCCGCGGTCATGATGCCGTTCAGCGGAAGGCTGTTCGATCGGATCGGAGCGCGTCCTTTGGTAATTGGCGGCTTGATCCTGATTACGGCCGGGGCTTATCTGGTCTCTCTCATCGATCCGAGCGACAGCCCGTGGCTGTTCTTGGTCCCGCGCGCGCTGATCGGATTCGGGACGGGAATGTCGTTCATTGCGCTGAATACGCACTTGATCCAAACGGCGCCCAAGGAGCTGGTCGGCAGGGTAACTTCGCTCACAAGCGCCGCCCAGCAGGTCGTCGGTTCGTTCGCGATCGCGGGACTTACGACGCTTCTGGTCAATCGCACCGACCATTATGCGCGCAAAGGGGAAGCGGTGCTTCCGGATGCGATGTCGCATGCGTTCCACAACGCGTATCAATTGATCGCCATTCTGGCGGCGGCAGGGCTGCTGCTGGCGATTACGCTGAAGAGGCCGGCCATCGAAAAAGCGGACCGGCCGGCTGTAGTCGCGGACGCAGGTCTTTGATGGAAGGCGATGAGGAGACGGCGCGGAGCCGGCCGCTCGGCTGGTCAGGAATCCTCGAGATCGGAACGTGGATCTCTTGACGCGCAGAATGCAAAAGACACCCGAAACGGGTGTCTTTTGCATTCTTGGGGTACAGCTGCGAGGCCATTCATGCGCCTTGCCCATGCAGCTCTCTATCCTTGGGCAGCAGCAGGGTGAAGATGCCGAGCAGCGGAAGGTAAGAGCAGATCTTCATGACCAGGCCGATGCTGGTCGCGTCCGCGATCTCGCCGAGCAAGGCGGAGCCGAGTCCGCCAAGTCCGAAGGCAAGGCCGAAGAACAAGCCGGAGACGAGGCCGATTTTGCCCGGCAGCAGCTCTTGGGCGTAGACCACGATGATAGAGAAGGCCGAGGAAAGCACGAACCCGGCGCATACGCACAGAACGGCCGACCAGAAGGGACTCGCATAAGGAAGCAAAAGGGAGAAAGGAGCGGTTCCCAGGATGGAGAGCCAGATGATATTGCGGCGGCCGAAGCGGTCTGCCAGCGGTCCGCCGATGAAGGTGCCGACGGCGGAAGCGACGAGGAAAGCGAACAGATACCATTGGGCCGACTGCTTGCCGATTCCGAAATCGTCGATCAGGTAGAGCGAGTAGAAGCTGGTGAAGCTGGACAGGTACACATGCTTGGAGAAGACAAGGAGCACCAGGATGCCGATGGAGAACTTCACCTTGCCCGAAGACAGCCTCGGCAGGGCGGAGCTTGCGGCCGCGGCCGTATTTTTGGGGCGGGGAGCGGCGTTGATGGAACTATACCAGCGCGCGACGAAAGTCTGGATCGCGATGCCTGCAACGGCGGCCGCGACGAACAGCAGCACTCCCTTTTGGCCAAGCGGGATGAAGATAAGCGCCGTCATGACGGGGCCGAGCGCGCTGCCGATATTGCCGCCGACCTGGAAGATCGACTGGGCGAGTCCTCTGCTGCTGCCTGCGGCCAGATAGGCGACGCGCGACGATTCGGGATGGAAGATGGCCGAGCCGACGCCGATTGCTGTTACCGACAGGAGAATGGTCACGAAATTCGGCGCAAGCGCAAGACAGACGACGCCGACGAGCGTGAAGCAGACGCCGAAGGGCAGGATGTAAGGGCGCGGCTTTTTGTCGGCGAACAGCCCGACGAGAGGCTGCAGGAATGAAGCCGTTATATTCATCATAAAAGCGATCAGGCCGATCTGCCCGTAGCTGAGATGCTGGGTCTCGCGAAGGACGGGAAAGAGGGCCGTCACGGTCGATTGCATGGAATCGTTGAGCAGGTGGACCGTGCTGATCATGAACAGGATCGGGAAAACGGTGGCATTCGTCGATATTCTACGGGCGACAGCTTGTGACATGGTTTCGGTTTCCTCTCTGTTCCAAGTGGTCTATTCATCTCTAGCTTCAAAACGTGGGGCTTCAGCTGTCATCAACCGAAATAAGCGGACATCCGCTTGCTCTGGCGGACATCGACCGGATCGGTTGGCATCAGCTGGCCTTGGCAGACATCGGCCGAATAAGCGGACAGGCATAAGGGATATCGGCTGGCATTAGCTCACATACAAGGCAGGGTTCTTTGCCGTCAAGGAATATCCCAGCCATAATCATGGCGGTAGCGGTCAAGCAGCTTCTCATAGTCGGAGCCGTAAGCTTCGGCCAGCTGAGGACCGAAGTCGCGCTCCATGTCCATCATCAGCAGGTCGTGATGGAATGCCTGCAGGAGCATTCCGGATACGGACGGATGGTCCGTCTCCAGGGCGGAAGGCTTGCCGGGCTCGTTGAAGCTGCCGAGCAGCCCGTCCTTCCAGTCGCAGAGGATGTAGAAGCCTCTCGATTTTTCCGGAAGCCACATCTCCATCCGCTTGTGGGTGAATACATGCCTGAGCCCGGTCTCGACCTCGCCGATCGTAATGACGATGACCGTCTTGCCCCGGCTTTCGGCTTCGGCCAGCATCGGCTCCAATTCATGGAAGTCCTCGCTCCATATATCGACGACGACGGTGCGGCGGGCGCCAGCGATCAGCCGGCGGATCGCGGTCCGCATATTCCCTTCGCCCGTCCAGGTATAGAAGCCCGGCGCAGGAGGCTGAGGCTTCAGATCCCGCTCCAGAATGCCGGCATTCTCTTCGAACTCCGAGCGCAGCTGGCGAATGACATCCTCGATGGGAATGGCGGCGTACATGGATGTCTCGCCTTCCGACACGCGGCAAATCCCCTTTTCCACGAGCGACCTCAGAGCCGCATAGACGTTCGTGCGCGAGACGGACACGCGCTTGGCGACTTCGTAGCCGGACAGCACAGGCTCTTCATGCAGCGCCAGATAACAGCGGGCTTCCAGCTCGGACATGCCGAGCCGCTTGAGCCGATCGATCATCGATGCCGACCCCCTTTATGTAGTAGTATTAATGAATACGACTAATTGGAATAAGCTGATTATGCCATTGAATCCGATTTTCCGTCAACAATAAAGATGAGCGGCAATTCCGAAAGATTTCCAGCCGGATATCATTATTCGCCGGCAGCTTTTCGATCGTAGGCGCAGCCTGCCCGAACTTTGCGGACGACGGACTTCGGTTAGGATCGCATGCTCCACTATGGTAAAGTAATAAGATCACGCATTTCCGCCCTGTAGGGGCAAGACTGTACATAAGGAGCTTGGTTGCCTCATGGAAATCTTCATCATGGTGATGGCGCTGCTGGTCCTGATCGGGGTCTCCAACATCATCAACCGCTTCATTCCGTTCGTTCCGGTGCCGATCATTCAGATCGCGCTCGGCATCGTGGCCGCCTATTTCCCGTGGCTGCATCATGTGCCGCTGAATCCGGAGCTGTTCTTCGTCCTGTTCATCGCGCCGCTGCTGTTCAACGACGGCAAGATCACACCTCGCGAGGAGCTGTGGAAACTGCGCTCCTCCATCCTGCTGCTGGCGCTCGGCCTCGTGTTCGCGACCGTGCTCGTGGCCGGCCCGTTCATCCACTGGATGATTCCCGCCATCCCGCTCTCGGCGGCGTTCGCGCTGGCGGCGATTCTGTCGCCGACGGATGCCGTCGCCGTCGGCTCCATCGCGAGCCGCGTCAAGCTGCCGGGCAGCATCCTGCGGCTGCTGGAGGGCGAGGCGCTCATGAACGACGCCTCCGGCCTCGTCGCGTTCAACTTCGCCATCGCGGCGACAGTGACCGGCTACTTCTCGCTGACCAATGCCGTCGGCAGCTTTTTCGTGATCGCGCTCGGAGGGCTGGCGCTCGGAGCCGCGCTCGGCTTCGCCGTCGTCTGGCTGCGCGTCTGGCTGCGCCGCTGGGGGATGGAGGACGTCACGGTCCATATGCTGATCCTCATCCTGACTCCGTTCGTCATCTACCTTGCGGCGGAGCATCTGCATGTGTCCGGCATCCTGGCCGTCGTGGCCGCAGGCGTCGTCCATGCCATCGAGAGGGATCGGATGGGTCCGTCCACGATCAAGCTCAACGTCGTCTCCGACAGCACCTGGTCGGTCATCATCTTCTGCCTGAACGGCCTTGTGTTCATGCTGCTCGGCCTCGAAATTCCGGATGTCATCCAGGTGGTCTGGGAAGATCCGAACTACAACAACGGCAAGGTCATCGGGTACATTTTCGCCATTACGGCGCTGCTGCTCCTGCTCCGCATGGCTTGGGTATGGGCCAAGGAACGCAAGTTCAAGACGTCGCTGCTGACCGCCTTGTCCGGCGTGCGGGGCGCGGTGACGCTGGCGGGCGCGTTCTCCATCCCGCTCTTCCTCGGGGACGGCTCCGTGTTTCCGGAACGCAACCTGATCCTCTTCATCTGCGCCGGCGTCATCCTGATCACGCTGCTGCTCGCCAGCGTCATGCTGCCGCTGCTGACACGCTCGTCCGAAGACGGCAAGACCAAGGATATGGAGGCGGCGTCCAAGGAAGCGGAGCGCCGCGCGCGCATTCTGGTGCTGGACGCCGGGCTGAGGACGGTGCAAGGGGAAATGCGAGAGGACAACCAGGCGGCCGCTCTTGAGCTGCGCGCCGATTATGTCCAGCGCATCCAGCAGCTGCGGCTTGGCCTTGCTTCGGAGGCGGAATCCAGAAGCGCCGTCGTCGACCTGCGCCTTCACGCTCTCGAGGCGGAGCGCAAGGTTGCCCGCGAATGGCTGGAGGAAGGCAGAATCACGCCCGACATGGAAGAAGCCTTCCAGCATTATCTCAACCGCGTCGAGCTGGCCCTGACGAACCGGGTCAAGCTGCTGGCTACGCTGCTTTACGGCTTGTTCCTCCGCCTGTTCACCAAGCGGGGCAGGCACCGCAAGGCCAAGCTCAAGGGAACCCGGAGCAAGGAAGCCTATCTGGAGCTCAAGCAAGCTTCGGTCAAGGCGGCCGGGGAACGGATCAAGGAGCTGGAAGGCCGTTACAGCAAGGATATCGTGCTTGCCATGGTGGCGCATTACCGCGAGCTGGAGCTCCGTCTCTGCAGCGGCCAGGCGGCGCTCGGCCGCCCGCTGGGCTCCAAGGAAGGGCGCAAGGAGCTGGAGCAGAAGGCCGTCCAGGCCGAGCGCAATGAAATCCAGCGCTTGTTCGAGAGCGGGAACATCGACCGGAAGCTTGCAGGTAAGCTGAGGGTTTACGTCAATTACCGGGAAGCCAGCCTGCACGAGAACGAAGAAGTAGGGGCCCATGCCCATTAGGCTTCTATAGCTCGCTGTACGACGGCAGGCCCCATGACAAGGCTGATCCAGCCCAGTCAGCGGAGCAGATGGAATGATTCCGGAGAAGCGGAAGGAACGCTTGCGAAATGGTTTTCTCCGAAAAACGTTGGCGTTGACCTTTTAGCCTCGATTCCAATCCTGGGAATTGTCCAAAAATCCGGAAGTTACCGCGATCTGAACGAACATTCCGCCTGCACAGCGGCATTCATGAAAGGGGAATTGAGCCCGATGGACGGCATTCAGGAGCAGAAGCAAATGCAAGAGCAGGTGTTGGAGCCGATACGGTACCTGCCGATGGACGACAGCCATTACGACGACTCCGTCTCTCTGTGGAAGAGGATGGACGGGCTGGTGCTGAGCGGGGCTGATTCGCGCGAGGCGATCTCGGCCTATCTGGAGCGGAATCCCGGCCTGAGCCTGATCGCCTCAGCCGGGGACAAAGTCGTCGGCACGCTCATGGCGGGCCATGACGGAAGGCGCGGCTGGCTGTACCATCTGGCCGTAGACCCTAAATTCCGGGGAAGAGGCATAGGCAGCGAGCTCGCGGAGCGTTGCCTGCGCGGACTCGGAGAAGCCGGCATCGAGCGCTGTTATCTCATGGTCATGGAGAGCAACGACGGGGGAGCGGCTTTCTGGACGAAGGCCGGCTGGGAGAAGCGGGACGGCATTCTGCTGTTTTCGAGGGATCCGGAGAAGCCGGCTGCCGGCGCGGACAGATCGGGAGCCGCCGTCTCCAAGGAAGAGAAGAGGGCGGGAAGCAGCTGCAGCTGCTGAGCTTGGCCGACAAATCCGAGAATGGAAGGCGGGGCGGTTCATGCACACAACAAAGCTGCCGAAGGAACAGAAGAAGCAGCTCATCGGAGAGCTGCAGCATTATTTCCTCATGGAAAGGGACGAGGAGCTCGGAGAGCTGCCTGCGGAGCTGATGCTGGACTTCATGCTCTCGCTGCTGTCGCCGGTCATCCGCAATCAGGCCGTCGAGGATGCCGTCCGAACCGTGCGCGAGCGGATGGGGGCGCTGGAGGAGGACCTGTATTCTCTTCAGCAAGCGAGCCGGACGGCGCGGAAATGAACAGCGGCTGGGATATGGCGCCGCTTGAAAGAACCGCGGCTGAAAAAGAAGCGAAGCGGAAAAAGAACCGAAGCGGGAAAAGGATCGCAGCCGAAAAACTGCAAAAGAATTGAACAAGCCTGTCCTGCAGCCGGCGAGACCGGCGCGGGACAGGCTTTTTTTTATTCAATACATGTTCTTGCCGTAGAAAATCTCGTCCATCTCGCCCTTGAGCTTCTCGGTTATCTCCTGCTGCTCTTCCTCGCTCAGCTTGTCCTTCGTATAACCGAACAAGTAGTTGTTGAGATCGAACTGCTTCAGCTTGCACTTCGTGTGGAAGATGTTCTCCTGATAGACGTTCACGTCGATCATGTGGAACAGGTCCTTCGCCTCGTCCGGAATGTAATTCTGGATGGAGCTGATATCGTGGTCGATGAACAGCTTATGTCCGGTAATGTCGCGGGTGAAGCCCCGCACCCGGTAGTCCAGCGTCATGATGTCGGTATCGAAGGAGGAGATGAGATAGGTCAGCGCCTTCAGCGGACTGATCTCGCCGCAGGTGGACACGTCGATGTCCGCGCGGAACGTGCTGATGCCTTCGTCGGGATGGAATTCGGGATACGTATGGACGGTGATATGGCTTTTGTCGAGCTGGAGGACGACGTTGGAGGGCATCGGTCCCGGAGATTCGCCGAAGGTACCCTGGGGAACCTGCACGACGGGGCCTTCGGAGACGAGCAGCGTGACGCTGGCGCCCTGCGGCTCGTAATCCTGCTTGGCCGTATTGAGCACATGCGCTCCGATGATATCCGACACATGATGAAGGATGTGGTTGAGACGGTCGGAGTTGTACTGCTCGTCGATGTAAGCCAGGTAGGCCTCGCGCTCCTGCTTGTTGCGCGTGTAGCATATATCGTACATGTTGAAGCTCAGCGATTTGGTCAGGTTGTTGAACCCGTGAAGGGCGATGACCTGCTCGTGGGTCAGTTTCATCCGGCAATCCTCTCCTTTGCGCGCCTGTGCCAAGTTATTCGTACTATTACCCCGGCCTGCAAAAGTTTACCCTCGCCCCCTTCTTGCCTGTGCCGGGGGAGGCAGGCGGCGAGGCTGAGCATCGCCGGATACGTTTAGCGCGCCAAGCGCCAGAGCCGCAAGGTTTGCAAAGCGTGCCAAGCACGCAAAGCTCATCGCCCGACCGGCATGGCGGCGAGGCCTCCCTATCCAAGCCTCCTTCCGCACAGGAGACAGCCTTTAAGCGCTGCTCCTCAGGAACGGGAGGGCAGGCTTAATCAGCCCTGCGTCTTGGGCACCGGCGGCACCGCCTGCTCCGCCTTGCCGCCGCCCCGCCTGCGCGAAGCCCGGTCGGCCGGATCGAACCGCCGCTGCACATATCCGAGCACGATGTCGGCGAAGATGGCGAGCAGGGCGGCAGGAAGAGCGCCGGCATAGATGCGCAGCGAATTTTGGCCGTTGATGCCGGCATACACTTCGCGGCCGAGGCCGTCGCCGCCCACGAGCGGGGCGATCGTGGCCACCCCGATGGCGATGACGGCCGCGATCCGGATGCCGGTCATCATATAGGGCAGCGACAGCGGCATGCGCACGCTCCACAGCAGCTGCCAGCGGCTCATGCCGACGCCCCGGCCGGCTTCGAGAAAGCTGCTGCCGACCTGCTGCAGACCGACATAGGTGTTGCGCACGATCGGGTTGAGGGAGTACAGGAAGAGGCCGGCCATGACGGTCGTGTTGCCCAGACCCATCCAGAGCATGAGCAGGACGAGCATCGCTAGGCTCGGCACGACCTGAAGGATGCCGGTGATCGCCAGGATGATCCGGGCGAGCGGCCTGCTCCTGGTGCACAGGATGCCGAGCGGCACGCCGGCCGCAAGCGCGAGCAGCACACCGGCCGCCACCAGCTGCACATGCTGGATGAAATATTCGGACAGCAGGCCGCGGTTGCGGTACAGGTAGTCCCAGAAGTCGGCAAGCGTCTCTCGCTGCTCGGGCATTATGGAATCAGTCCTTTCTCCTTCAGGTAGGCGAGCGCGACTTCGCGCTCGCTCTTTTTCTCGATGTCGACCTGGTAGTTGAGGCTCACCATCGTGTCGCGGTCCATCGTGCCGAACAGCGGGGCGATCGCTTGCTTGATCTCCGGATGGCGGGCTTCCATGTCCTTGCGCATGACGGCCGACGCGTCATAGGGCGGGAAGAAATGCTTGTCGTCCGCCAGAGTGGCCAGATCGAATGCTTTCAGCCGGGCGTCGGTCGAGTACGCGAGGACGATGTCGACCTGCTTGTTCTTGACGGCGGAATAAACGAGGCTGAGCTCCATCGGGTAGGACTTGGCGAAGGAAATGCCGTAAGCCTTCTGAAAGGCCGGGTAACCGTCGCTGACCCGCTCCAGCCAGGAAGTGTCCACGCCGAAGCGCATGGAGGCGGCATCCGGCTTGATGTCGGATATCTTCTTGTAACCTTTCTGCTCCGCGACCTCGCGCCGGACGGTGAAGGCGTACGTGTTCTCGAAGCCGAGCGGATCCATCCAGTCGAAGCCGAAATACTTGTCGAAGCCTTCCTTGGCTTGGCGCAGCACCTCGGCGCGATCCTTGGTCGGCTCAACGGGAAAGTGGTTGTTGAAGATCTCGCCGGAATACAGCGTGGCCAGATCGATGTCGCCCCTGTCGAGCGCGCTGAATACGAGCGGGCTGGCAGCCAGGTCGGGAATGACCTTCACCTGCAGATCCGTGCTGCGTTCAATGAGGGCTTTGTACATTTCGGCCAGAATCTTCGTTTCGGTAAAAGTCTGGGCGCCGATCCGCAGGTCCGCCTTGCCTGTGCAGCCCGGCGCGAGCAGAAGGAACGCCAGCAGCAGCGGCAGCGCCGCTATGCGGCCTGCCTTTCCGGAGTATTCCGGCTTTTCCGGCCGGCTTGACGCCTTCAGGAACGCGGATCGTGCCGCCTGCCTTGCCGCCTTAAGGAACGCGGACCGATCCCCCGGCGGGTTGATCGCCTTAGGGCGCGCCCTCCCAATCACGGACATGCCTGTCCAATGCCTTCTCCTCACGCGGCTGCGCCTCCCCTCAAGCCGAAGCGGCGGGTCAGGGCGCCTTCAATCCAGCCGAGCAGCAGATCGGCTGCCAGCGACAGCGCGATCGCACCGAGCGCACCGGCGACGATGAGGTAGGGCTGGTTGACGCCCATGCCGGAGACAATCAGCTGTCCGAGGCCGCCGGCTCCGATCAAGGTCGCCAGAGTGGCCCAACTGATGACGTAGACGGTCGTCAGCCGGATGCCGGACATGATGTAAGGCACGGCGAGCGGCAGCTGGACGCGCAGCAGCCGCTGAGCGGACGAATAGCCCATGCCGCGCGCCGATTCCAGCACATGGGGATCGACGCTGCGGAAGCCTTCATAGGTGTTGCGGAGCACCGGCATGATGGAGTAGAGCAGCAGCGCGAGCACCGCCGGCTTGACGCCGATGCCCATGAGCGGAATCAGGATGGCGAGCAGCGCCAGGCTCGGAATCGTCTGCAGCAGGTTGGCTGCGAAGAACACGGCGCTGTTCAGCCAGCGGATCCGGTTGTAGACGAGCAGCACGCCGAGCGGCAGCGAGATGGCGCAGCCGAGCAGCACGGCGGCGAGCGAAATGCCCAGATGCTCGCGCAGCGCGGTCAGGATGTCGGGAAAGCGGTCCCGGACAAAAGAAAAGAAGCCGCTCATGAACGATCCTTCCCTTCGTCGTCGGAACGCTCCGGCGCCGTCCCGCCGTGTCCGACGCTATCCGAATTTTCCCTGCTGCCGGGGCTTATGGAGATCGAGGAGGTTCCCGTCGGTTCAGCGTCCGTTCCGCTCTGGCGGATGTCTCCGCCTTCTCCGCCTTGACCGCCTGGGGCTATGGTTTCGCCCAAGCTTTCTTGGCCCTTGCGGACTTCTCTCTCCGCACTGCCGCGAGCACCTTGATCGTCAGAATCTCTCTCCTCACCGCCGAGAGCTCTTTGCCCGCCAGCATCGGAGACGCTGTCCCCCGCGGAACCGCCGTAACCTCTCGTTCCGGTATCCCCTTCACGCTCCCCGTCGCCTCCATCGCCGAGCGACGGCAGCAGCTCCGCCAAGTGGCGGACGACGCTGCCGCGGGTAATAAGTCCGATGAAGCGCCCGCCTTCGTCCACGACAGCAACGTTATGCAGCCGGTGGCTGGCGAGCAGCTCAACGGCCTGCGCCAGCGGAGTGCCGGACTGGACGACGTAGCGCACCGGCATCATGACGTCGGACACAGTCTTTTCCTCTTCGCCGTACCGGTCCAGAACGTTGTAGATCGACACGCTGCCGAGCAGGCGCCGCTGGCGGTCCACGACATAGAGGGAATCGACCTTGCGCCGTTCCATCGTCAAAATCGCTTCGGCCAATCCGCGGTTCGGATAGGTGACGGCCGGCTGGGTGACCATGACGTCGTTGACGGAAGCGGAAGGGGAATCGATCGAAGCGTTCGCTCCTTCAAACTGCAGCGCTTCTTCCTGTCCCATGCCCGCGTCCAAGCGCTTCTGCCCGATGAAGGTTCGGACGAAGTCGTTGGCCGGCCGGCGCAGAATCCGGTCCGGCGTATCGCTTTGCACGACTTCGCCGTCCTTCATGAGGACGATGCGGTCGGCGATCTTGAGCGCTTCGTCCATGTCATGCGTGACGAAGATGATGGTCTTGTGTAGCTCCTGCTGCAGCCGCGCCATGTCTTCCTGGAGCTGCTCGCGGCTGAGCGGATCGAGGGCGCTGAACGGCTCGTCCATGAGGATGATGTCGGGATCGGCTGCCAGAGCCCGGATGACCCCGATCCGCTGCTGCTGGCCGCCGCTCAGCTCCGAAGGGTACCGGTCGCGGTATTGATCCGGATTCAAGCCGACCATCTGGAGCAGCTCGTCGACGCGGCGCGCGATCCGCTCCTTGTCCCAATGCTTGAGGCGGGGAACGGTGGCCACGTTGCGTGCGATCGTCATGTGAGGGAACAGCCCGACGCTTTGAATGACGTAGCCGATGCTGCGGCGCAGCTCTACGGGATCGATCGATGCGATGTCCTTGCCGTCAATCGTGATGGAGCCGCTGGTCGGAACGACGAGGCGGTTGATGAGCCGCATCGTCGTCGATTTCCCGCAGCCGCTCGGTCCGATGAGGACGGTCATCTCGCCTTTGCGGAATTCGAGGTTGATATCTTTGAGGGCATGGAAGCCGTCGTCGTATTTCTTGTGGACATTCTTGATCACAATCATGGCACGCAACCTCCGCCCGATTCCTGAAGTGGTAGTTAAAGTATGGCCTTCCAGCGCCGTTTCATCCGCAGGAATTCCTTCCCGGGAACAGAAGGGGCGGTTGGACTTGAGCCTCTCGAATCAGCAGCGGAGAACAGGGATTTCGGGCTTCATGCCCGTTGCAGCCGTGGACGTATTGGCGCTGCTTCCCCGGTTAATGCTACAATTTAATTCTAGAGGAGGCGATTGACGTGGCGTTTTGGCAGCCTTCCAAGTTGACGGTCTATCTGGTCGCCGGCGTCGCGACTTATCCTTCCACGTTTCAGGAATGCAGGCGCATGCTGGATCGGCTCTTTGGCGAGCAGGGCACGGAGGCGACCATGGAGGTGCTGTTTCCCTATGGCGATTATTCCCGCAAGCTGTGGCGGCAAGTATGGGAGGTCCGGTCGGATCTGACCCGGCTGCTGCTCCCGAGCCGGATCGGAGCCCGCGCGATGATCCGCGATCTCGAGCGCTCCTATACGGGCGGACCGGTGCTTCTGCTCGGCCACAGCGGCGGAGGAGTGGCGGCATGCCGCGCCGCGCGGCTGCTGCTGGAGCAAGGCATATCGGCGGATGACATTCGGGTCGTCCAGATCGGTTCTCCCCGGGTGCCGGTTCCGGATGAGCTGCAGGAGAGCAGCGCGTATTTCTATGCGCTCGACGGCAGAGGCCGGCCGGACGATCCCGTGACGCGGCTCGGGAGCTGGGGAGGCTGGCTGCGGCTGCCTGGCGGAATTCCAGCCTGGAACCGAATGCGCTACGCGCCGGGTTATGTGAGGGGGCTGCCGGTCATCGGGGGGCATACGAATTATTTCCGCCACCAGCTTCCCTATGTGGACGGAGAATCCCGCAGCAATCTCGACAAGACGATCGGCGCCGTGGCGGACTGGTTGAAAGGCGACCTGCCTTCCGTTAAACTGCAAAAAGGTAAGTAAATATAATTCGAATAGAGAAAGGGGCAGGCCCATGTACGAGATTCGCCGCAACGAGGACCGTTCCCATCGCGAGAACGAGTGGCTGAAAAGCAGCCAGAGCTTCAGCTTCGGGGATTATTATGAAGAGGGCAACCGCAGCTTCGGCTCCATGGTCGTGTTCAACGAAGATATCGTCGCCGGAGGCCGAGGCTTCGGCGCCCATCCGCATCGCGAGATGGAGATCGTGTCCGTCGTCCTCAGCGGCAGGCTGAAGCATGAAGACAGCTCCGGCGGCAGCGCCGAGACGACCTACGGCGGCGTTCAGCGCATGACGGCCGGTACAGGCATCGTGCATTCGGAGGTCAATCCCGACCCCGACGAGCCGGTTCATTTCCTGCAGATCTGGTTCACTCCCGAGACCAGGAAGCTGGAGCCGTCCTACGAAACGAGCTTTTTCGACCCGAAGTCCATCCATGGACAGCTGCTGCCGATCGTCTCCAGGGATGCTGCGGGACCTGGAGCTGCAGGCATCCATCAGGATGTGAACCTGTTTCTGAGCGCTCTCGACGGCGGACAGGGCATCACCCACTACACGCGCGGAGAGCGCCTGCTGGCCGTCTTCGTGCTGGACGGCAGCCTTGCCGTGGAGGGCGTCGACGGAGAGCTCGCCCAAGGCGATATGCTCCGGGCTTCGAGCTTCGACAAGCTGGAGCTGAAGGCGGGCCCGGACGGGACGCGGCTGCTGCTGATCGACATGGCTCCAGTCGGCAAGGGAGGCGATCCGGCATGAGCGAGCGGCTTCTGATCAAGCTGGTCATCGGCCGGACTCTCCTCGATACAGGGGCGCATTCCCTTGCTTTCCAGGTGGAAGAGGGCGGCAGGGGATGGCTCATTACGGTGTCCAACCTGGCTGCGGCCGACGCGTCCTATATCGGAGACAACATCGATCAGCTGAATTTCTTTCACTTTATAAGCGACGATTCCTCCGGACTTATCCGCAAGTTCTGGCTGTACGACCTGGACAGGCCTTCGTATGTGTACGATCCGGCGATGCAGGAAGCGGTATTCGAGGTGGATTCCAGGGTGGCTTACTCCAATGAGAAGGTGTAACCGCCCAGCAAGCGGTTTCATAGGATAGGGCATGAGGAAGGAGGAAGGGACTTATGGCAAATACGTATACGTACACGAGGCGCGAGGAAGTGGCCAATGCGGTCACGCATGGAATCGGCACGGCGCTGAGCGTCGCGGCACTCGTGCTGCTCATCGTGTTCGCGGCCGAGAAGGGAACGGCGCTGCATGTCGTCAGCTTCACGATCTACGGAGTGGCCATGCTGCTGCTGTATACGGCTTCGACGCTGGTGCACAGCTTCCGGGAGGGGCGGGCCAAGCAGGTGATGGAGGTGCTGGACCACTCCTTTATTTACGTGTTCATCGCGGGTACCTATACGCCTCTGCTGTTCCATATGGTCGGCGGCAAGCTAGGGTGGACGCTGTTCGGCATCATCTGGGGGATCACGGTATTCGGGGTGCTGTTCAAATCGTTTTTCGTGACGAGATTCCTGTTCACCTCGACGCTTCTGTACATTGCGATGGGATGGCTGATCGTATTTGCCTGGGGCCCTCTTACGGCTCACCTCGCTTCCGGCGGAGTCACTCTGCTCATTGCCGGCGGACTGCTCTACACGGTCGGCTCGGTCTTCTATGTCTGGCGGGGATTCCCTTACCATCACGCGGTATGGCATCTGTTCGTGCTGGCCGGCTCGGCGGTCCATTTCTTCGCGATTCTGCTCTACGTGCTTCCCTGGAGCTGATGCAGCGATAGGCGATTCGGCTCCCCGCAGCAAGCTATATGGCAAAACAAAGAGGCTGTCCCTGAAGGTCATGAACATGACCGGGGGCAGCCTCTTTGTTAGATCCAGCGCATCCGTCTACAGCATATCGGAATCGATGATGCGCCAATGGAGGCGCACCGCCTGCTCCAGCTTCTCCTTGTCGCGGCTGCGGAACAGCTCGGCGATCAGGCGGTGCTCGCCGTTGATTTCCTGCAGGAGGGCGGCCAGCCTTTCCTTGTCCTCGCTGGCATAGGATTGGCGGAGAAATCCGTTCTTGAGGGAATCCAGCATCTCGATCAAGGTGGAATTGCCGCATCGGCGGAGATAGCATTCGTGGAACTGGGCCTGATGCTCGTAGTAACGGCTGAAGTCATAGGCATCCAGATCGTCCTGGATCGCCGCGACCAGATCGTCGAGCGCCTCAAGGTCCCTATCGCTCAATTGATCGACAGCCAGCGTGGCGGCCAGCGAATCCAGCGTTGCGATCAGGAGGGAGTAGTCCTCCTTTTTTTTCTGGTCGAAAGCTTTGACGGTGAAGCCCCGTCGAGGCAGGTATTCGAGCAGGTTGTCCGAGCTGAGCTGGAACAAAGCCTCGCGGGTAGGCGTCCTGCTGATGTCCAGCCTTTTGCATATTTCGGCCTCGTTGATCTTGGAGCCGGGAAGCAGCGTTCCTTCCTGGATCCGCTGGGCGATGTACTCATAGACATGATCCTTGAGGGACTGGTACTTCGGCTGCATGCCTTCACTCCTCTATTGAAGCGTTGCTAGTTATCCTGCATGGATATGCAAAATATTTGTATAAATACTCCATATGACACATATTATCATCGGTTTTGAGCTTCATCAAGGGCATAAAAGGAATAAGGATGACAGTTTAATGTTCGGTTTATGCACATGTATTCAGCTAATCAAGAAAATCATTGTTGGATTCCATTTTCTATGTTATTATTCCTTTCATACGCGATAAGCGCTTCCATGCTTGTATATTGTATACAAATGAAGCGTGTTTTAACCGTCCGGATCTCTTTTGGCCGGGTGGAGGCAGGGCGCCTGGATGTTTCGCTGCATCCGGGATTTTTTATCCGTCATATTGTATACAAAATACAATATGCATTTATAAGGAGAGGAAAAACATGCAATCCGCAGAAGCCATCGCTTTATCCGAGCGGCATGCCGCCCGCAATTACCACCCTCTGCCCATCGTCATCGAGAAGGCCTCCGGCGTCTGGGTGCACAGCCCGGAAGGCGAGCGCTACATGGACATGCTGTGCGCTTATTCGGCACTGAACCATGGCCATCGCCATCCGGCGCTGATCCGGGCGCTGCAGGACCAGGCTGCCAAGGTGACGCTGACTTCCCGGGCGTTCCACAATGACGCGGCGGCTGCTTTCTACGGCAAGCTGGCCGACTTCACGGGCAAGCCGAAAATACTGGCCATGAATACGGGAGCCGAGGCGGTGGAGACGGCGCTGAAGGCCGCCCGCCGCTGGGGCTACACAGTCAAGGGAATTCCGGAGGGACGGGCGGAAATCATCGTCTGCACGGGCAACTTCCATGGAAGAACGCTTGCGATCACCTCTTTTTCTTCGAGCGAGGAGTACAAGAGCGGATTCGGCCCTTTCCTGCCGGGGTTCAAGCTCGTTCCTTACGGCGATCTGGAGGCGATGGAGGCGGCGGTCGGGGACCATACCGCCGCCGTGCTCATCGAGCCGATCCAGGGAGAGGCGGGAATCGTCATTCCTCCGGACGGCTACCTGCGCGGGATCCGGGAGCTGTGCAGCCGCCGCGGCATGCTGATGATCGCCGACGAGATCCAGACCGGCTTCGGCCGCACCGGCAGGCGCTTCGCCTGCGATTGGGAAGAGGTGGAGCCGGACATGTACGTGCTGGGCAAGGCGCTCGGCGGCGGCATCATGCCGATCTCGGCCGTGGCGGCGGATGAAGATGTGCTCGGGGTGTTCGAGCCGGGCTCGCACGGGTCCACATTCGGCGGCAACCCGCTTGCCTGCGCGGTCGCTTCCGCGGCGCTGGACGTTCTGGAGGATGAAGCTCTGGCGGAGCGTTCCGAGCGTCTGGGAGCTTATTTGCTGGAAAGGCTGCATGCGATTCAAAGTCCCCGCATCCGGGAAATCCGCGGCCGCGGACTGTTCATCGGCATCGAGCTGGACCGTCCCGCGCGGCCGTATTGCGAAGCTTTGATGTCCAGGGGCCTTCTATGCAAGGAAACGCATGATACGACGATCCGTCTAGCTCCGCCTCTCGTCATTGCCGAGGAGGAGATCGACTGGGCGCTGGCAAGACTGGCGGAAGTGCTTGAAGCCGACATCGACGACAAAGGAGACGGTAACGATGATGAACATGGCGACGGACATGAATGAGCGGCTGCGGAGCGGGCAGCGCAAGATTCAGCTGATCAAGGTGCCTTTCTGGCTCGGCGGGGGCCGTGCGGGCACGGAGCTTGGACCGGAGAGCATCATCGAGGCCGGACTCAAGCGGCAGCTGAAGGCGATGGAGCTGGAGCTCGCGGAGGAATGGGAAGTCGACGTCCCGGGAGATGCTGCGGAGCCTGCCGCACCCGGATGCTTGATGAAGCATAAGGCCGAGGTGGCGGAAATGGCTGGGCTGGTCGGCGAGAAAGTGTATCGGAGCGTCAGCTCGGGGGCTTTTCCGCTCGTGCTCGGGGGAGACCACAGCGTCGCCATCGGAACGCTGGCCGGACTCAGCGGACATTACGGCAAGCTGGGCGTCATCTGGTTCGATGCGCATGGGGACTTGAACCACGAAGGCACGACCCCCTCGGGCAACATGCACGGCATGGCTCTGGCTGCTGCGGTCGGACACGGCTCCTTCACGCTGGCGGACATTCCGGGAGCAGGTCCGTTGATCCGGCCCGAGAATGTCGTTCTCGTCGGAGTAAGGGACCTGGATCCCGGTGAAAAGGAGTTCATCCGCTCGTCCGGCATGACTTGCTTCACGATGCATGAGATTGACCGGATGGGCATCCATGCGGTCATGGAACAAGCGATCGCCGCGGCAGGCCGGAATACCGACGGCGTCCATGTCAGCTTCGACCTGGATTGTCTCGACCCCATGCAGGCGCCGGGCGTAGGAACGCCGGTTCCCGGAGGTCTGAGCTACCGTGAAGCCCATTATGCGCTGGAGCTGCTGGCGGAAAGCGGAATCGCCACTTCGCTGGAGCTGGTGGAGGTCAATCCGATCCTGGATCCTGCGCGCCGGACGGCCAGGGCAGCGGTTGAGCTCGCGGCTTCCTTGCTCGGTAAGCGTATTTTATAGGCAGAAGGGCTGCGATGCGGGCTGCTGCATGATTATACGGGGCAGCCCCTTGCAAAAAGAGGGGTTTAATAGGCTGTTTGGTTGCTGTTTGGTAGATTTTCATCGCATAAAAAAGCGATTCAGGTCGGTAAATATCGAATCGTATACCAAATCGTAATATTTGAGAAGATAGATTGAGAGAATGGGATCGCAATGTTATAATTCCTACCATACGTTATACAGTGTTTTGTATATTGTATACATACCTAAGGGGGAATGTAATTTTGTCCAGCCGCTTGAAGCTGAACAGAAAGCTGTTGTCTGCCGTTATTGCCGGTTCGATGCTTGCATCGCTGCTGACTCCTGCGGCATCCGCCGCGCTGCCGGAGACTTATGAGGCGGCGACCGTCCAAACGACGGCCGCAGAAACGAGTGCTCCGCTTGACGGATCTCTTGTGCAGGGAGCGCCGGGGTACGAGGCGTACCGGTACATGCTCAATCTCACGGAAACGATCGGCACGAGGCCGGCCGGTTCCGCCAAAGAAAACGAGGCGCGGGATTATATCCGGGACGAGTTCGCCGCCATGGGATACAGCCCGACCGTCACCGAGTTCGTGTACAACGCCAAGAACGGCGGCAAAAGCTATAATGTCGTCGCCGAGAAGCATGGCGAATCGCCCCGCACGATCATCGTCGGCGCTCATTACGATTCCGTGAAGGCGCCTAGCCGCGGCGCGGACGACAATGCGTCTGGCGTCGCCGTCATGCTTGAATCTGCTAAAGCGGTATCGCAGCAGACCGTTCCTTATACGATCAAGTTCATCGCATTCGGTTCCGAGGAAGCCGGTATGCAGGGCTCCACAGCCTATGTGGCCGCCATGTCCGAGGCCGACAAGGCCAATACCGTCGCCATGATCAACCTGGACAGCCTCGCTGCCGGGGACAATATGTACGTCTACGGATCTGCCGGTAAGGGCGGCTTTGTTCGCGATCAAGCGCTGGCCATCGCCGGCAAGCTCGGCCTGAACCTGCAGACGCAGGGCGGGGACAATCCCGACTATCCGGCGGGTACGACCGGCGACTGGAGCGACCATGCTCCGTTCAAGAGCGCCGGAATTCCTTACGCTTATCTGGAAGCGACCAACTGGACGCTGGGCAAAAAGGACGGCTCTACCCAGACCACGGAAGGAGCCATCTGGCATACCGCCAAGGATACGCTGGCGTATCTGAGCGCCAACTATCCCGGCCGGATCGAGGAGCGTCTGAGCACGTTCTCGTCCGTGCTGACGAACCTGCTGCTGGAAATCAACGAGCCGTCCAAGAAGCTGACCTTGAGCAGCGACAAGGCCTCGATCACCGAGAAGCGCACGATTACGGTCGATATGGATCTTCCGTCAGGTATGACGGCTTCGGATGCCGTTGATCTGAAATGGACTTACGGCGGCAAGCCTCTCGCCGACTGGAAGAAATACAACGCGCAGAAAGGCGATTACTCCGGAGCTCCCTTCATCTATCTGGAAGGCATGCCTGTTGTAAGCGGACGCCATCTTACCGCCAGGATCACGTTCGATCTGCCTTATGACCGCGTCAACGTGTCCGGCACCCCCTACCGCCAGCTGTATCCGAAGCTGCTCGGCACGAACGAGCTGATGGTTTCCGGCGCGGAAGGGGCGGTCGCTTCGGCGCCGATCAAGCTGAACGTCTATGACACCTACCGCACTTATGACGAAATCAAGCCTGAGATCGACCGCATTACGGCGGGCGCGAAGAGCGGCCGCTACATCGAGACCCGCGTGCTCGGCAAGTCCGTCCAGGGCCGCGACATCAACTTTACGATTCTGGCCAAGGACAAGGCGTCCGTCGACCAGTATGTGAACGAGACGCTGCCAGCCATGATCAACGATCCGGCCGGATTGCAGGAGAAGATCCGCAGCGGCAAGCTGACGGACTACAAGGTGCCGGTCTGGATCAACAACATCCATCCGGACGAAGCTCCGGGCGTGGATGCGATCCTGAACTTCTTTGAGGAAATGACCAAGAAGGACACGATCCAGTACGACACGACCGACAGCTCCGGCGCCGCGCGCCAGGTAAGCTTCGACGTGGCGGATGCGCTGGACGATGTCATCTTCCTGCTCAACTACACGCAGAATCCGGACGGCCGCTACCTCAATACGCGGGCCAATGCCAACGGCTTCGACCTGAACCGCGACAACTCGTACCAGACCCAGCCGGAGACGCAGATCGTCGCCAGCGAGATCGCCAAGTGGTCGCCGCTGTCCTTCCTGGACTTCCATGGGTTCGTCGGCCAGTTCCTGATCGAGCCGTGCACGCCTCCCCATGATCCGAACATCGACTACGACCTGCTGATCGACAGCATGGTGGAGCAAGCCGATGCCATGGGCCGCGCAGCTGTCGCCAACACGAAGTACGATGTGTACCACATCCCATATCTGGAAGCCGAAAAAGCGGCCGCAGACCCGAGCTACAAGCCGATCGCCAACGCGACGGGCTGGGACGATGCTTCTCCCGCCTACACCGCCGTATTCGCCATGCACCAAGGCGCTCTCGGCCATACGATCGAGATTCCGGAACTGAATGAGGATTCCACGACGGCGCTGCTGTATACCGCGCTCGCCTCGACGGATTACGTCATGGCGAACAAGCAGAAGCTGTTCCTGAACCAGCTGGAGGTGTACAAGCGCGGCATCGAGAACGTGGACAGCCCGGCTGTCGACAAGTATCTGGTCAATGCCAAGCATGAGTCCATCGGCCGCCCGCGCGCCGAGGGCAAAAGCTTCTTCCCGGAATACTATGTCCTTCCAGTGGACGAGTCCAACCAGAAAAACGCGCTCGAAGCGGTCAACATGGTGAACTACCTGATCCGCAACAGCGTCAAGGTCGAGAAGACGACCGATTACGTCACCATTGAAGGAAGAACTTATCCTAAAGGCACTTATCTTGTTCCTATGCATCAAGCCAAGCGCAGCTTCGCCAATCTCGTGCTGTATGACGGAATCGATGTGTCCGACTTCAGCGAAATGTACGCCGACATCGTGCAGAGCTTCTCTTATATGAGAGGTTTCGACCGCTACGCAGTTTACGCCGAGAACGCATTCGCAGGCAGAACGGAAGCGGTCGCGGCAGCAGCCAAGCCCGATACGGCGATCAACGGCTCTTATTCCCACTATGTCATCCGCAGCAGCAGCAACGATGCGATCCGGGCGGTCAACGAGCTCACCGCTGCCGGCAAAGCGGTTACGCTGCTGACGGCAGATGGACCGGATTACGAGAAGGGCGACTACCTCGTCTCGTATGCGAACCTGAAGCTCGTCAAGGACAAGTATTCCCTGGTCACCATTCCTTGGTATTCCGCGGGCTCCGTCCCAAGCGGCAAGCTGCTGAAGTCCGCAGCCGTGTCCGCAACCGGCGTTCCGGCTTTCGTACTGAGGGATCTCGGCTTCAAGATTGCGGCCGACCAGGCCGGGGCGGATGTGCTGGTCAATACGACCGGCAGCAAAGCTTCTATCGAAGCCGGCAAGCCGTTCATCGCATATGGAAGATCGGCTATGAGCACGCTGAAGGGAACGGGACTGCTTCCGGGGTTCGATTTCGCGACGACGGGCAGCACCCATGAAGGCTTGATCAAAGCGGTCCTGAATCAGGACAGCGTCATTACCGCTCCTTATCAGGGAAATGATTATCTGTACACGCAATCCGGTTCTTATATCAAATCCGTTCCGGAAGGCGCTGAAATTCTGGCCTCGGCAAGCTCTGCAGAAGATTTCTTCATTGCCGGCTGGTGGCCTGGGCATGAAGTCGTCAAAGGCAAGGTCATGGGCTTCAAGCTGGCCGACAAGGCCTTGAACGTGACCGTCTTCGCCGGCGAGCTGACCAACAAGGCGCATCCTCAGGCTCAATTCCGTCTGCTCGCCAACGCCATCTACGCGGCGGCGCCTGCAGCGGCAGCCGCTTCCATGGACGATGGAAACGGCGAAATGCCGACTTCATCGTCTACGCCTTGGACACCGGCACCGACTGTAACGCCTGCGCCGGTACCTAGCGCGACACCAAGCGCGACGCCGGCTCCATCGCCTTCGGTTCAGCCTTCGGCTTCTCCGACGCCGGCGCCGGCCCACAGCTTCCGCGATCTCGACTCCGTCAGCTCCTGGGCCGGGGATGCAATCGCAGAGCTGTACGCCAAGGGCATCATCAAAGGTCTGGACGAAAACCGCTTCGGTCCTAAGAAGGAAGTAACCCGCGCCGAGTTCCTGACCATGCTCGTGCGGGCGCTCAACCTGCCGAGCGGATCGGCGAGCCTGTCGTTCGGCGACGTCAACCGGAATGCCTGGTATTATGACGCTGTCGCTGCCGCTGTGCAGGCTGGCATCGTCAAAGGTACGGGAGACGGAAAGTTCGAGCCCGGCCGGGCGATTACGCGGGAAGAGATGGCGATCATGGCCGCGAATGCATTGAAGCTGGCCGGCGGCATCGCAGCGGCTGATGCCTCTGCAGCGCTTGCAGCCTACAAAGACAGCGGCAAGATCGCTTCCTATGCCAAGCCTTCCGTAGCGCTGCTCAGTGAAAAAGGAATCCTTACAGGCACTGGCAACGGCGGATTCGAGCCGAAAGGCAAGGCCAACCGCGCTCAGGCAGCCGTCATCATCAGCCGGCTGCTCCACGTGTCCTAACGGATTGAAGTGAATGAAGGAAAGAACTGTTCCGAACAGTTCTTTCCTTGTTCATTTCTGCTTTGAAACCATAAATAGCAAGAGAGCATGAATAAATATCTTTATTCCTAAATAACTACATCATAAAAAGTCGGAAATGGCATCATTTTGAAACTTATGCTTTAGACGTTGTGATTGCTTATTATCGGTGTTATACTGGCATTCGTAATTATTTATTCGTTTTTTCGCATATTTACTTTTGCATAGCCATCGGACGGGTTAAGCCAGCTCCACATCGATTAAATAGAGGCAGGAGAGATGATCATGAAGAAGGTTTGGACAGTAGCGATCGCGGCCATGCTGGTGCTGACCGCATGCGGCCAGAAGGGCAACGTCGAAAGCAATGCGGGCGGTGCCGCGAACACGGGCGCAGCCGAGAATACGAATGCGGGCACGGAGCAAAAAACGCTGGTGCTCGGCACGAGCGCGGATTATGCGCCGTACGAATTCCACAAAACGGTTGACGGCAAAGACACGATCGTCGGCTTCGACATCGAGATCGCCAAGGAAATCGCCAAGGATCTCAACGCGAAGCTGGAAATCAAGGACATGGACTTTGACGGCCTGCTGCTGTCGCTCAATACGGGCAAAGTCGATTTCGTCATCTCGGGCATGACGCCTACCGAGGAGCGCGCCAAAGCCGTCGACTTCTCGAAAATCTACTATATGGCCGATCAAGGCGTGCTCGCCAAAAAAGGAAACGAAGGAAACTTCAACACGCTGGACGATCTGAAAGGCAAAAAAATCGGCGTCCAAAAAGGTTCAATCCAAGAAGGGATCGCCAAAGAAATCGAAGGCGCCAAGCTGACTTCGATCGCCAAGATCCCGGAACTGATCCTGGAGCTGAATTCGGGCCGCGTGGACGCTCTGATCCTGGAGAAGCCGGTTGCCGACCAGTACGTCAAAGCCCAGGATACAGTCGCCCTTACGAATGTGAAGATCGAGCAATCGGCAGATGAAGCGGGCTCCGCCATCGCCATCAAGAAAGGCAACCAGGAGCTCGTCGATTCCATCAACAAAACGATCGACCGTCTGAAGGAAAGCGGAGAGATCGACCGCTTCGTCGTCGAAGCCAATGAACTGGTCGGAAAATAAGGAACGGATGGTGCGAATAAAATGAATCTCGATTTTTCCGCACTCAACGGATACTGGTCTTACTTTGTGGACGGAGCCTGGCTTACGCTCCGTCTTTCCGTTTTGGGAGTGCTGTTCGGCACTTTCTTCGGCGTATTGCTTGCCCTTGTCCGCCTTTCCCGGATCTGGGTGCTCAAATTCCTGGCGGTAACGTACATCGAGATCATCCGCGGCACCCCTATGCTCGTGCAGATTCTGATCATCTACTACGCGCTGCCTACGGTCGGCATCAACCTGCCGGCATTCGTCGCGGGCGTCGTCGCCTTGACGATCAACAGCGCCGCTTATATGGCGGAAGTATTCAGGGCGGGCATCCAGGCCATCGACAAAGGCCAGACCGAAGCGGCCCGCTCCCTCGGGATGTCCCGCGGCATGACGATGCGGCTCATCGTGCTGCCGCAGGCTTTCCGCAACATGCTGCCGGCCATCGGTAACGAGCTTATCGTCATCATCAAGGATTCCTCGCTCATTTCGGTCGTCGGCCTCGCCGAGCTGCTGTACAACGCCCGGACGATCCAGGGCGTCACGTTCCGCTCGTTCGAGCCGCTTTTGGTCGCAGGCGGCATCTACTTCATCATGACCTTCACGCTGTCCCGCCTGCTTATCTTGCTTGAGAGGAGGATGGGCCAACGATGATCGAAATTCAAGAGCTCCGCAAGTCGTTCGGCAAAAACGAGGTGCTGAAGGGCATCAGCTCGACCATCAGCAAGGGCGAGGTCGTAGCGGTCATCGGCCCGAGCGGCTCCGGCAAGAGCACGTTCCTGCGCTGCCTGAACCGGCTCGAGGAGCCGACCGGCGGCACGATCCGCTTCGAGGGCCGCGACGTGACGGGCGCCCAGAAGGATCTGAACTCCATCCGCCAGAAGATGGGCATGGTGTTCCAGCACTTCAACCTGTTTCCGCATATGTCGGTTCTGGACAACCTGACCGTGTCTCCGCGCAAGGTGAAGGGGCTCGGCAAGGAAGAGGCCGAAAAGATCGCGCTTGAGCTGCTGCGCACGGTCGGCCTCGAGGACAAGCGCGATGCCCGTCCCGACAGCCTGTCCGGCGGCCAGAAGCAGCGCATCGCGATCGCCCGCGCGCTCGCCATGCAGCCGGATGTCATGCTCTTCGACGAGCCGACCTCCGCGCTGGATCCCGAGATGGTCGGCGAAGTGCTCGACGTCATGAAGAAGCTGGCCCAGCAGGGCATGACGATGATCATCGTCACCCATGAGATGGGCTTTGCCCGGGAAGTCGCCGACCGCCTGATCTTCATGGACGGCGGTTATATCGTAGAGGAAGGCAATCCCCGTGAGGTGTTTGCCGCTCCGCAGCATGAGCGCACGCGCGAATTCCTTTCCAAAGTTCTATAAGCGGGGACTGAGCATCAACCGAACCATGAAAGCCCTGGGGCTTTCATGGTTTTTTTGCCTTCCTGTCCATCGATCCTGTTCCGAATCCGCTTCTGCCTGAAGATCATCGGAACGGCGAGGCGTTAAGGCAGCCCGAATCAGCTCGAGGATTTAAGGTCTTTGATTTGCTCGATATGCCGCTGCTCATGCAGATACAGCAGCTCAACCCATTGATCCAAGGGCAGATCGCCGAACCGGGGATGATTCACAGCTATTTCCTTCAACATGGACTTAGGTTCGATACTATCCAGAAAGCCGATGAAATTTGATCGGGAATCGTTCAATTGCTGGACGATCTGAGCAACCTGAAAGGGGCCGGCATCGGGTTCCGAGACTTTGGGGGCTGGAAATTTCTCGGACCGGTCCGAGACGCTCTGAATCGGTTTTCGGGCGGGCTGCAAACGGTCGCCATGTTCAACTCCGAAGGAAAGGGCTTTGAGGAACAGCTTTTCCGTCTTCAACAAGTGGTGGCATACCTGAGCGATGCTCCACTTGCCGCTCCCGGCCATCCCATTGAATTCATCGTCGGTCAGAGCTGAGATCTCCTGCAGCAGCTTCATTCTTGTTGCGTGCAAATAGGGTTTCAAATCCTCCATGCTCTATCGCCTCCATATACGGTTGGTCCTTTCAGCCCATTGTACATCAAGGTATTAGGACTTGGTACTAATATTCAAGAGTACTTGTCCACGGGATGAATCGACCTTTCTTTCGCCGTCCACAACGACAGCATTTTTTAGCTTGCGCTCATTGATAAATATCCCAGATTTCGCAACATTTCCATCGGAACTGCGTTTTACTCTAAGTGCGATAAGCGACTCGGCCTTTTTTTACCGATTAGAATCAAAGGAGACCCGATCCATGAAACCGATGAAATGGCTGCTCATGCTTTCCTTGTTATTGCTTCCTGTGTACGGCGGCAACGCGAATGCCAGCCCTCTGGACGGAGCCCAGACGCTCGTTCTGACCAAAAACAGCACCAAAATGATGATCAACGGCGCTCCTTACAACGCGGTGCAGCCGCTTACGATCAGCAAGGACTACTCCTACGCCGCCTTCAGCTCGCTTGCCAAGCTGTACGGCTATCAGGTCTCGTACGATGCCAAGACGAAGGAATCCATCGCGATCAGCGCCAAGGGCGAGATCCGGTTCAAGATGAACACGAAGGATATCCTTGTCAACGGCACGAAATGGACGGGAGAAGCGCCCGCCTACTCCTTGAAAGGATCGCTCATGATTCCGATCCGCACCTGGGCGCTCATATCCGAGAGCAAGATCGCCTTCTCCGGCAAGACGGTCACGCTGACCTGGCAGCAGTCGACGCCCAGCGCAGCGTTCCAGGTGACGCCGCAGCCGCTGTACGCTGGCGATCCTGTCCAATATGTGGACCAATATGCTTCGCCGGCCGGGCTGCCGATGCAGAATGAAGAATGGACCGGCCGCCAGGATGTATTCGCCGCGGCGGGAACGTATACGGTGACAAGGCGTGTTCAGGATTCCGCCGGCACCTGGAGCGATCCGTACTCGGTGACTGTGCAGGTCCTTCCGGTGAACATGCCGCCGGTGGCGGATTTCTCGACAGACAAGACAGTCTACCGTCAAGGCGAGCAGGTTCAGTTCACGGATCTCAGCACGGACGACAACAACGCGATCGATCCGGCCAAGACGAAGTGGACCGGGCGCCAGCTGGGCTATTTCGAGCCGGGAGAAAAAACAATCACGCTGAGCGTGACGGATACGCAAGGCCTCACCTCGACGGTGAGCAAGACGATCACCATTTCGAATGAAGTGCTCTACACGGAGACGGAGTTCGGCATGCTGTTCACTCCTGTCGGAGAGAAGTACAAAGTGGACGGAGGAGCGGTGCTGAGTATTCCGACTTTGTCTTATGATTTCCAGTCGGAGCCGTCCCGGATGATCCGGAGCAACAGCCCGGAGCTGTGGAAGCAGGAGGGCATCGCGTACGATGACCAGTTCTCCGGCAATATCCGCTTCCTCTTCCATAACAAGAACACGCTCAGCTACAATGTCCGCATGTACCTCGTCGTTACGAACGAAGGCAATATGCCGGCGAACTTCAGCGTGGGAGCGGTCGGCACCGGCGGACCGGATCCGTCCGAGATCCGTACCGGCAAGCTGTCCACTGTGCGTTACCTGAGTGCTCTGCAGGCCAATGGCGCAGCGGTGACGACGCAGGTGAAGCCGGGACAGTCGCTGAAAGTGCTGCCGCAAATCTCCGAGTCGGCGATCAAGCCGGGAATGGTGTACTCGGCCTACGCGGATGTCGCCGCCGACCAGACGCTCCGCTTCCGCGTCGTCGTTGTCGCGGACGGCAAGGATCCGCTGCAGAACCTGGATTCCATGGAGCTGATGCCGGCCGACGGAATCCATACGCGCGGCTCTTTCAACAATACGACCCGCGACATCCAGATCGACGGCGTCCTCGGCACGAAGGACGAGCGCGTCGTGCTCGGCGACAACGTGCTGGATCCCTACCTGGACGGCTACGACAACACGACCGGAACGCTGCAGTACAATGTCGGCAATTTCGGCGTCCTTTACAAAATGAAAGTGACCTTGGCGCCGCGCACGATCGTCTCCCTCAATCCAAGGGGAGGATTGTATGCGGGAGGTTTCCTCGTCAACGGGCAGCTGGTGCCGGTTACGAACAATGACCAGCTGAAGGACCAGAACGAAGCCGCCGTCATCTACCGTTCCGGAAACACGCAGGAAACGGTGGAGCTTGTCTACATGATCGCCTCGGGCAGCAACCTGCCGATAACGATGATGTTCCAGCCGATGCCGGCTGTGAAAGGCTGATCGATCCGGTTCAGGCCTGATCCAAGGTTTGATTCAAAGCCGCAAAAAACCGTCCGGTTTTCCGGACGGTTTTTGCTTTTCCCAAACGATGGCATGTACGGAGGTAAGCGGATGTCATCGCGCTCCGACGCGGCTGGATCCATCCAAGGAGCCTGGCCATTCTCATATGGCCAGGCAGGGCGGTCGCTGGCGTTATTGCCGTCCCGGCCGGATCTTGACCCCTTATCCTGAAGCCTTACCGCAGAGGCCTGCGTTCCGCGTTTGTTTCCTTCCTGGCGACGGCCATGCGGTAAGCCTCCAGGCTAGCTTGCAGAAAGGCTCCTTCATCGGCAGTCAGCCCCCGGAGCTCGACGTTGAGACAATCGGGGAGGGAGCCGGCGGCCGCTTGCAGTCCGAGCAGATCGTCAGAGGACACCTCGAACAGCCGGCAGAGGCGGGCAAGCATCCGAAGATCCGGTTCGTTCACGTTGTTCTCGTATTGGGAGACGGTCGACTTGGCGATTCCGAGAACGTCGGCCAGCTGCTGCTGCGTCCATCCTCGAACAAGCCGCAGCTCCCGGAGCCGGCCTCCGATAGCCGGCTCCGGAGCGGAGACGGGGTGGTCAGGCTTGGACATGGCGCCATCATTCCTCCGATCGAAAAAAGGCGGCCGGGAGACGGCCGCTCGTTTTTCTATTGTACCGGAGAACGGGCACGCTTGCGACTGCATGCTTGGATGAAACGACTGGCTTCGATGAGGCAGCATTCACATCTCGGCAGGCAGCTTGCAGACAGCTCGCAGACAGCTCGCAGGCAACTCGCAGGCAGAGAGCAGGCGGCTCCCTGACTGGGCGCTGCGGCAGCTGAGCTCCCATGATGTTCCGACGGCTGCGGGGCGGATCGGGCTTGCCTGCGGCGCTACTTCCCGCCTTCGCCCGGAAGGCTCGGAGAAGGACACCAGCCGATCGGATCCATGCACATGGCGTCGACGAATTCGGGCTCCTCCAGCGCGAGCGCGCGGAAGTAGCTGCTCAGCACATGGTTTCCCGATATGCCGCCGCCTTTGAAATCAAGCTCGCTCGAATGGCGGACATGCGAGTAATAGTAGATCGTCTTGGTTCGCGGATCCTGATAGACGAGCGGAGGCAGGTGGACGACGATATCGTCCTTGTTGGCGATGCGGAAGCTTTGGGGAACCGCCTTGTTGTATGCGGCGACGAATACCGGATTGCCGACACGGGGCGCTGCGAACGTATACACGACGGGAGCGGAGAAATCGCTGTTCTCCGCCAGATCGACCGCCGCCAGGGTGGCCAGCGCGCCGCCGAGGCTGTGTCCGGTCACGAACAGCGGATTGCCGGCCGGAGCTTGGCGCAGCAGCTCCATGACTTGCGGCCTGGCGCTGCGGTACAGCTCCGTGAATCCGCGGTGAGTAGCTCCGCCTTCGGGGATGAGATCGAAGTCCACCTGATCGGCCATGAAATCGGTGATCCATTCCAAGGTGGAGCTGGTGCCGCGGAAGGCGAGAATGGAAGCGCGGGCCGACTTCGCGACAAATCCGAACGGCTGGGAATACCCGTTCAAGCCTCCGGCTTGAAAGGTGCCGACAAGCTCATATTCCTCCGGAAGCCGGATCGTTCCCATGCCTTGGAGCTGCATATAAGTCTGCCCGCACATCGCCGCGAGAAAGAGAGCGGTGCGGGGATCCATCTCCGGGGAGGCGCTGCTCAGTTTGACCTCTCTGCTCACGCTTCCAACTCCTTTGCCGCTGTATGCTTGTGTATGCATTATATGCAGACGGCCAAGGATATGCGCCTATGGACGAGGGCTGGGAGCGGAGAATAAGCGCAGACGGGGATGTGCCGGAATGAAACCTGGAAAGCACCCCCGCGCTTCTGCCGGCCTACAGATGCTCGATCAAATCTCCGGCAATCAGGGAGGCCGGGGAGCGGCGGGCGGCTGCGGCGCGGTCTCCCGCCGCTCCATGGCGCCAGACGCCGAGAGCGGCTGCGGCTGCCGGGCTCTTTCCTTGGGCGAGCAGACTGCCGATGATGCCTGCGAGCACGTCCCCGGTGCCGCCGGTCGCCATGCCCGCATTGCCGGTCGGATTCACGAAGCAGGTGCCGTCCGGAGCCGCGATGACGGTGCGGACTCCCTTCAGAACAAGCGTGACCCCGTGACCGGAGGCGTAGCGCCGGGCTGCTTCGATGCGGTTCCGCTGCACTTCCGGCGTGGACCATCCGGTCAGTCTGGACATCTCGCCGGGATGCGGGGTGAGGACGACGCCGCCCTGGCGGCGGGGCCAGGAAGCGAAGTGCTTTTCTGCGGCGAGATGGTTCAGCGCATCGGCATCCAGCACGAGCGGCAGCGATTCCGGCAGAGCTTCCCACAGCCGTCGCAGCCAGCCGGGAGGAAGCTTGCCGAGGCCGGGGCCGATGACGAGCGAGTCCATCTCCGCAGCCGCGGAGGCGAGCTCGACGGGATCGACTTCCTGCCAGCCGCCGCTGCCTCCATCCTTAAGCGCAGCCAGCATGAGCTCCGGGCGCAGGCCGATGACGGCTTCCGCCATGCGGTCCGGCAGCGCCCAGGTGACGAGACCGGCTCCTGAGCGCAGCGCGGCTGTCGCGCAGAGCAAGCCGGCTCCGCTCATGAGGCGGCTTCCCGCAGCCGTCAGCACATGGCCGTACGTCCCTTTGTTGCTGTCGGCCTGACGTCGGTCATCCGGCTCCTCCCCCAGCGCATTCCGCAGCACGCGTTCAGACAGCATATGGACGGCTGGCAAGCCCAGGGCCGCAGCATCGAGAGAGGCGCCGATCGGAGCGACGAGGACGTCGCCGGCCATTCCGGCGCCTGGATATTGGGCCAGGCCGATCTTGGCGAGGCCGAAGGCGACGGTAGCCGAAGCCTGGATGCAGGGATCCGATACGGCGCCTGTATCCGGTTCGACGCCGCTCGGCAGATCGGCCGAGACGATCGGCAAGCCGCTGCCGTTCGCTTCGCGGATCAGCGAGGCGACGGGCTCGCGGAGCGGGCCGGAGACCGTACCGGTTCCGAGCAGAGCATCGACGATGCCTCCGAAGCCGTTCCAGTCGATTGCGCCCGGCTCGTAGACTTGTTCATCCGGCTGGAGCGCAGCCGGAAGCTTGTGCAGCAGCCGGCGCTGGCGGACGGCTTCCTCGTCCAGCTGCTCCGGAGGAGCGGAATAGACGATGCGCGCCGGCACGCCGAGCAGCGCGAGATGCCTGGCGGCCGCGAGGCCGTCCCCGCCGTTGCGGCCCTTGCCCGTCAGAATGGCCCAATGCCGTACCTCGCCGCTGTTGCTGATCGTATGGACGCCGGACCGGCAGCTGCGGACAGCGCCTGTGCCCGGACTTCCCGGCAAGCGCCGGGCATACGGGCCTTCAAGCTCATGGCCGAGGGCAAATCGGTATACCGCCTCGGCCAATGCGCGGCCGGCGTTCTCCATCAGAGTCGCCGCCGTCAGGAGACCGCCTTCCATCGCTTTCTCTTCCAGGCGGCGCATTTGCTGTGCGGTTGCGAGATTCATAGTCATCTCCTCCTTCTCGAGGCTGCTGCTTCCCTACCTCTCTTACCCTGGTTCGGATTCCTTCAATAAAATCCTTGTTCCGGAACGCAAAAAAAGCTTCCGCTTCCCGAAGGAAGCGAAAGCTTTCCGGCGTAGGCCCGTCCGGGACCGGACGGGCTTCGGCCTGCTGCTTATCCGTTCGCGCTGCCCTGTTAAGGGGTTGTTCTCCGGCCCGTAATGAGCGAGATGACGAACAGGATCAGGAAGATGAAGAAGAGGACCTTGGCAATGCCTGCCGCTGCGCCGACGATGCCGCCGAAACCGAAGATTGCCGCCACGATGGCGATGATAAGGAAAATAACTGCCCATCTCAACATGGGATTCACCGTACCCTTCATAAGTTAGTTTACGGATTCGACAGCCGGGCAGGACTGGATGCCTGCCCTTCTGTCAAACCCGCCGGACGACTGTGCCGTCCGCTGTTGTAGCAGTATTAACCGAGCCCGCAGGGGCCGAAACAACAGAGGGCATGCCTAAATTTTCCTACATCTATGACAAGATATTGCGAGAGACAAGGGCATGACGAGATAGGGCGGGAGAAAGGGGCGGGAGGCGCGACATTGCCCAGGACGCAGGGATGGATATCTCCTTCTGCATAGGCGGAATGCCGGCAGCCGCGGACAGGAGGAGGAAGAAAACGGCTTGATTGGATCGGCGGCCTGACGGGTAAAGACGTAAAAATCAAGCGGGCAGTCGCATGACCGCCAAGGAGGAAATGAAATGAGCATGATCTTGGAGATCAGCGTACTGATTATCGCCCTTTCGATCGCCGTTCTCGTCGGATTTTTGGTTCAGACGCTGCGCAAAGCCCAGCATTCGCTGGAAGCGGCAAGCGGAGCGATCCGCGAGGTTCAAGGGGCCGTCAAGGAATGGAAGGGCGATGTGGATGCCCTCGTCGTGAGCGTCAAGGATTTGACAAATCAGGTCAACCACCAGATCGATGCCGTCGATCCGTTGATGGCTTCGGTTCGCGAAGTCGGCAAGACGGTGCACGAAGTGGCGTCGGCCGCGCGGGAGTTCTCCTCCGGCTGGACCAACAAGCTGCGCCGCAAGGCGCATGAGTCGGCCGTTCATGCTCAGCTGGAAGAAGGCGCGGCAAGCGCGGCGGCTGCATCCGAGAAATCTCTTAGCGGCGCGGCTGCCGCTTATGCCGGAACGGCGGTCCCGCTGCGGTCCGGTACGCCGGCGACGGGAGAACGCCCGTCCAAGGTTCCCGTTCTTGCGGAGGAAGCTTCTTCCTCTCCGGCATGGGTAGGCTGGCTGGATGTAGGCATTCAGGCGGCGCGCCTGCTTCGTGCAGGCAAGAGCAAGGCGTAAGCAATCGGCCAGCCGGCGGAAGGCTTCCGCTGGCTGGACTTTATCGGCTACATGGGCTACCATTAGGACAGAAAAAAGGCGGCAGAGGGACAAATCTTCCTTCTGTTTTTGCCATGATTTCCGGGGAGATTACATTAACATGCGCATAGTAGTAGTAGACGACAACGCGATGAATATAACGGTCGTTCAGGAAATGCTCAAGCGGGCCGGATACAGGGATATCCGGGCAGCCTCCTCGGGCATGGAGCTGTTCTCGATTCTCGGCTTGTCCGAGAATGGGGAAGAGATGCGCGAAGGAGCGCCTGATCCTGGCGTCGATCTGATCCTTCTCGATATGATGATGCCCCGCATCGACGGCATTGCGGCATGTCTGGCCATTCAGGCATCGGAGCGGCTTAGGGATATTCCTGTCATCATGGTGACGGCCATGGGAGACTCCAAGAAGCTGGCCGAGGCGCTCGATGCCGGTGCGATCGACTACGTCACCAAGCCGATCAACCGGATCGAGCTGCTCGCCCGAATCCGCGTGGCGCTGCGGCTCAAGCAGGAGAAGGATTGGCATAAGGAGCGCGACAGGCGCATCCGGGAGGAGCTTCAGCTCGCGAAGGAAGTGCAGTCGGCCGCACTGCCTGCCCGCCTGGAGGAAAGCGGCATCCGGATCGACGCGCTCTATCAGCCGTCCGAGGAGCTCTCCGGCGACCTCTATGCCTGGAACCGGATCGATGAGAACCGCTACGGCATCGCCGTCATCGATGCGATGGGCCACGGGATCTCTTCTTCTCTCGTCTGCATGTTCATCGCTTCCGTCCTGCGGGACGCGATGGTGACGAGAGTGGAGCCGGTCAGCGTCATGGAGGAGCTCAACCGGCGGGCGCTGCAGCTGCAGTTCGCCGATCAGCTCATCCAGTATTACTTCACGGCTCTCTATCTGGTCGTGGACCTGGCCAGCGGCACCGTCGAGTATGTCAATGCGGGCCACCCGCCGGGCATTCTGGTCCGCTGTGATGCCGCCCTTCCGCAGGAGAGGCTGTCCGGCGGCGGCATGGCGGTCGGAATGTTCGAGGACGTCTCCTTTACCAAGCATGTCCTGAAGCTGCAGCCGGGCGATCAGCTGCTGCTGTTCACCGACGGCCTGCTCGAGCTCGTCACCGGCCCGGAAGAGAGCCGGCTGGATACGCTGCTGGATCATTTGGCCGGCACGGTGCGCCATACCGGATCCCTGCAGGAGCTGGTGGGCGGAGAAGAAGGACTGGAACGGCCCGATGACTGCTGTCTGGTCCGGATTCAGATCAGCTGAAGAGGCTCCTGTCCAGCGAATCAAATGAGAAAGGCTGCACGCCTGTCATCCGGGGATGACGAGCTTGCAGCCTTTTTGCATCCGATTCAGCGCTTCTTGATCCATTTGTACCAGACATAGTAGACGAGAAGGGGGGTAGGGAAATGAAGAAGGCCCCAGATGCCCCAAAACCAGCGGCTGCGTCCCCGGCGCCCCGCATCGATGAACAGCCAGGTGCTCTGGGCCAGCAGCAAGGTGAAGACGAGGATCCAGACATAGATCGGCACATCGCTGATGGAAGGGTTATTCCTGCTCATGGGCGGCAGCCTTTCTTCCGGAAGCAAGCTTGAGCGCGCACGCGGCAGCCGCTCCGACGGTAACGAGAAGCTGGGCCGCGAGATAAGGAACGAGCGCGAACGCGGCTGCGCAGAATACAACCCCGAGCACGAGCGCGGCGACGCCCCAAAAGAGGAGGAGATCGCGAAGCAAAGCCTGGCGCTGTCTCGCCTGGACGGTTCGTACAAGCCCCTCCAGCTCGCTCAGGCCGGGGCTCCCTTCATCCGGCACCTCCCGGTCCAGCTGCCGCAGCTCGCGGACAAGTCTCGCTTCGACATCCATTTCCATGCCGTTCGCCGATTCCTTCTCATCCCATTCCTTCATGGGCATCCAGCTCCTTCCGCAGGCGGGCCAGACCGTGATGGACGCGCGACTTGGCCGTCCCCGGCGATACGCCTGACATCGTTCCGATTTCTTCGTACGAATAGCCGTAATAATGCTTGAGCAGCACGGCGGCTCGATGTTCCACCGACAGCGCCTCCAGCGCCTCCAGCAGCTCGATGGACAAGCCGGGACAGGCTTGCTGCAGGCGCAGCCGTTCGGAGTCCCGGTACGCCCTCAGCCAGCGGCTTCTCCGGTCCTGCTTGCGCCTGTCGTCGAGAAACGCATGAGTCGCTATCTGCAGCAGCCAGGTTGTGAATTTTGCTTCCGCCCGGTAGCTTCTGATCCCTTCAATGGCTCGGATCGCCGTTTCCTGAGCCAAATCCTCGGCATGAGGAAGGCTCAGCGTAAGCTTGATCAAGTACTTTTTCAAAAAGGGATAATGCTCGTGAAGCAGCGAAGCCAGCGCTTCCGGGCTGCCCTTGCGTGCGAGAGCTTCCCGGCTGCCCATAGAAATGTCCGCAGCAAGCTTGCTTGAATCTGTCATCTTCGCTCCATCCTGACCCGCCGGCGTTTTTGGCCCGCCTCGGCTTGTTTGTTGTCGGCCGTTAGTATATTTGTCGCCTGCCGGCGTTGAAACGTTCACCGGGAATCAAAAAAAGAATAAACGCTTTGCATCGCGCAAAGAGGTTTATTCTTCTTCGGATGGAGACCCCGGATAAGGCCGCCGGCTGCGACCGCCCGCGGAAGGCGATTTCCGGAACTTGCGGCGTTGACGGCGCTCGGGAGCCCGTGCGGCCGATCTGGAATTCGGAGAAGCCGAAGCCGAGGAATCGCCGGAAGGAGTCGACGGCCGGTCGGTGAGCAGATCGCCGGTCCAGCCTTTGTGCCACAGCCAGGCATAGAGAGCGCAAGTAACGGCAACGACGGCAACGCACATGATGATGAAGCCCCATTCGGAATTTCGGCCCGGCAGATGATGGAAGTTCACGCCCCACAAGGTTCCGGCGATGGTGGACGGAACGAACAGGGCGGTGAAGATGGTCAGCGTCTTCATGATGTCGTTGCCGCGGAAGTTCGCGATCGCGTCGTCCATGGCGATCAGCGTGTCCATCTCCGACGTGTAATGGGTCAGCAGCGAGTCGATCCGCTCCAGCTTGTAGCTGAGCCGCTGGAAGGAGGCCGACTGCACGATACCATCCATGAACGCTTCCTTGGCGGCGTCATGCACTTCGCGGACGGGGAGGAAGAGATGATTCCAGTGAAGCAGGTCATGGCGCCGCTCGAAGATGACGGGCAGCAAGGCGGTCCGGTTGCGGTTATGCACCGCATTCTCGAGTCCGGTCAGCCGCCGCTCGAATTCGTCGAGGCCGCTGTGGAACACCTCAAGGGCGGCGCTCAGCAGCACGGCGAAGCCTTCGGGAGCGGTGGCGCAGCGTTCCATCGATTCGGACCAGGCGGAGGTCTGCAGCCGCAGCGGCAGCCGCAGATCCTCATGCCAGGTGACGAGGCGCGATTCCTGCAGCCAGAAGTGGAGAGGGCGGGTGTCGCGTCCTTGCTCCGACAGCTGGATCATCAGCGTGCCGGAGAGAATGGAGACGCCGCCGCCTTCCTCCGTGTACGAGACGAGATTGTGGCGGCGCTCCGAGGCTTCCCGAATCCATGAGCTGCAAAAAGGAAGCTCTCCGCACAGCCTGGACGTCTGCTCGGCGCGGCCTTCCTCGGCCGCAGCCTCCACTTGATCCGACGGGCCGGGAGGAGGCGACGGGGTTCGCGACTTGCGGCTTCCGAGAGGGGGAGGAGGCGCTTCATCCGTGCTTCCCGGGGCTGCGGAATCCCGCTGCTCTTGAATGATATGCCATTCCCAGCCTGCCGCATAACGGAGCTTGCGGTGAATCATCGGCGCGCCTCCTTCCATGATGAATCGATCTTCAACATCATACCCCGAAGAGGTGCTGCTTACAACCGGACTCCGGGCAAGATGAAAAAACCGCATCCGGCAAGCCGGATGCGGCCAGTGAAAGACGATAGGAGGGCAAGAGGCGCCGAATCAGGCTTCATCATAGGCTTGTCCGTCTTCCGACAGGAGCCGTTTGAGCTTGTCGATGGCTCTCCTCTGTATGCGCGAGATGCTCATCTGGGAGACGCCTAGCCGATCGGCGATGAGACGCTGCGGAATGCCTTCCTCGAACGCGAGCATAAGCACCTGCTGCTCCTCCGGCTTCAACTGCTGGAGAGCGGCCTGCAGGTCCATCTTCTTGTCGACGGAATCGAAGTCGTCCGCCTGGGAGCCGATCAGCTCGCCGAGCGTCGTCGTGCTCTCGTCCTCCGATATCGGCGTATCGAGCGAAATATAATGATACAAGTCGCGGCCGCCGAGTATTTCCAGCGTTTCCTCGGTCGTAAGCTCCATCCGCTCCGCAATCTCTTCTACCCGGGGAGACCGCTCGAGGCGTATGGTCAGCTCGTCGATAGCCTGCTGGACGGCAATCCCTTTTTCCTTGATTCGCCGCGGAACCTGAATATACCAGGATTTGTCCCTCAGGTAGTTCTTCATATGGCCGATGATGCTTTTCATCGCATAGGGCTCGAACTGAACTCCCATCGAAGCGTCGAACTGGGCGAACAATCGAAGCAGGGCCATCTGGCCTACCTGATACAAGTCTTCGTATAGATCGGGCCGATTCCGCGCGATTTTGCCGGCTGCCATCTTGACCATCGGTTCGTAATGGGTGATAAGCAGCGTAGCCGTATCGTTGTTGGGATTGCTTTGATATTCCAAAATCAAGGCCGTGCCCGCTTGCGGCGATTGGCTAGCCGGGTTCATGGTCATGCCAATTCCCCACTTTTTACCAGACGTTTGGTAAGAACGACCTCCGTCCCGATCTCGCTGCGCACTTCGACCTCATCCATAAGCGCCTGCATCAGGTAGAGACCGAGTCCTCCCGCCTGAATGTCATGGATGGACTTGCCATGCAGAGGCTCCGCTTTTTGAGCGACGGAAGCGGCGTCGAAGCTGGCTCCTTCGTCCTTGACGATGATCGACAGCGCATCGGGGGTGCGGACGAAACGGATCTCCATTTCACCGGCTCCGTCCGAATCCGCGTGCCCCGCATATGCATAGAGCACAGCGTTGTTGCAGGCTTCGGATACGGCGACCTTCATATCTTCGATTTCTTCATACGTGAAGCCGACTTTGGTCGCGACTCCGTACAAGGTAAGACGAATCAGATCCAAATATTCGGATCTCGCCGGGAGGCGTAGAACAATTTTCTCTTCTGCAGAATTCATATCTTTTTTCGGTCCTTTCTCGGCGCAGGCGGAATTCTTAGGATTTGGTCAAAAAAGGAGTGATGCCGGTCATATCGAACAGCTTGCGGATACCCGGAGGGATGGCTTCGACCTCGAAGGGGGCGTTCTTGGCATGACGGGCTTTGAGCACGGAGACGAAGATGCCGATTCCCGTACTGTCAATATATTTAAGGTCGCTCAGGTTAAGGATGAGCTCGCGGTCGGTCAGCTCCATAAGGGGAGCCATGGCGGCTCTGAGCTGGGACGCGGAGTCAAGGTCAAGCTCTCCGCTCAGGTAGACGATGCAGCGTCCTTCCTGAGTTTCGGTGCGCAGTTGGAACTTCTCGTTCTGGTTCATAGATCCCTCTCCTGATTAAGTGTCATAACAAAATGATTTCATTAAATGCTCATACAGCATAAATAACCTGTCCGTGGACATCTGAAACAGCTTTTGAACCGGTTTATCCATAAATATATTCTTTCCAGCGGCAGTTTTTCCTTCCAGAGGCATGGGTAATGAACCCTAAGCGAAATCGCAAGCGAAGGGAGGAACCGCACATGGATAACCGCAACGTACAAGTCGAAGAACGGCATGTCGAGCATAAGTCGGACTCCAGCATGGTGGCGGCCACATTCATCAAATACGCCGCTTACATCATCATCTTCTTCGGAGTGCTGTACTTCTTGATCCGCTATATCATCCCCATGTTCTGATCCGGTATGCGCCATGGCCCCGCGCGGTCCGCATGGGGCGGACACCGCGGGGGAATAGTGAGAATCGGCCCTACAATTCCGAATTGAAGGAGGAAGTCAGAATGAGCAAGACGATTGCTGTTTTCGACAATCAGGAAAATGCCGTCAAGGCGGTTCAGGCGCTCCGGAGCGGAGGATTCGCGCCGGATGAGATCAAGGTTCTCGGACGGGACCGCGACTCGATCCGCTTCATCGAATCCGACACCGACGTCCATGCCGACGAGCTCCAGGACATCAAGGAAGCCCGCCGCAACGACTCGGGAGCTTACCCGCTGGATCGAACGGGCTTTGTCGTCGGCGCCGCGCCGTTCGGCGGCAATACCATTTCCAGCGGCGGAGCGCCGTTTTTCGCCGGCGGATACGTGCTTGCCGACGATGTCATCGGCGGAGATACGCCGTTCGAGTCGATCTTCAAGGAGCTTGGGCTCAGCGAGAGCCTGGCCGAAAAGGCGAGGGACGCCGTTGCGGAAGGCGGAATCGTATTGATCGCCGATCGCGAGGACGGGTCGGACAACGTCTACGAGGCCGATGGTCCTTCCCAGGATACGCTGGCCGGAGCCGAGGCGATCTTCCGTTCCAATGGCGCCACGACGATTCTGACCTAAGGAATGCCTTGCCATGCGGCCGCCTGCGGGCGGCTTTTTTGCGTTGCAGCCGAATCGCATTTATATAGAAGAAACAGCCCTACAGATGCTGTGCGGGGTCAAAAACGAGCCTAAACGGAAGCAGGAGGCCTCTTTTGCGGACAATAGTCCGGTAGGCGGCGGCTCAGCCGGTTTGACGCTCCAAACGTTTTAGAAGTAAAATTTAATTCAATGAGTTAATTTCCGGGCCCTAACGCCTGGGTATAGAGAGAAAGCGAGAGTGGTGAAAACCGTATGAGTACCGCAAGTCCAACCGCTGCGGGAGGAGCAGCCGGATTCAAAAGAGCTCCTCTGGTAGCTGCATTGATTATAGGAGCTTTCGTGTCGCTGCTCAACCAGACGCTGATCAATGTCGCCCTGCCCCAAATGTCCGAGGATTTGAACATCACGACGAACACGGCCCAGTGGCTCACGACGGGCTTCATGCTCGTCAACGGCATCCTTGTTCCGCTGAGCGCTTATTTGGTCGCCCGTTTTTCAACGAGGCTGCTGTTTATTTTATCGATGGTTCTGTTCTGCATCGGCACCGTCGTCTGCGCCGTCGCGGGAGGGTTCCCGGTCCTGCTGACGGGCCGCTTGATCCAGGCCGCCGGCGCCGGCATCCTCATGCCGCTCATGAACGTCGTGTTCCTGACGATCTTCCCGGTCGAGAAGAGGGGCCAGGCGATGGGCATGATGGGCATCGCCATGATTTTCGCGCCGGCCGTCGGCCCGACGCTGTCGGGATGGGTCATCCAGCATTACAGCTGGCCGGTGCTCTTCTACATCGTCCTGCCGATCGCACTTGTCTCGCTCGTTCTCGGCATTTTCCGCATGCGCAACGTGCTGCCGCAGTCCAAGCCCGTTCTTGATTACTGGGGCGTCGTCCTGTCGACCACCGGCTTCGGCGGCCTTCTGTACGGCTTCAGCGAAGCCGGCACGAAAGGCTGGGACAGCCAGCTCGTCCTCTGGATGCTCATCATCGGGGGCGTCAGCCTCGTGCTGCTCGTATGGCGGCAGCTCGTCATCAAGAACCCGATCCTGGAGTTCCGCGTCTTCAAATTCGATATGTACACGCTGACGACCATCATCAACATTCTCGTGACGATGGCCATGTACGCCGCGATGATCCTGCTTCCTCTGTACCTGCAGAAGATTCTGGGCTTCACGCCGATGAAGGCCGGTCTGCTGCTGCTTCCCGGCGCGATCCTCATGGGCATTATGAGTCCGGTCACCGGCATCATCTTCGATAAAGTCGGAGCCCGCTGGCTCGCGGTCACCGGCCTTGCCATCACGGTCGTGACGACGTTCGAATTCAGCAGGCTGACCGACAACATGAGCTATACACATCTGATCTGGCTGTATACCGCCCGGATGTTCGGCATGTCCATGCTCATGATGCCGATCATGACCGCGGGCCTGAACCAGCTCCCAAGGCGGATGATCGCATACGGAACGGCGATGTCCAATACCTTGAGGACCGTTGCCGGCGCTCTCGGCACGGCGCTGCTCGTGTCGATCATGAGCAGCAGCGCGAAGAGCAAGGGCGCCGAGATGATCACCGCCGCAGGACTTGATCCGAAGGACGCCGCGAACGCCAAAGCCGTCCTGCATATCACCCAGGAAGCGACGATCCACGGCATCAACCTGGCCTTCCTGGTGGCGACCTGGATATCCGCAGCCGCGCTCGTGCTGGCGTTCTTCATCCGCAAGACACAGCCGCATGTCGAGGTCACCTCGACACCGGACAGTCCCGCGAAGCCTGCGGGCTCCGCCCAGACTCCGGCAGCAAGCTCGCAGCAATAAAAAAGAACGTTAAAAAAACCTCCTTTGTCCGTTCCACGGGCAAAGGAGGTTTTTTACGTCATATTCTCCCCGGACGGTCGAGGGCGACAAGGCTGGCCAGCGGATGCTCGAAGCCGAGGATGAAATCGCGGAGAATGGATGCCCCCAACATGCTGTGTACGGTTCCGTTGCCCCCGTAGCCAAGGCAGTAGTAGACGTTCCTCCAGGCAGGATCGCGGCCGATGAAGGGGAGATTGTCCAGCGACTCTCCGAACGCCGCGCTCCATCCGTATTCGAGCGTGCTGTCCAGCATGGGGAACATGGAGGCGAGGCTGCGGGACAGCTTGTCCATCCGGCGCAGGCGCTCCTGCCCGTCATGGACAGGAACGGCCGTCGGCTCGTCCAGGCCGCCGATGACCACTCTCCCCTCGGGAGTCGTACGGACGTACAGGTAAGGACGGGCCGTCTCCCAGATCATCATGCGCTCGTGCCAGTCTGCGAACGATGACTGCACCGGCGTGACTCCGGCAAAGGAGCGGTTGATCTCCGCTTTGAGGAGCTTTCCCCTCAGCTCTTCGGGCTCGTAGCCGACGGCATAGACGACATGCTCGGCCTCGACGATCGAGCCGCCTGCCGTCTCCAGCCGGTGGACTCCATCGGTGCCGGTCGCATGCCGCGCCACCTCGGTTCCTTCATAGACGGCCGCTCCGTTCGCCGCCGCTTCCGCGGCAAGGGCATGAACCAAGCGGAAAGGGTTCACTTCCGCATCGCCCCGGGTCACGACCGCTCCCGGACCGGAAAACGGGAAGCGGGACCGGATATCCTCGGCACTCCAGTAATCGACGGGAAATCCGGCTTCATGCAAGGCTTTATACTCCTCCTGCACGCCCGCAAGGTCCTCCTCCGTGGAAGCGAGGTAGAGGCTGCTGCGGCGGCGGAAGCCGGTGTCCGCCGGAAGCGACCCTGCCACCTGGGCGAGGCGCTCCACCGATTCCTTGCATGCGCGGTAAAAGCGTACCGCATCCTGCTTGCCGATCTGCTCCATCAGGCGGCAGAGCATGATGTCGTTGGAAAACTGCAGCAGGCCGGTATTGGCCGCACTGCTTGCCCCGGCGACGGTATCCCTTTCCAGCACGCAGCATGAGATGCCGCTCCTCGCAAAGAGAAGCGCGCACAGCGCGCCGGACATGCCCCCCCCGATAATAGCGGCCTTCACCTTCGCATGGCCTTCAAGGGCGGAGTAGGAAGGAACGGCAGCAAGCGTATGAGGCCAATACAGGGTTCCAGCGTGATGGTCTTTCATGGCGGTGCACCTCCCGCCTTATTATGAACGATTACGCTGAATTCATGAGGATACGCCAAAAAGCGGCGCCGTCCGATGATGGACAGCGCCGCTGCTTGGGGGGGGTCAGTCCTGGGCCGGATCGGGAACGAGCCCATCCTCTTCGAGCTCGGAATTGGTGCGCATCCTTTCCATGTCCTTGCCGAGCCGCTTCATATCCTGCTCGTCCTGAACCATGGAGCCGTTGCGCGCATCCTCGATATCCCGGTGCTTGCTGCCGGCCTGGCCGTCAGGCTGGGGGAATTCCTCCCGGGTGCCTCCGCTCATGGCCATCGCCCTCCTTAGTTGTTGAAGCTGGAGTTGGATTTGGTGATGGAAGGGGTGTCCTTCATCGCCTTGTCGTGGTTGTCGGAAGCTTCGCTCTTGATGTTGTCCATATGCCGGGTCGTCTCCGAAGCGACCTTCTGCGCATGGTCCTTCACGTCCGCCACGGCATCCTTCGTTTCCGCGATCGCGGTCGCCGCCGTTTCCTTGATGGCATCCTGCTGGATCAGCGCCGCATCCTTGGCCTTGGCGGCCAGCTCCTGAACCTTGGAGGTGAGGGCGGAAGCCTTCTCGCCCGCCGTGCTTGCGACGCCCTTCGCCTGCTCGGAGAGCATGGCTCCCTGACGCTTGGCGTATTCAGCCGCATCCGAGGATTTGCGGGCGAGATCGGAGCGGAGCTCCTTGCCTGCCTTCGGTGCGAACAGCAGTGCCGCCGCCGCGCCGATCGCGCCGCCGATCAGAAGTCCCTTTGTCATTCCGCCGCTTTTTGCCGTTGTTTCGTTTGCCATATCCGTTCATCTCCTTCAAGTGGTTGTTGTTGATTTTATAAACGTCTGCACGTCCGTTGAAACCTTAATTGCGGTCGCCGGCAGAAGGTTATCTTTGGAAGGAGTGGTGAACGGGCCGCCCGGACTGGTATAATGAATCGTCATGTTGAACGCTGCCGGAGCCGGACGGTTTGAACCTGCGGAGAGCCGGCAGAATATGAAGGTAGGATAACGTCCCGCGGGCAGGCAAGTCCGGCCGCGGGGGACGGGAAGGATGCTGAGGATGGAACAACGTAACGAAGCTTTCCGTGACGGCGTGGAGCTGTCCATGACGACGAGAGGGGAATGGAAGGAGAACAGCCATGCCGGGCATCTGGCTGCGCGGCATGCGTCCGGCGCGCCGGCCGCGAGCGCCGGCGATGCCGGGTCGGTCTCCTTCATGCGCTCGACGGCGAAGCCGCTGCAGGCCGCGGCAGGCATTGCGGCGGGCTTGATGGAGCATTACGGGCTCCCGGAAGGCGCGATCGCCCTGATGTCCGCATCGCACCGCGGCGGGGAGCAGCATGTCGAGCTGCTGGAAAAGATGCTGGAGCTGACCGGCGTCCGCGAGGAGCAGCTTGCTTTCCATCCCGATTATCCGCTCGGCCGGAACGAACGGGATGAGGCCATGCGCAGGCGGCTGCCGCCGCGCAAGCTGTACCATACCTGCTCAGGGAAGCATATCGGCCTGCTCGCCTTTTGCCGGATGAACGGCTGGCCTCTGGAAGGATATACGGCTATGGATCATCCGCTGCAGCGGGAGCTGCTCCGCCATATCGCCCTGTTCACGGATATGGACGAGAGCGCTATCGGACGCGCCGTCGACGGCTGCGGCCTGCCTGTATTCATCGTTCCTCTGGAGAGGCTCGCGCTGGCCTATGCCCGGCTGGCGAGTCCGCCCGATGACTGGGCGGATGAGCCGCTGCGCCGCGCCGCCCGGCGGATCTCCGCCGCGATGCTTGCTTATCCCGACTTGGTCGAAGGGCAGGGCAGGCTGGCGAGCGTCCTTCTCGCATCGGGCATCGTGGCCAAAAGCGGAGCGCAGGGAGTGTTCGCCCTTGCTCTTCCCGAGGCCGGTCTCGGAGTCGCGTTCAAAGTGCTGGACGGCGGAGAGAGCGCATGGCCGGTCATAGCGGCCTCCGTGCTGGAGCAGGCGGCGGATGAAGCGGCCCGCCTTCCCGGCGTCGACGCTGCGAAGCTCACGGAAGCGGCCGGGAAGATCCGCGCAGCCTATCCCGAGGACATGGTCAACGACATGGGCACGACGACCGGACGCAGGGAAGCCGTTCTCAAGCTGGAATGGATTTGAGCGCAGGGAAGCCCTGTCATTCAAAAAGAAACGGTCTGGACCTTTTCGGTCCAGACCGTTTCTTTTTGCGGGGTCAAGGCTCACGCAGGGAATGCCAGACCGACTCCCGGTAATCGGTCGGAGATTCGCCGTGGAATCGGCGGAACTGCCTGGAGAAATATAGGGCATCCTGCAAGCCGACGGACGAGGCGATCTGCTCGACCGTCAAATCCCGCCGTTCGCGAAGCATGCGCCGTCCCTTGTCGATCCGCAGCCGCAGGAGGAACGAAACCGGCGACATGCCGGCATGCTGCTTGAACACCCGGGACAGATAGGCTCGGCTGTAGCCGAACGACTCCGCCATCCCTTCCATGCTGATCGGCTCCGCAAACTGAGTGGACAAATACCGGATCATTTGGGAAGCGATACCCCCGTCGTCAGAGCCTTCGCCGGGCTCCGGCCCCGCTCCCCTGCCGCGCGCGGCGGCAAACTCGGCCAGCACGGCATGCAGGCAGGCGACAGCGCCGAGCTGGGCTCCCGCAGGCTGCCGCAGATAGCGCATGCTCCGCTTGAGCGCAAGCCTCGGCGTGCTGGAGCGTCCCGTATCCGCTGTCGGAGAGGAGATGTCGAACCCGGCGGCCGCGGCGGCATGCGGCGCCCATGGTCCCTGGAAGGCGATCCAGCGGTAGCACCAAGGGTCGGCCGAATCGGCTTGATAAGAGACCAGCTGCCCGGGCTCGATGAGAAAGGAATGGCCGGCTTCGAGCCGGTGAACGGTCCCGCGGCATAGAAACTCTCCTTTTCCCGACAGCACATGGTGAAGCAAATAGAAATCATGCACTTTCGGCCCCAATCGATGTCCGGGCTTCGTCTGGCTCTCTCCTGCGAACAAAACCTCCAGCGGCATCTCCGCGCCTTCTTCGGAAGCGGGAACGACCCTATAGTAAAAGCTCTTCTCCATCCCCCTATTCTCCTTTCCCGTCTCCGATCGTGTGCTGCAAGCTCTCTAGCGAAAGTGTACCCGAATTTTCCGCCGGGCGCGAGCGGGAGGAGGACCGGGACGAAGGAGGCATGCCCGCCAGACTGCAAGGGAAAAGAAGGATGGGCATATCGGCCTTCGGCTTTGCTGGAGATCCCGGCCTTGTCGAATGATGCCTATGTTCTATTTCCTAGAGGGAGAGGGACTTGGGAATCAATTTCAGTATTAGTAAGAAAATTCCAAAAATTTCGATTGTGAATCCGAAAATACGAGACTATACTTGCTTTATTCTAAGACAAGATTCCTTGTCAATCGGCATGATTCGGATAGATCCGCATTTCGCTCGCGCAGCCGTCGTGCCCGGCCCTTGATCCGCCTCCCTCCAGCATCCCCCCAGGAGCTCCCGCTTCCAGCGCTGCTTTTCTGTCATCGGCTCCTGCAGCTAACATCCTGCGCGATGCTTCGAACTACAGCTGGGCGCAATCCGATCCTTTTGAAGGGGGTGATGATTTCGACCGCCGTCCGGCGGCGGCAGCAGATAGCTGATCCCATTAAACCAAGTATAGGGAGTGGTTAAGTTTGATTTTTAGAAAGAAAGGCAAGAGACCGATGGCTGTCCTGATGGCCGTCCTGCTGACGTTTTCGTTTCTGGAGCCGATCCATGCGGCAGGCTCCGTAGCTTCGGACAAGCTTGACCGCAATTCATCCATTCAGAAAGCGGCGGCTGCCAAGGTGGACGGCAAGCTGCTCAAGCAGTTCGGACAGTCGGAATACGTCACTTATCTCGTCAAAATGAAGGCCCAGGTCGATACGGCATCGGTGTCCAAGCAGGCTCTGCAGAAGGCTGCGCTGCAAAAGGCGACGCTGTCCGCGGCGAAGCTGTCCGCCCGCAGCGCGGTCGTCAGCACGCTTAGGGATACCGCCCTGCAGACTCAATCGGAGCTGGACGATTACTTGGAGAAAGCGCAGAAGAGCGGAAAAGTGAAGAGCTACAAAAGCTACTTCATCGTCAACGCGCTGGCGGTCACGAGCACGAAGGAGGTCATGGAGGAGCTCTCCAAGCTTCCGGGGGTCGACAAGGTGCTGCCCGACGAAACCCGCTATTTGCAAAAGACCGAGGTGAAGCCGGACGTGACGGCGCCCGGCGCCGGAACAGCGGCGCAGCCGGCCGCCGGAGTCCAGAAGGAGGCTGGAGCCAAGACGGCTGCCGCTCCGAGCAGCGTGGAGTGGAACATCGCCCGCATCAACGCTCCGCAGGTATGGGCCCAGGGCATCGACGGGACCGGCGTCGTCGTCGCCAACCTCGATTCGGGCGTGGATTATACCCACCCCGCCCTGCAGCGCAAATGGCGCGGCCTGGACGCATCCGGCGCCGTCGTCCATCCCGAGCTGAGCTGGTACGATCCCCATAGCGGAGCTTCGCTGCCTTCGGACAGCGACGGCCACGGAACCCATACGATGGGAACGATGGTCGGCTCGGAAGCGGACGGCTCCAACCAGATCGGCGTGGCGCCGGGAGCGAAATGGATCGCCGTCCGGATTTTCAATCCGGATACGACCGACAGCATCATTCTGGACGGAGGCCAATGGCTGCTCGCTCCGGTCGATGCGCAGGGAAATCTGCATCCCGAGCTTGCGCCGGACGTCGTGAACAACTCCTGGGGCGGAGGCGCCGGCATCGACGAGTGGTTCCGGCCGATCGTGCAGGCATGGAGAAGCGCGGGCATCTTCCCCGAGTTCTCGGCCGGCAATACGACGCTGACGAACCCGGGCGGACCGGGATCGGTCGCCAATCCGGCGAACTATCCGGAATCGTTCGCGACCGGAGCGACCGACATCTCCGACAACCTGGCCGACTTCTCGCTGCGGGGTCCGTCGCCATACGGCGAGATCAAGCCGGAGGTGTCCGCGCCGGGCGTCAACATCCGCTCCTCGATTCCGGGCGGATATGAGGGAGGCTGGAACGGGACGTCCATGGCGGGACCGCATACGACCGCTCTGGCCGCGCTGCTGCTGCAGGCGAACCATTCCCTGACGGTCGACCAGCTGGAGTCCATCATCATGAATACGGCGACTCCGAGAACGGACAGCGCCTATCCCAATAGTCCCAACAACGGCTACGGGCATGGCGTCATCAACGCGCTGGACGCGGTCGGCTCCGTTCTACAAGGCATCGGAACCGTATCGGGCAAAGTCGTGACCGGCGGGGACGATCTGGAGGAGCCCGTGCTGGAGCATGTGCCCGTAACGACGGCCTTCACCGGCTTCGACGTTCCGATCACCGCCCATGTCTACGACAATGTGAGCGTGAGCTCGGTCGAAGTATTCGCGCGGGCCAAAGGAACCCAGACGTATGTATACCTTCCTGCCGAGAGAGTGTCGGGCGATTACAAGGACGGAGTCTACTCGGCTTCGATTCCGGCATTCCTCGTGACGAAAGCCGGACTGGAGTATTACATCCGAGTCAACGATTACGGCAATAACGGCATTCAATCGCAGGTCTATTCCGTTGATGTCAGCGACGGCGTGAAGCCTGGCTACACGCAGGACTTCGAGAGCGGCTGGACGGGCTTCTCCACCGGCGGCGAAGGCCTTCCATGGCAATGGGGCGTGCCGGTCAGCGGACCGGGCAGAGCCGCTTCGGGGCAGAAGGTCGCCGCGACCAATCTGACAGGCACCTATGCCTCGAATTCCAACTCCTATCTGCTCGCTCCTCCGATCGACCTGACGGACAGTCCGCAGGGCGCCGTCCTGAGCTTCAAGCACTGGTACGACTTGGAGACCAACTATGACAATGGAACCGTCTATATCTCCGCTGCAAGCACGAACCATGAATTCGTGCCGGTTGCATCCTTCACCGGAGCGAGCGGAGGCTGGAAAACCCAGCTCATCGACCTGGCTCCGTATGCAGGCCAGCAGGTTCTGGTCGCCTTCAATCTGTCGAGCGACAACACCCAGAACAAAGCCGGCTGGTATCTCGACGACATCTCCATCGACGGACCGGACAGCCAGGCTCCCGGTGCGCCGACAGGCCTTGCAGGCGAAGCCGACGTGCTCGGCAATGTCCGCCTGACGTGGACGCCTCCGGCCGACCAGGACCTCAAGCAATTCGTGGTCTACCGTGCGGCGGAGGGAAGCTCCTCTTACGAGCAGATAGGCATATCGCCGGCGGCTTCCTACACCGATACGGTTACGGCGACGCAAGCGACGTATTCGTATGCCGTATCGGCGCAGGATTACAGCGGCAACATCGGTCCGAAATCGGATCCCGTCACCGTGTCGGTCAGCAGGGCCGGCATTCTGTACGAGGATGACTTCGACGGGGATACGGATAACGGCTGGACCCATTCCGGCACGAAGGACGAATGGGAACGCGGTATTCCAACGGCTCCGGGACCTGCTGCGGCAGCCTCGCCTCCAAATGTGTGGGGCACGGATCTGGATTCGACCTATGAGTCGAGCGCCGATTACTCTCTCGTATCGCCGCCGATCGACCTGACCGGGGCAGGCCATGCGTCGCTGACGTTCAATCATTGGTACGAGATCGAGGGCCGCTATGATTTCGGCCTTGTGGAAGCCTCTCGCGATGGAGGCGCATCCTGGACGGAGCTGCTGCGCTTCTCCGACAACACCGCCGGCAAGCAGTGGACGCCGGTCGTCTACAATCTGGATGCTTATGCCGGCTCGACCGTGCAGATCCGATTCCGGCTCAAGTCGGACAGCAGCGTCGTCAAGGCGGGATGGTATCTGGACGACTTCCGCATTCTGGATACGTCAGCCTCCCTGCAGACGCAAGGCGATGCCCCAGCCGCGGCGATTCCGGGCCGCCAGAAGAACTCGGTCCAAGCCCCGCTGCTGAAAGTCGGCCATACGGACGAAGCCGGCTTCAAGCCGCAGGCGCAGCCTCAAGCTCAGCCGCAGGCTGATCAAGGCAGCATCGGCATTCAGAGCCTTCCGGCGAGCGCGACGGTCACCGTGCTGGAGACGGGGCGCTCGGTCAAGACGGATCCCGCCACCGGCAAATTCTCCTTCTCCCATGTGGCTGGAAGCTACACGCTGAAAGCCGAAGCGTACGGCTACTATCCGCAAACGAAGCCCGTCGAGATTACGGACGGCGGCACGGCCAAGGCCAGCTTCAGCCTGGAAGCGATCCCGCACGGGCAAATCCATGGCGTCGTCCGCGACGAGCGGAGCGGGGAGCCGATCTCCGGCGCCGTGGTCGCCGTTCTGGAAGATGCGGCCGTCGCGCCTGTGCGCACCGCAGCCGACGGAACCTTTACGTTCGACCTGCTTGAAGGGACATACACCCTTTCCGTGCAGAGCGGAGACTATTACAGCAAAACGGTCTCGGTCGCGGTGCCGGCCAACAAGGCGGTGGAACTGGCCGTCCTGTTGAAGCCGTTCATCGGCTTCCCGGGCGAAATCGCCTACGATGATGGAACGGCCGAAAACGCCAGGGCGTTCAACGCCGCGAACAACGCCTGGGCGGTACGCTTTACGCCGGAAGGCGGAGCCGCCCAGGTGACGGGAGCGTCGCTCCGGTTCTGGAACACGGAATTCCCGAGTCCGGGAGGAACGGCGTTCAAGTATGCCGTATACGATGCATCGGGCTCCGCAGGAGCGCCGGGCAGGCTTTTGGCAGGACCTTATGACGGAACCGCCCTGCGCAACGATCAGTGGACGACGGTGACGCTTGCCCAGCCTATTACGGTAACAGGCGATTTCTACATCGTTTATATCCAACCCAATGCAGGTCTCAGCTCTCCGGGGCTCGGCACGGACGAAAGCGGCAAAAACGCGCTGCGCAGCTGGCAGCGGGTCAGCGGCGTCTGGAGCCCGTCTCCCGTCGAGGAAGGCAATTATATGATCCGGGCGCAGGTGCGCTACGCCGTAAATGCTCCTGTAATTACGGCTCCGGCACCGAATACGTATACGAATAATGCCGAGCTTGCCGTGTCCGGAACATCGGCAGCCGACGGCGCCGAGATCCGGGTCTACAACGACGGCCAGCCAAGCGGAACGGGAACGGTAGCGGGCAAGAAGTTCAGCGTTCCCGTCACCCTCCACGCCGGAGCGAATGTGCTTACGGCGGAAGCGGTGATCGGCGGCAAAGCGACGGACCGCTCGGAGCCGGTGACAGTCGTTCTGGACCGGACGCCTCCGGCTCTGGCCGTGACATCCCCTGCCGATGGTGCCGTGACGAACGCAGAGACCGTAACGGTAACCGGCACTGCGGCAGATGAGTTCTTCAAGCAGCTCACCGTCAACGGGCAGAAGGTTCAGCCGAAAGCCGACGGAAGCTTCACGCAGAAGCTGCTGGTCGAAGAGGGCGCGAATGCCATTACGGTCACCGCTTCCGATCTGGCCGGCAACGAGAGTACGGTCGTCCGCAGCGTCTATGTCAGCCGCAAGCTGCCCGAGCTGACGAATATCCAGCCTGCGCAGGACGTCCATATCCTGTCCGGCCAATCGGTCGCGATTGCTTTCGACAGCAGCCCGGGACTGACGGCCTCGTTCACGATCGAGCTGCCCGCGGCGGCAAGCTCGCCGGCCCGCAGCGGCTTCCCGCTGACGGAGACGTCGCCAGGCCATTACGCTGGAAGCTATACGACTTCTTCCGCCCTTCAGCTGCAGGGGGGCATCATCGTCCTTGCGGCCAAGGATGCGGCAGGCAACACCGCCGTAACGGAGGCTCCGGGCAAGCTGTATGTCAGCGCACCGGCGCCAACACCAACACCAACGCCAACACCGACACCTACACCTACACCTACACCTACACCTACACCTACACCAACACCTACACCAACACCTACACCGACGCCAACGCCGGTACCGACGCCGACACCAAAGCCAACGCCGACACCAAAGCCGACGCCGACACCAAAGCCAACGCCGACACCAAAGCCGACGCCGACACCAAAGCCGACACCGACACCAAAGCCGACACCAACACCGACACCAACACCGACACCAAAGCCGACACCAACGCCAACGCCAACACCAACGCCAACACCAACACCAAATCGTCCGCCTAGCGCAAAAATCAGCGCTCCATCCGCCGGACAGAAGAGCAAGGACGTTACGTTCAATGGATCCGCATCCAGCGATCCCGATGGAAGCATCGCCAGCTACAGCTGGAGCTTCGGCGACGGCAAGAGCGGCACGGGAGTCAAAGCCGTGCATAAGTACAGCAAGGCCGGCATCTACAAAGTTACGCTCACTGTGACCGACAACCGAGGAGCACAGAGCAGCTCGGAACATTTCATCGTCATCGTCTAGCTTTTCCGGCAAAGGAACGATTCGGCTCTAACCGGATCGGATCAAGCGGCTGTCCCCGTTTCCGCGGGTGACGGCCGCTTTTTTCTATTG
>NZ_BIMD01000033.1 GCF_004000905.1 Paenibacillus humicus NBRC 102415
CCGCGCCAGCGCTTCGCGCAGCGCGGCTTCCAGCGGCGGCTGCGCGCCGCCGCCGGGGGTGAGGACGGTCAGCGATACCTGACCGTCCCTCACCATAATATCGCGGACGGCAATCCCGTCCGCGGCAAAAGCGGCCGTCACCGAATTGACGGCCTCTATCACGAGTTCACGTGTAAGCATGTTCCACTCTCCACCTTCCGCATAAATCCATTCCATTATAGCATAATGAAATCGGATTTCTCTCCTCTCCTACGGCCTTGCCGCCGGAGATGGGAGCGGCGAAGACGGGCTGGAGGAGCTGCCGGAAGGACGTTCGCCGCTGCTGTAGCGGAGAATGCCCTGATAGACCGCCGCCGCCACCTGCTTCTGATACCCGGCGTCGCCAAGCCTGGCGGCCTCGCCCGGATGCGAAAGGAAGCCGACCTCGACAAGAGCGCTCGGCACCGTATCGACGGCTTGGAGCAGATACACTGTATTGGGAGCCTTGGCGGCCACGCGCTCCGTATTCTGCAGGTTGACGCGGATCTCATCCTGGATGAGAGCTGCAAGCGCGGCATTGCCTTCATGGTTCGGGTAGTAGAACGTCTGGGCTCCCGACCATTTGGGCGAAGGGATGCTGTTCATGTGGATGCTGATCATAAGATCCGCTTGATGCTCCTGCACGAATTTGGCCCGCTTCGCCAAATCCTCGCTCTTCCGTTTGCGGTAGGCTTTCGTATCCGGTGAAGCCAGATCCGTATCTCCCTCCCTCGTCACGTATACAAGGGCGCCCGATTGCTGCAGATAATCCCGCAGCTGGAGCACGATCGCCAGGTTGAGATCCTTCTCGACCAAGCCGCTTTTGCTTACCGCGCCTCCATCCGGCCCGCCGTGTCCCGCATCGAGCACGATCGTCCTGCCGCTCAGCGGCATGGACCAGTCGCTCCATGTGCGGGCCGCCGGCATCTGCTCCGTCAGCATCCAGGCGAGAAGCGCCAGCATGCCTGCGATGATGCCCAGCCGGGTCCAGCCCCGCGGATTCATCCAGACGACGACGCGTCTGCGGCTGCGGTACAGGCCATGCCTATTGTCTTCGGCCACTTTTTTTGTCAAAAAAACACCCCATCCCGCATACATGATCGGCAGCCGCGGGGCTCATGTGGCAAGCCATCCGCGCTCTAATCATTTATATGGGACAGGGCGTTCATTCATTCCGGTTTGTCCGGCTTAGGCGTTCGCAGGCTGCTCCTGCATGCCTTCAATGAGAATCTGGGCCACTTCCGGACGGGAGAACTCCGGAGGCGGGCAGATGCCGCCGCGCAGCATCTCGCGAACCTTCGTGCCCGAGAGCGCGACATGCTCCGACTTGTCATGCGGACAAGTCTTGCTCGTAGCCATGTTGCCGCATTTCTTGCAGAAGAAGCTGTGCTCGAAATACAGCGGGGTGATGTCCAGATCTTCCGCCGGGAACGTCTTCAGCAGATCCTGGGCCTCATAGGTGCCGTAGTAATCGCCGACTCCGGCATGGTCGCGCCCGACGATGAAATGCGTGCAGCCGTAATTCTTCCGCACGAGCGCGTGGAAAATCGCTTCGCGCGGGCCCGCATAACGCATAGCCGCCGGGAACACCCCGAGAAACGTCCGGCTTTCCGGGTAGTAATTGTCCAGCAGGGCCAAATAGCTCTTCATCCGCACATTGGCCGGCACATCATCCGATTTGGTCTCTCCGACAAGCGGATTGAGGAAAAGCCCGTCTACAATTTCCATCGCGCATTTCTGGATGAACTCATGGGCGCGGTGGACCGGATTGCGCGTCTGGAAGCCAACGACCGTCTTCCAGCCCTTATCGGCGAAAATCTGGCGCGTCTGCGCCGGATCGAAATAAAACTCGCCGAACTTTTCCGGCTGCGGCCGGTTCAGAACGGTAATCGGACCGCCGACGTACGTATTCGGACGGGAGAAGAGCTTTTTCACGCCGGGATGCTCGAGATCATCCGTCTTGAACACCTGCACGGCTTCATGCTTCTGATCGACCGCATAGACGCTCTCCACGTCCAGCAGCGCATAGACGACTCCGTCCTCGCCCTTGAGGGCGACGCGCTGTCCCGCGGACAGTTCGGAAGCTGCCGCTTCATCTACAGCCAGCGTAATCGGAATGCTCCATACGATTCCGCTGGACAGACGCATCCGGTCCACGACCGAGCGGTAATCCTCTTCGCCGAGGAATCCCGTCAAGGGCGAGAACGCTCCGACGCCGATGAGGTCCAGATCCGAGATCGTCCAATTATCTACCGTCAAAGCCGTGAGGCTGCCGGCTTCCTGCAGCAGGCGCTCGCGCTCGGCCCCCTCTGCAATTCGGTTTACCAGTTCGCCGCCATGAGGCTTGATGCTTGCCATGTCCTTGTCCTCCCCGCGGCTCATTTATGCAGTCCGCATTCGGTTTTGTCGTTGCCCGACCAGCGTCCCGCGCGAGGGTCCTCGCCCGGAGCGACCTGGCGCGTGCACTGCTCGCAGCCGATGCTCGGGAAGTTGCGGTCATGCAGAGGGTTGTAGATGATGTCGTTCTCCCGGATATAGTTCCAGACGTCCTCGGAAGTCCAATCCGCGATCGGGTTGAATTTGACAAGCCCGAATTTCGTATCGTATTCGATCTTCTTGGCGTTCGCGCGCGTCGGCGCCTGATCGCGGCGGATGCCGGTAATCCATGCCTCGTATTGGGACAGGATGCGGGTGAGCGGTTCGACCTTGCGGATGTTGCAGCAAGCATTGGGATCGCTCTTCCACAGCTCCTCGCCATGCTGGGCCGCTTGCTCCTCCGGCGTGAGCACCGGCTTCACCTGAACGAACTTGATGCCGTATTTGGCTTCCATCCGGTCGCGCGTCTCATACGTCTCCGCGAAGTGAAAGTCGGTATCCAGATAGAAAATGTCCGAACGCGGGCTTATTTTCTGCAGCATGTCGACGAGAACGACGTCCTCGGCTCCAAAGCTGCAGGCAAACGTAATATTCGGGAAGGTTTCGACTGCGTATTTGAGGATTTCCTCCGGCGATGCCGTTTCCAGCTTAACCGCCTGCTCGGTAATCAGGGCTTCTTTTTCCAAAAGGTTCAAGGTGGTTCCCCTCCTAATCATTAATACCAAGTAAAAAACTATGCTTTACTATGATTATAAGGGGAACGTTGCCGTTGAGCAATTGTTTAATTCATCAAAAAAGCCCGAAATTCCTTGCTGTATAAGGGTTTCTTATCCATTGGATAAGGCTATCTTATGCGGTGCACTCCATCCTTGTCCGCATTGCGGGCAAGCTCCGTCAAGTATTCGAAGAAAGCATCGCGGTTCACGTCGTCCACGACGGTAACCTTTCTTCCGCCTTCCTTTTCCACCGTGCGTCCTTGAGACGGACCGGATGGGATGACGTCGCAAGTCGCCTCTCTCGAGGATACGAGCTCAGGCTTGCCGATGATCGCGGTCGTCAGGACATCCCACAAATAATAAGTGGAGTTGGTCGCGAAGTGAACGAGCGGAGGAACGGTAGCATAACATTGCCCCAGGAAGTCGATTCCCTCATGACGGCGGTTCTGCGCCCACTCCTTGCGGGTTTCCACCATGAGCGGCACTTTGTTCGTGCTTTCCAACGCAACCATATCGATCGCGATGCCGCTGTCCCATACACGCTTGGCGGCCTCGGGATCCCAATAGCTGTTCCATTCCGCCGTGCCGTCATGCTCGGGCTCGTGCACGTTGCCTTCCGGAAGGAACGTTCCGCCCATCCAGTACAGCTTCTCGATTTTGCTTTCAATGGAGCTGTCGACGTCGAGAGCCCGGGCAAGATCCGTGAGCGGTCCCGTGAACAGCAAGGTCACCGACTCCTTGCTTGCCTGAAGCTTGTCCACGATATCCAGATGCGCCGGCTTCGCAGCCTCTTGCGTAACGACCTCAGGGCGCTCATTCAGCAAAGGAAGGGCATCGACATAGAATGCATGCATGCGCCAATCCTTTGGAAACGGGTTTTTTCCTCGGGAATCGGAACGGGCAACTTCCAATCCCTTCAGCTCCGGAGCGCCATAACGGTCGATGATCTTGCGGCTCGCCGATACGGCCGGCTCCACGTAGCAATCCGCGTCGATTACGGATACGCCGATCAGATCGACATCTTTCATTTGAAGCAGCAAAAAGAGGGAAACGAGATCGTCGACGCCTCCGTCGTGATTGAAGTAAACGGGTTTGCGGAAATTCGAATTCATGGGTCATCTTCCTTTCTTATGTAAGCCTTGGAGATAGGTTGAAGCCTTTGCCTTGTGCGGAGTAGAGTTCTACCCGTTTAGCTTAAAATCTGCTCTTAACGATATAAGTCCCCTATAGCTTTCGCCGGCCGCCTACAAAAAACACCTTTTCCGCGACAGCGGAAAAGGTGCTTGTAAAACCTATTAACGTTTCGAGAACTGAGGAGCACGACGAGCTGCTTTGAGGCCGTACTTCTTACGTTCTTTCATCCGCGGGTCACGCGTCAGGAATCCAGCGCGCTTCAGGGATGGACGGAATTCCGGATCTGCTTTGAGCAGAGCGCGGGAAATGCCGTGACGGATGGCACCGGCTTGACCGGAAGTGCCGCCGCCATGCGCGATGACGATCACGTCGTATTTGCCGACTGTTTCCGTCAGGGCAAGCGGTTGTTTAACGATCAGCTTCAGCGTTTCAAGACCGAAGTAATCGTCCATTTCGCGCTTGTTGATAATGATTCGTCCTTCACCCGGCACGAGACGTACGCGTGCTACGGAGTGCTTACGACGACCAGTTCCATAGTATTGAACTTGAGCCATTGTAGGGTCCTCCTTCTAATTAACCGCGCAGCTCGTAAGCTACCGGATTTTGTGCTTGGTGCGGATGTTCCGATCCAGCGTATACTTTGAGCTTCAGCTTCATTTTGTTGCCGAGACGGTTCTTAGGAAGCATGCCGTGTACGGCGTACTCAACGAGGCTCTCAGGCTTCTTGATCAGCTGGTCCTTGGCAGGAGTCACTTTCAAACCGCCTGGGTGCATGGAGTGACGGTAGTAGTTCTTGTCATTCCATTTGTTGCCTGTCAGAACGATTTTCTCCGCGTTGATGACAACGACGAAATCGCCGGTGTCGATATGTGGAGTGAATTGCGGCTTGTGCTTGCCGCGGATCAGGCTTGCAACTTCGCTGGCCAGACGGCCAAGCGTTTGGCCTTCAGCGTCAACGATGTGCCAGTTGCGTTGAACTTCGGTAGGCTTAGCCATATAAGTGGAGCGCATGAGGGGATCCTCCTTCAATGTTTACGATCATTTATCATGAAACACACGTTTCAAGGTCAATTATCATGGTAGGGTTATTGCTTGTGTTGCCTTTCGGGTTGTGACTTTCTTACGCGGGGCTGTGGGAGAGCCAATAAGAAAGCACAAGTTATATATTACAATAACGGAGCGCCCAGTGCAAGGATTTTTGGAATCGAATCACGATAATATCACGATATCGGACCGGTATATTTATCCTAGGAAACTGTTCCAAACATCTGCAGTCAGGATTGCTCGCCATAATCCACTTCAACCAGCGTCAATCCATAAGGAACGGCCGTCGGGCCGGCTGCTTGACGATTCTTGGCCAGAATGATTCCGCCCATCGAATCCGGATCCAGCTTGCCTTTGCCGACGAGCAGCAGCGTCCCGGTTATGATCCTGACCATATTGTAAAGGAAGCCGTTCCCCGTCAAATAAAGATCCAGGTGAGGGCCCTCCTGCCGAAGCTCCGCCTCGTAAATCGTCCTCACATGCGAGATCTTGTCCGAATGGACCGTTGTGAACGAGGTGAAGTCATGTTCGCCAACGATATATTCAAGCGCTCTGCGCATGGTCCCGACGTTCAATTGTGGTGCTGGATGATGAAAATGATAATTACGGCGGAAGACGTCATTGAATTTGCCGGTATAGATCGAATAACGGTATGTCTTGCGCTTGGCTGCATATCTGGAGTGAAATTCAAGCGGTACTTCCACCGCATTCTCCACGATTCTTATATCGGAGGGCAGCCGGCTGTTGAGAGCCAGGGACCACCGTTCAACCGCTATCTGCGCCTCGGTGTAAAAGTTGAACACCTGCCCCAAGGCATGCACTCTGGCATCCGTTCTTCCTGAGGCGGTGATGTGGGTTTTAGCATCCGTAAGCACCTCGATCGCCTGCTCAATGACGTCCTGGACCGTATTTCCTCCCGGCTGGGATTGAAATCCGCTGTAGGCGGTGCCGTCGTAGGCTACCTTCATCCGTATGTTTCTCAAAGCTTTTCTCTCCTTGGCCGCCTTTGAAATTCTATCCTTGGCATGGCAAAGATTCCTCGTATTCAGACTGCCTGCTTTTACACCGCTGCGCATTCAAATGATCGTTCCGATCGCTGTTGAAGCCGTATTTCCTGATCAGATTCAACAGGGTTGAAATCCGTCTTCAAAGGCGACCGCTTAGCTGCCTAATCCCGCAAAAGCATGCGGGTCCCCCTTAGGTCGGCAGCTGTCGTTTCTCCACGAATCATTCGATTGCTCCGCTGCTATGTGCAAGCATTTTTCATCGATCGAGGAACCTTTGCAGCCCGTCTGAAATTCCACACGCCCCCCAAGGGGTCAAAGGCAAGCTGCACGGCCTGCCGGAGGGCAAAAGAAAAAAGGTGGCCGCTTAGGTCCACCTTTTGCTTGCCGCCGGCAGCGGCAGCGGGTGCTATTTACGCGCGGTCAACCAGTTCGAGGAAGACCATAGGAGCCGAATCGCCGCGGCGAGGTCCCAGCTTGAGGATACGAGTGTATCCGCCAGCGCGCTCGGAGTAGCGGCTCGCAAGTTCCGAGAACAGCTTTTGGATTGCGTCCTGCTCTCCGTCGATCGTTTCGCGGCGCACGTATGCAGCCACTTGACGGCGGGCGTGGAGATCTCCGCGCTTCGCTTTCGTGATCAGTTTTTCTGCAATCGAACGCACTTCTTTCGCTTTCGCTTCGGTCGTCTGAATGCGCTCGTACAGGAACAGGTCGGTAACAAGGTCACGGAACAGTGCTTTCCGCGCGCTTGCGTCGCGTCCCAGTTTAGAGTATGCCATCGATTTCCCCTCCTTGATGCTTATTCTTCCGTGCGGAGGCCAAGACCAAGCTCTTCGAGCTTCTCCTGAACTTCTTCCAAAGACTTGCGGCCCAGGTTGCGGACCTTCATCATGTCTTCTTCCGTCTTCAGGGTCAGTTCTTGAACGGTGTTGATGCCAGCACGTTTAAGGCAGTTGTAAGAACGGACGGACAGGTCCAGTTCCTCGATCGTCATCTCGAGAACCTTTTCCTTCTTGTCCTCTTCCTTCTCAACCATAATTTCCGCGTCTTTAGCTTCATCGGTCAGTCCGACGAACAGGTCCAAATGCTCGGTCAAAATTTTAGCGCCGAGGCTTACAGCCTCTTCGGGGCGGATGCTTCCATCCGTCCATACTTCAAGCGTCAGCTTGTCGTAGTTGGTCACCTGACCGACACGTGTATTCTCAACGCTATAGTTCACACGAGTAATTGGCGTGTAAATCGAATCAACGGGGATGACGCCAATCGGCTGGTCTTCACGCTTGTTGCGGTCTGCTTGCACATAACCGCGGCCGCGATTGGCGAAAATCCTCATATGGAGCCGTGCGCCGGAAGCCAAGGTTGCGATATGAAGATCAGGGCTGAGAATCTCGACATCGCTGTCTGCGCGGATGTCGCCCGCCGTTACGTTCCCTTCGCCTTCTGCATCAATTTCCAGCACCTTCTCTTCGTCGGAGTGGATTTTGAGCGACAGGCCTTTCAGGTTCAGGATCATTTCGGTAACGTCCTCCATGACCCCCGGAACCGTGGAAAACTCGTGAAGAACTCCGTCAATCTGCACGGACGTCACTGCCGCGCCGGGAAGCGACGAGAGCAGGATGCGGCGAAGCGAGTTTCCGAGTGTCGTGCCGTAACCCCGTTCCAGGGGCTCGACGACAAATCGGCCATAAGCTCCGTCGTCACTCAGCTCAACGGTTTCGATTTTCGGCTTTTCGATCTCAATCACTATAGTACCCTCCTTCAAAACGTCGCTCCGTATCAATAACGTTCAATGGCGTCAAATCATGTAGTATGCCAAACCTTCACAACCATTATTCACAAGTTGCAGCAATTTGATACCACAGACCGACGAACTATACGCGACGGCGTTTCGGCGGACGGCAGCCGTTGTGAGGAACCGGAGTTACGTCCTTGATCAGGTTCACTTCGAGGCCAGCGGCTTGAAGGGAACGGATCGCGGCTTCACGGCCGGCGCCAGGTCCTTTAACCATGACTTCAACGGCTTTCATGCCATGTTCCATAGCGGCTTTAGCAGCGGATTCCGCAGCCATTTGAGCGGCGTAAGGCGTGCTTTTACGCGAGCCTTTGAATCCGAGGTTGCCGGAGCTTGCCCAGGAGATGGCGTTGCCGTGCGGATCCGTAATCGTGACGATCGTGTTGTTGAACGTCGAGCGGATGTGCGCTACGCCGGATTCGATATTCTTCCGGTCACGGCGTTTGGTGCGAACCACTTTTTTAGGTTTAGCCATTGTTGTTTATCCCCCCTTATTTCTTCTTGTTCGCTACAGTCCGACGAGGACCTTTACGCGTACGGGCGTTGGTCTTCGTGCGTTGTCCGCGAACCGGCAGACCGCGGCGGTGGCGGATACCACGGTAGCATCCGATTTCAACAAGACGTTTGATGTTGAGGGAAATCTCGCGGCGGAGATCGCCTTCTACTTTAACAGACTTGTCGATTACTTCGCGCAGCTTGCTTACTTCGTCTTCCGTGAGGTCGCGAACGCGCGTGCTTGCGCTGACGCCAGTTTCAGCCAGGATCCTCTTAGCGGTCGTTTGACCGATGCCGAAGATGTACTGGAGAGCAATCTCAACGCGCTTGTCGCGCGGCAAATCCACACCAGCTATACGTGCCATGGGCAGTGTCCTCCTTTCTTAACCTTGTCTTTGTTTGTGTTTCGGATTTTCGCAAATGACCATAACGTTGCCTTTGCGGCGAATGACTTTGCATTTCTCGCAAATAGGCTTAACCGAAGGTCTGACCTTCATTGGTAATTACCTCCCGATTCCTTCTTCCGTCGAACCCGCGGTTCTACTTCCGATAGGTAATGCGTCCTCTGGATAAATCGTAAGGCGACAACTGGATAACCACTTTGTCTCCGGTCAGAATACGGATAAAGTGCATTCTGAGCTTGCCGGATACATGAGCGAGAATCTGGTGACCGTTCTCCAGTTCAACCCGGAACATGGCGTTAGGCAGCGGTTCAATAACCGTTCCTTCGACTTCAATGACGTCTTCCTTGGCCATCCTCATTCTCCTTTCGATCAGCGTACTTCTGTATGACGAATCTAAGCTTGGCATTGGTCACCCGGCCCGTCTCGGACATGCTGTCCGAAACTTCGCTGCTGAGAGCCGGCAGTAACTGAAGATGCTGGATGTTTTTCTTCTTCGGCGAGTCGAAGCGCCGTGCATCTCCATCGGCGATCAAGACGAACCGGTCGTCGATCAATCCGATGATGATGGCGCAGCTGCCCTCGTCCTTGCCTCGAAGCACTTTGACAAGACGGCCGATCTGAGCCAGCGGATCCAAGTTCCTCTTACTCCGAATCCGGCAGCTTCGTCAAAATCTCGCAGCCGTTCTCCGTGACCGCAACCGTGTGCTCGAAATGAGCGCACCAGGAGCCGTCAACCGTTACAACCGTCCAATTGTCCGTCAGTGTCCGGACATAACGCTCCCCGATGTTCACCATCGGCTCGATGGCCAGCACCATGCCTGGTTTCAGCCTCGGGCCCCGGTCCGGAATGCCGTAGTTCGGAATCTGCGGCTCTTCGTGAAGATCCTGGCCGATTCCGTGACCTACATATTCGCGAACGATGGAGAAGCCCTCGTCTTCCACCGCTTTCTGGATGGCGTGCGAGACCGTATACAGCCGAACATCCGGTTTGACCTGTTCAAGCCCGGCGAACAGCGAACGTTCGGTGACCTCCAGCAGTCGGGAGACTTCATCCGTAACCGTCCCTACCGGATAGGTCCAAGCCGAATCCCCATGGTAGCCCTCGTACTGAGCGCCGATATCAAGCGTGATGATATCGCCTTCGTTCAGCTTGCGGGATCCAGGGATGCCGTGCACCAGTTCTTCGTTGACAGAAGCGCAAATGCTGCCAGGAAATTGATTGTAGCCCTTAAACGACGGAATAGCGCCTTGACTGCGAATGTAGCGATCGGCGATATCATCCAGCTCGCGGGTCGTAATGCCCGCCCGCACAGAAGCAGCCATAAGACGGTGTGTCTCGGCTACTATGCGTCCCGCCTCTCTCATGAATCGCAGTTCGGCTTCAGACTTGCAGATTATCATTCGTTCGAACCCCGCAGAGCGGCAACGATCTCGGCCGTTACTTGGTCAATTTCCTTCTCTCCGTCCACTTCGCGCAGCAAGCCTTTGCCGCCGTAGTATTCCAGAAGAGGAGCCGTCTTCGAGATGTACTCGTCGAGGCGTGTACCGACCTTCTCCTCGGTGTCGTCCGAACGCTGGTAAAGCTCTCCGCCGTCCTTGTCGCAGATGCCTTCAACCTTGGGAGGGTTGAACATCACGTGATAAGTGGTGCCGCAGGTTTTGCAGATGCGGCGTCCCGTCAGCCTGGCCAGCAACAGACCGCGATCGACATGCAGGTTGACTACATGATCGATGCCGCGTCCCATTTCCGCCAGCATGGCGTCAAGCGCTGCAGCTTGCTGAAGAGTGCGCGGGAAGCCGTCCAGCAGGAAGCCTCTCTCGCAATCAGCCAGCAGCAGGCGTTCCCGCACGATCCCGTTGGTGATTTCATCCGGGACAAGAAGACCTTGATCCACGAATTCCTTCGCCTTTTGGCCAAGCGGAGTGCCCTGCTTCATCGCCAGCCGGAACGCATCGCCGGTGGAGATGTGAGGAACGTTGAACTTTTCTACGATTCTCTCGGCCTGGGTGCCTTTGCCGGCCCCCGGAGGACCCATGAAAAGAATGTTCATCCTGTCTTCCTCGCTTTAAGCACAATAGGCACGCGCGGGCTGACCACTACCTCCAGCTGGAGCCAGCAAGCCGCCCGTTCGAAGCCCAGTGTTATTTATTGATAAACCCTTTGTAGTGACGCTTGATCAATTGGGTTTCGATCTGCTTCATCGTGTCGAGAGCGACGCCGATGACGATCAGCAGCGAAGTACCGCCAAGCTGAATCGAACGATCCAAGCCGGCCAAGGATCCGAACAGTATCGGCATCAGCGAGATAACCGCCAGGAACAGAGCTCCGAAGAGGGTTATGCGGGACATGACGCGCGTAATGTAGGTCGAGGTCGGTTTGCCCGGGCGAACGCCTGGGATATAGCCGCCGTTCTTCTTCATTTGATCCGCCATCTGTACAGGGTTGATCTGCACGAAGGTGTAGAAGAAGGTGAAGCCGATAATCAGTATAACATAGATCACCATGCCGAGCGCCTTGTCGTAGCTCAGGTGGTTGATGATCCATTGAGCCCAGCTGTGGCCGGACCAGAACTGAGCGATCGTCGACGGGAACATCAGCAGCGATACCGCGAAGATGACCGGGATAACCCCTGCGCCATTGACCTTCAGCGGAATATGCGTCGATTGTCCGCCGTACATCTTGCGTCCTACAACACGCTTGGCGTATTGGACAGGAATCTTGCGGATGCCCTGTTGGACGAAGATGACGCCGACGAGCACGGCCAGAACCACAATCAGAATGGCCAGAACCTTCAGCACGCCCATGAATACTTCACCAGGCTGATCTACGAAGTAAGTCGTGTAGATCTTCCCGATGTGGCCCGGCATGGCTGCGATAATACCCGCGAAGATAATTACCGAGATGCCGTTGCCGATGCCGCGCTCCGTAATCTGCTCGCCCAACCACATGAGGAAGGCTGTACCGGCCGTCAGGATGACGGCGATCATCGCATAGGTAGCGAAGCCCGGATTTTGAACCAGTTCCATGTTAGTGAGACGATTGAAGCCTACTGCCGTGGCAAAGCCCTGAACAAGACCCAACACAATGGTACCATAGCGCGTAATCTGCGCCAGTTTCCGTTTGCCGTTCTCGCCTTCCTTGGCCCATTCTGCGAAGCGCGGAATGACATCCATGGAAAGCAGCTGCACGATGATCGATGCCGTGATGTACGGCATGATTCCGATCGCGAAGATCGAGAATTTGAAGAGCGCGCCGCCCGTGAACGTGTTCAGCAAACCGAACAGATCCGAACCTTGGTTATTGCTTGTGAAGACGCTCTTGTCGATGTTGGGCACCGGAATGAAGGAACCGATGCGGTATACAAGCAAAATGAAAAGGGTAAAGAGGATCCTCTTGCGAAGGTCTTCCACTTTCCAAATGTTTGAAACCGTCTTGAACAATTAGATCACCTCGGTTTGACCGCCGGCAGCCTGGATCTTCTCTACCGCAGATTGAGAGAACTTGCTTGCTTTAACCGTAAGTTGAACCGTTACTTCGCCATTGCCGAGAATCTTGATTCCTGCGAGAGGGTTTTTGATGATGCCCTTCTCAACGAGAACTTCAGGAGTTACTTCGGAGCCAGCTTCAAATACATTCAACTCTTCGATGTTGACAATCGCGTACTCTTTGCGGAATGGATTGTTGAAACCACGCTTAGGCAGACGACGATACAGCGGGTTTTGACCGCCCTCGAATCCAGGACGCACGCCGCCGCCGGAACGGGCATTTTGACCTTTATGGCCTTTGCCCGCCGTTTTGCCGTTGCCGCTACCGATACCGCGTCCTTTACGGAACGGGCTCTTGCGGGAACCTTCAGCTGGTTTAAGATCATGCAATTTCATCGTTCGTTGCACCTCCTTGTTGCTCTTTGAAAGTCTATGGATAGCGATTTGCTCGCTCTTATACTTCTTCTACTTTAACCAGGTGGTTAACCGTAGTCACCATGCCGCGGATAGCGGGGCTGTCGTTAAGGACAACCGTCTGGCGAATTTTGCGAAGACCGAGCGAAGCGACCGTTGCGCGCTGCTTCTCGTTGCGGCCGATCAGACTGCGGACGAGGGTTACTTGCAATTTAGCCATCGTGTTCCCCTCCTTAACCCAAGAGCTCTTCGACAGTTTTTCCGCGAAGCTTGGCAACATCTTCAGCGCGTTTCAGGCGGGAAAGGCCTTCGAGCGTTGCGTTAACCATGTTCATGGAGTTGGAAGAACCGAGGGATTTGGTCAGGATGTCGCCGACACCTGCCAGTTCCAGTACTGCACGCACAGGGCCGCCGGCGATAACGCCGGTACCTTGGGATGCTGGCTTGAGAAGAACTTCGCCAGCGCCGAAGTGGCCGAGCACCAAGTGCGGGATCGTCGTGTTCACGAGAGGAACAGAGATCAGGTTTTTCTTGGCATCCTCAATACCTTTGCGAATGGCTTCAGGTACTTCAGCTGCTTTGCCGATACCAGCGCCTACATGTCCTTTGCCGTCTCCGACAACGACCAGGGCGCTGAAGCTGAAGCGGCGTCCGCCTTTAACTACTTTTGCTACGCGGTTGATGTGGACAACCTTTTCGGTCAGTTCACCCAACGCATTTGCATCAATACGCAAGTCGATTTACCTCCTTTTAGTTAGAATTGGAGACCCGCTTCACGGGCTGCATCAGCCAGTGCTTGAATCCGTCCATGGTACAGGTAGCCTCCACGGTCGAATACGACGCTCTCATGGCCTTTATCCTTCGCACGCTTAGCGATCAGTTCGCCTACGAGCTTAGCGGATTCGACGTTGCCGCCGTTGTTCACTTTCTCAGCAAGCTCTTTGTCCAGCGTAGATGCGGACGCGATCGTTACTCCAGCCACATCGTCGATCAGCTGAGCGTAGATGTGCTTGGAGGAGCGGTAAACGGAAAGCCGAGGACGCGCTACAGTGCCGTTGATTTTCTTGCGCACGCGCAGGTGGCGTTTCAGACGGGCTTTGTTTTTGTCGCCTTTGGTGATCATTGAGGGATCCTCCCTTCTTGAATAGATGAACCTCTATACCAATAAGCATAGCCTTATGCTTATTTTTTCTTACCGGCTTTGCCTTCTTTGCGGATAATGCGCTCGCCTTCGTACTTGATGCCTTTGCCTTTGTATGGCTCTGGCTCGCGTACGGAGCGGATTTTCGCAGCCGTTGCGCCGACAAGCTCTTTGTCGATGCCGCGGACCGTGATTTTGTTGTTACCGATCACTTCGAACTCGATGCCGTCAGCAGGCACGATTTCAACCGGGTGGGAGTAGCCGACGTTGAGGACGACTTTCTCGCCGGATTTGCTAGCGCGGTAACCAACGCCTACCAGCTCAAGATTCTTGGAGAATCCATCCGTTACACCGCTGACCATGTTCGCGATGATGCTGCGGGTCGTGCCGTGCAGGGAGCGGTGCAGCTTGTTGTCGGAAGGACGTTCTACGAGGATCGTGCCTTCTTCCAAGTTGACTTTGATATCTTTGTGAACCGGACGGCTAAGGGAACCTTTCGGTCCTTTTACCGTGATCACCGTTTCGTCCAGGGAAACATTCACGCCGCTAGGGACGGTAATCGGTTTGCGACCAATACGGGACATTGTTGCACCTCCTATCGTTGTGGCGATTTATTACCAGACGTAGCAGACGACTTCGCCGCCAGCTTTGCCTTGACGTGCTTCTTTGTCGGTCATAACTCCCTTGGATGTGGAGATAATCGCGATTCCGAGACCGCCGAGTACGCGCGGAACCTCGTTGGATTTCGTGTAAACGCGCAGGCCGGGCTTACTGATACGTTTCAGACCAGTAATGACACGCTCGTTGTTGGAGCCGTATTTCAGGAAAATACGGATCATCCCTTGCTTGCTGTCCTCGATATATTCAGCGTCACGAATGAAGCCCTCGCGCTTGAGAATATCAGCGATTTGCTTCTTGATTTTCGAAGCGGGCATTTCAACGGTTTCATGACGAACAAGATTCGCGTTGCGGATACGGGTAAGCATATCTGCGATCGGATCAGACATAACCATTCTTGTGTACCTCCTTCCCGACTAAAGCTGATTACCAGCTGGCTTTTTTGACGCCAGGGATCTGGCCTTTGTATGCTAATTCACGGAAACAAATCCGGCAAATTTTAAACTTTTGCAGAACCGAGTGCGGACGTCCGCAACGCTCGCAACGAGTGTAGGCGCGGACTTTGAACTTCGGAGCGCGTTGCTGCTTAACTTTCATCGAAGTTTTTGCCACTTTGGTATTACACCTCCTGATTCGCGATTACTTCGCGAACGGCATTCCCAGTTGGGTCAGCAGCTCACGAGATTCTTCGTCCGATTGAGCCGTCGTTACGATAACGACGTCCATACCGCGGACTTTATCGACTTTATCGTATTCGATCTCCGGGAAGATCAGCTGCTCTTTAAGGCCAAGGGTGTAGTTGCCGCGACCGTCGAAAGCTTTGGTCGATACGCCGCGGAAGTCGCGTACGCGAGGCAGGGCAACGTTGAACAGCTTGTCGAGGAAGTAGTACATGCGGTCACCGCGCAGTGTAACTTTAACCCCGATCGGCATATTTTCACGAAGCTTGAAGCCAGCGATGGACTTCTTCGCACGCGTGATTACCGGTTTTTGACCGGAGATGAGGCGGAGATCTTCGACAGCGACGTCAAGCACTTTGGAGTTGGCAACAGCTTCGCCTACGCCCATGTTGATGACGACCTTCTCGATCTTCGGCACTTGCATCACCGTCTGGTAGCTGAACTTCTGCATCAGAGCAGGAGTGATTTCATTCAGAAAACGATCTTTCATTCTTGCTGCCATGGTAAAGGGTCCTCCTTTCCGTAAAGAGTAATTAGTCGATAACTTCGCCGGAGCGTTTAGCTACGCGGACTTTTTTGCCGTTATCAAGCACTTTGTAGCCGATGCGCGTTACTTTGCCGCTCTTCGGATCTACGTGCATCACGTTGGAAACGTGGATCGGAGCTTCCTGCTCGAGGATGCCGCCCTGCGGGTTCGCTTGGGAAGGACGCGTATGCTTCTTCACCATGTTAACGCCTTCGATCAGGACACGGTTCTCACGAGGGTAAGCTGCGATGACGCGGCCTTTTTTGCCTTTATCCTTGCCCGTGATGACGATAACGGTATCGTCTTTCTTCACGTGCAGCTTGTTGTTGTGGGATTCCAGAACTTTTTTAACCTTTGGCATGTGTTACACCTCCTGCTCCTTGACTTCAATCACGCCGCCAGGGCGTTAATTAGATAACTTCCGGTGCAAGCGATACGATCTTCATGAAGTCTTTCTCACGAAGCTCACGGGCAACTGGTCCGAAGATACGGGTACCGCGCGGGCTCTTGTCTTCCTTCACGATGACTGCTGCATTCTCGTCGAATGCGATGTAGGAACCGTCCTTACGGCGAACTGTACGCTTCGTGCGCACGATAACCGCTTTGACTACATCGCCTTTTTTGACAACGCCACCGGGTGTTGCTTGTTTGACAGAGCAGACGATCAGATCGCCGATGTGTCCTACGCGACGTCCCGTACCACCCAGAACGCGGATACACATCAGTTCCTTTGCGCCAGAGTTGTCAGCAACCGCAAGGCGTGTAAAAGGTTGAATCATTGAAATGTCCTCCTTTCAGTCATGATGGCCGAATCGTCTTAAAGTACAACGGCTTCTTCGACGACTTGAACCAGTCTCCAACGCTTGTCTTTCGACAGCGGACGAGTTTCCATGATTTTAACCGTATCACCGATTTTCGCAGTGTTGTTTTCATCATGGGCTTTGAATTTCTTCGTGTATTTGATGCGTTTATGGTACAGATCATGTTTTTTGTAGGTTTCTACAGCCACCACGATCGTTTTATCCATTTTGTCGCTGACCACTTTGCCAATCTGAACTTTGCGGTTGTTGCGTTCGCTCATGTTCTTCCTCCTTCCTCAGGCTGGGCCGTTCAGGCACAGGGCTGAATTAGCTGCTGATTCCCAGTTCTCTTTGGCGCAGTACCGTTTTGGCACGTGCGATTTCTTTCCGTACCGCGCTGATGCGGGTTGGATTATCCAATTGGCCGGTAGCCAGTTGGAAGCGGAGGTTGAACAGCTCTTCTTTAAAGCCGGCAACCTTTTGGTTCAGCTCGTCAGTGGTCAGGTTGCGGAATTCATTAGCTTTCATTTGCTTCACCACCCACTTCTTCGCGTTTCACAAACTTCGTTTTAACCGGGAGCTTGTGGGCCGCAAGGCGCAATGCTTCGCGCGCGATTTCCTCGGATACGCCGGCAAGTTCAAACATCACTTTGCCCGGTTTAACGACGGAAACCCATTTCTCCACGTTACCTTTACCGCTACCCATCCGGACCTCGAGAGGCTTTTGGGTGATCGGCTTGGAAGGGAAGATCTTGATCCAAACTTTACCGCCACGTTTGATGTAACGGGTCATGGCGATACGAGCGGATTCGATCTGACGGTTCGTGACCCAACCAGGCTCAAGCGCTTGAAGGCCGAATTCACCGAAGTGAACTTCCGTGCCGCCTTTAGCGCGGCCTTTCATATGTCCGCGTTGTTCTTTGCGGTGTTTGACGCGTTTAGGTACCAACATGATTAGTTGCCTCCTTCCTGGACGGCTGCTTTCTTCTTCACAGGAAGGATTTCACCGCGGTAGATCCATACTTTTACGCCGATGCGGCCGTAAGTCGTATGTGCTTCAGCTGTGCCGTAGTCGATATCGGCGCGCAGCGTATGAAGCGGCACGGTTCCTTCGCTGTATCCTTCTTGACGAGCGATCTCGGCGCCGCCGAGGCGACCGCTGACAGAAGTTTTGATTCCTTTTGCGCCTGCGCGCATCGAGCGCTGCAGAGCTTGCTTCATCGCGCGGCGGAACGAAGTCCGGCGCTCAAGCTGTTGTGCGATGCTTTCGGCAACGAGCGTTGCGTCCAGATCGGCTTGTTTGATTTCGGAGATGTTGATGTGAACCTTTTTGCCGTTCGTCAGGCGAGTCAGCTCGTTGCGAAGGTTCTCAACTTCAGAACCGCCCTTGCCGATGACCATGCCTGGCTTCGCGGTGTTGATCGTGACGTTCACGCGATTGGACGCGCGCTCGATCTCGATGCGGGACACAGCAGCGTCTTTCAGCTTGCCTTTGAGGAATTCGCGAACTCGAACGTCTTCCATCAGAAGATCGCCGAAATCTTTACCGGCGTACCATTTGGATTCCCAATCCCGGATGACCCCGATGCGAAGACCAACCGGATTTACCTTTTGACCCACTCGTTATCCCTCCTTATTTTTCAGATACGACCAGCGTGATGTGGCTGGTGCGCTTGTTGATGCGGCTTGCGCGGCCCATAGCGCGCGGCATAAACCGTTTCATAGTCGGCCCTTGGTTAACGAATACCTGGGATACGACCAGTTTGTTCACGTCGAGCTGGTAGTTATGCTCGGCGTTCGCAATTGCAGAGTTCAGAAGTTTTTCCACGATCGGGGATGCGGAGCGCGGAGTGTGGCGCAGGATTGCGATCGCCTCGCCAACTTGCTTGCCGCGGATCAGGTCAACAACGAGCTGAGCTTTGCGCGGTGCAATGCGCACTTGGTTAGCATGTGCTTTAGCTTCTGCCATGACAGGTACCTCCTCTCAAACAGCGATGGTATGGAAAGGGCAACGCAACTTAACGTCTGCCCGTTTTTTTGTCGTCGTCGTGACCTTTGTAGGTACGAGTCGGCGCGAATTCACCGAACTTGTGTCCAACCATGTCTTCCGTCACGTATACCGGCACGTGCTTGCGGCCGTCATAAACAGCCAGCGTGTGTCCAATGAATTGCGGGAAGATGGTGGAACGGCGGGACCAGGTTTTGATCACCGTTTTCTTGTTCGCTGCATTCAGTTCTTCAACTTTCTTCAGCAGGTACCCGTCGATGAAAGGACCTTTTTTCAAACTACGACCCATGGATCTGCTCCTCCCTTCCTCGAAGCGTTAGCGTGACGTACTTACGTCACGCACAATCGCTCAAGCGGTTATTATTTCGTACGGCGACGAATAATATATTGGCTCGATGCTTTCTTCTTCTTGCGCGTTTTGGCACCAAGGGTTGGTTTGCCCCATGGAGACATAGGCGACTTGCGTCCGATTGGAGCGCGGCCTTCACCACCACCGTGAGGGTGATCGTTAGGGTTCATGACAACGCCGCGAACTTCAGGACGCTTGCCCAGCCAACGGGAACGGCCAGCTTTACCGATTTTCACGAGCTCGTGATCCTCGTTGCCCACAGAACCGATCGTTGCACGGCAAGTTTTCAGGATGCGGCGCACTTCACCGGAGCTAAGACGGATAACCACGTAGGATTCCTCTTTGCCGAGAAGTTGAGCTTCCGTGCCGGCTGCGCGAACAAGTTGTCCACCTTTGCCAGGCTTCAGCTCGATGTTGTGGATAAGCGTACCGACTGGAATGTTTTCCAGTGGAAGCGCGTTGCCCACTTTGATGTCTGCGGATGGACCGGAAACGATCGCATCGCCGACTTTAAGGCCTTTAGGCGCGATGATGTAGCGCTTCTCGCCATCGACGTAGTTGATCAGAGCGATGTTCGAAGTACGGTTCGGATCGTATTCGATCGTCGCTACGCGGCCTTCGATGCCGTCTTTGGTCCGCTTGAAGTCGATGACGCGGTATTTGCGCTTGTGTCCGCCGCCGTGGTGACGAACCGTGATTTTACCCTGGTTGTTCCGGCCGGCTTTTTTGAAAAGCGGCGCCAGGAGCGATTTCTCCGGCACGTTTGTTGTGATCTCTTCGAATGTCGAGACCGACATGTGGCGGCGAGCCGGGGAAGTCGGTTTGTACTTCTTGATAGGCACTTTGTTTCCCTCCTTATCTTGTCAGGTTAGACCGACTCGAAGAATTCCAGCTCTTTGCTGTCTTCGCTCAGTTGAACGAAGGCTTTCTTCCATTCGGACGTGTATCCGGAATGACGGCCGTAGCGCTTAGGCTTGGCTGGCACGCGAAGCGTGTTCACGTTCGTCACCTTAACGCTGAAGATCTGCTCGATGGCAGCTTTGATTTCCGTTTTGTTGGCACGGATGTCAACTTCGAACACATAGCGTTTTGCGCCCATGAGCTCAGTTGTCTGTTCCGTGATAACCGGGCGCTTGATAATATCGCGTGGATCTTTCATTACGCAAGCACCTCCTGTACTTTCTCGACCGCATCCTTGGTGATGATGAGTTGGTCATGCGACAGCACATCCAGAACATTGATGCCCGAGGCTGCGACGAACTTCACACCAGGAATGTTGCGGGCGGACAGAGCCACGTTGTTCTCGAATTCAGCCGTAACGACGAGCGCTTTGCGGCCTACTTTGAGGTTATTCAGAACGGCTTGGAATTCCTTCGTCTTCGGAGCTGCGAAGCTCAGTTGATCGAGAACGATCAGCTCGCTAGCGATGACTTTGGAAGACAGTGCCGAACGAATAGCCAGACGACGAACTTTGCGTGGCAGCTTGAAGCTGTAGCTGCGCGGAGTCGGTCCGAATACCGTACCGCCGCCAACCCATTGCGGGGAGCGGATGGAGCCTTGACGCGCGCGTCCGGTTCCTTTTTGCTTCCAAGGTTTGCGGCCACCGCCGCGAACTTCGGAGCGTCCTTTGGTTTTGTGCGTGCCAGCGCGCTCGGCTGCTTGCTGCAGCAAAACTGCGCTATGCAGTACGTGAGTGTTAGGCTCGATGCCGAAGACATGCTCGGAGAGCTCGATGTCGCCGACTTTTGCGCCGCTCACATTTACCACATCTACTTTAGGCATAGCTTGTTCCTCCTTTCTTCAGGCGGCGAGTTATTTCTTCACCGTTTGTTTGATTTTAACGAAGCTGTTTTTAGGACCCGGAATGGAGCCTTTAACGAGCAGTACGTTGCGTTCAGCATCGACGCGTACGACTTCAAGCTTCTGAATCGTAATCGTCTCATGGCCCATATGTCCCGGAAGGCGTTTGCCTTTAGGTACGCGGTTCGCTTGGATGGAACCCATCGAACCAGGACCGCGGTGGTAACGCGAACCGTGCGCCATAGGGCCGCGGCTTTGTCCCCAACGTTTGATAACGCCTTGGAAGCCTTTGCCTTTGGATACGCCCGTCACGTCAACGAACTCGCCTTCAGCGAACAGGTCAGCTTTGATTTCTTGGCCAACTTCGTATTCGCCCAGGCTGATGCCACGAATCTCACGAACGTAGCGCTTAGGAGCCGTATTGGCTTTTTTGGCATGGCCGACTTGCGGCTTGTTGGCGTTATTCTCTTTTTTGTCAGAGAAACCGAGCTGAACAGCTTCGTAGCCATCATTTTCTTGGTCTTTCTTTTGCAGGACGACGCATGGGCCGGCTTCGATAACCGTGACTGGCACGACATTACCCTCAGCTGTGAACACTTGCGTCATTCCGAGCTTTTTACCTAAGATACCCTTCATGTTGACACCTCATTTCGTTCTCACATTAGCTTACGCTTGTGGATAACTTACAGTTTGATTTCGATATCTACACCGGACGGCAGGTCCAGGCGCATCAGAGCATCGACCGTTTGCGGAGTCGGGTTCACAATATCGATCAGACGCTTATGCGTACGCTGTTCGAATTGCTCGCGCGAATCCTTGTACTTGTGTACTGCACGGAGAATGGTGATGATTTGCTTTTCCGTCGGAAGCGGAATCGGACCGGAAACGCCTGCCCCGGAACGTTTTGCAGTTTCAACGATTTTCTCTGCAGACTGATCAAGAATGCGGTGATCGTATGCTTTCAAGCGAATACGAATCTTTTGCTTTGCCATATAAGTCCCTCCTTCTATCGCCCAATTTAGTATCGGACATACTCCGCGTGAACTCCTTACACATGCTCCATGGCAAAGGAGCCGGGTGTGTCAGCAACCTCCCGCATCATCGCAACGTCACAGACCAACAGACAATATTTTATCACGTCACACATGCTAATGCAACATGTAAATAGGCTTGCGCTCATGTTATCTTCTTTTGCTCGAAAAAGGCTCCTGCAGGCTGTTTTTATCGTTGAAGAATTACGTATACGAGATTCGGATGATTGGATTCCTCCCTGGAATGGAGAGAGTCGATTGCGTTTCTTCTATATAAATGGAGAGGCGTAATCAACGGCCATCTATGGCCATAAAGGTTGTAGCAGCCAACTCACCGCCCTATTCCTTTTTACAGCCGTTTCATCTCAGAACCAGTGCGAAGGATACGAATACAAATTAAAAATGAATACAAAAAAGCCCCCGCCGAAGCGAGGGCTTGTCCGATCCGCAGCTAGTGCTGCAGGATCATTATTTTTGGATGGATGCTACGGCGCCAGCGCCTACCGTACGGCCGCCTTCGCGGATCGAGAAGCGAGTTCCTTCTTCGATAGCGATTGGAGCGATCAGTTCAACGGTAACCGTGATGTTGTCGCCAGGCATAACCATTTCCGTACCTTCAGGCAGGTTGATGATGCCCGTTACGTCCGTTGTACGGAAGTAAAACTGTGGACGGTAGCCTGTGAAGAAAGGCTTGTGACGTCCGCCCTCTTCTTTGGTCAGGACGTAGATTTGAGCCGTGAAGTTCGTGTGCGGCTTAACCGAACCCGGTTTAGCAAGAACTTGTCCACGCTCGATGTCTTTACGGTCAACACCGCGAAGCAGTGCGCCGATGTTGTCGCCCGCTTGAGCGGAGTCCATCAGCTTGCGGAACATTTCCACGCCCGTAACGACGGATTTGCGGGATTCTTCAGCCAGACCGATGATTTCAACTTCGTCGGAGACTTTGACTACGCCACGGTCGATACGGCCAGTTGCAACCGTACCACGGCCCGTGATCGTGAACACGTCCTCGACAGGCATAAGGAAAGGCTTAGCCGTGTCGCGCTCAGGAGTCGGGATGTACGTATCAACTTGCTCGAAGAGCTCGATGATTTTGTCAGCCCAAGGACCGTCTGGGTTTTGCAGAGCTTCACGAGCAGCGCCGCGGATGATTGGAGTGTCGTCGCCTGGGAACTCATACTCGTTAAGAAGGTCGCGAACTTCCATCTCAACCAGCTCGAGGAGCTCTTCGTCTTCAACCATGTCGCATTTGTTCAGGAATACGACGATGTAAGGCACGCCTACTTGGCGGGAGAGCAGGATGTGCTCGCGCGTTTGCGGCATAGGGCCGTCAGCTGCGGATACAACCAGGATCGCGCCGTCCATTTGAGCTGCGCCGGTGATCATGTTTTTAACATAGTCGGCGTGGCCTGGGCAGTCAACGTGTGCATAGTGACGGTTAGGCGTTTCGTACTCAACGTGAGCCGTGGAGATCGTGATACCGCGCTCGCGCTCTTCTGGAGCTTTGTCGATTTGGTCGAAAGCCGTAGCTACGCCGCCGTATTTTTTGGAAAGAACAGTCGTGATGGCAGCCGTCAGCGTCGTTTTACCATGGTCGACGTGACCGATCGTACCGATGTTAACGTGCGGTTTATTACGTTCAAATTTAGCTTTTGCCATTGAACTTAATCCTCCTTAAGGTCAGGAAAGTTTATGTTAGGTGACAGACGAACGCCGCAAGCGGCTCTTCGCCTGTCACAGCGAACCTATATAGAGATTACTCCGATTTGCTCTTGGAAACAATCTCTTCTTGGATCGATTTCGGAACTTCTTCGTAGTGGGAGAGTTCCATGGAGAACACGCCGCGACCTTGGGTACCGGAGCGAAGTGTCGTGGAATATCCGAACATCTCGGCGAGAGGCACCTTGGCACGAACGATTTGCGCGCCAGCGCGCGAATCCATGCCTTCGATGCGTCCGCGACGGGAGTTCAGCATGCCCATGACGTCGCCCATGTACTCTTCTGGAATCGTGACTTCGACCTTCATGATCGGCTCGAGAATGACAGGTTTACACTTGTCTTTCGCAGCCTTGAGGGCCATGGAGCCCGCGATCTTGAACGCCATCTCCGAGGAGTCGACGTCATGATAGGATCCGTCGACGATCGTAGCTTTGATGTCGACCAGCGGGAAGCCTGCGATGACACCATTTTTCATGGACTCTTCGATACCCGCTTGAGTTGGGCCGATGAATTCACGAGGTACGACGCCGCCGACGACTTTGTTCTCGAAGATAAAGCCGCTGCCCGGCTCGAGTGGTTCGAATTCGATCCACACGTGGCCGAACTGGCCGCGACCGCCGGATTGGCGAACGAACTTGCCTTCGACTTTAGCCGCTTGACGGAACGTCTCACGGTAAGCAACTTGCGGTTTACCAACGTTCGTCTCTACTTTGAATTCGCGGAGCATGCGGTCAACGAGGATTTCAAGGTGAAGCTCACCCATGCCTGCGATGATCGTTTGTCCCGTTTCTTCGTCCGTATGAGCACGGAACGTCGGATCCTCTTCCGAAAGCTTCTGCAGAGCGATACCCATCTTGTCTTGGTCAGCCTTGGTCTTAGGCTCAACCGCAAGCTGGATAACCGGCTCAGGGAAGTTCATGGATTCGAGGATGACCGGATTCTTCTCGTCGCACAGCGTATCGCCAGTCGTCGTATCCTTCAGGCCTACTGCAGCGGCGATGTCGCCGGAGTATACCGAGCTGATCTCTTGACGGCTGTTCGCATGCATTTGAAGAATACGGCCGACGCGCTCGCGCTTGCCCTTCGTTGCGTTCACAACGTAAGAACCGGAGTTCAGAACGCCGGAGTAAACGCGGAAGAAGGTCAGCTTGCCGACGAAAGGATCCGTCATGATTTTGAATGCGAGAGCCGAGAACGGCGCTTCGTCGGAAGATTCGCGGGTCGTCTCCGTACCATCCTCAAGGGTACCCTTGATAGCAGGAACGTCGATTGGAGCCGGCAGATAGTCAACGACTGCATCCAGCATCATTTGAACGCCTTTGTTGCGGTACGAGGAGCCAGCGATGACCGGGAAGATCTTCACTTCGACAACGCCCTTGCGGAGCGCCGCTTTGAGTTCTGGAATGGTGATTTCTTCGCCTTCCAGATACTTCATCATGAGTTCTTCGTCCAGCTCGGCCACTTTCTCGACCAGCTCTGCGCGGAGCTCTTCGGCTTGATCAGCCAGCTCGGCAGGAATTTCGACTTGCTCAGGATCTTTTCCGAGGTCGTCTTTGTATTTGTAGGCAACACGTTCAACGAGATCGATTACGCCGACAAAATCATTCTCGGCGCCAATCGGCAGTTGAATCGCGACAGCATTGGCTTGCAGACGATCGCGCATGTCTTTGATGACATTCAGGAAGTCCGCGCCGATGATGTCCATTTTGTTGATGTAGGCAATCCGGGGAACGTTGTAGCGGTCAGCCTGGCGCCATACAGTTTCGGACTGAGGCTCAACGCCTTCCTTTGCACTGAAAACACCAACTGCCCCGTCCAATACGCGCAGGGAACGTTCAACTTCTACGGTGAAGTCAACGTGTCCCGGGGTGTCGATAATATTGATGCGGTTACCCTTCCACTGAGCGGTCGTCGCGGCAGACGTAATCGTGATGCCGCGCTCCTGCTCTTGCTCCATCCAGTCCATCGTCGCTGCACCTTCGTGCACTTCGCCGATTTTGTGGGTACGGCCTGTGTAGAACAGGATCCGTTCGGTCGTGGTGGTTTTACCCGCATCGATATGCGCCATAATCCCGATGTTACGCGTATTTGCCAAGGAGAACTCTCTTGCCATTGGAATGTCTCCCTTCAAATTGTACTGCTAGAATCCTACCAGCGGTAGTGAGCGAATGCTTTGTTGGCTTCCGCCATTTTGTGCGTGTCTTCGCGTTTTTTAACGGAAGCGCCCGTGTTGTTGGATGCGTCGAGAATTTCAGCTGCAAGACGCTCTTCCATCGTTTTCTCCCCGCGGTTACGCGAGTAGTTCACGAGCCAACGGAGACCAAGCGCGGTACGGCGCTCAGGTTTAACTTCGATCGGCACCTGGTAGTTGGCGCCGCCTACACGGCGGGCTTTAACTTCCAGTACAGGCATGATGTTCTTCAGGGCTGCTTCGAACACTTCCATCGGATCTTTGCCGGAGCGCTCTTGAATCAGTTTGAAGGCATCATACAGCAGTGTTGCGGCAACGCCGCGCTTGCCGTCGATCATGATGCGGTTGATGAGACGTGTAACGAGCTTGCTGTTGTAGATAGGATCCGGCAGTACGTCGCGTTTTGTTACAGGACCTTTACGTGGCATGTAGCAAGTCCCCCTTTCCCTCAGTATCTAATAAGTTGAAGTTTATAAAAGTCTTACTTTTTAACTTTAGGACGCTTCGCGCCATATTTGGAACGAGCTTGCATACGGTTGTTGACGCCAGCCGTATCCAATGCACCGCGAACGATATGGTAACGTACGCCCGGAAGGTCTTTTACACGTCCGCCGCGGATCAGAACGACGCTGTGCTCTTGCAGGTTGTGTCCGATACCCGGAATGTAAGCCGTAACCTCTACGCGGTTCGTCAGACGAACACGAGCGTATTTGCGAAGTGCGGAGTTAGGCTTCTTCGGAGTCATCGTGCCTACGCGAGTGCAGACACCGCGTTTTTGCGGAGCGCTGATTTCCGTAGCCTCACGCTTCAGGGCATTGAATCCCCGCTGCAGTGCTGGCGATTTGGACTTGACCACTTTTGCTTGACGGCCCTTGCGGACCAGTTGGTTGATTGTTGGCATGTCGGTTGCCACCCCCTTCCCATAATTCATGAAACGCTGAACTGATTGACGCTCATTATTTAAGCCCACAGATCCAGGCGGTTCATCTTTGGACAAACAAAAGTTTTTGCCTGACGTATTGAGCGGAAAAATCCGAACCTTACCGGCAAAAACAACGTCCTACTCTTCATCTCCAACCATTGCTGCCATCGCGGCTCCGACGTCAATCCCGCATTGCTCTCCGAGATCGGTCATCGTCTCCGTCCAAGTCACTGGCACGCTCATTCTTCCGCATAACTCGACGATAGCGCCGGTCAGCCTGTCATCAGCGTCTCTGGCTACATAGACGTGAATCGCCTTGCCTGATTCAACGGTCTTGGTCGTCTGCTTCGTGCCAATCTTGTAAGCCATGGATTCACCATCCTTGCTTAAGCACAGAAATCCACTCACAGGCACACTTCGATATAGTAGCACTAGACTTATCCCCATGTCAAGATGGGCTTGTCCATTTGCTCAAAAGATATTCCGGTTCAAAGAGCACGCCCATAAAAGAGCAGCCGCCCGAAGGCCGGGCAGCTGCTGATGTGGAGCGGTATTGCAAGGTTCCGAAGATTTCCGGTTGAATTGTTAGGATTCGACCGGAACCGTCTCGCTGAGCTCGGCTTCCGCCGCTGCGGTCTCGAGTTCGTCCTCTTGGCCGACGAAGCGGATGCTGCGGTAACGGTTCATGCCCGTACCGGCAGGAATCAGCTTGCCGATGATGACGTTCTCCTTGAGGCCGAGCAGCTGGTCGACCTTGCCTTTGATGGCAGCGTCGGTCAGGACGCGGGTCGTTTCCTGGAAGGATGCCGCGGAAAGGAACGAATCCGTCTCCAGGGAAGCCTTGGTGATGCCGAGCAGGACCGGTTTGGCGACTGCCGGCTCGCGGCCGGACAGAAGCACTTCGCGGTTGGCTGCTTCGTATTCGTGCACATCGACGAACGCGCCAGGCAGAAGCTTCGTGTCGCCGGCATCGACGATACGGATTTTGCGCAGCATCTGCTTGATCATGACTTCCACGTGCTTGTCGTTGATTTCTACGCCCTGGTTCCGGTAAACGCGCTGAACTTCCTGCAGGATGTAGTTCTGTACCCCGCGGATGCCTTTGATGCGCAGCATTTCCTTCGGATCGATGGAGCCGTCCGTCAGCTCGTCGCCGGCTTCCAGATGCTGGCCTTCGATGACGCGGATCCGGGAACCGTAGCTGACCGGATACACTTTGGATTCGGCTTCGCCTTGAACTTCAATCTCACGGCGGTCTTTCGTTTCGCGAATGCTCTTCACGACGCCGTCCAGTTCGCTGATGATCGCTTGGCCTTTAGGGTTACGCGCCTCGAAGAGCTCCTGGATACGCGGCAGACCTTGCGTGATGTCGTCGCCGGCAACGCCGCCGGTATGGAAGGTACGCATGGTGAGCTGGGTTCCCGGCTCGCCGATCGATTGGGCCGCGATGATGCCTACGGCTTCGCCGATCTCTACATGCTTGCCTGTCGCCAGGTTGCGGCCGTAGCAGATCTTGCAGACGCCGTGACGGGCGCGGCAGCTCAGTACGGAACGGATCTGAAGCTTCTCTACGCCTGCATCGACGATCGCATCGGCCTTCTCGGCGTCGATAAGATCGTTGCGGGCAACGATGACTTCTCCCGTCTGCGGATGACGGATCGTCTCGAAGGAATAGCGGCCCTCGATGCGGTCGTACAGATCCTCGATGACTTCCTTGCCGTCCTGGATCTTGGCCACCGTGATGCCTTTGTCCGTGCCGCAATCGTCCTCGCGGACGATAACGTCCTGGGCGACGTCGACGAGACGGCGGGTCAGGTAACCGGAGTCGGCTGTACGGAGGGCGGTATCGGCAAGACCTTTACGCGCGCCGTGAGTCGAGATGTAGTACTCGAGTACCGTCAGGCCTTCACGGAAGTTCGACTTGATCGGGAGCTCGATGATGCGGCCGGATGGGTTGGCCATCAGACCCCGCATGCCGCCCAGCTGGGTGATCTGCGATTTGTTACCCCGCGCCTTGGAATCCACCATGAGCATGATGGAATTGTAGCGGTCCATCGATTTCATGAGGATTTCCGTAATTTGGTCTTTAGTCTTGCTCCAGATCTCGATGACGCGGTCATAACGTTCTTCGTTGGTGATCAGGCCGCGACGGTATTGGTTCGTCACGACTTTGACCTTCTCGTCGGACTGCTTCAGGATCTCTTCCTTCTCCGGCGGCACGATGACGTCGGAGACGGCTACCGTGATGCCCGCGCGGGTCGAGTACGTGAATCCGAGCTCCTTGATCTTGTCAAGGATGACCGACGTCTTGGTCGTGTGGTACTGGCGGAAGCATTCCGCGATCAGAAGACCGAGGTATTCCTTGCCGACAGCGCCCATTTGCGGCACGTTGTCCAGGAAGGAGTTCAGGTCCGCGCCTTTTTCGTACACGAAATATTTATCCGGCGTTCCGTCCATCAAGTTGGTCTTGGTCGCCTCGTTGATGTAAGGGAACGAGCTCGGGAAGATCTCGTTGAAGATGACTTTGCCGACCGTCGTCGAGATGAGCGAGCTGTTCTGCTGGTCCGTGAAGGCATCCTTCTTGAGGACCTTCGCCGGAATGAAGATGCGCGCATGCAACGACACGATGCCCCGCTGGTAAGCGGAGACGGCTTCGTTGACGGAGCCGAAGACAGAGCCTGATCCTTGCGCTTCCTTGTTGTCCATCGTCAGATAGAAGGAGCCGAGGACCATATCCTGGGACGGAGTTACGACCGGCTTGCCGTCCTTAGGGTTGAGGATGTTGCCTGCCGCCAGCATCAGAAGGCGGGCTTCCGCCTGCGCTTCCGCGGACAGCGGAACGTGAACGGCCATCTGGTCGCCGTCGAAGTCGGCGTTGTAGGCCGTACATACGAGCGGGTGAAGCTTGATGGCGCGTCCTTCGACAAGGATCGGCTCGAATGCCTGGATGCCGAGTCTGTGAAGCGTAGGGGCGCGGTTCAGCAGAACCGGATGCTCCTTGATGACTTCTTCAAGAACGTCCCACACTTCGGCGCTAACTCGTTCGACTTTGCGCTTGGCGCTCTTGATGTTGTGGGCGAGGCCCTTGTTGACCAGTTCCTTCATGACGAACGGCTTGAAGAGCTCCAGCGCCATTTCCTTCGGAAGGCCGCATTGGTACATCTTCAGGCTTGGTCCGACAACGATAACGGAACGGCCGGAGTAGTCGACGCGCTTGCCGAGAAGGTTCTGGCGGAAACGGCCCTGCTTGCCCTTCAGCATATGGCTGAGGGATTTCAGGGGACGATTGCCGGGACCCGTAACCGGACGGCCGCGGCGGCCGTTGTCGATGAGGGCGTCGACGGCTTCCTGCAGCATGCGCTTCTCATTTTGCACGATGATGTCGGGAGCGCCGAGATCGAGCAGGCGCTTCAGACGGTTGTTGCGGTTGATGACGCGGCGGTACAGGTCGTTGAGGTCGGAAGTCGCAAAGCGTCCGCCGTCCAGCTGAACCATCGGACGAAGCTCCGGCGGAATGACCGGGAGCACGTCGAGGATCATCCAATCCGGCTTGTTGCCGGAATGGCGGAACGCCTCGATGACCTCGAGACGCTTGATGGCGCGGTTGCGGCGCTGGCCTTGGGCCGTGCGCAGCTCTTCCTTGAGCTGATCCAGCTCGCGCTCGACGTCGATGTCCTGAAGAAGCTTCTTGACGGCTTCAGCGCCCATGCCGGCTTGGAAGCCGTAGCCGTATTTCTCGCGGTAGCTGCGGTATTCCTTCTCGGACAGAAGCTGCTTTTTCTCCAGCGGGGTTTCGCCCGGATCCGTCACGACATAGCTTGCAAAGTAGATGATTTCCTCGAGCGAGCGGGGCGACATGTCGAGAGCCAGCCCCATCCGGCTAGGAATTCCTTTGAAGTACCAGATATGGGAGACAGGAGCGGCAAGCTCGATGTGTCCCATGCGCTCGCGGCGCACTTTGGCACGGGTGACTTCAACGCCGCAGCGGTCGCAGACGACGCCTTTGTAGCGGACGCGCTTGTACTTGCCGCAGTGGCATTCCCAATCCTTGGTCGGGCCAAAGATCTTCTCGCAGAAGAGCCCTTCCTTCTCCGGCTTGAGCGTCCTATAGTTAATGGTCTCCGGCTTCTTGACTTCTCCGCGGGACCAAGAGCGAATCTTCTCCGGCGATGCAAGGCCGATCTTCATGTACTCGAAGTTGTTCACATCCAACAAGGAGCAACCCTCCTTAGTTCAAGTATGGCTTAGGCTTATTCCGCGCCAGCTTCGGCGCCTTCCAGGTTGAGGTTCAGCTTGTCGCTGGTGCCTTCGTCCTCGTCGTCGATTTCCTTCATTTCGATCTCGTTTTCGTCCTCGTTCAGGATTTTGACGTCCATGCCGAGAGACTGCAGCTCTTTGATCAAGACCTTGAACGACTCTGGAACGCCCGGCTCCGGCACGTTCTCGCCCTTCACGATCGATTCGTACGTCTTCACCCGGCCGACCACGTCGTCGGATTTGACCGTCAGGATCTCCTGGAGGGTGTAAGCCGCGCCATAGGCCTCGAGCGCCCATACTTCCATCTCGCCGAAGCGCTGGCCGCCGAACTGGGCTTTGCCGCCGAGAGGCTGCTGCGTTACGAGCGAGTATGGACCCGTGGAGCGGGCGTGGATCTTGTCGTCGACCATGTGCGCCAGCTTGATCATGTACATGACGCCGACGGTGACTTCGCGCTCGAACGTCTCGCCCGTGCGTCCGTCGTACAGAACCGTCTTGCCGTTGCGCTGCATGCCCGATTCTTCCATCGTGTCGAACACGTCGTACTCGCGCGCTCCGTCGAATACCGGCGTAGCGGCGTGGATGCCCAGACGCTTGCAGGCCATGCCAAGATGGACCTCGAGCACCTGGCCGATGTTCATCCGGGAAGGTACGCCCAGCGGGTTGAGAACGACTTCTACAGGCGTTCCGTCCGGCAGGAAAGGCATATCCTCTTCCGGCAGGATGCGGGCGATGACGCCCTTGTTGCCGTGACGTCCGGCCATTTTGTCGCCTTCGGAGATTTTACGCTTCTGGGCGATGTAGACACGGACCAGCTGGTTCACGCCAGGAGGCAGCTCGTCGCCGTTCTCGCGGGTGAACACTTTGACGTCGACGACGATGCCGTCCGTGCCGTGAGGCACGCGCAGGCTCGTGTCGCGCACTTCGCGCGCCTTTTCGCCGAAGATGGCGTGCAGCAGGCGCTCTTCCGCCGTCAGCTCCGTTACGCCTTTAGGCGTTACTTTGCCGACGAGGATGTCCCCGGCGCTGATTTCGGCGCCGACGCGGATGATGCCGCGCTCGTCGAGGTTCTTGAGCGCTTCTTCGCCGACGTTCGGGATGTCGCGCGTGATTTCTTCAGGTCCGAGCTTCGTATCGCGGGCTTCGGACTCGTATTCTTCAATGTGAATCGACGTGTACACGTCTTCCTTCACAAGCTTCTCGCTGAGCAGGATGGCATCCTCGTAGTTGTAGCCTTCCCAAGTCATGAAGGCAACGACGACGTTGCGGCCCAGAGCCAGCTCGCCCTGCTCGGTCGAAGGACCGTCGGCGAGGATGTCGCCTTTCTTGACGATGTCGCCCTTGCGCGCCAGCGGACGCTGGTTGATGCAAGTGCCTTGGTTGGAGCGCATGAACTTGTGCAGCTTGTGCTTCACGAGATCGCCCGTAACCTGCTTGCCGTCCACCATCTCGACGCGGCGCAGCCAAATCTCGTTGGCCGAGGAGCGCTCGATGATGCCGTCATGCTTCGCTACGATGCAGACGCCGGAATCCTTCGCGGACTTGTGCTCCATGCCGGTACCGACAAGAGGCGCCTTCGGAATGAGCAGAGGCACCGCTTGCCGCTGCATGTTGGATCCCATGAGCGCGCGGTTGGAGTCATCGTTCTCGAGGAACGGAATCAGAGCCGTCGCGACGGATACGACCTGCTTCGGCGATACGTCCATGTAGTCGACGCGCTCGGTCGGCATCGTCAGGATGTTGTCGGCCTGCTTGTTGTAGCGCACGACAACCTGATCGTCGACGAACTTGCTGTCTTCCGTCAGGAGGGCGTTTGCCTGCGCGATGACGTAGTTGTCTTCCTCATCCGCGGTCAGGTAAGCGATCTGCTCCGTGACAATGGCGGTCTTCGGATCCACCCAGCGGTACGGAGCTTCAATAAAGCCGTACTCGTTGATGCGGGCGAAGCTGGACAAGGAGTTGATCAGACCGATGTTCGGTCCCTCAGGCGTCTCGATCGGACACATCCGCCCATAGTGGGAGTGATGGACGTCTCGGACTTCCATGCCGGCGCGTTCGCGGGTCAGACCGCCGGGTCCGAGGGCGGACAGACGGCGTTTGTGCGTCAGTTCGGCCAGAGGGTTCGTCTGGTCCATGAACTGCGACAGCTGGGAGGAGCCGAAGAACTCCTTGATTGACGCGATGACCGGACGGATGTTGATCAGCGCCTGCGGCGTGATCGCATTGGCATCCTGGATCGACATGCGCTCGCGGACGACGCGCTCCATGCGGGAGAGGCCGATCCGGAACTGGTTCTGCAGCAGCTCGCCGACGGAACGCAGGCGGCGGTTGCCCAGATGGTCGATGTCGTCCGTGCTGCCTACGCCGTGCAGCAGGTTGATGAAGTAGTTGATCGACGAAATGATATCGGCAGGCGTAATATGTTTGACCGACTTGTCGATGACGTCATTGGAAATGACCTTGATGATTTTTCCATCTTCATTGGGAGCGAATACGCTCACCGTCTGCAGTGGGATACTATCCGCATCCAGAACGCCGTTGGCGACGTGATACGTTTTGCTGTTCAGCTGTTTTTCCAGGAATGGAAGCAGCTCATCCAGCAGGCGGCGGTCGATCATCTGGCCGGCTTCGGCCAGAATTTCGCCCGTCTCGTTGTCCACGAGAGTTTCAGCCAGACGCTGGTTGAACAGACGGTTTTTGATATGAAGCTTTTTATTGATCTTGTAACGGCCGACATTGGCCAGATCATAACGTTTAGGGTCGAAGAAGCGCGCGACGAGCAAGCTCTTCGCATTGTCCAGCGTAGGCGGCTCGCCTGGACGCAGGCGCTCGTAGATCTCGATCAGGGCTTTTTCCGTGGAGTCGGTGTTATCCTTGTCCAGCGTGTTCTTGATGTACTCGTCCTGTCCGAGCAAGTCCAAGATTTCGGCATCGCTGCCGAATCCAAGGGCGCGAAGAAGCACCGTTACCGGAATCTTCCGGGTACGGTCGATGCGCACGTAGATGATATCCTTGGCATCCGTCTCCAGCTCCAGCCAAGCACCGCGGTTAGGAATGACAGTGGCCGTGTAAGTGCGCTTGCCGTTTTTGTCGACCTTGGTGCTGAAGTACACGCTGGGGGAGCGTACCAATTGGCTGACGATAACGCGTTCCGCACCATTGATGATGAAGGTGCCGGTCTCGGTCATCAGCGGGAAATCGCCCATGAACACTTCCTGTTCCTTAACCTCGCCCGTTTCCTTGTTAAGGAGCCTTACCTTAACGCGAAGCGGCGCTGCATACGTAACGTCGCGCTCTTTCGACTCGTCGACGGAATACTTAGGCTCTCCCAGGCTATAATCGATGAATTCCAACGAAAGATTCCCCGTGAAGTCCTGAATCGGAGAAATATCCTGGAACAACTCCAGGAGATCGCTCTCCAGAAACTTCTCATAAGACTTTTGTTGGATTTCAATCAAGTTCGGGACTTCGAGCACTTCGTGAATCCGGTTATAGCTCCTGCGCGTGCGTCGACCATACTGAACAAGTTGTCCTGCCAACTTAACCTCACCCCTCATGTCTGCTTCTCAGCGTGATAAGCGCACTCATGAAACATGACCTAGCCAGACCTCAGCCGGTTACCTTCGGGCCGGCCGGTTTGAGCCTCAATCCCATGGTGGTAAATAAAGAAAAGCCCTTATCGAAGTGGTTTCGAAAAAAGAGCATACTTCCGGTCTGAAACCTCGGCCTCCCCCACATGGACGAACCATAGGGAAGACATGGTCTCCTATCATGTAATTTTGCCCAAAATCTAAACATTATACGTCAAAAACCAATTTTGTATGCATGGCGCATCAAATAAATAATTCTTGACATTTTAGCGGACTAAAGAGATTCCGCCTATTTTAATGCTGACATTTCATAATAATAGCACATCGACAAAGGCGAGTCAACAAAAATGAGAATTTAGTCTCTAGTCAAAAACAGGAGCACACGATAAGGCGATGACCATCCCTTCATGACGCATCGCGCGACGATAGTCGTTCCAATCTTCATTGTCGACAGATGGCTTGATTTAGCGGGTCATGAAGGATGAATCCGACGCCATGGCTGTCCGCCGGCTCCGCCATGGCGAGATCAACCTTGACCGCTGCTCCGAGAGGTTGATTGCCGGCTAATTGTCCAAGGAACGGATCGCCTTGAAAATCCGAAACCCTTTATCCTTGCCGACTTCCTTGACGCGGCCGAACAGCTGCTGAAGCTTGGCTTCGGCAGAAGGAGCCCCCTGCTTCTTTTGAATGACCACCCACATGCTGCCGCCGGGCTTCAGCAACGAATACCCTTCCTCAAATATTCGGTGAACAGTCGCTTTGCCTGCCCGAATCGGCGGATTCGTCAAGATGACATCAAACGGCTCGCCGCCGGCTTTCTCGAACAGATCGCTCTGCTGTATGCGCACATTGGCAATTCCATTCAGCTTCGCATTCTCTCCGGCCAGCTCTACGGCTCGCTCATTGATATCCAGCATGACAACCTGTCCTTGCGGCGCCAGCCGCGCTGCCGTCAGTCCGATGGGGCCATAGCCGCAGCCGACATCCAGCACCCGGTCAGCCTCGCCGATTTCCATCTCCTCGATGAGGAAACGGCTGCCGTAGTCGATTCCGCTTTTGGAAAAGACTCCGTTGTCCGTCATGAACTGAAACCGGAAGCCTCTCAGCTCCGTCTCATGCTTCTGCCGGTTCTGCTGCGTTCCCGGCGTACGGGAATAGTAGTGGTCCGACATCATGTCCCTCCTTCCGGGTATGCCTTCTCATAGAGAGAACCCCTTGGAACCGCGAGGCTCCAAGGGGTTCTCAAGCTTTTAAGAGAAAGCTTATTTCACTTCTACAGCTGCGCCTGCTTCTTCAAGCTTAGCTTTGATAGCTTCTGCTTCTTCTTTAGCTACTTTTTCTTTGATTGCTTTTGGAGCGTTGTCGACAACTTCTTTCGCTTCTTTCAGGCCAAGACCTGTCAGCTCGCGAACGACTTTGATGACGTTGATTTTGGAAGCGCCAGCGCTCGTAAGGATAACGTCGAATTCGGATTGCTCTTCAACTTCAGCAGCGCCGCCGCCAGCAGCTACAACCGTAGGTGCAGCAGCCGTTACGCCGAATTCTTCTTCGATTGCTTTAACGAGATCGTTCAGTTCCAGAACGTTCATGCCTTTAATGGCTTCCAAGATTTGTTCGTTGCTCATGGTTGAACCTCCATTGGGTATAAGTTTTTTTGGTGGTGATGGATGCCGGCTATGCCGGCGCAAGGATCAAGCAATTCCTGCCGGCAGCCCGATGGCCGCCGGACGGAGGAAAATCGTTTTTAGGCTTCCGCTTCTTGCTTTTCCGCCACGGCTTTGACCGCCAGCGCGAAGTTGCGCATAGGAGCCTGGAGGACGCTGAGGAGCATGGAGAGCAGGCCGTCGCGGGATGGCAGGTCTGCCAGCGCCTTGATTTGGGCTGCGTCTACGACTTGGCCTTCGAGGATGCCGCCTTTTACTTTCAGGGCGTCATTTTTCTTGGCGAAGTCGGAGATGATTTTTGCAGGAGCTACGACGTCGTCCGCGCCGAAGGCGATAGCCGTCGGACCCGCGAGAACTTCTGTCAGACCGGAAAGCTCGGCGGATTCGGACGCGCGGCGAACGAGGGAGTTTTTGAGAACCTGGAATTCGATGCCTGCTTCGCGAAGCTGCCTGCGCAGTTCCGTTACTTGAGCCACGTTCAGTCCACGGTAGTCAGCTACAACCGTCGTCGTGCTTGCTTTCAGCTTGGCGGCGATTTCTTCCACCTGCTGCTGCTTGGATTCGATAACTTTTACGTTTGCCATTTTGTTTACACCTCCCGATGTGGATATCCGTTGCATCCTTTAGAACGGTTTACCTTCAACCTGCCGGTGCATGAATAAAGGCCTCCGCCAAGACAGCGAAGGCCATGATTGTCCGTTTACGGGAAACGTATATCATAACACCTCGGTAGGGGATTAAGCCCGAAGGCACCTACTGTCTTAGGTATGCGTGTTCTGAAGTTAGAATCGCAGCTCTTAGCGGAACGTGGAAACGTTGACGCGAGCGCCAGGTCCCATCGTAGAAGATACAGCGATGTTTTTCAGGTAAATCCCTTTTGCCGATGCCGGTTTGGCACGGTTCAGAGCGTCGATCAGCGATTTGAGGTTCTCAGCCAGCTTCTCGGCGTCGAACGACACTTTGCCGATCGGTGCATGGATTTGACCTGCACGGTCAAGGCGGTATTCGATCTTACCGGCTTTGATCTCCTGAACAGCCTTCGTCACGTCGAACGTTACCGTGCCGGCTTTAGGGTTAGGCATGAGGCCTTTACCGCCGAGGATACGTCCGAGCTTGCCGACTTCAGCCATCATGTCAGGCGTAGCCACGCAGACATCGAATTCGAACCAGCCTTGTTGAATTTTGTTGATCATGTCCGCATCGCCGACGAAGTCAGCGCCTGCAGCTTCGGCTTCCTTCGCTTTGTCGCCTTTGGCGAATACGAGGACGCGCTTTGTTTTGCCCGTACCGTGCGGGAGTACAACGACACCGCGAACGGCTTGGTCTTGTTTCCGCGGGTCGACGCCCAGACGGACAGCCACTTCGACGGATTCGTCGAATTTGGCGGTTGCTGCTTTTTTCACGAGCTCGATTGCTTCAGACGGCTCGTAAGTCGCTTCGCTGTCGATCAGCTTAGCGGCTTCAACGTATTTCTTGCCATGCTTTGCCATGAAGAGTTCCTCCTTATGTGGTGTGTAGCGGAACGCCTGACGTACAGCCGTCCCTCCCACTGCGAAACCAAGCGGTCCCGCTGTGACGCCGCGCCTCGAGGCGCGTCCTGGATTAGTCGACGATCGTTACGCCCATGCTGCGGGCAGTACCTTCGACCATGCGCATTGCAGCTTCTACGGATGCAGCGTTCAGATCCTGCATTTTTTGTTCTGCGATCTCGCGGACCTTGGAACGGTTGACCGTAGCGACCTTCTTCTTGTTCGGTTCGCCGGAACCCTTCTCGATGCCTGCTGCTACGCGGAGCAGTACGGCTGCTGGAGGAGTTTTCGTCTCGAACGTGAAGGAGCGGTCTTCGAATACGGTGATGACGACCGGAATGATCAGGCCGGCTTGATCAGCCGTACGCGCGTTGAACTCTTTACAGAACGCCATGATGTTGACGCCTGCTTGACCGAGCGCAGGACCGATTGGCGGAGCCGGGTTGGCTTTGCCTGCCGGAACTTGCAGCTTGACGAGTTTGATGACTTTCTTTGCCATGTGTTACACCTCCTGCGATCGAAGTCAGTTGCCTGACATGAAATGCTCATGCCGCCATCCGGATGAATCCGGAGGCCGGAAACCGGTTCATTATACCTTCTCGACCTGTGTGTAGTCAAGTTCAACCGGGGTTTCACGACCAAACATGTTGACATGGACTTTCAGCTTGCTCTTGTCCATTTGAATTTCTTCAATGACGCCGACAAAGTTAGCAAACGGACCTACTGTAACGCGAACGGTTTCTTTCAGCTCGAATTCCATCTTCGGCTTAGGCTCGGACATTCCCATATGGTTGAGAATGGCGTCCACTTCCTCCGGAAGCAGTGCCGTCGGCTTGGAGCCGGAACCTGTAGAGCCCACGAATCCCGTTACGCCAGGCGTATTGCGAACAACATACCAAGAATCGTCGGTCTGAATCATTTCCACCAGGACGTATCCCGGATAGACTTTGCGCATGACGGTCTTCTTCTTCCCGTCCTTGTTCACGATTTCTTCTTCCATCGGAACCAGCACGCGGAAGATCTTGTCTTCCATGCCCATCGATTCGACGCGGCGCTCGAGGTTGGCTTTCACCTTGTTCTCATAGCCCGAGTAAGTATGAACCACATACCATCTTTTTTCCATTAACAATCCACCTTTGGACCCTTCTTAAACAATCAGTTCAACCAGAGATGAGATCCCGATGTCAAGAAGCCAAAAGTAAATCGTCACAAACACGATCGTGACGAGTACAACGATCGTATAGCTTGTCAACTCTTTACGGTTTGGCCAGCGAACTTTCTTCAGCTCAGCCCAACTGTCTGCAAAAAAACCAAACGTCGATCCGAAGTTTTGCTTCAGCTTTGCGATAAAAGTCACCTGAACCCACCTCCTGACTATCTCGTCTCGCGGTGAGGAGTATGCTCGTTGCAGAACTTGCAGAACTTCCTCATTTCCATGCGGTCGGGGTGATTGCGCTTGTTCTTGGTGTTCGTGTAGTTTCTTTGCTTGCAGTTCGTGCATGCAAGCGTAATAATAACCCGCATTTAGGTCACCTCCCGATCTTAAGAGTGCGCTTCGTCAAACAACGTGCGATAGGACCCGAGAGGGCCTCAGGCCTGATCCGAGTCACTCTAAGTACCTTATCATAACGGATTCTTGCATGTCAATGCAAAATGGAAGGCGTCCGGGCGGCCCGGAAGCCGCACGCAGAGCGGCGGGAAGGCTGGAGAGGCAGGCGGCGGACAGCCCTTGCCGGCATCGGGACCGGAGGACGGCGCGCTGCTTTCATCGCTGTTTCCAAGTATAGCCGTTTTGATAGACTTCTAAACGGCCTTCCATCGGCAGCAGGCGGCGCGGAAAAGAAAAAAGACCCGTCATCCGGGTCTTGAAAGCAGGCAGGTTCAGGATCAGGGCGGCAGCCTAACAGCTGACGTCCCGCAGCTCGAGGTACTTCTCCAGCTTGCGCTTCACTCGCTGAAGGGCGTTGTCGATCGACTTGACGTGCCGGTCCAGATCAACGGCGATCTCCTGGTAGGAGCGGCCGTCCAGATACAGCATGAGAACTTTCCGTTCCAGATCGCTCAGAATCTCGGACATCTTGTCCTCGAGGCCGTCGAACTCCTCCCGATTGATGATGAGCTCTTCCGGATCGCTGACGCGGGTGCCGCAGATGACATCCAGCAGCGTGCGGTCGGAATCTTCATCATAGATCGGCTTGTCCAGCGAAACGTAGGAGTTCAGCGGAATATGCTTCTGCCGGGTCGCCGTCTTGATTGCGGTTATGATTTGGCGGGTGATGCACAGCTCCGCGAAAGCTTTGAAGGAAGCCAGCTTGTCACCCTTGAAGTCGCGGATGGACTTGTAGAGCCCGATCATGCCTTCCTGCACGATGTCTTCCCGGTCCGCTCCGATAAGGAAATAAGAGCGGGCCTTGGCACGAACGAAATTCCGGTATTTGTTGATCAGATATTCCAGCGCTTCGCTGTCGCCCGTCCGCACCGCCTCGACAACGTCTTCATCCGTTCGGCAGTCATAATCGTGCGTACTCCATTCTCTGAGGTCGATGCTCACCAACTATCCCTCCGGCCTGCAAAGCGTGCACTGCAAGGTCTATTTTTCTTAAGTCAGAAAAGCTCTCCTTCCGCTATCGTCCGGACTGGAAAGCCAGGCGGCGACAAGCGGCGGAAAAGCGGACAATTTTGCCAGAAATAATAAGGACAGTATACAAGACCTCTCTTGACATCGTCAACGCAAACGAGCGTTCTATAACCGATAGGATCTTGAAAAATTGTAAACAGATGGTTGGAAAACGCTATTGCGGAGGCAGATAAGCTTACACGCCTATCTCCATCAATCGCCAGTTCCGTCCATTCATTCCCCCCGTCTCATTCTTTCCAGCATCGTCCGCATTTCCAGCGACAGCTTGGCATCGATCGTATTGCGGGATTTGGCGCTGTCGGAACGCAGCGACTTGTCGATCTCGCGGCGGTTCTGCTGCAGCTCCAGCTCCAGTTCCCGGGCCGAGATCCGCAGGGCGCCTTTGCCGAACGCGACATGCTGCTCGACGGAATCCGAGGTCGCCACATAGATATGGCGGCTTCGCTTCTTGAGCTCGGTGACGAGACGTTCGATGCACTCGTCCGCCGTTTCCTTTTCTTTCGTGAATACGACCGTCAGCTTGTGCTGCTTGTAGGCCGAGCGGCTGCCGGGAACCTGATGCGCGTCAAACACGACGTACACCTGATGTCCCGTATAGCCTTGATAGTCGGCCAGCAGATCGAGCAGCCGGTCCCTTGCCTCCTCCAGATTGCTTTCCTTCAAGCGTTCCAGCTCCGGCCAGGCGCCGATGATGTTGTAGCCGTCGACCAGCAGGACGTCCGACTGGCGGGACACGGCAGCTAGACGCCCCGGCGCTGCCGGACGACCTCGTACATGAGCACGCCGGCGGCCACGGAGGCGTTGAGCGAATTGAGCTGGCCCAGCATCGGGAGCTTGACGAGGAAATCGCATTTCTCGCGGATCAGCCGGCCCATGCCTTTGGCTTCGTTGCCGATGACGAGGGCAAGCGGAAGGTCGAAACTGGTCTTGTACACATCCTGCTGCGCCGACACGTCCGCGCCCGCAATCCAGATTCCCTCCTGCTTCAGGCTCTCGATCGTCTGGGCGAGATTGGTCACTCGCGCCACCGGCACATGCTCGGCCGCTCCGGCGGAGGTTTTCCATACGGTTGCCGTCAAGCCGGCCGCGCGGCGCTTCGGAATGATGACTCCGTGCACGCCGGTGCATTCCGCCGTCCTCAGAATGGAGCCCAGGTTATGCGGATCCTCGATCTCATCCAAAATGAGCAGCAGTGGCGTCTCGCCGCGGTCCTTGGCCCGCTGCAGCAGCTCTTCCAATTCGGCATACCGGTAGGCCGCCGCCTGGGCTACGACCCCTTGATGGGAAACTTCAAGGCCCAACTGGTCGAGCTTGCGCTTGTCCACGAACTGGACGACGATTCCCGCTTTCTTGGCTTCGGCCATGATCGGGGATACCGACGGCTTCTGCACCGTGTCGGCGATCCAGATCTTATTCAGCTCGCGGCCCGAGCGGAGCGCCTCCAGGACGGGATGTTTGCCCGCGATCCATTCCTGCTGCTCCTGCTCGTTCTGGTCGTTCTGTTCCTTCTTCTGCCTGTCACTGGCCATTCCCAGTCTCCTTTCCGCGTTCCGCTTCCTTCTCGGAGAAAGCGGCCGCCATCAACTCCCGGATCCGTTCGGTCCGGCCTTTGTAATATAAATACCCCATCAGACTCTCCAGAGCGGTCGCCTGCTTGTAATCGGCCGGATCCGCATTGCGCGGAGACTGGCCGGACTTGGCGTTGCGGCCGCGCCTGACGATGTCGGCCTCCTCCTCCGACAGCATCGGCGCCCAGCGCTCCAGCAGCTGCCGCTGCCCTTTGGCCGACACCATTCCGGTCGCCTCGCGATGGAGATGATGCGGCTTGAGATTCGGCTGGGCGAGCAGATGCTGGCGCACCAGCAGCTCGAACACCGCATCGCCGGCGTAAGCGAGCACGATGGGGTTCAGCAGCTCCGGCGTCTTGGAAGGCGGCTCGTAGGGAAGCTCTCGGCTTTGTTCCTTCACAGGCTCGTTCATTTGCGGCGCCACCGGATGCCCTGCGGAGTGTCCTCCAGCAGGATGCCTTGCTCTGCCAGCAGGTCGCGGATTTCGTCCGCGCGCTTCCAGTTCTTCGAAGCGCGCGCTTCCGTCCGCTCGACGATCAGCGCATCCACCTCGGCATCCAGCAGTCCATGCTGTTCGGACGCGGCCGGAAGCAAGCCGAGCACGCGGTCCATGGCGTCCATCAGCCCGATGAGCGCAAGCGCCTCCCGGGCCGTCACGACAGGCCGCTGCAGATGCTGGTTCGCTTCGGTCACCAGATCGAACAGCACCGTGATGGCATCGGGCGTATTGAAATCATCGTCCATTTTGGCTGTGAAGCGGCCGCTCAGCTCCAGAAGCCGTTCATCCAGCTCGGCATTTCCGGAATCCGGCACGAACCGGAGCGAGCCTAGGCCGGCGGAGCCGCTGCCTGGGGCATCGACGGCTGCATCGGCTTCCATGGAACCGCCGACCGCCGCCAGCCGGTGCAGCAGGTTGGTGCGGCAATTGGCGATCCGCTCCACGCTGCCGAGCGCCTGCTCTACCGTGTCGTCGCTGAAGTTGAGCGGCGAACGGTAATGGCCGGAAAGCATGAAGTAACGGATCGCTTCCGGCTTGATCCGGGTCAGCATGTCATGGACCGTAATGCCGTTGCCGAGCGACTTGGACATCTTCTGGTTGTCGATGTTGATGAAGCCGTTATGCATCCAATAGTTGGCGAGCGGCTTGCCGCTCAGCGTCTCGGACTGGGCGCATTCGCACTCATGATGCGGGAACTGCAGGTCGTTGCCTCCGCCATGGATGTCGAGGGTATCGCCCAGATGCCGCTTCGCCATCGCAGAGCATTCGATATGCCATCCCGGACGGCCCGGCCCCCATGGACTGTCCCATTTGATCTCTCCCGGCTTGGCGCCCTTCCACAGAACGAAATCCTGCGGATCCTCCTTGCGCTCGTCGATGCCGATGCGGATGCCCATCTGCAGCTCCTGCATGTTCTGGTGGGAGAGCTGGCCGTAGTCCGCGAAGGATTTCGTCCGGAAATAGACGTCGCCGCCGCTTTCATAGGCCGCTCCCTTGTCGACGAGATCCTGGACGAAAGCGATGATTTCCGGCATATGCTCCATGACGCGGGGATTCAGCGACGCACGGCGGACGCCGAGCCCTTCCGTGTCCTCGTAATAGGCGGAGATGAACGTGTCCGCGAGCTCCGGCACCGTAATGCCGAGCTGCTCCGCCTTGCGGATCATCTTGTCGTCCACGTCGGTGAAGTTGACGACGTAGTTGACCTCGTATCCGACCGCTTCCAGATAACGGCGCACGACGTCGAAGAAAATCGCGGGCCGCGCGTTGCCGATATGGATATAGTCGTAGACCGTCGGGCCGCATACGTACATTTTGACCTTGCCCGGCTCTTGCGACTTGAACGTTTCCTTGGTTCTGCTCATCGTATTGTAGATTTCCAAACTCATTTACGCTTCGCCTCCGCTTACCGGAATTTCACCGGTTCCTCCATATATTCACGAACGGGCGCCGCAGGCTGCTTGAGCCGGTCGACCTCCGCCTTGAGGGAATTGATTTCATTCTGCATGCTCCGGATCATCTCAATGAGCGGATCGGGCAGCTTCGCATGGTCGAGCCTGTCGCCGACCTTTTCTCCGTTGCGCTTGACGATGCGGCCCGGGTTGCCTACGACCGTGCTGTTCTCGGGCACCTCCCGGAGAACGACGGCGTTGGAACCGATATTGGAATAGTCTCCAACCTGGAACGATCCTAAAACCTTCGCTCCCGAGCCGATGACGACATTGCTGCCTATGGTAGGATGGCGCTTGCCCTTTTCCTTGCCCGTGCCGCCGAGGGTGACGCCCTGATAGATGATGACGTCGTCCCCGATCTCGCAAGTCTCCCCGATGACGACGCCCATGCCGTGGTCGATGAACAGGCGGCTGCCGATTCTGGCCCCGGGATGGATTTCGATTCCGGTCATGAACCGGCTGACCTGAGAGATGATGCGGGCGGCCGTGAACCATTTGCGCTTGAACAAATAATGCGCGGCGCGATGCGCCCAGATGGCATGCAGTCCCGAATAGGTGAAGATCACCTCGAACACGCTGCGCGCAGCGGGGTCGTTGTCGAACACGGCCCGTATATCGGATTTCATGTGACGCAACATCGGCTTCAGCCCCCTTCGGGCGAGATGATCCAAGCTTTCTTCCGTCCAATCAAAAAATAAGCCTCCGCAGCCCGAAGGCTGCAGAGGCGTACAGACGCGGTCCCACTCTGCGGCACAGGGCCGCATCCGCCCGGGAGAAACGCGCGCGAAGCGGTCTCAAGCGGGTCAGGATGCCTGGCGGCCCTGTCTCGTAGCCTGTAACGCCGGCCATGCGTTGCCGCCTACCCGAGCGGAAGAGAAGCTTCCGCAAGATCGGAGCAAGGCTCGCAGGTGCATGAACCCGCCGCCGGAATGGACAACTCCCAGCCGTCACCTTCCCGGCGCGTCGCGATATGCTGCGGCCGGATGCGTGGCGGTTGTCCTCTCTGCAATCCCGGATATGGCGGTTCTCTCCTGGTCAAAGCCTGTAAAAAGGTTCAATTACTTGTAGTATACCCGATAACCCGCAAAGTGCAAGAAGCCGGAGCGCGGAAATATATGCGGGGCCGTCCTCAGCCCAAGCGGGCGCGCAGCCGCTGTGCGACTTTGGCCCGGCCCAGCAGCGAGATGGTGCGGTTGAGGTCCGGTCCGTGCGTCTGCCCGGTGACCGCGGCCCGGATCGGCATGAAGAGCGACTTGCCCTTACAGCCGGTTTCCTTCTGGACCGACTTGATGAGCGCCTTGATGCCCTCCTCGTTCCAGGCTTCGGGCTCCAGCGTCTCGACGCCGGACAGGAAGGCTCCCAGCACCGTCGGCACCGTTTCTTCCTCCAGCACGGCGACAGCCTCAGCCTCGTCCTCGAACGATTCCAGGAAGAACAGCTCGGTCAGCGGCACGATCTCGGCTCCCCAGCGCAGCTTGTCGCGGTAGAGGCCGATCAGGTCGGCCGCCCATTCGCGCTCGCCGGCCTCAGGCGCCTCCGATACCCGGCCCGCCTTCTGCAGATGCGGCAGGCAGAGGTCGACAAGGCGGGGAAGCTCCAGCGACTTGATGTATTCGTTGTTCATCCAGGCCAGCTTGTTCGTGTCGAACACGGCCGGGCTGCGGCTGAGGCGCGACTCGTCGAACGCCTCCACGAGCCCCTCGCGGGTGAACAGCTCCTGCTCGCCCTCCGGCGACCAGCCCAGCAAGGCGATGAAGTTGAACAGCGTCTCCGGCAGGTAGCCGAGATTCTCGTACTGCTCAATGAACTGGATGATGGACTCGTCCCGCTTGCTCAGCTTCTTGCGGGATTCGTTCACGATCAGCGTCATGTGGGCGAACAGCGGCGGCTCCCAGCCCAAAGCCTCGTAGATCATCAGCTGGCGCGGCGTATTGGAGATATGGTCCTCGCCGCGGAGCACGTGGGAGATCTTCATGAGATGGTCGTCGACCGCAACCGCGAAGTTGTAGGTCGGGATGCCGTCCTTCTTCACGATGACGAAATCTCCGGTTTCCTTGGTGTCGATGCTGATCGTTCCCTTGACCATGTCGTTCCATGTATATGTGCGGTCTTCCGGCACGCGGAAGCGGATGCTCGCGACGCGTCCTTCCGCTTCGAAGCCAGCCTGCTGCTCGGCAGTCAGATTTCGGTGGCGGCCCGAATAGCGCGGGGTTTCGCCGCGCGCGCTCTGCTCTTCCCGCTCCCGCTCGAGCTCTGCTTCCGTGCAGTAGCAGCGGTAAGCCTTGCCCTCGTCGAGCAGCTGCTGCCAGTACCGGCTGTAGATGTCGAGGCGTTCGGTCTGGCGGTACGGTCCGTAGCCGCCGCCGACATCGATGCTTTCATCCCAGGTGATGCCGAGCCAGCTCATGTACTTCAGCTGGCTCTCCTCGCCGCCGGCCACGTTGCGCTTCACGTCCGTATCCTCGATACGGACGATGAACTTGCCGCCGTGCCTGCGGGCGAACAGATAGTTGAACAGCGCGGTGCGCGCGTTGCCGATATGCAGATGCCCCGTCGGCGACGGAGCATAACGGACGCGGATTTCCTGCGTTCCTTGGTCTGCCATCTTGAATTCCCCATTTCGTTCTTGTTTTCGTCCCGGGGCCTCGCCCTATGAACGCTATTTATGTAAGTGGAACCATTGCGGCGCTGGAGGCAGCGGCAACATGGAGGTGAAAACGCGGCGTCCGCCTATGAAACCGAGTTCCACTGCGCATAAGCAGGATGAGGAAATACGGGTTCGACAGCGAGCCGGTCGGTATCCTGTTCCGCTTGCCTGAGCGGACTGTACGGCTGCACTTAACCGCCTAAAATAAGTGCCATCATAGCATATTTTTCACGAGGCAGACAACCGCCTGAGCGGCGATTCCCTCGCCCCGTCCGGGAAATCCGAGCCGTTCCGTCGTCGTCGCCTTGACGTTCACCTGGTCCTGCTCCGCTCCCAGCACGCGGGCGATCACTTCCACCATCGCGGGAATGTACGGCGCCATTTTGGGAGCCTGCGCGATAATCGTGCAATCCAGGTTCCCGAGCGCATATCCCCGCTGGACTGCAAGCGCCCACACATGCTCCAGCAGCTTGACGCTGTCGGCATCCTTGAACGCCGGATCGGTGTCCGGGAAATGCTTGCCGATATCGCCGAGCGCAAGCGCGCCGAGCACCGCATCCGCTACGGTATGCAGCAGCACGTCGGCATCGGAATGGCCGAGCAGCCCTTTTTCGAATGGAATGGCGACGCCCCCGATAATGCATGGACGGCCCTCCACCAGCTGATGCACGTCGAATCCTTGTCCCACTCTAATCATCTCTATCGTCCCCTCTCCCTCTGCTCCAGAAGAAATTCCGCGTAGGGCAGATCTTCCGGGGTCGTAATCTTGATATTCGTATATTCCCCTTCGGCTACGGCGACCGGATCTCCGAGCCGCTCCACGACCATGGAGTCGTCCGTACCGAGAAAGCCGTCCGCAAGCGCCCGTTCATGGGCTTCCCTGAGACGGGCGCGGCGAAAAGCTTGCGGGGTCTGGATCGCCCACAAGCTGCTCCGGTCCGGCGTCGATTCGATGATGCCCGCCGCGTCCACCTTCTTGATCGTGTCCTTGACCGGCACGGCGAGCACGGCCGCGCCGGTCTCCTCGGCACGCGCCAGGCAAGCGGACACCGCAGCCTCGCTGACGAGCGGCCGGACGCCGTCATGGACAAGCGCCCAATCCGCCGAGAGCGAGTCCAGGCCGATCCGCACGGAATGCTGGCGCTCGGAGCCGCCCTCCATGATCGCGGCCACCTTGGTCAAGCCGTACTCCCCGCACCAGCGGCGGCAACGTTCGGCATCCGCCGCTCCCGTGACGAGCACGATCTCCCGGATGGCGTCCATCCTCTGGAACAGCTCCAGCGTATGGACCAGCACCGGCTTGCCCCGCAGCAGCAGGAACTGCTTGCTCTCCGGCGTGCCCATCCGCGTGCCGCGTCCGGCCGCCACGATGACGGCTCCCCAGCAGGCCTCCCGGAAGCCGACAAGCGCCGCATCCGAAGACGCGGCGCCCGGGGCGGCCTGAGAGGTTGCGGCTTGCTCGCCGCCATATTGCTTGTCCATCTTCCGAAGCTCACTTCCCGCTGTAACGTTTATTCCCTATCATACCCTGTTACAGCGCTTTTTCCAACAGCTTGGGCTTTGCGAAGATCATCCGTCCCGCCGAAGTCTGGAGCACGCTCGTCACGAGCACCTCCATCGTCATGCCGATGTAATCCCTGCCGCCCTCCACGACAATCATCGTGCCGTCGTCGAGATAGGCGACTCCTTGTCCATGCTCCTTGCCGTCCTTGATGATCTGCACGACGATTTCCTCGCCCGGCAGCACGACCGGCTTGACCGCATTGGCCAAATCGTTGATGTTCAGCACCGACACTCCCTGCAGCTCGCAAACCTTGTTGAGGTTGAAGTCGTTCGTGAGCACCTTGCCCCGCAGCAGCTTGGCCAGCTTGACGAGCTTGCTGTCCACCTCGCCGATCTCCTCGAAGTCCCCTTCGTAGATGAGAACCTTCACGTCGAGCTCCTTCTGGATCTTGTTCAAGATGTCCAGGCCGCGGCGGCCGCGGTTGCGCTTGAGCAGATCGGAGGAATCGGCGATATGCTGCAGCTCCTCGAGGACGAACTCGGGAATGACGAGCGTCCCCTCGATGAAGCCGGTCTTGCAAATATCCGCGATCCGGCCGTCGATGATGACGCTTGTGTCCATGATCTTGTGTTCTTCGAAATTGACATGCTCTTCCTTCTCCGGAACGGGCAGCGCCTTCGGCTGCATCATCGCGTGGAGCCCTTCCGTCAGCTCTTCCTTCTTCCTCAGCCCGACGCTCAGTCCCACGTAGCCGAGTCCCAAAGTCAGCAGCGCCGGAGCGATCGTCGCCGCCGCCCCCGGAAGCTGGGATACCGAGGGATAGAGCAGAGCCGAAAGGACAAGGCCGCCGGTCAATCCCGCCGCGCCTGCCAGCAGATCCGCCGCCGGCATGTCGGAAGCGCGCCGCACGCCTTCCCCGAGCATTCTCTCCAGTCTTCCGGCAAGGGCGGTCGCCAGCAGCAGGCCCGCCAGCGCGCCTGTCGCCAGGCCGGTGTAAAATCCGAAAGAACCGTAGCTCCCTGCGAGAGGGCTGTAGCTTCCAAGGCCGGCCGGAAGCGCTCCGCCTGTTCCATTGCCGAACTGAGAGCCGATCATGCCGCCGAATACGATACCGAGTAATTGCAGAATACGTTTTATCATCGCTTATGCCACCTCCATTAGCCAGTATGTTCCAATTTGGAGAAGGCTAAACCGTCGCATCCAAGCAACAATTTTGCAGCAGCAGGCGACGGGCGGGCCTCATTCCCGTCCATGCGCCGCAAGTCCTGCGAAAGACGCGTCATGAAGGATTTCTCATAATGGCGATTTCGTTTTTGTATTCTGGACAGGGCGGGCTTATAATGGATTCAGGCCATCGCCGTCCAGCATACGGCGGATGAAATCGCATGCTCGTCCCATGACATGCATTCCCATAGCAGCAAAAATCGCGAAAGAGGTGGATACCGATGAGCGCTCCAACGCTCCAAGAGTTTCAGCAGCAAGTATCGGAATTGCTCCTGCGTCACCGGAGCATGCTCGATGTCCTGTCCAAGTTCGGACAGACGGGCGCAGCTGTCAACCGCGCTGTCACGAAAGCCGTGACCGAATGCGGCTGTATTGAAATCCAGGCCAGCAAGCAGCCTTATTCGGACGATCCCGAGCTTGAGAGCGCCAAGCAGCTTCTGGGCACACACATGGACGGCCATGTGTGCGAGAACTGCCGTGATGTGCTGAAAAACGAGCTGGGACGCCACCTGTTCTACATGTCCGCGCTCTGCAATCTGCTGGAAATCGATCTCGGCGAGGTTCTGTCCGCCGAATCCGATAAATGCTCTACGCTCGGCATTTTCAATTTGACCTGAACCGGAATTCCTATCCGGACATTGAAAAAGCAGTCCATTCTCCAATGGAGGACGGACTGCTTTTTATTTGCTTTCTCCAATGAGAAAGGCTGTGGCCGGCAATCGGCGAGCCTCATCCCAGGCAGGACAGAAGCTCCATATACAACCAACAAACCCGGCACCGAAATTCGGCACCGGGTCAGGAAGCGGCTGCTGCATCGCAGGAGCCGATCCATGCCAGCGGCAGGAGGATGCTAGACGCTCCGCTTGCGGACGTTCTCTTCTTCGCCTTCGGAACGGCGGGATCTGCGGCGGCGCAGGCGTCCCTGGACATTAACGTTTTTTTTTAGGCCGTACAGCGCATAGAGCAGCAGCGGCACAAAGATGATCTTGGAGATCTGGTTCGGGAAAGCGACGCCGAGCACGACCGCAATGACGACGACGATCGGTATGCTCCAGATCGCGCCCTTGGGCAGTCCGATCTTCTTGAAGTTCGGGTACTTCACCGTGCTGACCATCAGCAGCGCGAGAACGAGCGTGCTCGCCATCAGCACCCAGGGCTGGATATCCGTGTAGAACAGAGCCAGCGTAGCCAGAACGCCCCCTGCTGCCGGAATCGGCAGGCCGACGAAGTAGCCCGGAATGCCGGAGATGACGTTGAACCGGGCGAGCCGGAGCGCGCCGCAGATCGGGAAGATCGCGGTCACGATCCAGGCGGCCGGCTGCGAGCTGAGATCCTGAAATGCCACGACATACATGATGAAAGCAGGGGCGACACCGAACGATATGATATCGGACAAGGAATCGAGCTCCTTGCCGAATTCGCTTTGAACATTGAGCGCGCGGGCGACGCGGCCGTCGACCCCGTCCAGAAGCATGGCGACGATGACCATCATGGCGGCGACTTCAGGCTTTTCATTGAACACCATAATGATGGCGACGATCCCGAGGAACAGGTTGCCTATGGTAAAAAGACTCGGCAATGATTTTGCAAACACTTCATTTCCACCTCATCTCTACTATGCCTTGGGATATCATGGACATCGATGGAAAAAAATCCACCATCATCCAAGCCCTCCTGTCGGCATTCCCCCATTCTAGGGGAATCAGATTTGTCTGTCAATGAACATTTGATCTTGAATCCGGCGCAATCCTTCCTTGATCGCCCGGGCGCGCACCTCGCCGATTCCGTCCACTTCGTCCAATTCGCCGATCGTCGCCATGACGATATTGGGCAGATTTCCGAATTTCTCGATCAGATTGTTCATGATGATGAGCGGAAGCCGCGGAATCCGGTACATCTGGCGGTAGCCGCGCGGATGGACGGCCTCATCTGCAATCGTCGCTCCTTGCGGATAGCCGAGCAGCCGAATGACATGAGGCGCGTCCATCAGCTCGTCGTTGCTGAGCTTTTTGAGCCCGGTCCGGATGTCCCGGATTTTCTCGTCGCTGTTGTCGCGGGCGTAATCCTTGAGCAGGAACCAGGCATCCTCCTCCACGCCTCCGATGAGCTCTTCCATCTGCATGCTGATCAGACGGCCTTCGGTGCCGAGCTCGTTGACGTACCGCTTGATCTCCATTTTGATCCGCAGCACCATCTCCACCCGGTGGATGACATGCGCGACCTCCTGCAGCGTCACCAATTCCTCGAATTCAAGCGCCGACAGATTCGTGAACGACTGCCTCAGCACCGCCTTGTACTTTTCCAGCGTCTGGATCGCCTGATTCGCCTTCGTAAGAATAACGCCCATGTCCTTCAGGGAATACCTTAGATTACCCATATACAAGGTGATGATATTACGCCTCTGCGAAATTGATACCACCAGCTTGCCCGTCTGCTTGGCCACCCGCTCCGCGGTGCGGTGCCTGATCCCGGTCTCGATCGACGAAATCGACGGGTCCGGAATCAGCTGCGTATTCGCATACAGGATCTTCTTGAGATCCTCGCTCAGGATGATGGCCCCGTCCATCTTGGCCAGCTCGTACAGATAGTTCGGGGAAAAGTCGCAATTGATGGAAAACCCGCCGTCCACGACCTCCATCACCTCGGGACTGTAGCCGACGACGAGCAGCGCGCCTGTCTTCGCCCGCAGCACATTGTCCAGCCCTTCGCGGAAAGCGGTGCCCGGCGCGACCAGCTGCAGCAGCTGATTCGTAATTTCGATCTCTCTGTTCTCTTTCATGATTTCCAGCGAACCCCCTATTCCAGCGCCGCGCGCAATGCTTCGGATACGGTATTCACGCCGACAATCGTTATATCGTCCGGCGGCTTCCAGCCCTTGAGGCTTTTCTCGGGCATGATGACCCGCTTGAAGCCCAGCTTCTGGGCTTCCTTGACCCGCTGCTCGGCTCGGGAGACAGCCCGCACCTCGCCGGTAAGCCCCACCTCGCCGAAGACGACGTCGAATGGACGCGTCGGCGCATCCTTGAAGCTGGAAGCAAGCGCCACGGCGGCGGCCAGATCGACAGCGGGCTCGTCAAGGCGCACTCCGCCGGCGGCGTTCAGGTATGCATCCTGCGTCTGCAGGAACAGCCCGATTCTTTTTTCGAGCACGGCGATGATCAGCGCCATCCGGTTGTGGTCGTAGCCGGTGGACGTCCGTCGCGGCGACGGAAAATGCGTAGGCGCGACCAGCGCCTGGAGCTCCACGAGCACAGGCCTCGTGCCCTCCATGCTCGCCACGACGGTGGAGCCGGAGACGCCCAGAGGCCGCTCCGACAGGAACAGCTCCGACGGGTTCGCCACTTCGCGCAGCCCGCTCTCGCCCATCTCGAAGATGCCGATCTCGTTGGTGGAGCCGAAGCGGTTTTTGACGGCGCGAAGCAGGCGGTAGGAATGATGGCGCTCCCCCTCGAAGTAAAGGACGCAGTCCACCATATGCTCCAGCAGCCTCGGGCCGGCGATCGCTCCCTCCTTGGTGACATGTCCGACCAGCACGGTCGCAATGCCGCCCAGCTTGGAGACGCGCATGAAGTGGGCCGTGCATTCCCTCACCTGGGCGACGCTGCCCGGTGCGGACTGGACGCTGGGGTCATAGACGGTCTGGATCGAGTCGATGACGAGAAAATCCGGCTGGACGGTATCGATGGCATCATTGATATGCTCCATGTTCGTCTCGCAGAGCACGAACAGCGACGCGCTCAGCGCGCCGAGGCGATCGGCGCGGAGCTTGGTCTGGCGAACGGATTCCTCGCCCGATATATAGAGCACCTTGAGTCCGGCGGCCGACAATGCATGGGAGGTCTGCAGCAGCAGCGTCGACTTGCCGATGCCGGGGTCGCCGCCGACGAGTATGAGGGAGCCGGGCACGACCCCGCCGCCCAGCACCCGGTTCAGCTCCCCGATGCTGCTTTCGATGCGGGGCTCATGCCCGGTATCTATGTCTATGATGGAACGCGGCTTTTCTTTCGTCCCGCGGGCCATTGGAGAGGATAATCCGACGCCGGCGGTTTTGACCACCGTCTCCTTTTCCTCCACCATCGTGTTCCAGGCGCCGCAGCCGGGGCATTTTCCCAGCCATTTGGGCGATTCCGTTCCGCATTCCGTACAGGCGAATTTCACTTTTAGTTTGGCCATCGAAGGCTCCTTTTACGGATATGACGTACCTTCAAAGTTTACCATTTCAGAGGCCGCAACAAAAGAAAATCATGCGAACATTCTTTCGAGCAGGAGCCGCTGGCGCTCCGTTCTCGCCGATGTCCGGGAATCTAAGAAAAAGATAAGATCTTTTCCGTTATACTGACAGAAAAGAGAGAGGGAGCGGTGAGCCATGAACGAAGAAACGGTGCTGCTCGTCGATGACGAGCCCGAAATCGTCAAGCTGATGGGGCTTTACCTCAAGCAGGAAAGGTTCCGCCTTCTGACCGCTGCAAGCGGAGGAGAGGCTCTGGACATCATCCGGAAGGAAAAAGTGGATCTCGTCGTGCTCGATGTCATGATGCCCGGCATGAACGGAATCGACACCTGCATGGCGATTCGGGAAATCCGGCAGATGCCGATTATTTTCCTGTCCGCCAAAAGCGAGGAGATCGACAAAATCCACGGCCTCAGCGTCGGGGCCGACGATTATGTGTCCAAGCCGTTCAGCCCTTTGGAGCTGCTCGCCCGGATCAAAAGCCAGCTGCGCCGATACGGCATCTATGGAGCCGCCGCCGGCGACGCCGCCTCGCCGGATGCCGTCACGATCGACGGCGTCACCTTCAACTCCGCGACGCGGGAAGTGACGGTCGAGGGCCAGGAGGTGCGGCTTACGCCCCGGGAATTCTCCATCCTGGAGCTGCTCGGGCGCAATCCCGGCCGGGTGTACAGCATCGAGCAGCTGTACGAGATGATTTGGCAGGAAACTTTTTTTGAAGCGGGAAATACCGTCATGGTCCATATCCGCAAGCTGAGGGAGAAGATCGAAGCCGATCCGAGGCATCCCAGGTACATCAAGACCGTATGGGGCGTCGGCTACAAAATGGAGAAGCTGTAGGGAGCGAGAGCATGCTCGATACGTTGAAGCTCCAATACCCGGACGCATTCAAATGATGCCGATGCTCATGTCGGGGCCCGGCATGTCCCGGCCGCCGGCTCATCGTCCACATTCAACTCGCAAAGCCGCAGAACGACGTCCGTCTATGAGGGAGGCACATCTTTGGCCAGCCGCATCTTTCAAACCTTTCTATGGAAATTCATCCTCAGCTTCGCCGCCAGCCTGCTCGGCATGGGAGTCCTTCTTTTGCTGGGCAATTACTTGGCGGAGCTGCTCATCCGGTTCAATCCGTCCAAATCCTTTTTCCTGACGAAGGCGCTGGCCTACACCATCAATGGGATCGGCTCCGGCCCGGTTCGGGTCATCGTCGGACTGCTGCTGTTCATCTTTTTGTTCTTTTCCTTGTCCAGGGGCATCATCAAGCGCTTCGACACCCTGACGAGCGCCCTGCAGGCGATCTCGGCAGGAGATCTGTCCCACCGCATCGACGAGAGCAGCAGCGATGAGCTCGGGGTCGTTGCGCGCAGCGTCAACGAAATGGCCCGCAGGCTGCAGCTCGCCCAGGAAGAGGAGCGGGCTGCCGTGCAAGCCAAGGACGACCTCATTACCGGGGTGTCCCATGATCTTCGCACCCCGCTCACCTCGGTGCTGGGGTTTCTGGAATATATCGAGGACGACCGTTACCGCGACGAGGTCGAGATGCGGCAGTATGTCCATATCGCCTATGAAAAATCTCTCGTGCTGCGCAAGCTGATCGACGATCTGTTCGAATATACCCGCGTCACCAGCAGCGGTTTTCCGCTCCAGCGCGAAACCGTCGATCTCAACCCCTTTCTCGGGCAGCTTGCCGAAGAATTCATGCCGGCGCTGGAGGAAGCCGACATGGCCTGCCGCGTCCATCCCGCAGACGGCCCCCTCATCGTGGAAGTGGATCCGGAGCTGCTGCTCCGCGTCTTCGAGAATCTGATCAGCAATGCGATTCGTTATGGGGCAGACGGAGGGGCGCTGGACATCCTTCTGCGCAGGGACGAGCTTGAGCCTGCTGCGGAAATCATCTTCCGCAACTATGGCGAGCCGATTTCGCAGGACCAGCTCCCGCGGCTGTTCGAGCGCTTCTACCGAGTCGACGCCTCCCGCTCCAAGGCGACAGGCGGCAGCGGCATCGGGCTTGCCATCGTCAAGAGCATACTGGATCTGCATGGAGGAACGGCGTCCGCAACCAGCTCCAGGCGCAAGACCGAATTCATCGTCCGCCTTCCTCTTCCTTGCGGCTCAGACGCCCAACCGGCAGAAGCCGGAGCGGGCGATTAAGAATAAGTTAAGATCACCGTCGGCCCGATGTTAAGAACCGGCCTCTATACTGGTTTCATTACCTGTGCAAAGGGGATGGAATGCATGAGGACCTTCTTGTTCGCTGTCGTTCTGACATTGTCCGCGGGAGCAGCCTTCCAATGGAAAAACCGCAAAGTCCCGCTTCGCCAAGCGCTTCTCTGGAGCGCTGTCGCTCTCGCCCAGCTCGCCGTCATTTTGGGCCCTTCCTTCATGAAAGGCCACTGATCGCGCCCTGGCTGTACGGCCGTTCAGTCCTTAACCATTTCATAATTCGTCGCTAATTTAAGGTGGGAATTCAATTATTCCTATCTTTTTTGCGGTTTCATCCTTTAGGTTGAACATATACAACTATAAAGTTGAATCGTTCTATTTCATTTCAATTTATTACTTCCTAAATTCAACCTGCGGCAATAAATAAAAATAGAGAAATAAGCTCCTGCACCGATCGATAGAAGCTTAAATAAGATAGAAATATGACCGTTGCATGATTCAAAAAAACACTGCCCACACGCCAGGCTTCATCCTCTTCTCCGCTTCCTAGATCCAGCCGCCTCTACGTATAACCTGCGATTCAATGGCCGATGCTAAGCCTATATACAACGGATTAGAGCCCGTACAAGCTCGTCATGCGAACTCATTTCCATGATCCCAAGGAGGGACATCCCATGCCCGATCTGCTGAGACTCGCCCTGATCGCCATCGCCTTGCTCTTCGTCGGCCTCGTCATGCACTGTGTCCGCAAGGGAGTGCTTCGAAACCGCTACGCGCTGCTCTGGATTACTGTCAGCGGAAGCATACTCGGCTTGTTCCTTCTGCCCTTCCTGCCGCTGGGCCACGGCTGATGACGGACTGCGGCGAACAACAAAAAAGCAGTCTCCTCCACATAGAGGAGACTGCTTTTTTACTATTCCGCTCCCAGACGGAACAGAACCTCATGAATGCTCAGCTTGGAGCCAAGCATCAGATCCTTTGGATTCGGCGCGCTTGCCGTTGCGGCTCCATGCCCCGCTTCCGGAGCGCCGCTGCCGTCATGGCCGCCGGCTCCAGCAGGATGCCCCGACGCTGCTGACGCCGCATGCCCTGATGCCGGAGTCCCGTCTGCCGCCGTGCCGCCCATCGGCTGCGCTCCTCCGGCCGGAGCTGCGTTCTCCGCTCCCTCAGGAGCCCGCCGCGCATGCGCTTGCTTGAACGAATCGCTGTTCACCCAGTTGTCGAAGCTGGCCTTGTCCGTCCAATGCGTCACGACCTTCAGCTCGTCCGATTCCTCCTTGCGGTCGAGCAGCAGCTCCATGCCCGCGAAGCCCGGCATCGTATGGACGCCTTTCGGATTTTTGAACCTTTCCGCCACCTGTTCTCCAAAGCCCGACTTAATCTGAATCGTGTTCGTTACGACGATCATATCCTTTCGCCTCCTTGCGAGAAATGGGAACGCTATTTTCTCAGTTTAACAGCCTTGGAAGCCGGGTACAAACGGACGCCTGCCCCCTCGGTTTCCGATTCCGCTGTGAAGACTTATTGCCCTTCTGAACCCGAGCCGCAAAAAAAGCCCTTCTTCCCAAAAGGAAGAGGGGCTTTTCCGCAGTGCGTTAGGAAGGATTTCCGGCATATACAGCCCTGCAATTGCGGAAGATGGCCGCTGCTTACTTCGCTGCCGTTTCTTCCTGCTCGGCTTTATGCTGTTCCGGATGAGGCTTGACGGTCAGGCCGCCGTTCTCCTCGTCGATCACCAGCATATCGCCTTTCTTGATATTGCCCATCAGCAGCTCTTCGGACAACCGGTCCTCGATATGCTTCTGGATCGCACGGCGCAGCGGACGCGCGCCGTAGGCAGGATCGAAGCCTTCCTTGGCGAGAAACGTTTTCGCTCTGTCCGTGAGGTCGAAGTCGACTTCCTGCTCGCGCAGCCGCTTGCGCAGCTCGTCGGACATCAGCGTCACGATACGGGCGATATGCTCCTCTGCGAGGGAGTGGAACACGATGGACTCGTCGATCCGGTTCAGGAATTCGGGACGGAAGCTCTTTTTCAGCTCGCCCATCACTTTTTCCTTCATCTGGTTGAACTCGCGTCCGGCATCATGCTGGGCCGTAAATCCGAGCGTCGAGTTGCGCTTGATCTGATCGGCGCCGACGTTGGACGTCATGATGATCAGCGTATTCCGGAAATCGACTACACGGCCTTTGGAATCGGTCAGGCGGCCGTCCTCCAGAACCTGCAGCAGAATATTGAACACTTCCGGATGCGCCTTCTCGATTTCGTCCAGCAGCACGACGGAGTAAGGCTTGCGGCGGACCTTCTCGGTCAGCTGGCCGCCTTCCTCGTAGCCGACGTATCCCGGAGGAGCGCCAACGAGGCGGGAAGTGGAATGTTTCTCCATGTATTCCGACATGTCGATGCGGATGACCGCATTCTCGTCACCGAACATCGCCTCGGCCAGAGCGCGGGCCAGCTCGGTTTTGCCGACGCCGGTAGGTCCGAGGAAAATGAAGGAGCCGATCGGACGCTTCGGATCCTTGAGTCCGGCACGGGAGCGGCGAACGGCGCGGGAGACGGCCTTGACGGCATCCTCCTGGCCGATGAGGCGGCTGTGCAGAATCTCTTCCATTTTCAGCAAGCGCTCGGTTTCTTCCTCAGCCAGCTTGCTGACCGGGATACCCGTCCAGTTGGCGACGACCTGAGCGATGTCCTCCGGCGTTACTTCGGAATCCGTGCGTCCCTGCTTTTCTTTCCACGTGTTCTTCGTCGTGTCGAGCTCTTCGCGGATTTTCTGCTCCGTGTCGCGGAGCGCCGCGGCCTTCTCGAATTCCTGGCTCTGAACGGCCGCATCCTTCTCCTTGCGCACCTCGTCGAGGCGTCCCTCCATCTGCTTCAGATCCGGCGGGATCGTATAGGTATGCAGGCGGACCTTGGAGCTGGCTTCGTCGATCAGGTCGATCGCTTTGTCCGGCAGGAAGCGGTCGGTGATGTACCGGTCGGACAGCTTGACTGCCGCCACAATGGATTCATCCGTGATTTTCACGCGGTGATGGGCTTCGTAACGATCGCGAAGTCCATGCAGGATCTGAATCGCTTCGTCCGGGGTAGGCTGATCCACCGTGATCGGCTGGAAGCGGCGCTCGAGGGCGGCATCCTTCTCGATGTACTTGCGGTACTCGTCGAGAGTAGTCGCGCCGATGCACTGCAGCTCGCCGCGTGCGAGAGCCGGCTTCAGGATGTTGGAGGCGTCGATGGCGCCTTCAGCGCCGCCTGCGCCGATCAACGTGTGCAGCTCGTCGATGAACAGGATGATATTGCCCGCTTGGCGGATCTCATCCATGATTTTCTTGAGCCGGTCCTCGAATTCGCCGCGATACTTGGTGCCTGCCACGACAGAGCCCATGTCCAGCGTCATGACGCGCTTGTCGCGAAGCGTCTCGGGAATTTCGTTGGCGATGATCTTCTGCGCCAGACCTTCGGCGATCGCCGTCTTGCCGACGCCGGGCTCGCCGATCAGCACCGGATTGTTCTTCGTCCGGCGGCTGAGAACCTGGATGACGCGCTCGATCTCCTTGCTGCGGCCGATGACCGGATCCAGGTTGTTCTCACGGGCGGAAGCGGTCAGGTCTCGTGCGAGGCCGTCCAAGGTCGGCGTGCTGACGTTGGCCGGCGCTCCGTGGTTGCTCGATACCGCCTCGCTGCTGCCGAGCAGCTGCAGCACTTGCTGCCGCGCCTTGTTCAGGCTGATGCCGAGGTTGTTCAGCACGCGGGCGGCCACGCCTTCGCCTTCGCGGATAAGGCCGAGCAGAATATGCTCCGTGCCGACGTACGTGTGCCCCAGCTTGCGGGCTTCGTCCATGGACAGCTCGATGACCTTCTTCGCACGGGGCGTGTAGGCGATGTTGCTGGGCTGCTCTTGGCCGCGGCCGATGAGCGATTCCACCTCGTCCTGTATTTTCTCGAGTCCCAGGCCGAGCGCGATCAGAGCTTTGGCCGCGATGCCTTCGCCTTCCCGAATGAGGCCGAGCAGAATATGCTCCGTGCCGATATTGTTATGTCCAAGCCGCACCGCCTCTTCCTGGGCGAGAGCAAGCACCTTCTGCGCACGTTCCGTAAATCGTCCAAACATCATTCGTAAGCACCTCCATCATGGGTTACAGGGAGCAGCCGGCTGCGGATGAGATCCGCGCGCCTTGCATCGCGCTGCTCCGTATTCAATTTCTCCTCGAATGCCTGCTGCAGGAAGCCAGGCTGGGTCATTACCATCAACTCATTCATAACCTGCGGGGAAACTTCCCGAATCATGCCCAGGTCGATGCCAAGACGGACATCCGACAGTCTCTGGGCCGATTCCTTGGAGTCCATGATCGCCGCATGAGACAGGATGCCGTAAGATCTCATCACCCGATCCTCGAGCCGCAGGCGCGATTCCGCCTGAAGACGCTCGCGGGCCGCTTTTTCATGCTCGATGATCTGCCTCACGACCCCATGCAGATTGTCGATGATTTCATCCTCCGACTGTCCCAGCGTAATCTGGTTGGAAATCTGGAACAGATTGCCGAGCGCCTCGCTTCCCTCGCCGTACAGCCCCCTCACAGCCAGACCCACTTGGGTAATGGCGGACAGGATCCGGTTGATCTGATGCGTGAGCACGAGCGCCGGCAGATGCATCATGACGGATGCGCGAATGCCGGTTCCCACGTTGGTGGGGCAGCTGGTCAGAAATCCGCGTCTCTCATCAAAAGCATAGTCGACTGCTTCCTCATAAATGTCGTCGATTTTGCTGGCAAGCTTCCATGCCTCCTGGACCTGGAAACCGGGATATAAACATTGAATGCGCAAATGATCCTCTTCGTTAATCATAATGCTGACGGATTCGTTCTCGCTCATGACGACCGCTCCCGCACGGGCTTCGTTCGCCAGCGCGGGACTGATCAGATGCTTCTCCACCAGCACCCTGCGCTCCAGCTCGCTGAGATCCGAAAGAACGATCGTCTCGAACGGGCCGATCGGCTCCAGCTTTCCTTCCTGCGCCACAGAAGCAAGCTTGCTCATCACTTCCGCGGACTGCTGGCTGGTGGCCAGAATCGGAAAGGGATAATTGTGCAGGTTGCGGGCGATTCTTACGCGGCTGCTGAAGACGATATCCGAATCGGGTCCGTCTCCCTTCATCCACTCGCTCAGCGCCGTCTGGGCAAACCGGTTGGCTGCCAATCCAATCCCTCCCTACCGTGCAGCCGCCTTGCGGAAGCTGCGCTTATGATGTCTATCTGGATGCTTCCAACGATCAGGCTTCCTTGATCTGCTTCTCCAGCTCGCGGATTTTGTCCCTGAGCTTGGCGGCGGCTTCGAACTCTTCTTTCTGGATCGAGTTCTTCATTTCCTGCCTCAGCCTGTCGATTTCCCTCTGTGTCTGAATCCTTCCGCCCGAGCGGCGGGGAATCTTTCCGACATGGACCGTGTTCCCGTGCACTCTCTTCAACAGAGGATCGAGCCTTTCCCCGAAGTGCTTGTAGCAGGAGCTGCAGCCGAATCTTCCGAGCTTGGAGAACTGAGAATACGTGAGTCCGCACTCCTCGCAGCGCGGCACCGCCTGCTTCGTCCCAGCCAAGCTTCCCGCAGGCTCGAAATCCATAAGCCCCGACAGCAGGCTGTGGATGGAAAAGCCGTTCGGAGCTCCCGGAATGCCTTCGCCCCTTTCGCGGGCGCAGGCTTCGCAAATATGGAATTCCGTTTTTTCTCCGTTTACGATCTTGGTAAAATGAAGCGTTGCCGGCCTTTTGCCGCATTCCTGACAAAGCATGCCGCGTCCCTCCTCACCGGTCCTTCTCTATTGCTTACCCAGAAGCGAGATGAGCATCGCCTTCAGCAGCCTGGCTCGAAGCTCGTCGCGCTGCGGCAGCTTGATCGCGATCGACTCCCGGCATACAGCCGCCCGGAGCAGGCTGCCTTCTCGCTTGGAAATGAACAAGGCTTCCTCCAACTGGTAAATAAGTCCTTCGGCGGCGCTTTGATCGACTTGATTGCCGATCGTATGATGAATATGGCCGTGGATGGCTTTGAGCGCAGGCAGCTCGATCCGTTGGATCCGGATGTAGCCTCCTCCCCCTCGCTTGCTCTCCACGAGGTATCCCTTCTCAAGCGTGAAACGGGTACTGATGACATAATTGATCTGCGACGGTACGCAGGAGAAGCTGTCCGCCAATTCGTTGCGCTGTATTTCCACCGCACCTTCGGGACTGTCCTGAAGCAGCTGCTTCAAATGCTGCTCCAATGCATCGGAAATGTTTCGCATATCACCCACCTCCCTATGCCGGGGCACCTTCAGGATTTTTCTTGAATTGCGGGTAGAAGCCAAACAGCCAAAGGCCGGATGCGTCCCTGTAGCATTCCCTCATCGGCGCAAATTACGACCCGCGAACGGGGACCGGAAGAAAAGGATCTTCGCCTTGCATAAGGCGGGATCAGACTCAACTGACTTTGACTTTCTTTGACTTATATCTTGATTATACTCCTTTTTTAGAAAAGGTCAAGGAAACTTCCACTGCTGCCATCCAGATGAAAAAAAGCCGCCTCTCCCTGCTGTGTTACCAGCTTGGGATAAGACGGCCCGCTTTATACACGGTTAAAAGAAGTCCATGAAATTCGTCATCGCCTCAGGGATACGGCTGCCCAGCCGGACGGCCTCCGAGCGCGGACCCGAGATATGATCCATCTGCTGCAGATCCCTGGCGCGCTTGTATCCGATGAGAAGAGCAGCCAAAGTTCCGATGGAGAGATCCAAACGCTTGGAGGAGGTTCCATCCTGATACCGGGAAAGGCTGCCCTTGCCCTCTTCCGTGATGTCAAGCATCCACAATCCGTCATTCCAGGATGCATCCTCGTCATGAATCTGGAGGACGAATTGATCGCGGACTCCAGGCTGGAACGAAAGCTGCTTGACGAGCGATTGGACATCGACGATGCGAACCATGAAATAAGGATGGATGCTCTGTTCGATGCGCGGATCGTTAAGCTGATAAGGCAGCGGATCTCCCGAGTAGGTATGGAGCACGGCGGAATCGATCATGGAATCATGATTGCTGAAGAAATTCCAAAGCCCCACCCTCGCTTCTTCCGTAAGATAGACGAGCTCATGAATGTCGAGACGCCTCTCCTTCACCTTGTAAAGGGCATACCCTTCCGGCGTGCCGTTCTGGGACCGGTACAGCACCGCATCCCCTTTCTTCCGCTTGAAGACCGAATGCTCCCACCAATCCGCAGTTCGGGCCAGCGTGCCATTGAAGCTCTCCGAATAGGTCTGATAAAGGATGCCCAGAAGTTCGGCATGATCGCGGACTTGAATCCGCTCGACTTTGCCGTTGTTTTGCATTCGTTGAGGCAGCTTGTCCGTCGCCAAGGTGTACTTGACCCGGTCGATGAACAGCTCCCAGCCGTATTTGCGGTAAAAGCCGATCGAAAACGGCGCCAGCATCGATATGGATTGGCCGTTCGCTTTCATTTCCTCCATCGCATGACGGAGCAGCTTGCCCACATGCCCGGAGCGCCTCGATTCCGGCCAGCTTGCGACCGAAGAGATGCCTCCCATCTTCAGCACGATGCCGTTCCAGTTCACCTCGAGGGGAATGATTCTGACCTGGGAGACGATCCGTTCCTGCTCGACACCGACGATAACTTCCTCGCACCTGGCTCTTGCTCTGGCCTGCTCCAGCTCCTCTGCGGAAAGCTCGATTTGAAAGGCGTATTGGCTCAGCTTCATATGCTCGTCGAATTCTTCCGGCTTCAATGTTCTGATCTTCATCCTGCACCCGCTTCCCCAAGATGTTAGGTATAGATGTATTATGACACATATTGTATTTATTTCCCACTTGTATCCTTTTTAATGGGGCGGATTTTCAACGCCGCAAACGATTTCCCCCCTTAACTTTACACGTTTTTAAGGTTCATTTGGTTTTCTGCTATCCATGCAGGCATGTCTCTTTGATGAAGATGGAGAAAAAACATCAAAAAAAGCCTGATCGGCGATTGCTCGCGGATCAGGCTTCTCTCTGTGCTTGGCGA
>NZ_BIMD01000034.1 GCF_004000905.1 Paenibacillus humicus NBRC 102415
CAGCCCGGCAGCAGCGCGCAATCCCTCCATCCTCAAGCCCCTCTATACGCCAATTCCCTCCGCCGATTCCGCATTATTCCTGCCCAAAACCGGGTTTGAGGTTAAAATATCCTTATTTTCGGCCTCTGGAACCGGTCCGGCTTGCTTCCGGGGCTCGGGACAAGTAAAGTCAGAGGAGGGCCAAGCGCATGCGGAAGCCGCCCTTACCGGGGCCTCAGCTTCTTCCTGCCTCATAGAGCGCTCTTCTTCGTCCCAAAAGGAGGCATTCACAGCCATGACATCCGGATCATCCAGCCTGCCGGGAGCGGCTGAACACATAACGGCCCGGCCGTCCATCACCGTAGCCGGTCTCGGCACAGGCGACGCGGACCAGCTGACGCTGGGCATATGGCGGAGGCTGCAGGCAGCGGCCAAAGTCTATGTCCGCACCGAGAAACATCCTATGATGAGCATGCTTCGCGAGCAAGGCATCGCCGTGGAGCCGTTCGACCGGTTCTACGAGGAATCGGAATCATTCCCGGAGGTGTATGACCGGATCGTCTCCGAGCTGGCTTCCCTGGCCAAAGCGGACTTCGAATCGTCCGGCTCCGGCATCCTGTATGCCGTGCCCGGCCACCCGATGGTCGCCGAGCGCACAGTGCAGCTGCTGAGGGAGATTTGTCCGCAGGAGGATATCGAGCTGACCGTGCTCGGCGGCGAGAGCTTCCTCGACATGGCCTTCACACGGCTCGGCTTCGATCCGATCGAGGGCTTCCAGCTGCTCGATTCGGCGGAGCTCAAGACATCGATGCTGCGGCCGCAGCTGCATACGCTGATCGGGCAGGTCTACGATGCCTTCACCGCGTCGGACGTCAAGCTGACGCTGATGGAGCGGTATCCGGAGGACCACCCGGTCGTCATCGGGCACGCGCTCGGGGTGCCGGGCGAGGAGCGCATTCTCACCGTGCCTCTGTACGAGCTCGACAGGGGCCAGGAGTACGGCAACCTGAGCCTGGTCTACATACCGGCCAGCTTCGATGAGCGGCTGCAGAACCGCAGCTTCGACAGGCTGCATGAGATTGTCTCCATTCTGCGCAGTCCCGGGGGCTGTCCGTGGGATCGGGAGCAGACGCATCAGTCCATCCGCAAGAACTTCATCGAAGAGCTGTACGAAGCGCTCGAAGCGATCGACCAGGATGATCCCGACGGCATGCGCGAGGAATTCGGGGACGTCATCCTGCAAGTCATGCTTCACAGCCAGATGGAAGAGGAGGCCGGGGCGTTCAACGTCTACGACGTCATCCAGGAGCTGAACGAGAAGCTCGTGTTCCGCCATCCTCATGTGTTCGGGGATGCGGGAGCTTCGGATTCCGGAGAGGCGCTCGCCAGCTGGGAACGCATGAAAGCCGAGGAGAAGCGGATCAAAGGCAGGAACGGGGACCGCGTCTCCGTACTGGACGGTATTCCGCAGGATCTCCCCGCGCTTATGCGCGCTTACAAGCTCCAGAAGAAAGCCTCCAAGGTCGGCTTCGACTGGGACGAGCTCGGTCCGGTCTTCGCCAAGATCGAAGAGGAGCTTCGCGAGGTGCGGGAGGCTGCGGCGCTTGGAGACAAGGACGCCCAGGCCGGCGAGCTCGGCGACCTGCTCTTCGCGGTCGTCAATGCGGCCCGTTTCCTGGATGCGGATCCCGAAGAGGCGCTGGCCCGCACGAACGCCAAATTCCGCAGCCGCTTTCTCTATATTGAGGAGCAGCTCCGTATAAACGGCAAATCTTTTGACCAGACTGATCTACTAGAAATGGATCGCTGGTGGGATGAAGCGAAGAAGAAAGGTTAATAGGTTCCGTTCGACCCTATTCGCCGCTACTCGACCCTTTTCCGCAAAAAAATTTGGGCAGGCAGCAGGATTTCTCCGTTCTCGAGACGAATACGTTACCCTCGTAAAATTTTCTCTCATGCTCCTGGGCACCGCTTGCGGGAGAGAAGGCAAGAAGCGGCAGGAAGCCGCCGCTTGTCCGTCAATAAGGGAACGGCTGCTGCTTGCGCAGGGCAGCTGTCGCACTTTACATGAACATCCATTATCGGGAGGAAATCACAATGAACAAGAACGACCTGATCAACAGCATCGCAACGAAAAGCGGCCTGACCAAGCGCGACGTAGAATCCGTACTCAACAGCTTCCTCGGCGAAGTGACCGACGCCCTGGCATCCGGCGACAAAGTCCAACTGATCGGCTTTGGCACGTTCGAAACCCGCACGCGCTCCGGCCGCACCGGCCGCAACCCGCAAACGGGCCAAGAAATCACGATTCCGGAATCCAAAGTTCCGGCATTCAAAGCCGGCAACAAACTGAAAGAAGCCATCAAGTAAATTGCGCCTGGACAAATTCCTCAAGGTCTCCCGGCTCATCAAGCGGCGCACGGTCGCCAAGGATGTGTCGGAGCAAGGCCGGGTATGGGTGAACGGCCGCGAAGCCAAGCCGAGCAGCTCGGTCAAAGCCGGCGATGAGCTGCGCATCCAGTACGGGCAGAAGTACATCACCGTCCGCATCGAGCGGACGGCGGAGACGACCCGCAAGGACGAGGCTGCGACGATGTACACCTTGCTCAAGGAAGAAGCGCGCGAGCGGGAGGATGACGGCCTCGGCTTCTAGCCGGGATTCCCGAGTCCTCCCCGCCGCGGGCGCAAATGAATAAGCCGATTCGAATGCAGGCCATCTGCATTCGGGTCGGCTTTTTGTCATGTTGTCAAGAAAACTTGGGATACTCGCTATTAAAGGGTTGACTCGACGAATGGGCTTTATTATAGTAAACAAGGGGGTAAGTGATAATGATTATCATTCTTATACAACTAAAAGATTTACACCTACATAGGCCTATGGAGATTTGCAGCCGGTGAGAATGGCCATTCTTTTGCCGCTGCTGGTCATTCTGTCTTTTACCTCCCTGTTTATCGGCGTGCAGCAGCTGTCTCTGACCGACCTGTTCTCCCTTACGGCCGACCAGAAGGAGCTCATCTGGATCAGCCGGATGCCGAGACTGGTCAGCCTGATCATCGCCGGCATGAGCCTCAGCATCGCCGGCCTCATCATGCAGCAGCTCAGCCGCAACAAGTTCGTCTCCCCTTCGACGTCGGGAACGATGGAGGCCGCAGGGCTAGGCCTGCTCGTCGCGCTGCTGGTATTCGACAGCGCGAGCATGATGCAGAAGATGGCGATCAGCTTCGCCTTTGCCTTGGCCGGAACCTTCGTCTTCATGCAGATGCTGGAGAAGATCAAGTTCAAGGACGCGGTGTTCATTCCGCTTGTCGGACTTATGTTCGGAGGCGTGCTGGCCAGCGTGACGACCTTCTTCGCGTACAAATACGACCTCATCCAGAGCGTGAATTCCTGGATGCAGGGAAGCTTCTCCGGCGTGCTGAGAGGCCGCTACGAGCTGCTGTACATCAGCGTTCCGGCCACGATCGCGGCCTATCTGTTCGCCAGCCGCTTCACCATCGCGGGAATGGGCGAGGAATTCTCGGTCAACCTCGGAATCAGCTACCGCAAGATCGTCAACATCGGGCTCATTCTGATCGCACTGATCAGCTCCTCGGTCATCCTGACCGTCGGGTCGATTCCGTTCCTCGGGCTGATCATTCCGAATCTCGTCTCCATCTTCCGCGGAGACAACCTGCAGCGCAACCTGCCGATTACAGCCGTCTTCGGCGCGATATTCGTCATCGGATGCGACATTCTGAGCCGTGTGCTCATCCGTCCCTACGAGCTCCCGATCAGCCTGATCGTCGGCGTTCTCGGCAGCATCATCTTCCTGTACCTCATCATGAGGAGGGATGTATATGCAAGCTGAGGCGTCCCGCGGACTATCCGTGAAGAACAAGCTGCTGGTGCTGACAGGCTTGGCCGCCGTCATGGCGGCGCTGTTCCTTGCGTACGGGGTGGACGATTGGAGCTACGCCCTCCCGAGAAGGCTCAAGAAAGCGGCGGCGATCGTGCTTACCGGCTTCGCAATCGCCCTGTCGACCGTAATCTTCCAGACGATTACGAACAATCGCATTCTGACGCCGAGCATTATCGGCCTCGATGCGCTCTATAACCTGCTGCAGACGATCATCGTGTACGCATTCGGGGGCATGGCTTTCCTTGTCGTCAACAAGCAGGCGAACTACCTGCTGTCGATTGTTCTGATGATGATCTTCTCGACTCTGCTTTACCGGCTCATGTTCCGCCGCGAGAACAGCAGCATCTATCTGCTGCTGCTCACGGGACTCATCTTCGGGACCTTGTTCCAGAGCGGGTCGTCCTTCATGCAGGCGCTCATCAATCCGGACGATTTCCTGGTCGTCCAGGCCAAGATGTTCGCCAGTTTCAACAACATCGAGTACGATCTGCTGGCGCTTTCCTATGTGCTGATCGGAGCCGTCCTGCTGTGGTACTGGAGGCTGTCCAAGTACATGGACGCGTTGTCCCTCGGCAAGGATCACGCGCTCAATCTCGGCATTCCTTATGAGCGCGTTACACGCCAGCTGCTCGTCATCATCGCGGTGCTGGTCGCCGTATCGACGGCGCTTGTCGGTCCGATCACCTTCCTGGGGCTGCTCGTCGCCAACACGGCGTACCAGTTCCTCGGCACATACCGCCATCCCGCCCTGATAACGGGCGCTGCGCTCGTCAGCTTCATCGCTCTCCTCGGAGGGCAGTTCCTGGTCGAGCATGTGTTCACCTTCTCGACGACAATCAGCGTCATCATCAACTTTGCGGGCGGAGCGTATTTCCTCTACCTGCTGCTAAAGGAGAATCGAGCGTGATTGAAGCCAGATCCGTATCCAAGAGTTATGCCGGCAAAAAAGTCATCGACGGCGTCTCGGTCTCGATCCGTCCGGGGACGATCACCTCGTTCATCGGTCCGAACGGCGCAGGCAAGAGCACGCTGCTGTCGATGATGACCCGCCTGATGGCGCATGACGAGGGCGAGGTTCTCGTGGAGGGCAGGCCGATCGGCTCCTGGGACAACAAGGAGCTGGCGAAGAAGCTCTCCATTCTCAAGCAATCCAATCATATCAATGTCCGGCTTACCGTCCGGGAGCTGGTCAGCTTCGGCCGCTTTCCTTACTGCCAGGGCCGTCTTCGCAAGGAAGACTGGGCTTACGTCGAGGAGGCCATCGATTATATGGAGCTCGGTCCGATGCAGCATAAGTATATCGACCAGCTGAGCGGAGGACAGCGGCAGCGCGCGTATATCGCGATGGTCGTCGCCCAGAACACGGAGTATATCTTCCTCGACGAGCCGCTCAACAATCTGGACATGAAGCATGCCGTCGGCATCATGCATGTTCTGCGCCGCCTGGTGGAGGAGAAGGGGAAGACGGTCATTCTCGTCATTCACGACGTCAATTTCGCCAGCTTCCACTCGGATCATATCGTCGCTCTCAAGGACGGAAAGGTTGTCCGGGAAGGCACGACATCAACAATCGTCACGCAGGAAGTGCTCAAGGAGCTGTACGGGATGGATGTTCCGATCCAGGAAGTGGACGGCAGGCGGGTATGCGTTTATTTCGGCTGAAGAAGCAAGCGAAAATTCCAACTATGACGATATGGGGGTAACACCTATGAAAAAGATGAAATGGCTCTCCTTGGCTGCGGTCATGGTGCTGACGCTGGTGCTGTCGGCATGCGGCTCCTCGAATTCCAGCAACGGCGGCAGCGCGTCTCCTGCTCCAGCGGCTTCTCCCGATGCGAGCCCGGCAGCCAATGCAGGCGGTGAAGCGGCTGCGGATGGCGGCACGGTCACGATCAAGCACAAGCTCGGCGAAGCGACGATCGTGAAGAACCCGCAGAAGATCGTCGCCTTCGACTTCGGATCTCTCGACACGCTGGACGCGCTCGGCCTGGAGGCGAATATCGCGGGCGTTCCCGCGACAAGCCTTCCTGCTTACCTGGAAAAGTACAAGAGCGGCCAGGTTGCGAACGTAGGCGGACTGAAAGAGCCGGACTTCGAGAAGATCAACTCCGTCAAGCCCGACCTGATCATCATCAGCGGACGCCAGCAGGACTCTTATGAAGAATTCAGCAAGATCGCTCCGACGCTGTTCGTCGAGCTCGACCAGACCGATTATTTCAACTCCTTCTCCGGCAACGTGAAGATGCTGGCAAGCCTGTTCGGCAAGGAAGCCGACGCAGATGCGAAGCTGGCCGAGATCAAGACGAGCGTGGATGCCGTAAATGAAAAAGCGAAGGCAGACGGCAAAAAAGGCCTCATCGTTCTGGCTGCCGGCGGCAAGCTGAGCGCATACGGCGTCGGCTCTCGCTTCGGCATCATCCATGACGCCATGGGAGTAGAAGCTGTAGATCCGACGCTGAAGGTTGAAACGCACGGCCAAAGCATCACATCCGAGTTCATCGGGGAGAAAAACCCGGATTATCTGTTCGTCATCGACCGCGATGCGGCTCTGGGCGAAGGAGATAACGCCAAGGGCGTCATCGAGAACGAACTCGTGAACAAAACAAATGCGGCCAAGGAAGGCAAAATCATCTACCTGAACCCGCAATACTGGTATCTTTCCGGCGGCGGCCTTCTGTCCGTATCCGAAATGGTCAAAGAAGTCCAAGCCGGCATTTAAGGCCCGGACAAGGCATACAATAAAGTTCGGGAAGCATCTGTTTCAACTCTCCGGCAGGAGGTTAATGATGCTTACCCCCCACTCCTATAGGTTCTAAAACTCGTCCCCTCCTAATAAGCATAGGCTTATAAGGAGGGGACGAGGCATGATTGAACCTGTAAAAGGGCAGAAGCGGCAAGAGGTCAAGATGCTCAACCGCAAGCTGCTGGAGATAACGGGCGTACTCAACGTCGAAAGCTTCGACAACGAGGAGTTTTTGCTCGAGACCGAGCTTGGCTTTCTAGCCATTCGAGGCCAGAATCTGCATATGAAGCATCTCAGCCTGGAGCAAGAGCTCGTCGCGATCGAAGGGCTTGTCCATTCTCTCGCCTACCTGGATGGAAGCCAGAGCGTCAAATCCAAGGGATTATTCGGGAAGATCTTCAAGTGACGCTGGACACCCAAGGCTGGACGCTGGCCATGATGATGGCGACAGGCCTGCTGATGGGAGGCGTGTTCGACGGATACCGGGTCGTATCCCATGAGCTTCGCTTTCCCCGGTGGATTTTGCCTGTGCTGGATATCGGCTATTGGCTCGCGGCGGCGCTGGCCGCCTTCCGGATTTTGTACGCCAGCAACAACGGCGAGGTGCGGGCGTATGTATATCTCGGAATCCTGATCGGGATCTGCTTTTACTTTCTGGCCCTGAGCGGGACGGTCATTGCGCTTGTCCGCTGGCTCATCCGCGCGACCAGAGCGGTCATACGCTTTTTGCTGCGCTGCATGGATCTGCTGCTGATCCGGCCTGTCATAGGCATCTACCGGATTCTTCGGGTTTTGGCCGGATTTTTGGCCGTCTTTTCTATTTTCATCCTGAAGATTGTGCTACAATTGTTGCGACCGCTCGCCAAATTGATTCTCTGGATGATCCGCCCGCTGACTCGGCCGCTGCTTTCTTGGCTGCAGGGGATGATGATTCGCTGGAAGGTGCAGGAGACTGCCCGCCGCGTGTCGAATGGATTCATTCAGGCTTGGAAGAGGCTTTTCCGCAAGTGATTGGAATGCTTTCCGGTCCTTCAAGCCTTAATCTACACGATGGAACGGGAGGAAATCACGTGACGGATGGTTCGCGCAGAAGATACAAGCTATGGCTTCTGTTCATGACGGTAGTTCTAGCGTGGGCAGGGTATACCCTGTTCTCTCAAATGCAGGCTCAGGCCGCGACCCGGGAGCGTCTCGGAACTTCGGAGGCCCGTCTGGCGGAAATACAGAAAACGACGAAAGAGCTGCAGGCCAAGATCAAGCAGCTCAACGACCCGGAATACATCGCTCAGCTGGCAACCAAACAGCAGGGACTCGTGAAGCCCGGGGAGCAGCTTATACAGCCGAATGACTGAGAACCCGCAGGGCAGCAGGGAAGCGGGCTCGCGTCTGTTGACCTTGCTTTTGCGATTACGCTATAATTGATTCAAGCGTGCCCTTCCGCGGGAGGGTCGGCATGAACGGCCCCATGGGCGGCAGATCATGCTTCGCACATACTTTTAGGGAGGAACATTTTATTTTATGGCAATAGAAGTGGGCGCCAAATTACAGGGCAAAGTGACAGGCATTACTCATTTTGGGGCATTCGTCGATTTGTCGGGGGGTGTCACCGGCCTCGTACACATCTCCGAGATTGCCGATAATTACGTGAAGGACGTCAAGGACCATTTGAAGCTGGAGGACTTGGTGACGGTCAAAGTCATCAACATCGACCAAGGCGGCAAAATCGGTCTGTCCATCAAGCAGGCGATTGACCGGCCGGAAGGCAGCGCGCCACCTGCTCGCGAGCGCTTCAACCGCGAAGGCGGATCCGGCGGCCCAGGCGGCGGATTCGGACGCGGCCCAGGCGGACCTGGAGGTCCAGGCGGCGCCGGACGCGGTCCGGGCGGCGGTGGAGGCTTCGGCGGCGGAGGCCGTGGACCTGGAGGCGGCGGCGGAGGCCGTCCGTTCAACAAGTCCGGCGCAGGACGTCCTGCTTTTGGCAAGCCCTCCTTTGAGGATAAGATGTCCCGTTTCCTAAAAGACAGCGAAGAACGGATCTCGTCGCTCAAGAAGAATACCGAAGGCAAACGCGGCGGACGCGGAGCCAAGCGGGTCTAACAGCAATTGGACGGATAGACCCCGGAGAACAGAGCCCTTATTGGGGCTCTGTTTTTTTGGCGTTTCGAGGGCTTCAGAGATGCTTCGGTTTCCCGTTCTAGGGGATGGCGACTAGAATTTCGGATTTGCAGCGACAGCCTATCGGCATGGCAATGAATACTGAGCCCTTAGACCCTATAAAGTTCCCTTGTTTATTCCAAAAGACCTAACGGAGGCTCCCGATTCTGACGATGATAGGGAATATAGCATCAACCAGATTGCGGAGGTTATCATCATGCGCAAACCAGGCGGCAGCGGGGGAGAAGAAGGATTCACTCTGGTCGAAATCATGGCCTCGATCGTGATTCTGTCGGTCGTTTCGTTGACGCTGAGCGGGTTCTTCATTCAAGCGATGTCTTATTCCAAGCACAACCAGAGCAAGACGATCGCCGTTCAGCTCGGGCGCAACGCGCTCTCTTATCTTCAGAAGCAGCCTTTCCAGCCGCTCAAGGATTATCTCTCCAAGGCGGAGGACGGCGCTTCGCTCCGGATTCTAAGCGGCGAAGCCTGTTCAAGTCCATCCGGAAAGGAAGCATGTCAAGGACTGGCGAAAAATCCGGCCGTCCTCCAGCAGGTGCTGCATCCTGACATCAACGGAGTACGGTATACCGTGTCGGTCCGTTATCAGGAGAGCCTTGCTCCCGGACTCCAGCTGATCCCGGACGAGCTGGATGAAGTTCGCAAGGGCGATGGAACGCAAAGCCGGATCGACCGATACCTGCTGCCTGTCATCGTGACGGTGGCTCCGTATTCGGGAAGTCCCGGCGATAGCGTGGAAGTGGAGGGGTATTTGACCGATGAAACGATTCGTTGACCGTCTCCGCAAGGAGGACGGAGGGTTTACGCTGATCGAGCTGATCGCCGCTCTCAGCCTGCTGTCGGTTGTCCTGGGCGTTATCTACGCGACGATTACGTTCGGGATGAGCTCCTATGAGCGGGTGAAGATTCAGAATTCCTTGCGCGATGAAGGCGATCTGGCCATGACGGCCATTATGACCAAGCTGTATGCATACGGTCCGGCCAAGCTGGCGCAGCTGGATGCCGGCAGCGGCGTCAGGCTGATTCCCGCTTTTGCAGAAACGCAAGCGGAAGTCGTCCGTATCGGCAAGGATGCCAATGGCAAAGGAACGTTGTTTATAGGGAAAAATCCAGCCGTGCTCGAAGAGACGGATTCCGGAGACGCTTTGGATCTGACGTCTTCGCTCGTGACAGAGGGAGAAGCCTCCTCCTCCATCCTTCTGGGCTGCGAGGACGGAGGCAAGGAATGCGCCAGCGGCCTGCTGACGATCCGATTGAGATTGCTGCAATCATATGGGGGGAGGGATTACACGCTTGATTTGGAGAGCCGGTTCGGATTCTAGAAGGCGTGCCCTTCACCTAAGCGACGATAGGGGTTCGTCGCTGCTGCTCGTCGTCTTTCTTATTCTCCTGCTTACCATGCTCGGAGTGGCCGTGCTGGGAGCCGCCCTTGGAGGGGCGATGCGGACGGAGCGCAGCGAGGAGAACGTGCAGAGCCTTCATCTGGCCCAGAAGGGGCTGGACGAGGCGATCGCCGCCATCTATGAGAGGTTCAACAACCGGACCATCGATCCCGATGATCTCGGCAACCAGCTGACGAGCTTTACGAAAAGCTTCAACGAGCAGCTTGGAGATATGAAGGGCGGCAGCAAGCTTGATGCGGCGGCCCCGCCATTTTACCAGGTTGTCAGCGTACGCTGCACAAAAGAAGAAGAGGGGTCGGGGCGCTGCCTTCCTCCAGGATCGGGCGGCGCTGCGGCGGATTATCAATACTCGCTGACTGTGACGGCCGAAGCTCAGGTTGATGGAGCCCTACGCCGGCTGCAGCAGGTCATCGTCCTCGATACGTATCCGGACTTTCTGAAGTACGCATTCGGTTCGGAAGGCCTGCTGACGGTTCACGGCGCGCCTTATTTTATGGGCAATCTGTATGCCGGCCAAGGCTTAAGGATGAACGATGCCGCAGAGTTCATTTATCAGTCGGTAGAGCGGACGCAGAAGTCGCAGTTCATGTATCTGAAGCCGAAGCTCGGCGTGAATGGGAATCCGGTCGACGGTTCCGGCAGATTGATTACCGGCAATCCGCAAAATCTTTATTATGGCTATGGCCCCACATATGGAAGCGGAGTTCCCGGCGGGTACATTCCTTTCTACGACAAAAGCTTGAATGGGACCATCACGTCCGCGGAGAAGGCGGTTACGCATGGGCTTGCAGATGTCATTGATCCGATGCCGGCTCAGAAATTCGTGTCCATCGACGTGCTGAGCTCCTTCTTGGACAAGGTGGGGGATTCGCTCGGAGACCGGAGCGAGAGGGGAGAGCTGGCGTACAGGCTGGATCGGACGGTTATTCAAAATGTCTATGCCGCCGGGCAGGCGCCGGGTTTGGTCACGAAGCTGCGAAAAGATTATGCCGGCTCCTATGAGGACTTGAAGAGCATGCCGCCGCTTCCGCTAGAACCCGTTATGCCCGACATTCTTCTTCAACCGTCGCCTCAGGAGCCGAATCCCGCTTCCGATGCGGGAGATGCGGCGGAAGGCGGAACGGGGACCGGAATCCCGGTCGCCGAAGCTCCAGCAGATCCGGCTTGGGACGAGTATGAGGCCGCTCTCGCAGAGTATCAGCAGATGCTGGAGACGTACAACCAGGAAATGGATGATTATAACCGTAAAATCGATGTGCTCGGGGGCAAGCTGGCCACGATAGGAATGAGAACCGAAAACGTGAAGCGTCCCTCCTCAGCGATTATCGACGGTCCCCTGGTGCTCGGTCCCAACTTGAAATCGATCGACTTCGCCAATAAAGGGCGCAGCAACTGGCTGATCGTAAACGGCGATCTTATTCTTCAAGGGAATAAGGAGGATGCCGCCGACAAGCTGCGGCTGCGGGGCAATCTGCTCGTGACAGGCAATGTCGAGATTTCAGGCCAGGTAGATGTGGATGCCACCATCTTGGCGCTGGGACGCACCGATATACGCGACGCGGCGATCCGGGGATTGAAGCTCTCGGGAGATACAAGCAAAAGGGAGCTCGTGCTCATCGGTCTCGGACCTATCGGCCTGTACCGGGTCGATTCGTTCCAGCGGCTGGACGAGCAGGGATACGATTCGGCGGCGGAGCGCGAGCGTCAGGTGCTGGACGCATTCTTGTACACGGACAGCTCGGCGAGCCTATATGGGGTCGGCAGCGCTTTCTGGCTGAACGGCGGCTTCTTTTCCAAAGGCAATCTGACGCTCAATGCGACTCTCGGCTCCACGACAGAGAACGCCGCGGAGGGCCGGCTGATCTTTGCGGAGCAATCAGGCTTGAATGAGAAGCAGGCGCGTTTCATCATCGAATACAACGATCAAGTCTTTGCCCATCAGAATGTCGCTCTGCCGCGAGTGAACAAGGTCCGGCTGACGACGGGACCGCTGAAGCTGCTGAAGCATTGAGAGAACGGACAGAAAAGAACCCGGAAGGCTCGCTGCCTTCCGGGTTCTTTGGTATTGGGGAGATTCGTTGGCTCTGCAGACCTTTTATTCCATCGGGATGATCGCGATAGCGATTGGAAGCAGCGGCTCCCATGTTCAGCCGGGGTCTCAGCTTGGTTCCCGCTCCACCGGAATATCAGGCAGCGGCTCTGCCAGCGGCATCAATTAATACCGGTCGCCGGCCGGAGCCGATACGGTCACCTGGACGCTGCGCTTGATGCCGGTGTTGCCGTATGTTGCGGTCAATGTGGCCGATCCTCTATTTTTGGCTTTGACCAAGCCGTTCTCGACGGCAGCGACATTGACATTGCTGCTCGTCCAGACGAGCTGGGAGCTGACCCGCTCGAAGTAGGACTTGTCCGGCAGCACGGTCAGAACCTTGTCGAGTCCCTTGGTGTCATTCTGGGTCATGGCTAGCGTTTGCGGCAATCGATAATCGACAACGGCCATGGTTTTGGTTTTGAACGGAACGTAGCCTGCGTTCAAGGCAATCTGTGCCTTCAGCGTCACGGAGCCGGGCGACAGGCCGGTTATAGCCGCATGATTGCTGTCCGGAGTTATGCGGACCCTCGTCTCGCCCGATGAGACCAGCCATTGCAGCTTGCCTAGCGGAAGGGATTCTCCAGCTGCCCAGCTTGCCGTCGCTGTCGTGGATTGGCCGACAAGCAGCAGATCGCCGATGCCGGCGATCTGGAGCTGAGGCTCCAATACGGTTACGGCCAATTCGCGTCTAATCGTTCCTCCGGTTTCAAGATTGGCCTGATATCGGGCTTGAATGGTGGCAGTGCCCTTGCCGACGGCCGTCAAGACGCCATTGTCGTTGACTTGAACAACGTTGGCGTTGCTGCTTGTCCAGCTGATATCCGGGACAATTGTGGAAGCCTGGGCATTCGGCATGACGCTCAGGCCGTTGTCTTTGAGAGACAGCTTTTCTCCCTTAATCATCGGAGAGAGCTCCTCCAGCAGCCTGAAATCGACAACGGTAAACGTCTTGGTTGCGCTCGCCGGCGCTGCATCTTCATCCGATAAAGGCACGGATGCTTGGACCTGTACGGTTCCGGGCGCCTTTGCCGTCAGCGAGGCTTGTCCCGGATGGCCGGCGGAAGGATTCAGGCTGGCCGTCGAATCGGAGCCGCTAGCCAAGGACCAGCTCAAGCCATCCATCGAGCGGCCGTTCTCCGGGTCCATCCATCCGGCTTGGAGGGTCAGCGACTGTCCTGGCGCAAGTCGATCCGCAGGGGCATCGAGGCTGAGCTGCGGTGCTTGGACCGTTACCGTCAAGCTGCGGGTGATCAGCCCGCCTGCCGCTCCGTTAGCCCGGTAGGATGCCGTCAGCGTCGCTATGCCCTCATTTAAGCCCGTGAGGCTGTAGCCGTCTTTGGGGCTGGCTGCGACTTTCGCAATGGAGCTGTTGCTGCTCGTCCATACGATGCCGGCAAGGATATCGGCTTTCAAGCTATCGGGATTCGCTTCCTGAATCAGTGAATTCAAGCTGGCAAGCCGATCTCCTTTGCTCATTCGATATGCATCCTTGGTTTGGAAGTCCACAATGGCAAAAGATCTCGATGCTTCCGTAGTGTAGGCTTCGCTCATAGGGAGCGATGCCTTGAGCGTGCCGGTTCCGGGCTTCAGCGCGGTCAGCTCAAGGCTGGATGGAGCTGACCGCTCCGTTTTAGCCAAGCTTGAAGGGGCGGATTCCAGCGACCAGACCAGCTTGGCAAAATCGAGATTTACGGTCGGATTCGATGATCCGACGGCAGCGGTCAGCGATTGGTTGACTGCAATACGGTCATACAGCCCCGACAGCTTGAGTCCGGGATCGATGATGGCGATGTCCTTGTACAGCGTCAGGGCGAATCCCGTTTCCATTCGCAATGCTGCCGAGGCCCGGACCGGATCCGTGGTCGGCTTGAGCGCTGCAAACGATGCCCCTGAAGAGGTCCCGCTGGAGATGGAGCCGCCTTGTCCGGTAGACCAAGCTGCCGAATAGGCGGGCACGCTTGTACTGGACGGCCAACTCACTGTCAGCGGAGTCGTTTCTCCCGGCAGCAGGCTGTTCTTGCCGGACTGGAGCGACGGTGCGGCGGCAATGGAGATATCCATAGTCCGGACGTTCAGCGTGATGATTTCGTTATTGCCAAGCTTTTGACGCGTCTCCAGCCGCAAGATGCCTCTTCCGGCCTGTGATGCGGCCAGCCGCTTGCTTTGAGTCGAGCTGCCGGACAGCGAGGAACCGGCTGCGCCAGCTGTCGGAGTCCATGACCAGAGGTAATCGATCGGCCGCGCGGCCGCGTCCACAGGCTGAACCGATCCCCAGACGCGGGACCACTCGGCAAGATTGTCCCCGGTCACAATGACGGAAGGCCCGCTCAGCCTCAGGTCCGGTTCCGTGACGGCAATCGTGACGGTCTGGCTGGTGTAGGTATGCAGATTGGTTTTTACGGTGGCGGAGACGACATATTCGCCAGGCTGCGTCGGATACAAAGCGCCGGTCCAGGTTTTATTGTCCGTGCCTTTCTTCTCCTCCACGCCCCTGTCGCCTTCCCTCTGAGGAGTCACCGACCATTCCACTCCCGCGGCGCTTACGATTTCACCGGTTGATTTGAGCAGGGATGCCTGCAGGCCGATCCGGCTGCCGAGCACGTATCGCAGCTGTCCGTCGGCAGTAGCGATCGAAAGGCCCGTCTGGATGACCCGGACCGTCGCCGAGGAGCTGATGCCTGTAATGCCGTCCGTTACGGTAATGACGGAGCTGGAGTTCTCCTTGAGCCCGGTCACCGTGCCGTTGTCGTTGACGATGACGGCATTTGGATTGCTGGATGTCCACGTAAGCCGAGACAGCGTCGCGTCGGCGGGATCATAGGAAGGGAGCAGCTTGTAGCTGTCTCCTTTGCCCAGCTCGGCTCCGGTGATCTCCAGCCTTGTCAGCGGCACGACCGCCTCCAGCGACACCGCATTGAATGAGGCCTCTGAAGCCGTCAGCTGCCCGATGTTGCGGAAGCCGAGCGATGCGGAGCTGAGGGAATAGCTTCCCGTCTGCAAGGCTTTGGCGGTCAGGGAGAAGGTTACGGGGCTCGCCGAGTACAAGGTGCCGGACGCATCCGGCCGGTACTGGATATCGGCCAGATTGCCGCTAATCGTATAGCCCTCGGCCAAGGTGCCGGTTTTGGAGAAGCCGGCCGGGAGGCCGCTCACCTCGATGTTCGCCGGCAGCTTCTCCGTGAAGGTCGGGGAGGCGATGACCATCCGGCTCTCTTCGCCCTGACGGTTCTGCACCGGCTGCGGCAGGATGCGATAGTTCAGCTGAAAATCCTTGCCCCGAACGGCCATCGATTCCTTCAACAGGCCATCGATGCTTCTGGAAACCTGGAGATCCGCCGATACGACCCGAATCTTGACCGGGATGACGACCTCCGATTTGGCTCCCTGCTTGTCCTGCACCGAAAATTTGACCTCGATATCTCCGCCCTTCGGGAGAGGATTGGGATACGATTCCGAGATCAGAGCTCCCGAGAGCGCCTGGCTGGACTGGTATTTGGTTTCCGTGACCTTTTTGCCGTCCTTGGTGTAGGTGAATTCGACCTTGGCCTGCAGCTTGCGGTCATTGAGATCCAGATCCTCCGGCGTGAAGCTCACCGGAATGTTCTGATAAGCCGGTATGATGTTGTCGGCGGCCGCGCTGTAGGCGACCGGAAGCTGCACGTTCAGATCGGGCTTGTGGTTGGACCCCATGTAGGCCCGGTACATCGTGTTGACGAACAGCTGCTGCTCCCACTCCGGGAATGTGCTCGCTCCGGTCGTGAAGTTGTGTCCCGTGCCGGAGTAGGTCACGTTGCCCTTGGAGTAGGTGTAGTAGTGGTTGTAGCTGTCCTCGGGATCCCGGATGTTCGAGCCGCTGCCGCCGGTGATGTTGTACCAGGGCACGACGTCGGGATCTTCCAGGTCCAGCATGAAATACTGGTCATGCGTGCTGGCGACCTTGGGCGTCCTTGCCTTGCCGCCCGAGTCGGTGAGCAGATTGAAAGGGAACCGGGTGAGCAGGCCGTCGTTCACGTTCTGCACCGTGGTGGATGCGAGCCTCGCGTTGAGGCCGATATTCGTGTACGTGCCGGTCTGGCCGGTGCTTTTCTTGAAATTGCTCGTCCAGACGTTGTCGGTCGTGCCGCTGCTTATGTAGACGGTGTCGTGGGTGAACATGACGCTCTGGCCCGTCTTGATGAAGGCGTTGACGGCGTCCGCAGCCGGCTGGGAGATGCCGGCGCTGCCGTTGTACGAATCCTTGAAGCCGAAGATCAGCATGTCGTAGCGGCCGCTGATCTTGTCGTAGCTCGTTTCGGAGCCGGCCTTGTTGAAGCTCGTCATGTCGGTCGTTCGGATGGAAATGCTGTAGTCCTCGGACGACAGGAAGCTTTGGGTCAGGACGGAGTTCTGAGTGAGCGCGCTGTACGTGTTGCCGTTGGGCATCACCTGAAGAACGCTGATCTGCGTCAGCTTGTCCCGATAACGGATGACTCCGGACTCGTAATCCTTCAGGCCGCTGTCGGTGTCGACCAGCTCAAGCTTCCAATAGTAGAGGCCGGAGAAGCCGCTCGGCATGCGGAAGCTGAGCTGGCCTGCCGAGCCCGCTGCGTCCGAGGAGGCTACGATCTGATCCGTAACGTAAGGAAGGGAAGAGTCCTGGTTCAGGTACAGATTGGCCCGCAGGCCGGAGCGTGCAGGCTTGTCGTATTGAAACGTCAGCACGTCGCCCGCTCGGTAGATCTTGTCGGGGTTCAGCGTATAGTTGACCGGCGACGATGTCAGCTTGAGCTGCGGACGTTTGTCCAGCAGGCTGATGTATTTGGTCTGGGCCAGAGTGGAGCCTAAATTCTTGAGGCCGTTTGCGTCCAGGTACAGCACATTTTCCCGTTTGCCGGACGGGGTGTTGTAGGGGCTGAATTTTTCATAAAGGACGCCTGGATTGGGAGCCCCGGCCTTGCCTTGATAGAGCAGCCCGTTTTTCGTGGCGCTGTCGCTGTAGAGCAGGACGAGCAGGCCTTTGTTGACGTAGCCGTCAATAAGAGCCTGGGCTTTCAGGCGTGTAATGTCGTTCAGGATATCCTTCGTTTTATGCGCCTTGTCCCGGTCGTCGTTGCTGGTCAGCAGGCCGAGGCTTTCGGGGTTGTATAGTCCCTTGCCGATATAGACCGCATCGTACAGGCCGTCGATGTCGGTCCGCATCGCGACGAACTTCTTCATGGAGAAGGTATCGACCTTGTAGCTGGACCCCAGGCTGAGGTCGGTCGTGCCGGAATCGGTGATTTCCAGGATGCGCCATGGGTCGGCTGCGCTGGCGGCGGAAGCTGTGGAAGGAGCTTGGCCAGGCGGAAGCGGAAGGCATTGGATCAGAAGGAGCAGGATGAGCGAATAAAAGACGAGGGCGCGCCGACGGCGTGTCATGATAAATTCTCCTTCCGAATGTCGAGAATTTTATAGGAAATATAGACTAATTTAGGTATCTAAGATTATAATTCAAATGCCTAAATAAGGATATATTTCGGCAAAAAATAGTTCTAGATAGCTGATATCCCCTTCAAATCAGAAGTAATTATGAGAATGTATAACGATATATCAATATTCTCTAAATGTTATTTCACATTCCGTCCTGAAAATAGAGTTAAATTTCAGACCTAAGACCTAAAAAAAACGATTCCAATTGCCGAATCACTACTACATAGAGCAACGGACGGAGGGCGGAGCAGGCATGAGCATGGGGAAAAAGAGGCTGGGCGACCTGCTTGTGGAGAGCGGCGTCATTACGGAGGCGGAGCTTCAGGAAGCGCTGCGAGAGCAGGGGAAATCCAAGCAGAAGCTTGGGGACCTTCTGATCGCGCAGGGATATATTACGGAGCAGCAGCTCATCGAAGTGCTGGAGTTCCAGCTTGGCATCCCGCATGTCAGCTTGTTCAAATATCAGATCGACCCTTCGATCGCCCAGATCATTCCGGAGAGCCTTGCCCGCCGCTATCAGGTCATTCCGCTGCATAAGGAAGGCGGCAAGCTGATGGTCGCCATGGCGGACCCGCTCGACTACTTCGCGATCGAGGAGCTGCGGATGAGCACCGGCTTCCGGATCGAGCCGGCGATCTCCAGCAAGGAGGAGCTGAACCGGGCGATCGCCCGGTTCTACGGCTTGCAGGATTCCATGAGCCAGATCATGGGCGACCTGCCGCTGCAGGAAGACATTGGAGAAATGGAGATCACCGACGAGGACTCACCGGTCGTGCGCCTGGTAAACGGCATGATTCAGCAGGCGGTCCAGCTCCAGGTATCCGACATCCACGTCGATCCCGGCGAGAGCCAGGTCGTCATCCGCTACCGGATCGACGGCATGCTGCGTTCGGAGCGGGTCATTCCGAAGCAGATGCAGGGCTTCATTACGGCACGTCTCAAGATCATGGCCCGGCTCAACATCGCGGAACGCCGGCTGCCTCAGGACGGACGCATCAAGATGCAGGTGGATTACCGCACCGTCGATATCCGCGTCTCGTCGCTCCCGACGATACACGGCGAAAAGCTCGTGCTCCGGATTCTGGATCTCAGCGTCGGCGTCAAGGGCATCGACCAGCTCGGCTTCAGCGCTCCGAACTACAGCCTCTTCAAAGGCATGGTGGAGTCGCCTTACGGCATCGTGCTTCTGACCGGGCCTACCGGCAGCGGCAAAACGACGACCCTCTACTCTGCGCTCCAGCATCTCAACAAGGACAGCGAAAACATCATCACCGTCGAGGATCCGGTCGAGTACCAGCTTGACGGCATCAACCAGGTCCACGTCAATCCGGCGATCGGCCTGACGTTCGCGGCCGGCCTGCGCTCGATTCTCCGGCAGGATCCCAATATCGTCATGGTCGGGGAAATACGGGATTCGGAGACGGCGGAGATCGCCATCCGCGCCTCGCTCACGGGCCATCTCGTGCTGTCGACGCTGCATACGAACGACGCGGTCAGCACGGTGACCCGGTTCCGGGACATGGGCATCGCCCCTTACCTGATTGCCAGCTCGCTCGTCGGCGTCGTCGCGCAGCGGCTCGTGCGCCGGGTGTGCCCCGACTGCAGGCAGGCGCATGCGCCGACGGAGCAGGAAGCCATCCTGCTCCGCAGCTACGGCGTGGAGACGGATACGCTGTATCGCGGCGCCGGCTGCGGCAGCTGCAGCAAGACCGGCTACCGCGGACGGATCGCCATCCACGAGGTGCTGGCCGTCTCGGACGAGCTGCGCCGGATGATCGGCGGCGAGGCGTCGGTGCTGGAGCTGCGAGCCGCTGCGGAGCGGGCCGGGCTGACAGGCCTCCTGCAGGATGGCATGGAGAAGGTGCGTCAGGGTCTGACCACGCTCCAGGAGGTCATGCGCGAGGCGGTCATGCAGTAAGAGCAAGAGGCCTTCTTTAAGAAACGAAGAGGCTCCGCGTTGTCGACATGGGGAACGGGAAGGAACCGAGAAAGAGCATGAGACAGGAGAGATGGCGATGAAGCAGCCGCTGGACAGGATGCTGGAGCTGCTTGGCGAAGCCCGCCGCAGAGGAAGCTCCGATCTTCATTTGTCGCCTGGCGCGCCTCCGATGCTGAGGACGGCCGGACGGCTGGAGAGCTGGGGAGCGCCGCTCACCGCTGCGGAGGCGGAGGCGATGATCCTGCCGCTGCTCGGCAGCGGGATGGAGACCAGCCTCCGCGAGCAAGGCGAGGCCGATCTCGCTTATGAAGCCGATGGGACGAGGTTCCGCCTCCATGCGTTCCGGCAGCGGGGAGGCATCAGTCTCGCCGCGCGGGTCATCCCGGCCTCGGTGCCTTCGCTGGAAGAGCTCGGAGTGCCTGTTATCGCCCGGGAGTGGGCGGAGCGCCGCCAAGGGCTGCTGCTCGTCACCGGTCCGACGGGAAGCGGCAAGTCGTCCACGCTGGCTTCGTTGATCGGACATATCAACCGGACGTCGGGCCGCCATATCGTGACGCTGGAGGATCCGGTCGAGTACGTCCACCCCCATGGAAAGTCCCTGATCGATCAGCGGGAGGTCGGAATCGACACAGCCAGCTTCGAGAGCGGACTGCGCGCGGCGATGCGGGAGGCGCCGGATGTCATCCTGGTCGGCGAAATGCGAGATCCGGAGACGATGGCCGCCGCTCTGACGGCGGCGGAGACGGGCCATCTCGTCCTGTCGACGCTGCATACGGCCGACGCGCCGCAGACGGTGGACCGGATCATCGATTCGTTTCCGGCATCCAGGCAAGGGCAGATCCGCTCCCAGCTCGCCTCGCTGCTCATTGCGGTGCAGTCGCAGCGGCTGCTGCGGCGCGCGGACGGCACGGGCCGTCTGTGCGCGGCGGAGATCATGGTGAATACACCGGCAGTGGCGAACCTGATCCGGACGGAGAAGGTTCATCAGCTCCGCAGCGTCATGCAGACCGGCAGGGCGCAAGGCATGTGCACGCTGGAGGGGAGCGTGCGGACGCTGCTCCAGCAGGGATTGGCCGATCCGGCGGAAGCCAGGGCTTATTTGAGCGAAAGGGGCGAGTGACGCTTGGCGCAATTTCAATATCACGTCAAGAGCGGCAGCGGCAAGCAGCTGAAGGGCATGCTCACGGCGATGGACAAGCCGTCCGCCATGGAAGAGCTGCGGCGGCGCGGCCTCATCGTCCTTTCGCTGGATGAGCATCGGAACACCGTCCTCAACATGGACATCTATATCGGCAATCCGGTCAAGACGGCTCACTTCATCGTCTACTGCCGCCAGTTCGCCACCCTGATCCGCGCCGGAGTCACCATCGTGGATGCGACCGAGATTCTCGCGCAGCAGACGGAGAGCAAGGCGCTGCGCAAGGCTTTGCAGGATGTGCACTCCGCCCTGCTGAGGGGCACCTCGTTTTCCCAGGCCGCGCAGGATCACAAGCGGATTTTTCCGGTCATGTTCACGAGCATGATTCGGGCCGGCGAAGAATCCGGCGACCTGGAAGGGACGCTTGAGAGGCTGGCGACCTTCTTCGAGAAGGGGCATGTGACGCGGGAGAAGATCAAGTCGGCGCTCACGTATCCGGTCATTGTCGGCATTCTGGCGATCGCGGCGGTCGTGTACCTGCTGAAGGCGATCGTGCCGCAGTTCGTCGCGATGTTCGAGTCGATGAACGCGGAGCTGCCGGCGATCACCAAGATCGTCATGGGGATGAGCAAAAGCGTCGAGAACCAGTGGTACATCTGGATCCTCGTCGCGATCGTGCTTGTCGGCGGGGTATACGGCATTTCGCGGACGGAGCGGGGCGGCTACGGTCTCGATTACCTCAAGCTCAAGATGCCGGTATTCGGCAAGCTGCAGCAAAAGGGCGCTATCGCCCAGGTGTCGCGAACGCTGTCCTCGTTGTATGCAAGCGCGGTTCCGATGCTCCAGTCTCTCCACATCGTGGAGGAGGCGGTCGGCAACCGGGTCATTGCCGGGTATCTGCGCAAATCGGCGGACTCGTTGAGGCGGGGCAACCCGCTGTCGGAGCCGCTCAAGAAGGCATGGGTGTTCCCGCCGCTGGTGACGCAGATGATCGCGATCGGCGAGGAGACCGGGGCGCTCGACCAAATGCTCGCCAAGGTGGCGGACTTTTACGAGATGGACGTCGACAACACCGTCGACTGCTGAAGTCGCTGATCGAACCGCTGCTGATCGTGTTCCTGGCGGGAATCGTAGGGCTGATCGTCGCGGCGATCATGCTGCCGATGTTCAGCTTGTACGGGCAGATGGGATAGACAACAAGAATGAATGACATAGATGGATGGGCAGCTTGGAAGGCAAGGCGGGGCATGCAGTGAACCCTGATGCCCTTGAGAATGACAACAAAATGAATATGGGAGTGATCGAGATGACAGCAGTATTGAAACGTCTGAAGAAGGACGAGAAGGGCTTCACGCTGATCGAGCTTTTGGCGGTTATCGTTATTTTGGGTATTATTGCGGCGATTGCGATTCCTGTTATTGGAAACATCTTGAGCAAAAACAAAGAAAAATCGGATTTTCAAACTGCTAGACAAATTTATGATGCAGCACGTTTATACGTAACGACCGAAAAAAATGGGGATTTTAAAGGGGTCGAAGTACCAATTGTAACTACTGGGACTACAAATGATGATCTGCAGGACAAAGGATACTTAGATAAAAATATAACCCTGCCAAGTTCTAAAGCTCCTATTAGCGCTGGCATTGTGAAGTTTCAAGCCGATGGACAGCTTTTGTATGTATCCATTGTAACGGGAGCTTCACCTAATGAAGTAACAAAGTTTTATAAAGGCAGTGATGTTATTAAAGGCGAGGGCGAGTCTGTAACAAGTGCGCCTACTAATCCCTAAAAACATTTAATGACCTTCCTCTTCACTTTATACCTCTTCCTCATAGGCCTCGCCTGCGGCTCGTTCTTCAACGTCGTCGGCCTGCGCGTGCCGCTCGGCCAGTCGCTCGTCGCGCCGCCGTCGAGCTGCCCGTCCTGCGGGCAGCGGCTCGCCGCGCGGGACCTCGTGCCCGTGCTGAGCTATGCGCTCAGCCGGGGACGCTGCCGACACTGCGCTGCGCCGGTGTCGGCGCTCTATCCGGCCGGCGAGCTGGCGGCCGGCCTGCTGTTCGTCTGGGCCTACCTCCGGTTCGGCCTGACGGCACAGGGGGCGATCGGCGCGCTGCTGGCCAGCCTCTCCGTCATCGTCACCGTGTCGGACATCCGCTATATGCGGATCCCCAACAAGGTGCTGCTGGCTTTTGCGCCGGTGCTTCTGGCGCTGCGCATTCTCTACCCCGGCGAGCATTCCATCCTCTATTACCTGCTGGGCGCATTGGCCGGCGGAGGCCTTCTGCTCGCCGTCGCCTTGATAAGCCGGGGAGGGATGGGCCTCGGCGACGTCAAGCTGCTCGCGGTGATCGGCCTCGCGCTCGGCTGGCCGGGAACGCTGCTGGCGCTCATGATCGGCAGCCTGGCAGGCACGCTCGGCGGGAGCATCCAGCTCCGGGCCGACAAACGAAGCGGCGACGGAAGTGCCCGGCAGCCGATTCCGTTCGGGCCGTACCTGGCGCTGGGCGCGCTCATTGCCTACGGCTGCGGAGATGCGCTGATTGACGGTTACCTGAATTTATTTACGTAGCGGGAAGTGATGATACCTATGCTCGCAATGGGCAGCAAGCGGATCGGGATGACGGTGGACGCCTCCGGAATCCGGTATGCGACTCTACGGAAGAAAAATGGATGGGAGATCGAGAAGACCGGCTTCTACCCGTTCCCGCCCGGGCTCATCGAGCAGGACGGAATCATCAATGGTGAAAGCCTGCGCATCTCCATCCGCCAATGGGCCAAGGAGGAGCGGCTGCAGGGGGCTTCGGCCATTCTCGCCGTGCCGACTTCCCAGGTCATCGTCCGGCGGCTTACGATTCCGGCGGTGAATGACAGGGAGCTTCGCGAGCTCATCCACCTCGAGGTGGAGACGGCGATGCATCTTCCCTTCGACAATCCCGTCTATGATTACGTGCCGGTCGTTCGCGGAGAGGAGACAACGCAGGTTCTCGTCTACGCAGCTCCGCGCAGCTGGATCGATCCGCTCGTCTCCATGCTCCGGGAAGCCCGGATCAAGGTTGTCGGCACGGGCATCGCGGCGACGGCCATCCAGGGAGCGGTGAATCCGCTCAACCTGGAGCCGCCTTCGGGACATATGTACATTCATCTCAAGGGCGCTTCGGTGGAAATCGCCATGTTCCATGAGGGAAATCCCGTCTTCATCCGTTCCATTGACGAAGACGGAACCTCGGAAGGGCTGAGCGGCCTGCGCGTCGGAGAGCTGACGGCCGAAATCTCGCGGATGCTCAGCTTCTACCAGTTCGGCATCCATGAAGGAAGCTACAAGATTACGAAGGGCATCCTGTCCGGCGGAGGCGACAGCGCCAAGACGCTGCTGAACGCCTTGCGCCAAGCGCTGCCTGACGTGGACTTCTATGAAACGGGAGCGGCCTCCATCGCGGCCGGGATGGATTCCGACATCGCCGAGAACTATATGGTGCCCGGCGGCCTGCTCGTCCGCAGCGACTCGGTTCGGCGGCTGACGCTGCTTCCCCGCATCGACCGCGAGACCCGCTATGCCCCGCTGGTCGTGTCGCTGATCGCGGTCGCCTGGATCGCTTGCGCCGCTTTGTCCGTCTACGGCTATACGGCTGCTGCAACAGACGCGTCCCGCAAGGAAGAGCGGAAGCTCGCCTTGAGCCAGGAGCAGCTTGCCCTTCAGCGGCAGATCAGCAAGGCAGGCAGCTCCGCGGCAAGCGGCTCCGATCCGTATGAGCTAGCCGAGCAGCTGCGCGCCTCCAAGCAGGATGTCGCCGCTCTGGCCCGCGGTCTGGAGGAAATCCTGCCGCCTGCTTCCCGGCTCATCAACTTCCGGTATGCCAAGGGCGGCCAGCTCCTCGTCGACGTCCGGATGGCGGCGCTGGGCGATGCCTCGAAATACCTGTTCGATCTTCGGAGGGTTTCCTGGATTGCCCATGCGGAGATGAACACGATCGCTGCCGCCGACTCGGGAGCCGTCCTTGGCTCGGGCGATACCCCAACCGCTTCGGCCTTCACCGTTTCTTATTCCATCCGTATCCTGCCGGCCGATCAACAGCAAGGGAAGGAGGCGACAGCCGATGGCACGGCGCCGTAATACGCTTATCCTGCTGACGGCGGTCATTCTGTTCCTGCTTCTGCTGCTGTACGCCTTCTACTTCGTCAAGCCGGCCTTTGACAAGTCCGCGGCTATGGATGGAGAGATCGCCCAGCAAGAGAGGCTGACCGAAGTGCTGCGCAAGAAGCTGGCGGAAAAACAGACTGCAGCCGAAACCCGTCCTGTCGACGGCGTCCAGGGAGCGCTGCCTTACTGGGACAACACCGAGCAGCTGGCGCTTGATCTCGAGCGGATCGGCACCGAGGCCAAGGTGAGCCATGCTTCGCTGAGCTTCACCGGCGATTTGTCCGCGTCGGAGCCGCTGGTTGGACGCAGCGGGACGGCAGCCGGAACCGCCAGCGTCCAAGGCGCTGTCTCCGGCTCCGAAGCGGGCTCGGCGGCGGCGCCTGATGCCTCCGCTTCATCCGATCCTCTGACGGCTGCCGCGGAGGGCCAGTCGGCCTCGCCGGAAGGGGCTGCCCCAGATCAGGCCGGCCAAGCCCAAGCGGCAGCGGCCGAACCCCGCAAGCTGCAGGTCGCTGCGGTAATCAAGGGAAGCTACGAGTCCATATTGGCTTACGTGGAGCAGGTGAACCTCATGGAGCGGATCACGACCGTCGACTCGCTCGAGATTGCCCGAGGCGCCTCCGGCTCGGAGGACGGACGGGAGCTGACCGTGAACTTCGCCTTCACGGCTTATTTCGATCCTTCCTACCGCAGCCAGGTGGAGAGCGCGCTGCTCCCTTACGCCGATTCTTCCGCACCTTCTCACTAATAGGCACCAAGCTCCAACTCCAGCCGGTCCTCCAGGACCGGCTTTTTCGCGTCCTTTCGGCCCCGAAGCTTCGACTCCGGCATGCCTTCTTTCGCCTTATACCCGATTATGCCAAAAACTTTTCCCCTGATCTCCTTCAATCCCGACAGGCGCCACCTCCATTCGACGCGTTAAGCAATGAACTAAATCCCGTTAAGAATCTTCCAGAAGGTGGAATTTGTTACATGGCCTGCAACGTATGGGGGCTGCCGCGAAGCCCGCCGCCTCAAGCGCGGCAAGCTTTCTCGCCTGACGCCGACAATCGCGCGCGGTGCATTCGCCAAGCCGGAGGTTTTGTCGGAAAAAACTTTTGGCGCGGACCCTTGTTCTGACAAACTTTCTTAAAACGGCCCTCTATAATCAGACCTACACAAAGCGGAAATGGTGGTGCCGGTATGAAGGAAAAGGCCAACATCGTCCTGTTCCCGGGACAGCAGCGGACAAGCCGTACGGCGGACGCGCTGCGCAAAGGAAAGGAAAGGGCCGCATCGCTGAGGGCGGTGCAGCTGGTCGCCTCGAAGAGGTGGACGATCCTGCTGGCTCTGGTCGGGTTCCTGCTCGGAAGGGCGGTCATTCTGGAAAATTTGATGCCGTTCGCTCCCGCGTACTTCGCGGTCGTCTTCTTCCTCCGAAGGGATGTATACAAGCTGGCGGCCGTGTCGCTGGTCGCGGGAAGCCTGCTGGCGGCGACGCCGAGCGCCATCCCGATCGCGATGGAGATCGCGGTGCTGTTCCTGCTCCTCAAGGGGCTGGAAATGTACGAGAAGGCGGAGCTGTCCCAGGCCCCGATTCTCGTCTTCGTCGCCACGCTGGTCGTGAAGCTGTTCGGGGCGTTCGTGCACTCTACGCTCGGCTGGTACGACCTGATGATGGTCGGCGTGGAATCGGCGCTGGCATTTGTGCTGACGCTCGTGTTCGTCCAGGCGATCCCGGTGCTGACGCTCACCCGCAAGAGCAATGCGCTCAAGAATGAGGAGATCATCTGCCTCATGATCCTGATGGCGTCGGTGATGACCGGCGCGGTCGGATGGAGCGTCTCGGGCTTGTCCCTGGAGCATGTGCTCTCCCGCTACATGCTGCTGCTGTTCGCGCTGGCTGGCGGAGCCCCGCTCGGCGCTTCGGTCGGCGTCGTCGCCGGGCTCATTCTCAGCCTCGCCAACCTCAATGCGATCGTGCAGATGAGCCTGCTCGCGTTCTCCGGCATGCTGGCCGGGCTGATGAAGGAAGGCGGCCGGATGGCCGTTGCTTTCGGGATGCTGCTCGGTTCCTCCATTCTCTCTATTTATATAGGAGGCCAGACGGATGTGATGGCCAGCACCTGGGAGTCGGTCGCAGCGGCGGCGCTGTTCCTGCTCACCCCCAAGATCGTGGTGAAGACGATCTCCCGGTATGTGCCCGGCACGAGCGAGCATGTGAAGTCCCAGCATGAATATGCGAAAAGAGTGCGGGAAGTGACGGCCCAGCGGGTCACGCAGTTCTCGGAGGTGTTCCGCCAGCTGGCGAGCAGCTTCGGACAGCTCAATACGCCGGCGGCGCAGAAGCCCGCGGAGGAAGAGATCCAGCATTTCATGAATGCCGCGTCCCAGAAGGTCTGCTCGAACTGCCACCGCAAGGATATGTGCTGGAACGGCAAGTTCTACGACACCTATAAGATGATGACGGAAATGATGACGGCGGTGGACGAGGGCCATGACGGAATCCGGAAGGACAAGCCCCGCACCTGGACGAGCCATTGCAGCAAGACCCACCTGGTGATGGCGGCGCTGCAGCAGCAGCATGAGCGGTACAAGCATGATCTTCATTGGAAAAAGCAGATCTTCGAATCGCGCCAGCTCGTTGCGGATCAGCTGAGCGGCGTGTCGCAGATCATGGAGGATCTTGCCCGCGAGATCCAGAGGGAAGGCCAGACGCTTCATCTGCAGGAGGAGCAGATCCGCGACGCGCTGGAATCGCTGGGGCTGTCCATACACGGACTCGATATTATCAGCCTGGAGGAAGGAAATGTTGAGATTGAGGTGTACCACACGTTCCCGAAAGGGCATGACGAAAGCCGCAAAATCATCGCGCCGCTGCTTAGTGATATCCTGGGCGAGCATGTCGCGGTGAAGGCGGAGCGGAATCCCGCCAAGCACGGGGAGCCGAACCTGGTCGTTTTCGGTTCCGCCAAGGAGTACGAGATCGAGACGGGCATCGCCGGTGCGGCCAAGGGCGGCGACCTGCTGTCGGGAGACAGCTTCAGCACCGTCGAGCTCGGCAACGGCAAGTTCGCTGTCGCCATCAGCGACGGCATGGGCAACGGGGAGCGGGCGCGGCTGGAGAGCAGCACGGCGCTCAGCATCCTGCAGCAGCTGCTGCAGTCCGGCATGGACGAGCAGCTGGCGATCAAGTCGGTCAATTCGGTGCTGATGCTCCGATCGCCGGATGAGATGTTCGCCACGGTCGACGTGGCTCTGATCGATATGTATACGGCCCATACGACGTTCATGAAGATCGGGTCGACGCCAAGCTTCATCAAGAGGGGCCAGGAGGTCATTCCGGTAGCCGCCAACAACCTGCCGATCGGCATTTTGCAGGAGATCGACGTCGATCTCATCAGCATGCAGCTGCAGCCGGGGGATACGCTCATCATGATGACGGACGGAATCTACGATGCGCCGGGCCATGCGGTGAACAAGGAGCTGTGGATGAAAAGGGTGATCCAGGAGATGCAGACGACGGACCCCCAGGAGATTGCCGATACGCTGCTGGAACGGGTCGTTCGCCACTACAAAGGCGAGATTGTCGACGACATGACGGTCGTCGTGGCGAAGATCGAGAAGCATGTGCCGGAGTGGGCGTCCTTCCGCTGGCCGGGAGTGAACAAGTTCGAGCGTCCCCGCACGGTGAGCTGAAGACGTTTGTATTCCCATTCCCTATCCGGCTTCCTGCGCCTGTGACCAGGCGTTGACCATCTGATCTATCCGGCTCCCATGCGGAGCGTCATAAACCCACTTAATTAGGAGGAACAATTCTCATGGCGATATCCATCCGTAAAAACCCAAGCGGTGCCCGTTCACGTAAAAAGCGCGAGAATCTGCTCATGAAGCAGCTTCAAAGGCTGGAGGAGATCCAGCGGCAGGAAGAGGAAGCCCGCAAGCTGGAGGAAGAGCGCCGCCGCGAGGCGGAACGGGCCAAGCGCCGCGAGGAGGAGCTGAGGCTTGAGGAGCTGCGCTTGCAGGAGATGCTGCTGAGGGAGATGGACCGGATGCGCCTGCGGACCGACCGCAAGCGCGGCAAGCGGCTGTGGACGGCGGAGGAGCGGATGGCGCAGCGCGTCTTTGCGGCGGCTCTGATGGAGACGGCTGCAGCGTCGGCAGCCGCCCATCAGGCGGAGCAGAGCGGGTACGCCGAAGGCAGGATGGAGGTGCTGTCCGCAGGCGGCGGCAAGCCGGGCTCTCGGCAGGCAGCCTCCACGGCGAGAGAGCGGCAGCCTGAGCTGGTGACCCTGCAGGGCGGCCTTGTCGTCAAGTCCGGCCGGGACGTCCAGATTATTAGATCGACGGGATGCCATGACGTCCAAGGGAAGACGGCGGTGGACGGTTCCGGCGCATCCTTGCCGAAGATGCTCAAGAGAGAGGCTTCGGCCGCCCAGCCTCATGTCTCATCAAGTGCCGTACAGCTTGCGAAGGCTCCCGCGGGACGGCGGCGAACAGCCGGGCTCCGCGACCGCCGAATGCGATGCAGGCCCGCCAGAAGCCCATGCCTGGACAGCGGCCGCCGCGGCTCCGCCAGGAACAAGAGCGAGGAGGTGGCAGCAGAGCGAGAATAGCTTTGACTCCATAACCGCCTCCCTTCATGCAGGCAAGGCGTTCCCATAAACCAGACCGGCAGCCCCCATTCGGGCTGCCGGTTTTTTTTGCATATGCACCTCTTGACATTGGACGGCATAGGTTATATGGTTAGTTACATGAGTAATTAACCAATTGGGTGGTGGGCAAATTGACATTTCCGGTGGATGACGGCCGCCCGATCTTCCAGCAGGTTGCCGAGCGGATCGAGGACGACATCGTCGACGGGAGCCTGGCGGAGGAAGCGCAGGCGCCTTCGACCACGCATTTCGCCCAGTTCTACGGCATCAATCCGGCGACGGCGGCCAAGGGAGTGAATGTATTGGTGGATCAAGGCATTCTCTACAAGAAGAGAGGGATCGGCATGTTCGTTGCGGAGGGCGCGCGGGAGAAGCTGCTGGCGCGCAGGCGGCACCAGTTCTACGAGCAGTATGTCGTGCCATTGCTGCAGGAGGCGGAGAAGCTGGGCATCAGCGGAGAGCAGCTCGCTTCGCTCATTACGGAGAAAGGGAGGGGTTGATGACATGCATGCCGCGGAACTGAAGGGGCTTACGAAAAGCTATGGCGGGCAGCACGCGCTGGACGGCATCACGCTGAAGATGGAGGAGAACCGCATCTACGGACTGCTCGGCCGCAACGGAGCGGGCAAGACGACGCTTATGCATGTGCTGACCGCCCAGCTGTTCGCCACATCGGGAGAAGTCAAGGTGTTCGGCAGCGATCCCTTCGAGAACGAAGAGGCGCTCCGCAAAATCTGCTTCATTAAAGAGAGCCAGAAATACCCGGAGAACTTCCGCGTGTGCGACGTGCTGGCCGTGGCATCGTCGCTGTACCCGCGCTGGAGCGCGGAGACGGCGGAGCAGCTGCTCAAGGAGTTCCGGCTGCCGCAGAACAAGCGCGTGAAGAAGCTCTCCCGCGGCATGCTGTCGGCTGTCGGCATTATCGTAGGCCTGGCCAGCCGCGCCGAGCTGACGCTGTTCGACGAACCCTATCTCGGGCTGGATGCGGTCGCGCGGGAAATTTTCTACCGCAATCTGATCCAGGAATACGCCGAGCTCCCCCGCACGATCGTGCTTTCTTCCCATCTCATCGATGAAGTGAGCGGGCTCTTGGAGCACATCTATCTGATCGACCGCGGCCGGCTCATTCTGGACGAGGAAGCGGAGCTGCTTCGGTCGCGTGCCTACAGCGTGGCGGGTCCAGCAGCCAAGGTGGACGCCTTCCTCGGTGGCCGCAGCGTGCTGGGCAAGGAGCAGCTGGGAGGCTTCCTCCGCGCTTCCGTGCTCGGAGAGCTTGGAGAAGGAGGCATGGCGGCAGCGAGGACGGCCGGTCTGGAGGCGGCGCCGCTCAGCCTGCAGCAGCTGGTCGTCCAGATGACCGGAAATGAAGCCGGATACGAGGAGGGGTCGGCATGAAAAGCCGGACGGCAACCGTAGCGCTCATGCATGCCAGAGACAAGTGGACCTGGCTGTTCATTCCCTGGATGGTGCTCCTGTCCAGCTTCATCGTCAATTTCGCCATCGGACTCATCGCGCGGCCGGAGAATTTCACGACGGGCGGACTGATGTCCATCCTGATCTATATGCTGGTGGCGGGCATCGTCGTCATCCACCAGACGTTCTCCTTCGCGCTCGGCCTATGCATCACGCGCCGCAGCTATTTTGCCGGGACTGTCGCGGCAGCCGGCGGGTACATTCTCCTCTCGGCCGTGCTGCTGGCCGTGCTGCTTCTGCTGGAGCAGGCGACCGAGGGATGGGGAGTCGGACTCCACTTCTTCGAGCTCCCTTACCTCAGCGATTCCGGAGCGGGGCTTGCGCTGTGGACGTTCTTCATCCTGCTGCTGTTCATGTTCTTTGGGGGCTTGACGATCGGAAGCCTGTTCCGCCGCTTCGGCAAGCAGGGACTGCTGTTCTTCTTCCTCGCAGCGACGCTTGTCTTCGGGGGCTGGACGGCGGTCGTGACGGCCATGGACTGGTGGCGGGGAGTCGGCGGCTGGCTCATGAAGCTCGACTTTACAATCGTCCAGACGACATTCCTCCTGCTCGCCTGCACGTTGGTGCTTGCCGCCGTCTCTTACTTGCTGCTGCGCCGTGCTACGGTTCAGGCGTAGAAAAAATCGAAAGAGGCTGTCCCATTAAGTCGCCAACAATGACTTATGAGACAGCCTCTTCAAGCAGAGACAAAGGTTACGATTTCAAAATGTCATCGATTTTTTGCAGTTCCTCGGTGCTGAATTCAAGGTTGTTTAGAGCGGCAACATTTTCTTCGATTTGGCTTACTTTGCTCGCTCCGATCAGTGCGGAGGTTACTCTGCCGCCGCGAAGCACCCAAGCAAGAGACATTTGAGCGAGGCTTTGTCCGCGTGCGGCCGCCACCTCATTCAGTTTTTTCACCTTCTGGACTGTCTCTTCCTTGACGTCGTTCTCGCGAAGAAACGTGTTCGGCTTTGCTGCTCTGGAATCGCTCGGAACTCCCGACAAATAGCGGTTTGTCAACAGCCCTTGAGCCAGAGGACAGAAGGCGATGCTGCCTGTACCGTTTTCTTCAAGCACATCAAGCAGACCATCCTCTACCCAACGATTGAGCATCGAGTAGGAAGGCTGATGAATGAGCATCGGCGTGCCGAGCTGCTTCAAAATCCGGATGGCTTCGGCCGATTGTTCGGGGCTGTAGCTCGAAATGCCTACGTAAAGCGCTTTCCCTTGACGAACGACTTGATCGAGCGCCGCCATCGTTTCTTCCATTGGTGTTTCCGGGTCCGGCCGATGAGAGTAGAAAATATCGACGTAGTCCAGCCCCATCCGTTTCAAGCTTTGGTCCAAGCTGGCAATCAGGTACTTCTTGGAGCCCCATTCTCCGTAAGGACCTTCCCACATCCCATATCCGGCTTTCGTCGAGACGACGAGCTCGTCCCGATAAGGTTTCAAATCCTTGCGCAGCACTTCGCCGAACGTTTCTTCTGCAGATCCTGGAGGCGGCCCATAATTGTTGGCCAAATCGAAATGCGTAATTCCCAGATCGAATGCCCGGAGCAGCATGGCTCGGGAATTTTCGAACCTGTCGACGCCTCCGAAATTATGCCACAAGCCGAGCGAAATTCCGGGGAGCTTAAGTCCGGATTTTCCGGTACGGAAATATTTCATGGATCCGTAGCGGTTGTTGTTTGCTTGATAAGGCACGATATCACGATCCTTTCATCTTTGCGCTTATTCTAGAGTAAGGTCAGTTGCAACAGCCGTGACGGCAGCTTCGCTTGCATGTGAAGTAATTGCCAGACCTAAATAACATTCATGAGGAAGCTTCATCGCAAATTGAGTATAGCGCTTCCAAGACCGGCCGTCCGAGCTGTGAAATGCCGTGAATTCGTCGCCGCTCCGTTTCAGACGCAGCCATGCATCCGGATATTGGACAGGGAACTCCGGCGGCACCGTTGTATAATCATCCGGATAGATTGCAACGCTATCGCCGCCCGCTGTCTCGCGGTATTGAAACTCGCAGCCTCCGTTGTTTTTATTTCGCAGGCTGTTATCGGGAAATGCCATCATATATACGTGAGGGCTGTCGGCGTCCAGAGCTGCACGAGCCATTATCCCCGCCTTCGTATATAAGTGGGGCATGTCCAGCGACTTCAAACGGACTTTAAAATCAAAGTCGCCTGTATGAACGACATAGGCAAAATGGAACTGATCTCTGACACCCCATATGTCTTCGCCGCCCGCGACAATTTCGTAACGTCCATCTTGCTGTTTGAACGAACCTTGTATCGAAGGGTCTCCAATATTCGCGCTTGATAAGATGATATTTCCCACATCGATCCCTCGATCCGATTTATAGTATTCAGCCATCTTCCAAAACCTGCAGGATCTAAATCCAGCAAATCCGCTTACGATATGTTGAAGGATGCCGACCCAATTGAACGTGATGCCCTGCTCCGATTCTCAATTGCATTCCAGAAACATTCGAATTGCCGGTCGGTACGCCCGACGTGTCCCGTTCTCAGGCTTTGATTGAGACGAGGTCCATTCTTTTTTGAATCCACCCGTCTTGGGGAACCTTCCCCTATGCAGTTCCCGGTTTAATCTCCTCCCATCTGTGCTTAATCAAAAATAAAGGAAGCGAAGGAATAATTCCATGTTGTCATGAAAGATTAATATGGCATAATGAAAGGAATTGTTGATGAGGGGGAGTCGAAATGGATACCGGGTTTGACTTGCTTTATCATTATCACGGCAAGAAATCCGGCTGTCCTGGTCATAACTGGGGGCCTGGGATCAAGGACCACTATAAGTTCCATTTCATTCATTCCGGAAAAGGCGTGTTCAAGGCGGATGGGAAGACCTGGTCTCTGGGCAGGGGGCAAGGCTTTTTGATTTACCCCGATTCGGTATCCCAATATACCGCCGACGAAACGGATCCGTGGGTTTGTTCGTGGCTGGCGTTCAGCGGCAGCTCTGCGGAACCCTTGCTTGCGGAAATTAATTTGACGCGAGACAATCCCATATTCTTCGCTGCAGACTACTCGTGGTTTGAGACGTTCATCCATGCATTTGATGCTCATAGCGCATATAGTCCAAGCTTGGCATTTGCCCGCCAAAGTTCGCTATACCGCTTTTTCAAAGAGCTTGCCGACCTTGCTGTTATCGCGCAGCGAAACCAGAGCGGTAGGCCGCAGGGCCAGAAAGAGCGGTATATCCGTCAAGCATTAGGATATGTGCATATGAATTTCGGCAACCGGATTTACATATCCGACATCGCGCTTAACGTCGGCATCGATCGGATTTACCTGGCAAGCCTGTTCAAGGAAGCCTTATCCATGTCGCCACAGGACTATCTGATGAATTACCGAATGGAGAAAGCCTGCGAACTGCTTCGCGAATCCCGTTTGTCGATCGCCGACATTGCGCGCTCCGTCGGTTATGAGGATCCGCTTCTCTTTTCCAAAATGTTCAAGAAGAAAATAGGAATACCGCCCCGGAATTTTCGAACGATCAGGTCTATTCAAAATCATGCCGAATAATAGGAAGAAATAACTAGAGGCCGTTGTTGGCTATCCGCGTTCCCCTGCCGAGGAGAACGCGTTTTTTTATTTTGCCATCGGGATGGCATATAATAGAGACAAGTCGAATTTATCGGACAACAGAGAAAGAAGGAGAGAATGGAATGGCCAAGCTGTCGGACAAGATTACCCTGAGCAATCTCGAGCTGAAGAACCGGATCGTCATGCCGCCGATGTGCCAGTACTCGGTCGATGCCGAGGACGGAACGCCGAATGAATGGCATTATGTGCATTATGTATCGCGGGCGGTCGGCGGCACCGGGCTGATCATTATGGAAATGACCAATGTGGAGCCGGACGGACGGATTACGAACCGCTGCCTCGGCCTGTGGTCGGACGAGCAGATTCCGGCCTATAAGCGCATCGTGGACGAATGCCGGCGTTACGGCGCCAAGGTCGGCGTGCAGATCGCGCATGCCGGGCGCAAGGCGACCGATGCCGCTGTGCCGGTCAGCTCATCTCCGATTCCCGTCGAGCCGGAGGGCTGGAAGACTCCCCGGGAGCTGGCGACCGAGGAGGCGGAAGCCCAGGTGGAGCTGTTCCGTCAAGCCGCCCGCCGCGCGGTGGAAGCCGGGTTCGACACGATCGAGCTGCATGGCGCCCACGGGTATTTGATCCACCAGTTCCATTCCCCGTCTCTCAACCATCGCACGGACAAGTACGGACAGGACAAGATGCTCTTCGGCTGCGAGGTGATCCGGGCGGTCAAAGAGGTGCTGCCGGAAGGCATGCCGCTCGTCATGCGGATCTCGGCCTTGGAATACATCGCAGGCGGGTACGATCTGGATTACGGCGCCGAGCTGGCCCGCCGCTATCAGGAAGCCGGCGTCGACGTCTTCGATGTCTCCTCTGGCGGCGAAGCGCCTCCGGACGGCGATCTCAAGCCGGGCAACTACCCCGCCTATCAGGCTCCGATGGCCCGCAGGATCAAGGAGGCGACGGGCCTCCCGGTCATCGCTGTCGGCATGCTCGACGAGCCCGAAGTCGCTGCTGCGGTCGTCGGAACGGGCGATGCGGATCTGGCTGCGGTCGGACGAGCGATGCTGCGCAATCCTTACTGGGCGGTCGATGCCATCCTCAAGACGGAGGGCGGCCGCACGGAGCAGGCTCCCTACAAGCGAGGTTATCCTCTGCGTTAAGTTATGAATCCTTCCGGAATCGGGAAAGCTGGTAGATAGATAAGTTGATTTCTAGACTTACCTGCATCCCAAGTTCTGGAGGGTAAATCATGAAACAAATTCTGCTTATAACGGACGGCTGCTCCAATGTCGGCCTCAGCCCCGTCGTCGCTGCCGCCCAGGCGCTGTCGGACGGCATCACGGTGAATGTGGTCGGCGTGCTCGACGGCGGCGATCTCGGCGAATACGGAGCCAAGGAAATTCAGGAGATCGCCCATGCGGGCGGCGGCATGAGCCGGATGGCGAGCACCCGCCAGCTGTCGCAGACGGTGCAGATGATGACGCGCAAAACCGTCGTGCAGACGATTCAGCAGGTCGTGCAGAAGGAACTGAAGTCGGTGCTCGGCGGCGAAGGAGCCATCGAGGAGCTGCCGCCGGAGAAGCGCAGCGAGGTCGTGCGAGTCATGGACGAGCTCGGAGAGACGAGCAAGCTGCGGGTCGCGCTGCTCATCGACGCCAGCGCCAGCATGAAGCCCAAGATGGCGGCCGTGGAGGAAGCCATCCGCGACCTGATGCTCAGCCTGCAGTCGAGGCAGGGAATCAGCGAGCTGTCCGTCTTTCATTTCCCAGGCAATGGGCATGGCGACGACGCTTCCCTGGATCTGGACTGGACCACGAACCTGAGCGGCGTGCAGTCTCTGTTCCCCAAGCTGCAGATGCGCGGCACGACGCCGACGGGCCCTGCCCTGCTGCAGGTCATCGAGCATTATCGGGGCAGGGACGACCGGCGGCGGGGCGGCGAAGAGGACGGGATGATGAGTGGATACGTCGTTTAAGCTTCATTTGGATAAAGGCATGGTCATTACCGGCAAGTGGCGCAGGCGCCGCTACCGGGTCGAGCGCATGCTCGGAGAAGGGGCCAACGGCAAGGTGTATCTGGTCGAGCGGGACCGGCGCCTGCTGGCGCTGAAGGTCGGTGCGGACACGGTCGATCTGCAGTCGGAGATCAACGTGCTGCAGGCGCTGGAAGGCCGGGCCGGGAGCCGGGCGGAGCCCTTCCTGCACGACGTCGACGATCTGAAGCTCGCAGGCGGCAAGGAATATCCATTCTATGTGATGAAATATGTGCGGGGAACGAAGCTCCCCGCCTTTCTTGCTGCCCGGGGAGCGGAATGGTTTCCGATCGCGGGCTACAACCTTCTGCAGCGGCTGGCCGAGCTGCATGAGTCGGGATGGGCGTTCGGCGATCTCAAGATGGACAATATCCTTGCGGCCGAATACGGGCATGTGGAGCTGGTCGATTACGGCGGCGTGACAGCGTTCGGCAAGAGCATCCGCCAGTTCACGGAGATTTACGACCGCGGCTATTGGAATGCGGGCACCCGCGCCTCGGATGCGGCCTACGACCTGTTCTCCTTCGGGGTGCTATGCGTCCAGCTGTTTCAGGAAAAGGCGCTCTACCGCCACACGGCCGGCACCCTCCCGCAAAACCGCTCGCCGCAGGAGCTGCTCAAGCTGGCCTCGGAAAGCCCGGAGCTGCGTCCGTTCGCAGGGTGGCTGGAGAGGGCTTTTGCCGGCGGCTTCCGGAATGCGGAGGACGCGGGCGCGGCATGGAGCGTCGTCATGCGGCGGATCGGGACGGGGGGCGGCCCCAAGAAGAGGACGGGCGCCGTGCCGGGCTGGACGAAGGCGCTGTTCCTGCTGTCGTCCGGAGCTCTCGCCGCGGTGCTGTACTGGCTGCTGCTCGGACAAGGCTAAGGAAAGGCGTTCTTCAAGCCGAATGACTGATTAGGTTCCAAAAAGAGGCTGTGAAGGACGGCTCGAAAGGCGCTCCGAACGTTGGTCAAAGGCGGAAAGCCGCAGGGCGCGAGGATGAAGCAAGCATCGGGAGGGCTGGAGCATGGAGAGGCTGGTCGAGGAGCTGGAGCGCGGATTCAAGGAAGGGCTCTGGGAACGGGGGGCGGCGATCGTCGTCGCCGTCAGCGGCGGACCGGATTCCATGGCTTTGCTGCATGCGTTCCATGCAGCTGCCGGACGCTGGGAGCTGCGGCTTGGAGCGGCCCACGCGAATCACGGCTTCAGGCCGGAGGAGTCCAGGTCCGAGCATGAGGGAGTGCGGGCTTTTGCCGAACGGCTCGGCATCCCTTTTTATTCCGCGGAGCTGGATGTGCCGGCTTATCTGGAGAGCAGAGGCGGCAACAAGCAGGATGCGGCGCGCAAGCTGCGCTACAAGTTCCTGCATGAAGCTGCGGCAGCTCACGGGGCGTCGGCGATCGCGCTTGCCCACCATGCGGACGACCAGGCGGAAACCGTGCTGATGCGGATCATCCGGGGCACGGCGCCGTCCGGCCTTGCGGGCATTGCGCCCCGGCGCAGCGAAGGAGGAGTGGAACTTATCCGTCCTCTCCTGCGTATAGGCAAGTCGGACCTCCTGGATTACTGCCGCCGCTTCGGCGTTCCTTCCTTCACGGACAGCAGCAACGAGCATCCGGATTACTTCCGCAACGCCGTGCGGCTCGAGGCGATTCCTTCGCTGGAGCGTTTCAACGCGCGGCTCCGGCCGTCGCTGTGCCGGCTTGCCGAGGCCGCCTCGGCGGAGGCGGATTTCCTGGACCGGGAAACGGAGTCCCTCCACCGGTCTCTGGTCGCCTCCACCGCAGCCGGAATGACGATGCGGGGCGCGGATTTGGCGGGTCTCCACGTCGCTTTACAAAGGAGATTGATTAAACTAATATTAGATTATCTCGCTCTGGAAAAGGAACCCACCGGGTTTGAAGAGGTGGAGAATATACGTCTTGGCGCACTGGCGGCGGAGCCGTCCAACTGGCGCATCGACCTCTCCCGCGGACTGCGCTTTCGCCGGGAGTACGGGCAGCTCTCCTGGGAGCGGCGCCCCGCCGAGAAGGCAGCCCTGGAGGAACGCGAGGCTCCGCTGGACGGACGGCTCGTGCTTGAAGAGGCGGGCCTTCTGTTTGCATTCCGGACGCTGGAAGATCTGGACGGGCGGGCGGTCGCGCAGGCGGCGCAGGCTGACCCGCACCGCGCCGTATTCGACCTGGACAAGCTGTCGCTTCCTCTTGCCGTGCGGCCCCGCAGGGCGGGCGACCGGATGAGCGCGATGGGACTAAACGGCACCAAAAAGGTGCAAGATATGTTCGTTGACGCCAAGGTTCCGCCTTCCCGCAGGGGCTTGCTGCCGCTTTTGTGCGACGGCGAGGGCAGAATCCTTTGGATTCCGGGCATCCGCCGCTCGGCGGATGCCGCGGCGGAGCCGGGCAGCCGGCGGCTGCTCGTCGTCGAATCGGCGCCGATTCCGGCCCGCGGCTTCGGCGGCGAAGAGAATGGAGAATAACCAGGCTTATTGGATTCATAACTATAGGATTAAGGTCATCGGGAGGAACACAACTTGCATAACGACATTCAAGAGATTCTGCACAGCGAGGAAGAGATCCAGAGGAAGGTCAAGGAGCTCGGAGAGATTCTGACCGGCGATTACGAAGGCCGCAACCCGCTTGTCATCTGCGTGCTCAAGGGTGCGTTTATTTTCATGGCGGACCTGGTTAAGGAAATACGCGTGCCTCTGGAGATGGACTTCATGGCCGTATCGAGCTATGGAGCTTCCACGAAATCCTCCGGGGTCGTCAAGATCATCAAGGATCTGGACGTATCCGTGGAAGGCCGCGACGTGCTGATCGTCGAGGACATCATCGACAGCGGGCTTACGCTCAGCTATCTGATCGACGTGCTGGAGAGGCGCAACGCCAAGTCCGTCACGGTCGTCACGCTCTTCGACAAGCCGTCGGGCCGCTCGGTCGATCTCGATGCCGACTATACCGGCTTCACGCTGCCGGATGCTTTCGTCGTCGGATACGGCCTCGACTATGCGGAATACTACCGCAATCTCCCTTACATCGGCATCCTGAAACCGGAAGTCTACACCAAATAGCCACTTTGCGATTTCCCTTGCCTGCCCTGAACCGGGGTTCTGTTGAGATGGTCAGACAGGCTATGGTAAAATATTTGAAGCGTCTTGAGAGGAGGTAGGGGATGAATCGAATCATCCGGAACACTGGATTTTACCTGCTTATTTTCCTGGTAACCGTCGGAATTGTCCAATTCATCAGCAATCAGGACGAAAACAGCACCCAGATTCGTTACGACGAGTTCCAACAGCAGCTCCAGGCTGACAACATCGACAAGCTGACGGTTCAATTCGACAGTTACACGTATCTGGTGACCGGTGAATACAAGAAAACGCCAGCGGGGTCTGAAAGCAATTCGCTCAAGTTCTTCACCTACACAAACGCGGAGGAATACACCTCCAAGCAGATTTCGGATACAGCCTTGAAGAACGGAATCCAAATCGAGTACAAGAAAATGAAAGGCCAGAGCATCTGGCTTACATTCCTGACCTCCATCATTCCGTTCGTGATCATCTTCATCCTGTTCTTCTTCCTGATCAATCAGGCACAGGGCGGCGGCGGCAAGGTCATGAACTTTGGCAAGAGCAAAGCCCGTTTGTATAACGAAGAGAAGAAGCGGGTCACGTTCGAGGACGTCGCCGGCGCCGACGAGGAGAAGCAAGAGCTCGTCGAGGTCGTCGAATTCCTCAAGGATCCGCGCAAGTTCGCCGCAGTCGGCGCCCGCATTCCGAAGGGCGTGCTGCTGGTGGGCCCTCCGGGTACCGGCAAGACGCTCCTGGCCCGCGCTGTCGCAGGCGAAGCCGGAGTTCCGTTCTTCAGCATCTCCGGCTCGGACTTCGTCGAGATGTTCGTCGGCGTAGGCGCATCCCGCGTCCGCGACCTGTTCGAGAACGCCAAGAAGAACGCGCCTTGCATCATCTTCATCGACGAGATCGACGCTGTCGGACGCCAGCGGGGCGCAGGCCTCGGGGGCGGACATGACGAGCGCGAGCAGACGCTCAACCAATTGCTCGTCGAGATGGACGGCTTCGGCGCCAACGAAGGCATCATCATCGTAGCCGCCACCAACCGTCCGGACATTCTGGATCCCGCGCTGCTTCGTCCAGGCCGCTTCGACCGTCAGATCACGGTCGACCGCCCGGATGTAAAAGGACGCGAGGCCGTCCTCAAAGTCCACGCGCGCAACAAGCCGCTCAACAAGGACGTCAAGCTGGACATCATCGCGAAGCGGACGACGGGCTTTACCGGCGCCGATCTCGAGAACCTTCTTAATGAAGCGGCGTTGCTTGCCGCAAGACGCAACAAGAAGGATATCGGCATGACCGAGGTCGATGAAGCGATCGACCGCGTCATCGTGGGCACCGAGAAGAAGAGCCGCGTCATCAGCGACCGCGAGAAGCGCATCGTCGCTTACCACGAGGCGGGCCACACCATCATCGGCTACTTCCTGGAGAATGCCGACATGGTGCACAAGGTCACGATCATTCCTCGCGGACGCGCAGGCGGATATGTCATCATGCTTCCCAAGGAAGACCGCATGCTCATCACCAAGCAGGAAATGCTCGACAAGATTACCGGCTTGCTGGGCGGCCGCGTAGCGGAGGAGCTGTTCATCGGAGAAATCGGAACCGGTGCCTACAGCGACTTCAAGCAAGCGACCGGCATCGTCCGCAGCATGGTCATGGAATACGGCATGAGCGACAAGCTCGGTCCGATGCAGTTCGGCAGCACGCAAGGCCAGGTATTCCTTGGACGGGATATCGGCCATGAGCAGAACTACTCCGACAAGATCGCTTACGAGATCGACCAGGAGATGCAGAACTTCATCAACGAGAGCTACAACCGCGCGAAGCAGCTGCTTACCGAGAAGAGCAAGGAAGTGCATCTGATCGCTCAGACGCTGCTTCGTCTCGAGACGCTCGACCTGGAGCAGATCCGCAACCTGATCGAGACCGGCTCCGAGAACGGCGACGGTTCCGGCAGCGGCGACGCAGGCGGCGAAGAGCCTTCCGGCGAGCCGACGATCGACACGATCGGCGGTGTCAAGGTCCGCATCCAGCCTCGCGATCCCGGTGAAGGATCGACCTCTGGCGAGAGCATTACGGACGCCAACACAGGCGGCACCGACATCGGCGAAGACGGAACCGGCAGCGGTCCGGATAAAGTCTAACTTAGGATTTGAAACCTTGCAGCCCTCATGCACAATTGTGCATGAGGGCTGTTGCTTATGTTCAGGCGGTCCGGTATAATATCCGAGGGTGAGGGAAAGGTAAGAGGGATGGAGTAATTTGCTCTGTAAGGGCTATGTAAGTTTTACAGTTAAATAGTGATCATATTTATCCAATTTATTTCATGAAAAATGAAAATGCTTCGGATTATTCAGATGTAAATGCTTTCACGGTGTAAGTTTTAATAACACTTTCTCATTGACTCTTATTGATTATAGGCTATAATAACTATATCCAATCAAAACGTATAGGACAGGGGAGAAATACACAGATGAAATGGACAAGCAAGCCGTTCCAAGTACTGAGTGTATCTGCGCTCGCTATGATGCTCGTTGTTTCCGGTTGCGGTTCGAAGAACAATAACAACTCCGAGAATGCGGGCGGAGCAGCGGGTTCCAACACACCTGCCAATACGGAGAATGCAGGCGGCTCCAACGCCGACTACTCCAAGTTCAAGATCGGCATGGTTACGGACGGCGGCGGCATCAACGACAAGTCCTTCAACCAATCCGCTTGGGAAGGCCTCCAGAAGCTCGAGAAAGACACCGGCATCAAAGTAAAGGCTCTTGAATCGAAGGGCGACGCCGACTTCGAGCCGAACCTGAACACGCTGATCAAAGGCGGCTACGACCTGACTTGGGGCATCGGCTTCATGATGAATAAAGCGATGACCAACGTGGCCACGCAAAACCCGGATGCGAAGCTCGCGAGCATCGACTCCGTCGTCGACGCTCCCAACGTTGAATCCGTCATGTTCGCCGAGAACGAAGGCTCCTTCCTCGTCGGCGTCGTTGCAGGCCTGACGACCAAGACGAACAAAGTCGGCTTCGTCGGCGGCGTAGAAGGCGACCTGATCGGCAAATTCGAAGCCGGCTTCACGGCTGGCGTGAAAGCTGTCAATCCGGATGCTACGGTAAAAGTCAGCTATGTGGGCGACTTCACGAAGCCTGACCTTGGCAAAGCGGCTGCAGCCACGATCTACAACGATGGCGCCGACATCATCTACCATGCTGCAGGCGGCAGCGGCAACGGCGTCTTCACCGAAGCCAAAGAGCGCGTCAGCAAAGGTCAAAAAGTATGGGTTATCGGCGTCGACAAAGACCAATCCGTCGACTTCGGCAACGACATCACGCTGACTTCCATGGTTAAACGTGTCGACCAAGCGGTAGAAATGGTTTCCAAGGATCTGGCCGACGGCAAATTCGAAGGCGGATCGACTCGTACGCTTAGCCTGAAAGACGGCGGCGTAGGCCTTCCGGAGAACAACCCTAACGTTCCTGAGGACGTAATGGCCAAAGTAAAAGAGTATGAAGCGAAAATTACGGGCGGGGAAATCACGGTACCAACCGCGCCAAGCAAGTAAGATTGCCCGAGCCCAAAGACAAGGCCAGCTTCTAGAGCCGGCCTTGTTCTTTTTGCCGTAAAAGGGAAGGAGATGCAAGGATGGAGCAAAGGCCGATCGTAGCAGAACTGAAAGGAATCACCAAGAGATTTCCCGGCATTGTCGCAAACGACAACATCAGCCTGCAGCTTAGAAAGGGAGAGATCCATGCCCTTCTAGGAGAAAACGGCGCCGGCAAGTCGACTCTCATGAATATCCTTTTCGGGCTCTATCAGCCTGACGAGGGGCATATCGAAATCAACGGCAGTCCCGTGGTTATCGACGGTGCCGGCAAGGCGATCGAGCTGCGGATCGGCATGGTCCATCAGCACTTCAAGCTGGTCAAGCCTTTTACTGTAGCGGAGAATATCATTCTGGGCAACGAGCCTACAAAAGGCGCTACGATCGATATCAAGAGCGCCAATGAACGCGTGAAGCAGATTTCCGAGCAGTACGGCCTGAAGGTGGATCCGCGCGTCAAGATCGAGGATATCACCGTCGGCATGCAGCAGCGGGTCGAAATTCTGAAGACGCTTTACCGCGGCGCGGACATCCTGATTTTCGACGAGCCGACAGCCGTTCTGACCGTTCAAGAGATCGAAGAGCTGATCGTCATTCTGCGCAATCTGGCTCGCGAAGGCAAATCGATCATTCTCATTACGCATAAGCTCAAGGAAATCATGGAGATTGCGGACACCTGCACCGTCATCCGCCGGGGCAAAGTGATCGGCAGCGTTTCCGTGAAGGAATCCAACGAGCGCCAGCTGGCGGAAATGATGGTCGGCCGTTCGGTCAGCTTCCAGGTGGACAAGCAGAAGAGCAAGCCGGGCAAGCCGGTGCTGGAAGTGAAGGATCTGGTCGTTCCGGGCGAGCACGGCAAGCCGGTCGTCGACCATGTCACCTTCGACATCCGCGCAGGCGAAGTGTTCGGCATCGCCGGCGTCGACGGCAACGGGCAGACGCAGCTCATCGAGGCGATCACCGGCATGCGCAAGGCAAGCGGCGGCTCGGTGAAGGTGCTCGGCAAGGAATTGCTGGGAACCTCCGTACGCACGGTGACGGAAGCCGGCGTATCGCATATTCCCGAGGACAGGCACAAGCACGGTCTCGTGCTCGACTTCAGCGTCAGCGAGAATATGGTGCTGAACAACTATTACAAAGAGCCTTTTACTCATAAGGGTCTATTGAACTACAAGGCAATGGACGAGAACGCCAAAAAGCTCGCAGAGCAGTTCGACGTGCGGATGTCCGGCATCCATACGGAAGCCCGCTCCTTGTCGGGCGGCAACCAGCAGAAGGCGATCATCGCCCGGGAGCTCACCCGCGATCCGGAGCTGATTATCGCCGTGCAGCCGACTCGCGGCCTTGACGTCGGCGCCATCGAATTCGTGCACAAGCAGCTCATCGAGGCCCGCAACGCGGGCAAAGCGGTGCTTCTCGTTTCCTTCGAGCTGGAGGAGCTGTACGGCCTCTCCGACCGCCTTGCGGTCATCTATGAGGGACGGTTCATGGGCCAGATGGAAGCGGACGAGAAAAACGAAGAGCAAATCGGACTCATGATGGCGGGCAACGCCATGGGAGCCGCCGCCGGCCATACAGGCTGAGACAGGAGGACAACGGATGCAGCGTCTCAATCAAATATTCACGAAACAGTCCACCTATGTTCCGATTCTGGCCATCATTCTCGGCCTGATCGTCGGCGCCATCGTCATGTGGATGGGCGGATTCAACCCTTTCGAAGCCTATAAGGCCATGCTGGTCAAAATTTTCGGGACTACCTACGACTTCGGCGAAGCTATCCGCCAGGTCACGCCGCTGATCTTCACCGGCTTGTCGGTTGCGTTCGCGTTCCGCGCTGGATTGTTCAACATCGGTGCGGAAGGCCAGTTCATCATGGGGATGACGGCCGCTACATGGGTCGGCATCAACACCGATCTGCCTTGGTTCATCCATCTTCCGCTGGCCGTTCTGGCAGGCGGCCTTGCGGGCGCGATCTGGTCGGGCCTTGCCGGCTGGCTCAAAGCGAGTCGCGGAATCAACGAAGTCATTTCGACGATCATGCTGAACTGGATCGCTTATTACTTCGCCAACTTCATGGTTCGCGTCGTCATGATCGAGAAAGGGCAGAACCGCTCCCAGGATGTGCTGCCGTCGGCATCGGCATCCATCGACTGGCTGTCCGCTCTGATGGACAATGCCCGCGTCCACTGGGGCACGGTCATCGCCCTGCTTTGCTCCGGCATTTTCTACTACATTCTTTGGAAGACCCGCCAAGGGTACGAGCTGCGCGCCAGCGGCCACAACGCGGATGCCGCTTTCTACGCGGGCATCAACGTCAAGGGCAGCATCGTCAAGGCGATGATGATCTCCGGCGCCTTCGCCGGTCTCGGCGGCGCCTTCGAGATTCTCGGCGTGTTCAAATCCATGGCGGTCATGAACGCGCAGCCGGGCTACGGATTCGACGGAATCGCCGTGTCTCTGCTCGGCGGCAACAACCCGTTCGGCATCGTGTTCGGCGCGATTCTGTTCGGCTTCCTCAGCTACGGCTCGCAGGGCATGAACTTCGAGCTTGAGGTTCCGAACGAAATCATCCGGATCGTCATCGGCTCGGTCATCTTCTTCGTAGCCAGCCACGGCATCGTCAAATGGTTCCTCAAGCCGTTCTTCAAAAAACGGCGGGAAGAAAAGAAGGGGGCGGCGTAAATGGATCTTTTGGCTCAGCTGATCAACACCACGCTGGTCTTCTCGACCGCCCTGATTCTGGCCGCGCTCGGCGGCATCTTCTCGGAGCGCTCCGGCGTCGTCAACATCGGCCTTGAAGGCCTCATGATCGTCGGCGCGTTCAGCGCGGCCGTGTTCACGTATTTCTCCAGCGAATGGGGCTTCGGCGGCGGCTCGCCTTGGTTCGGCCTCCTCATGGCGGTCGTCTGCGGCGTCGTCTTCTCCCTGCTGCACGCGGTGGCTTCCATCACGCTGAAGGCCAACCAGGTCATTATCGGGGTCGTCATCAATATCCTTGCCCTGGGCGCGACCATCTACCTGGTCAAGAGCCTGTTTGACGGCCAGGGCCAGTCGGAGAACCTGACCGGCATCGCCTTCACCAAGTGGAACATCCCGGTCCTCTCGGATATTCCGTTCATCGGAGAAGCGCTGTTCAAGGCTTACCCGACCACGTACATCTGCTACGTGCTCGTGTTCCTGAGCTGGTTCGTCCTGTACCGGACCCGCTTCGGCCTGCGCCTGCGCGCCGTCGGCGAGCATCCCGGCGCGGCGGACACCGTCGGCATCAGCGTCACGAAGTACCGCTACATCGGCGTCATGCTGAGCGGCGCGTTCGCCGGTCTCGGCGGCGCAGCGATCTCGCTTACGACGACGTACGATTTCTCGCACACGACGATCAGCGGCCAGGGCTTCATCGCGATCGCGGCGATCATCTTCGGGCGCTGGCATCCGATCGGCGCGGCAGGGGCGGCCTTGTTCTTCGGCTTTGCCCAGGCGCTGCGCTTCCAAGCGCAGCTGTTCGAATGGTCCAAGGCCATTCCAAACGAGTTCCTGTATATGCTGCCTTACGTCCTCACGCTGCTGCTGCTCGCATTTGCGGCGGGCAAAAACCGCGCTCCGGCGGCGGCGGGTGAGCCTTACGATCCCGGCAAGCGTTAAGATCGGCTTACAGTCTCTTGCATCCATATGCAAGAGGCTTTTTTTTGCACCCTGCATCAGATGGGGACAACAAATCCGAAAGAAGGAAAGCCCTGCTCGACGATACATGGAATGGCGTCAAAAAAGGATGCCGGCGAAGGAAGCGGCGGAGCTCGCGGCCCCTGTTTTGAGCGGAGGGACCTTTAGGCTCCGGACAGCCGGTTCCCCTTGGAAATCGGGGCTCCGCAAGCAAAATTCCTTGGTTGACAGCCTCGGAGCAGGGGTGTAAATTAGGTGTTACTGAATCGTCACATCTTATCAACATTGTGAATCATTTCACGAGTTAAAAGGGGCATCCGGCATGGAATGTCCGGATGGTTGAGCATACTATAACGGGTCCGCGCCTGTGCTGACGCATGGAAGCGACGGACTTCGAAGGAGATGGATCGACGTGGAAGCTTTGGCTCTGGAGCGCAAGGCGGAACAGAACCGGGAACTGCGCGAGAGGCTGCTGCAGCTGAAGAAAGAACGCAACGCCATCATTCTCGCCCACTATTATCAGAGGGATGAAATTCAGGAGGTCGCCGATTTCCGGGGGGATTCGTTCCTGCTGGCGCAAAAGGCGGCTGAAACCGACGCCGATACGATCGTATTCTGCGGCGTCCACTTCATGGGCGAGAGCGCCAAGATTCTGGCTCCGAACAAGACCGTCATCATTCCCGACGAGCGGGCCGGCTGCCCGATGGCGGACATGGTCAATGTCGAGGGCCTGCGCAAGCTGAAGGCGCAGCATCCCAATGCGAAGGTCGTCACGTATATCAACTCTTCGGCCGAGATCAAGGCGGAGACGGATATTTGCTGCACGTCGGCCAACGCCGTGAAGGTCGTCAACTCGGTCGACAGCGACGAGATCATCTGGGTGCCGGACAAGAACCTGGGCCATTATGTCCAGCAGAAGACCGACAAGAAGATGATCATCTGGGAAGGCTACTGCAATACCCATGACATGCTGACCGTCAAGGACGTCGAGGAAATGAAGGCCAAATATCCGAACGCGGAATTTGTCGTCCATCCCGAATGCCGTCCGGAAGTCGTCGAGCTCGGCGATTTTGTCGGAAGCACGACGGCCATCATCAAATATTGCAAGGAATCGCCCAATAAGGAATTCATCGTCGGAACCGAGGACGGCACCGGCTACCAGCTTCGTCTGGACAGCCCGGACAAGACGTTCCATTTCGCGACCAAATACCTGGTATGCCCCAACATGAAGGTCAACAACCTCAAGAAGCTGGTCCGCTGCCTGGAAAACATGTCTCCGCAAATCTATGTGCCGGATGCCGTTGCCGACAAGGCGCGCCTGTCCCTGGAGCGCATGCTGCTGGTGAAGTAGCATGCGCTACTCCCATGTCCGGAGGAGCTTGCACCTATGATACCTAGATATTTAGTCGATCTGAATCTCGACGAGCTGCCTGTCGTGGAGAAGGATGTCATCGTCATCGGGGCCGGCATTGCCGGTCTTTTTACCGCTATACGGGCCAGCGAACGGAACTCGGTCCTGATGATCACCAAGAAATCGCTCATGGACAGCAACACGCGTTATGCGCAGGGAGGCATTGCCGCCGTCATTTCCGACGAGGATTCTCCCGACTTCCATCTGGAGGACACGCTCGTGGCCGGCGCCGGCCTGTGCGACCGCGACGCTGTCGAGGTGCTGGTGCATGAAGGGCCCAAGGGCGTGCGCAGCCTGATCGGCATGGGCACGCAGTTCGACCTCGAGAACGGGGAATTCGCCTTGACGAAGGAAGGCGCGCACAGCCAGCGCCGCATCCTGCACGCCAACGGCGACGCGACCGGCTTCGAGATCGTCCGCGCCTTGTCGGAGAAGGCGATGGCCGCCGAGAGGATCGAGGTATGGGACGACCACTTCGCCATCGACCTCATCACGCGGGACAATGAATGCTGCGGCGCCCTTGTGCAGAAGCCGGACGGCAGCCGGGTATTCGTGCGCGGCAAGGCGACCATCCTGTGCACCGGCGGCACTGGGCAGATGTTCCGGTATACGACCAATCCGGAAGTAGCGACCGGAGACGGCGTCGCGATGGCTTACCGTGCCGGAGCCTACATAAGAGACATGGAATTCATTCAGTTCCATCCGACAACGCTTTGCTACCCGGGCGCGCCCCGCTTCCTCATTTCGGAGGCTGTCCGGGGAGAAGGGGCCGTTCTGCGCAACATCCGCGGCGACCGCTTCATGGAGCGATACCATCCTCAGCTGGAGCTGGCGCCGCGCGACGTCGTCGCCAATGCCATCGTCAGCGAGCTGGAGCAGACGCGGTCGACATTCGTCTATCTGGACGTGACGCATGAGTCGGAGGAGATGATCCGCCACCGGTTCCCGACGATCTACGAAACCTGCCTGCAGTACGGCCTCGATTTGACGACGGACTGGATTCCGGTCGCTCCGGCGGCCCATTATACGATGGGCGGCGTCAAGACGGATCTGAACGGAGAGACGAATCTCTCCCGCCTGTTCGCCTGCGGCGAAGTGTCTTCGACCGGGGTGCATGGCGCCAACCGGCTGGCGAGCAACTCGCTGTCGGAGGCGATCGTGTTCGGGCGCCGCATCATCCACCGCATCGAGGAGCTGCCGCCGCTTGAGGGCGCGGTTCATGTACGGGAAGAAAAGGAAGAGCATAGCGCCATCTCCAGACAGGCGGTCGTGGAGAAGCGGCTCAAGCTGCAGAAGGTCATGGTTCGCTATGTCGGCTTGCGCCGCAGCGCGGACAGCCTGGCCAAAGGGCTTGTCGAGCTGAAGAGGCAATTGCCGTTCCTTTCGTCGGTCATGGCCAAATGGGAAGATTTCGAGTTCGCCAATCTGCTGACCATCTCCATGCTGACCGCGGAGTCCGCGGCTGCCCGCGAGGAAAGCCGAGGCGCGCATTACCGGGTGGATCATCCTCAGCGGGATGACCGCAATTGGCGCAAACATACGGTTCTGCACCGAGTGCAGGGCATTACGGAGGAATCGGTATATGATGGATCAGCAATTTGAGGCCGGCCTTGGCCTCGGCGGTTATGACAAAAGTCTTCGCGACAGCGTTCAGAGCTGGCTGGCCGAGGATATCGGCACCGGGGATGTGACGACCCGCACGACCATTCCGGCTGGCAGCAACATGAAAGCCGTCATCCACGTCAAGGAAGACGGGATTATCGCCGGCCTGCCCGTCGCGCAGACCGTCTTTTCGGTCGTCGATCCATCCCTTGCCTTCACGGCTCATGCAAAGGACGGCGACCGGGTAACGGCGGGAACCGTCATCGCCGAGGTGGAAGGCAGCACGCACAGCATTTTGACGGGCGAGCGGCTCGCGCTCAACCTGATGCAGCGCTTGTCGGGCATCGCCACCAAGACAAGCCGCTTCGTCGACATTCTTGACGGGCTCCCGACTCGTCTGGTCGACACCCGCAAGACGACTCCGGGCCACCGGATGCTGGAGAAGTACGCCGTCCGCGTCGGCGGCGGCGCCAATCACCGCTTCGGCTTGTACGACGCCGTCATGATCAAGGACAACCATATCAAGGGAGCCGGCGGCATCACCGCGGCCGTGATCGCGTCCCGTTCCGTCATCCCGCACACGATGAAGATCGAGGTCGAGACGGAATCGATGGAGCAGGTCGGCGAAGCTCTTGATTGCGGCGCGGACATCATCATGCTCGACAATATGAAGCCGGAGCTTATGGCGGAGGCCGTTCGTCTGATCAAGAGCCGTTCTCCCCATGTCCTTACGGAAGCGTCGGGCGGGGTGCGGCTGGAAACGATCCGGGCCATCGCCGAGACCGGCGTGGACATCATTTCCGTCGGCGCCCTCACGTATTCGTTCGAAGCTCTCGATATCAGCCTCGACCTGGGCGGCAAGAAGGGGAGGTCGTAATCCGTGATTGTCGTCATCGACGTAGGCAATACGAATATCGTGCTCGGCATCTACCGCGGACAGGAGCTGCTCCATCACTGGCGCATGAGCACCAACCGCTCGGCGACGAGCGACGAGTACGGCATGATGGTGTACAACTTCTTCCAATTCGCCGGCATCTCCATCGATTCCATCGACGGAGTCGTCGTCTCTTCGGTCGTGCCGCCGCTCATGAGGACGCTGGAGCAGCTGTCGGTCAACTACCTTCGGCACTCCCCTCTCGTCATCGGTCCCGGCATCAAGACGGGCCTCAACATCCGGTACGAGAATCCGCGCGAGGTCGGAGCGGACCGCATCGTGAATTCTGTCGCCGGCATCGAGAAATACGGCTCGCCGCTCATCGTCGTCGATTTCGGTACGGCGACGACCTTCGATTATATCGATCCGAGCGGCGCTTATCTGGGCGGCGCCATCGTGCCGGGCATCGGCATCTCGACGGAAGCGCTTTACCAGAAAGCGGCCAAGCTGCCGCGCATCGAGCTTGTCCGGCCGCGCAGCGTCATCGGCCGCAATCCTGTGACTTCAATGCAGGCCGGCATCATTTTCGGCTATGCCGGACAGGTGGACGGCATCGTCCGCCGGATCCGCCAGGAGTTCGGAACCGATCCGCGCGTCATCGCGACGGGCGGCCTGGCCGACATGATCGCGGCGGAATCGGAGACGATCGAGAAGGTGGACCAGCTGCTCACGCTCGAAGGGCTGCGCATCATTTACGAGCGCAACCAGGACCAGCATGGTTAATGAAGCCGGAGAAAGAGCAAATTGAGATAGGATTGAGCGGCGCCGACTGAAGCATTGAGTCAACGGCAATGAAGAAACCAACAGAGGACAAGGAGGGATTCATTGATGAGCGATTACAAGGAAGGAACCCGCGAGGGCGACTATCTCGTCCGGGGAACGGCATGGGGCGGCAAAGTCCGCGTATTCGCGGCGCGCACGACCGAGCTGGTCGGCGAGCTGCAGCGGCGTCACGGAACCTACCCGACCGCTTCCGCAGCGCTGGGACGCACAGCGACGATCGGGTCGATGATGGGGATGATGCTCAAGGGCGAGGAGAAGCTGACGCTTCAGGTCAAGGGCGACGGTCCGATCGGCCAGATCGTCGTTGATGCCAACGCCAAGGGAGAGGTGCGCGGTTATGTCGACAACCCGGAGGCGCATGTGCCGAGCAATTCGCTCGGCAAGCTCGATGTGGCCGGCGTCGTCGGTACGACGGGCTTCGTCCATGTCACCAAGGATCTGGGCCTCAAGGAGCCTTATCGCGGCAGCGTTCCAATCGTATCCGGCGAGCTGGGCGAGGATTTCACCTATTACTTCGCTTCCTCCGAGCAGACGCCTTCGGCGGTTGGAGTAGGCGTGCTGGTGGACGTGGACGGAAAGGTGCTGCATGCAGGAGGCTTCATTCTCCAGCTGCTGCCGGGCTTGACCGATGAGGAGATCGGGCGGCTCGAGACGGCTCTGGGCGGGCTGCCGCATGTCACGGCCCTTTTGGATCAAGGTGAGACCCCGGAAGAAATTCTGCGGTGGGTCGTCGGCGACGAGCTGACTGTGCATGAGACGATGGACGTGAAGTTCGTCTGCCAATGCTCTGCCGAAAAGGTGGAGCAGACGCTGATCAGCATGGGCGAGACCGAGCTGAGAAACTTGATCGAAGAGGAAGGATCGGCTGAGGTCGTCTGCCACTTCTGCAACGAGGCCTACACGTTCGACAAGCCTCATCTGGAAAGGCTGCTTCAAGAAGCCACCGCCGGCAAGAACGGGTAAGGGAAGACGGGCGATATGGGCAAGGACAAAATGCTCAAGGGAATCATCGGCTTGCAGGCGGTCTGCATGATCGTGCTCGCCGTTTTTGTTGTCATCCAGCAGCTTCCCGAGTCGGCTCCCGGATCGGTCGACGCGTCCGGAGCGGGAGCCGGAGGCTCGGACGGCGAAGCGGCTGTCGTCGGGGATCAGGCGATCCGGAATTCGGATTGGGTGGAGCAGCTCAAGAAGCAGTACGGGGACAGTGTGCTGAGGATGCTGATGCTGCGCAGCGCGCTGGACCAGGAGAGCGCCAAGGGGAGCCTGGAAGTGACGGCCGAAGAGATTCAGTCGGAGCTGGCTTCCCAGATGGAAGGATACGAGGATGAGGACGCCTTCTACCGGGAAATGAAGGAGCAGCTCGGCATGAGCCGGGATGACGTATGGAGCGACGCCATGTACCGCCTGCTTCTGGAGAAGTGGATGACGCGCGGCATCGAGGTTTCGGACAAGGAAGTAGACGCTTATATGAAGGAGCATCAGGCGGAGCTCTCCGCTTCCTCGCGCCTGCATCTTCGCTGGATCGTCCTTCCGGATTCGGACAAGGCCTCTGCGGTGCTGGATGAGCTGGAGCAGGGGGCCGGCTTCGAGGAGCTGGCGCAGCGGGAATCCCTGGATGAAGGAACGGCTTCGAACGGCGGAGATCTCGGGCTGATCGACGAGCGGGATCCATTCCTCGACCCGGGGGCGGCCAAGGCGGCCGCCGGCCTGCAGCCCGGCGACATCGCAGGTCCCGTGGAGGTGGCCGGAGGTTATGCGGTCATTGAGCTGCTGGAGCGGATCACGCCTCCGGACCCCGGCAAGGCCGCCATGCGCGAGCGGGTCAAGCGCATGATCGCCCTGGACGAAGCGGGATCCCTGAAGGATGGGGAAGAGAAGCTTCTCAAGCACTATCAGGCATCGGTGCTGCCCGATCCGACATCGGAACCGACCAAAGGATAGCGAAATGACGATACGTTCATGCTGTCCTCCGCGATTCTATTGACAAGGGCCGAAAGGCCTTGTTAAGATAGAAACAGCTAATAACCTACTATTTTAGTCGGAATATAGATGAGGAGGCAGTTGACTATGGCCAGAATTGTGCAGAATGTAACCGAACTGATCGGAGATACGCCGCTTGTCCGCTTGAACCGCTTGGTGCCGGAGGGAAGCGCCGAAGTGTACGTGAAGCTGGAATATCAGAACCCGGGCTCCAGCGTCAAGGACCGCATCGCCATCAGCATGATCAACGTTGCGGAAGAGCAAGGTCTGATCCAGCCGGGCGTGACGACGATCGTCGAACCGACGAGCGGCAACACGGGAATCGGCCTGGCCATGGTTGCTGCAGCCAAGGGCTACCGTTCCGTGCTCGTCATGCCGGAGACGATGAGCCTTGAGCGCCGCAACCTGCTTCGCGCTTACGGCGCGGAGCTGGTGCTGACGCCAGGAGCCGAAGGAATGAACGGCGCCGTCAAGAAGGCGGAGCAGCTGGCGGAGGAGAACGAGAACTACTTCATCCCGCAGCAGTTCAAGAACCCGGCCAACGTCAAGGTCCACCGCGAGACGACGGGACCGGAGATCGTCGAGGCGATCAACGGCTACGACGGCAAGCTGGACGCGTTCGTGGCGGGCATCGGCACCGGCGGCACGATCAGCGGCACGGGCGAGGTGCTGCGCAAGAGCTTCCCGAACATCCACATCGTCGCGGTCGAGCCTGCGGCATCCCCGCTGCTGTCCGGCGGCAAGCCGGGCGGGCACAAGATCCAGGGCATCGGCGCCAACTTCATTCCGGACATCCTGGATCGCGAGATCTACGATGAAGTCATTACGGTCGAGAACGAGGAAGCATTCGAGTTTGCGCGCCGCGCCGCCAAGGAAGAAGGCCTGCTCGTCGGGATCAGCTCCGGCGCAGCCATCTCTGCCGCGCTGCAGGTGGCCAAGAAGCTGGGCCCGGGCAAGCGCGTCATCGCGGTCGTTCCGAGCAACGGAGAGCGCTACCTGAGCACGCCGCTGTTCAACTTCGAGAACTAGGTTCCGGATAACACGAAGGCTCTCCGACGATCGGAGGCAGAGTCTTCACGCAGGGCAAACCGTTCCGACGCCATCTCTATCGATGGCGCGGGGCGGTTTTTTCATGGCCGGAAACGCATCCCGCGTAGGCGGGGTTCCTTATTTTCATGGCAGGCGCTTTCGGAGGCAGGCGGATTACAATCAGGGATATGGCGCCTTTTTCAGCTTGATTTTGAACAATCAAAAGGATACGATCAGTCGATAGAGAAGAGGACGATGCATGAACGGGGGAAGCGGGGCCATGACAGAATTCGGAGTCACGTCTTGGGAGCAGTGGGAATCTTGGCTGGGCGGGGAGAAGGAGTACACGACCTTGCCGGTGCTGGCCAGACTGCCTCTGCCGGAGGAGAGCCTGCTGCCGGAATCCTGGGAACGGATGTGGCTGGAGGCGGGGCCTTGCTCGATCGTCCTGGAGAGCGGCAAAAGCGGAAGGTACACCTATATGGGACGGCGGCCCGCCGAGCTGCTGCAGGGCAAGGGCGGCTATGCCGAACAGCTCCGGCTTCGGCTCGGAAAGGGCGGCCGGGCAGATTACGAGCTGGTCGAGCGCTTCGAGGCCGCTCCGCTGGAGGCGGTCAGGCGCTGGATGCGAGGATCGGACGGTCCGAGGCTTCCTGCGGGAGAAGGTCCGGCATGGACCGGAGGCATCGGCGGATTCTGGAGCTATGACATCATCCGCTCCATCGAGCGCCTCCCGGAGCTGGCCGAAGACGATCTCGGCTTGCCGGACTATCTGTTCATGCGGCTGGACGAGCTGTGGATCGTCGACCGCAAGAAGCGGCTGCTGTTCGCTTCGGTTCATGTCCCTCTGACCGGCCAGGCCGGTGCAGGCGCCAGGAGAGCCGCATACGATGCGGCTGTCGTCCGTACGGAAGAAATGCTTCGGGAATGGGCGGACTGGAGCGCCTCATCCGGTGCGGCAGCGGAGCTTGCGGATTCTCGGCGCCAGCTCCTGGAGCGGGAGCGGGACGGCTCCGCCCCTCCATTCGCGGATGTGCCGGAGGGGGCCGCCAGCCCGTTCCTCAAGGACCGCTATATGAATGCGGTCCGCCGGATCCAGGATTACATCGCGGCGGGCGACGTCTTTCAAGTCAATCTCTCGCTCAGGCAGCAATGCCGGACGGAGACATCGCCGGAAGAGCTGTACGAATGGCTTCGCCTCATCAATCCTTCTCCGTATATGGGCTTGCTCCGCACGCCGGGCTTCCAGCTGGTGTCCGCCTCGCCGGAGCTGCTCGTCGAGATGAAGGACGGGCGGCTGGCCACGCGTCCGATCGCGGGGACTAGGCGGCGCGGGCGAACTCCGGAGGAGGATGCCGCGATGGAGCGGGAGCTCAGGACGAGCGAGAAGGAGACCGCCGAGCATATCATGCTCGTAGACCTGGAACGCAACGATCTCGGACGTGTGTCGAGCTACGGCAGCGTGCGCGTGGAGGAGCTGATGGCGGTGGAGCGGTACTCCCATGTCATGCATCTGGCTTCCCAGGTGGAAGGCCGTCTGGCCGAAGGACTCGATGCATTCGACGTCATCGCCGGAGTGTTTCCCGGAGGGACGATTACCGGCGCCCCAAAAATCCGCACGATGGAAATCATCGAGGAGCTGGAACCGGTACGCCGCGGTCCGTATACGGGCTCGATGGGCTGGATTGACTACAGCGGGGATATGGAATTTAATATTATTATCCGCACGATGGCCGTCCTGGACGGCCAAGTGCATATCCAGGCCGGGGCGGGCATCGTGATCGACTCCGACCCCGAGCGGGAATACAAGGAATCCATCAGCAAGGCAAGAGCGCTGTGGCGCGCTTTCCAATACGCGGAGCTGCACCGCGCCGCGGATGCCGCGCCGGCATCCGACACCAACTGACAGGGGGCTTTCGAAATGATTCTCGTACTCGACAATTACGATTCCTTCACGTACAACCTCGTGCAGTACCTGGGCGAGCTGAACGAAGAGATCGTCGTGAAGCGCAATGACGAGATTACGCTGGAGGAGGTCGCCGGGCTTGCTCCGGACCACATCCTGATCTCTCCGGGACCTTGCTCTCCGAACGAAGCCGGCATCAGCCTCGCTCTGATCGAGCGCTTCAAGGGCGAGATTCCGATCTTCGGCGTCTGCCTGGGGCACCAGGCGATCGGACAAGCCTTCGGAGGCGAGGTGGTGCGGGCGGAGCGGCTCATGCACGGCAAGACGTCTCCGATCCTTCACGAGGGAAGGGGCGTATTCCGCGGCCTGCCGTCGCCGTTCACCGCGACACGCTACCACTCCCTCATCGTGCGGCGCGAGACGCTGCCGGACGAGCTGGAGATCACGGCTGAGACGGCCGAGGGCGAAATCATGGGCTTGCGGCACAAGAAATATGCCGTTGAAGGCGTGCAGTTCCATCCGGAATCCATCATTACGGAGAACGGATTGGCTCTGCTGCGCAACTTCCTGTCGGAGACGGCCGTTCGATGAAGATTGGTTATAACGGATCCGTGGCCGATTCCGAAGATGTCCGCATCTCGGTTTTCGACCACGGATTTTTATATGGAATGGGATTGTTCGAGACGTTCCGCACCTACGGAGGCGAGCCTTATTTGCTGGAGAGGCACCTGCGGCGGCTGGAGGACGGCTGCGCGCGGCTGCAAATCTCCTATCGGGCTGAACCGGATCGGATCCGCAGGCTGGTCCGCGATGTGATGGCTGCCGCAGCAATCGACGGCGATGCCTATGTCCGCATGACGGTGTCCGCCGGCGACGAAGGGCTCGGCTTGCCGGCCGGGCCTTACGCCTCGCCTTCGGAGATCGTCATGGTCAAGAATCTTCCGCCGGCAACTCCGGAGCTGCATGTCCGCGGACGCGAGCTGCGCCTGCTGGGGACGCCGCGGAATACGCCCGAGCTCGGCATCCGGATGAAGTCGCTGCATTACATGAACAGCATCGCGGCCAAGCAGGAGCTGATGGCCTCCGGAGCTTCGGCCGGGTCCGAAGGGCTGATGCTGACAGCGGAAGGATGGCTGGCGGAGGGAATCGTCAGCAATCTGTTTTTCGTCTCGGGCGGCATCGTCCGCACGCCGTCCCTGGAGACGGGGATTCTGCCCGGAATTACGCGCGGCCGCGTCATGGAGCTGGCGCGGGAAGCGGGAATGCCGGTCGAGGAAGGACTGTACCGGTGGGAGGATCTATTGGAGGCGGACGAGGTTTGGACGACCGGGTCGGTGCAGGAGCTGGTTCCCGCAACCGCGCTGGCTGACGGCTCGGGGAAGCTCGCCCATCCACGTGCAGGAGCGGCGGCGGGTCCGATATGCAGCAAGCTCCTCGGCCTGTACCGGGCCGATGCGCGAAGCGGCTGGCGGATAGACAGATCCTGATCGGACATCCGGCAGCCGCTTGCGTATTGCGAGGCTCCGGCTGAAGCCTGGCCGCAGATTCCGCAGGCTATCCGGTTCATTAAGTTTTTTTATAGGAGGGGATTCGATGTATATCCGTCAACGGCGCCATGCCGTGCCGAAGCGCCGGTATGAGCTGGGGGGAGGCGTCAGGCTGGAGCTTGGAGAGCGGACCTTGATCATGGGCATCCTGAATGCGACCCCGGATTCGTTCTCCGACGGCGGACGCCATGCCCGGGTGGATGAGGCGGTGCGCCACGCCCTGAAGATGGCGCGTGAGGGCGCGGACATCATCGATGTCGGAGGAGAATCGACCCGACCCGGCTTCACCCCTGTTCCGCATGAGGAGGAGCTGCGGCGCGTCGTTCCCGTGATCGAGAGGCTGCGCCTCGAGCTGCCGGAGATGCCTCTTTCCATCGATACGTACAAGTTCGAAACGGCGAGGGCGGCGCTTCAAGCCGGCGCGCATATCATCAACGATATATGGGGTTTGCGGCTCGATTCCCGAATGGCCGATACCGCCGCCGAGTTCGGCTGCCCGGTCATCATCAGCCACAACCGGCAGGAAAGGGACTACGAGGATCTCATACCGGATGTCGTTTCCGACCTTCAGGGAAGCGTCGAGATCGCCAGGGCGGCGGGCGTAGCCGAGGAGAACATCTGGCTCGATCCCGGCATCGGCTTTGCCAAAACCCATGAAGACAACGTGGCGCTGATGGGGAGCTTGTCACAGCTGGCGGAGCTGGGCTACCCGGTGCTGCTCGGCACTTCGCGCAAGCGGTTCATCCGGGACACGCTCGGGCTGCCGGTCGGAGAGCTGATCGAGGGAACGGCAGCGACGGTGGCGCTTGGAATCGCCCAAGGCTGCCAGATCGTTCGCGTGCACGATATCGATGCGATCCGCAAAACATGCGCAATGACAGACGCGATCGTCTACGGCCCGCGCTGATACTTTGGAACAGAAAGGAATGGACCGGCCGACAATGGACAAGATGACACTTAATGGCATGCGGTTTTTCGGTTATCATGGCGTATTTCCGGAGGAGAACCGGCTTGGGCAGAACTTCCATGTCGACCTCGTTCTCAAGCTGAATCTTGAGCAGGCCGCCCGCACCGACGAGCTGGAGCATTCCATCAACTATGCCGACCTGCATGCGGCGACCAAGAAAATCGTGGAAGGGCCGCCCGTGAAGCTGATCGAGGCGCTGGCGGGCCGTATTGCAACTGCACTGCTCGAGACGTATACTGGCATTACTGAATTGACCGTTCGCGTGACGAAACCGAATCCTCCGTTCGAGATCCACTTCGACGGCGTTGTCGTCGAACTGGTGCGAAAGCGGGATGAGCATGGAGAAATCGTACCCGCATAGCGGGACTGCCGGGACTATGAGCAGGGCCTATATCGCCCTCGGCTCCAACATAGGGAAACGCGCGGACCTGCTCGCGCAGGCGTTGAAGCTGCTTGACGGAAGCGAGGGCGTGTCCGTGGAGGAGGTATCCTCCGCGTATGAGACCGATCCGGTCGGTTACGCCGACCAGCCCGCTTTCCTCAATATGGCGGCTTCTCTGCGGACGCGCCTCGATCCGCTGGAGCTGCTGCGCCTGATGCTCGACATCGAGCGCCGGCTTGGCCGGGTCCGCGATATCCGCAACGGCCCGAGAACGATTGATTTGGATCTGCTTTTATATGAAGATGTGTCCATGGATAAGGAAGAGCTGCAGCTCCCTCATCCTAGAATGGAGGAGCGGGCGTTCGTGATGGTTCCCCTGGCCGAGGTGCTGGAACCGGGCCACCCTCTGCTGGCCAAGGCGGAGTCGATGGCGGTCGCGGCATTACGGGATGGAAAGGAAGGCATTGCTCAATGGAATACGATCAACTGGCGCAGCGGATCCGCGCCTTTCGGAAGCTGAAGGGCTTCACCCAGCAGCAGCTGGCCGACAAGCTGGAAGTATCCGTTGCGGTGCTCGGCTCGCTCGAGCGCGGCACGCGCAAGCCCGAAGCCAAGCTTCTCGGGCGGATCGCCGACACTCTCGGCATCGACTATGAAGAATTGACGGCCGTGACGAGCGGCGGTCTGCGATAGAAGGAAGGAACGGTTATGCTTAAAATCGGAAATATCGAAATGAAGAATAATGTCGTTCTCGCTCCTATGGCGGGCGTCTGCAACCCTGCATTCCGGCTCATCGCCAAAGAGTTCGGCACCGGGCTCGTTTGCGCGGAGATGGTGAGCGACAAGGCGATTGTCCACGGCAACAAGCGCACGCGCGAAATGCTGTTCGTGGATGAGCGCGAAAAGCCGCTCAGCCTGCAGATTTTCGGCGGAGACCGCAGATCCCTTGTCCAGGCTGCGAAAGTCGTCGACAAGGAGACGAATGCGGACATCATCGACATCAACATGGGCTGTCCGGTGCCGAAGGTGACCAAATGCGATGCCGGCGCCCGCTGGCTGCTCAATCCCGACAAGATCTACGAGATGGTCAGCTCGGTCGTCGACGCCGTCGACAAGCCGGTAACGGTCAAGATGAGGATCGGCTGGGACAGCGACCATATCTTCGTGGTCGAAAACGCCCGCGCCGTCGAACGCGCCGGAGGCAAAGCCGTCAGCGTGCATGGACGCACCCGGGAGCAGCTGTATACGGGCCATGCCGACTGGAGCTACATTAGGCAGGCCAAGGAAGCGGTGAGCATTCCGGTCATCGGCAACGGCGACGTCAACACCCCGGAGGACGCCAAGCGCATGATCGCCGAAACCGGCTGCGACGGCGTCATGATCGGACGCGCGGCGCTCGGCAACCCTTGGATGCTCTACCGCACGATCCATTACCTCACGCATGACGAGCTGCTGCCGGAGCCGAACGCCGTGGAGAAGATGGAGATCGCCATCCTTCACATGGACCGGCTGATCGCGCTCAAAGGCGAGGCCGTAGCCGTGAAGGAGATGCGCAAGCATCTGGCCTGGTATCTCAAAGGCCTCAAGGGCGCCGCCCGCATCAAGGACAACATCATGGAAGAGACGAGCCGCGATGTCATGGTCAACATCTTGAACGAGTATATCCGGTCTCTCGGCCAGGATGCCCAGATGCCGGCCGTACCGGAAGCGGCGGTCAACTGAAGCCATAGCACTGCCGCCCGCGGCAAGACGCTTTCCCTTGCGGGAAGCGTGCCCGCGGGCGGCCGTCTTTGCCGGGGGCCTCTCATTGACACGCCGGGTGCAATTGCATATAATCTTGCAATATAATCCTGTGCCGTCTGTTCTTGGTGGATTATGGACACGGTTTCAGGCACTGGGAATCCTGCTGTAATTCCTTTCGCTTTCAACGCGAGGTAAGCAAATACGCCACGACAGGAGAATCGGCAATGAGCGACAAAGAAGTGATTCTGACTCAGGACGGACTCAAGAGGCTGGAAGAGGAACTGGAGAATCTCAAATCCGTGAAACGTCGCGAAGTGGCCGAGCGGATCAAAGTCGCTATCGGTTATGGCGACATCAGCGAAAACTCCGAGTATGAAGATGCCAAAAACGAGCAAGCTTTTATCGAAGGCCGCATCCTTACGCTTGAGAAAATGCTGCGCAACGCGCGCATCATCAATAATGACGATATCGCCGTAGATACGGTAAGCATCGGCTCCATCGTGACGATCGAGGACCTTGAGTTCGGCGATACGATTGAATACGCCATTGTCGGCACGGCGGAATCCGATCCGCTGCAGAACAAGATCTCCAATGAAAGCCCGCTCGGCCGGGCGATTCTCGGCAAGAAGAAGGGCACGACCGTGGAGGTCAACGTTCCGGCCGGCGTCATTCAATACCGGATCTTGGACATCAAGAAGTAATTCAGGCACCCAGACCAGACCCAACAGCTATACTTCCATTCAAGAGCTTCCTACCTATAGGGAGCTTTTTTAAGGGATAGACAAGCAAGGAGATGAAGATCAAGTGAGTCAAGAGAACGGCACAGTGGATCAACAGGAACAGCAGGACCTAAGCGAGCTCCTGCAGCTTCGGCGGGCAAAGCTCGATGAGCTTCGCGATCTGGGCGTGGACCCGTTCGGCAGCAAGTTCGAGCGCACGGCGACAGCCGGCGGCATTGCTTCCGAATTCGGAGATCTGACCAAGGAAGAGCTGGAGGAGAAGGGCGCTGCCGCTCGTATCGCCGGCCGCATCATGACCAAGCGCGGCATGGGCAAGGCCGCGTTCGCCACGATTCAGGACCTGACCGGCCGCATTCAGATCTATGTCCGTCAGGATTCGGTCGAAGAAAGCCAGTACAAGGCTTTTGACCTGCTCGATATCGGCGATATCGTTGGCGTCGACGGCACGGTATTCAAAACGAAGACGGGAGAGATCTCCGTCAAAGCGAAGGAAGTAACGGTCCTCAGCAAGTCGCTGCTTCCTTTGCCGGACAAATTCCATGGACTCAAAGACGTGGAACAGCGCTACCGCCAGCGTTACGTCGATCTGATCACCAACCCGGACGTGCAGCAGACGTTCATCCTGCGTTCCCGCATCATCCAGTCCATGCGCCGTTACCTGGATTCTCTCGGTTATCTCGAGGTTGAAACCCCGACTCTCCATACGATTGCCGGCGGAGCGGCCGCTCGTCCGTTCATTACTCATCATAATGCGCTGGATATGCAGCTCTATATGAGGATCGCCATCGAGCTTCACCTCAAGCGGCTGATCGTCGGCGGTCTCGAGAAAGTATATGAGATCGGCCGCGTCTATCGCAACGAGGGCATGAGCACTCGGCACAATCCGGAATTTACGATGATCGAGCTCTACGAAGCCTATGCCGACTACAAGGACATCATGTCCCTGACGGAGAACCTCATCGCGCATATCGCCCAAGAGGTGCATGGCAGCACGGTCATCGACTATCAAGGCCAGCAAGTGGATCTGACCGTCCCATGGCGCCGCGTGTCCATGATGGAACTCATCAAGGACGCGACCGGAGTCGATTTCACGCAGCAGCTGTCCCTTGAGGAAGCGCAGCAGCTGGCTCAGGAGCATAAGGTTCCGGTGGAGCCGCATATGACCTACGGCCATATCGTCAATGCTTTCTTCGAGACTTTCGTGGAGCATACGCTCGTTCAGCCTACGTTCGTAACCGGCCATCCCGTGGATATTTCTCCACTCGCCAAGAAGAACGATGAGGACCCGCGCTTTACGGACCGCTTCGAGCTGTTCATCGTATCCCGCGAGCATGCCAATGCTTTCACGGAGCTCAACGATCCGATCGACCAGCGCCAGCGCTTCGAGGCACAGATGGTGGAGAAGGAAGCGGGCAACGACGAGGCGCATGAGATGGATGACGATTTCATCCGCGCTTTGGAATACGGCATGCCGCCAACAGGCGGTCTCGGCATCGGCATCGACCGTCTAGTGATGCTGCTGACGGATTCGGCTTCTATCCGAGATGTGCTTCTCTTCCCTCATATGAGAAACGAATAGCTGAAAGCCCGCATAAACCCTAGGTTTTATGCGGGCTTTTCTTCTTTCTAGCAGGCTATCAATAAAGAAATGAAAAAAGTTATAAAAAACACTTGCATTGGCCTATGTGG
>NZ_BIMD01000035.1 GCF_004000905.1 Paenibacillus humicus NBRC 102415
GTCGTGATTGGCGTCGCGCTCGGCGCCGCTGTCGCGCCCGTGCCTCCGGGAGCGCCGACGACGCCTGCTTCCACGCCGACCGCCTGGCCCTGCTGCAATGCGCTGCCGTTCAAGCTTGCGCCTCCGGCCTTGGCCGTCAGGCGTCCGATGGAGCCTTGCACGCTCAGCGACGTGCTGCCCGCACGCTCGCCGAGCTCGACCTCGTCCGCCGTGGACCCGCTGCCGATCTCGACTGACGCCGGGCTGTCGACCGACAGCCTGCCGGTCCGGCTGCCGTCCTCAAGCACGACGCGCACCGGGGAGCCGGCCTTGTCGATGACGACCGAGCCGGCGCTGGAATGCTTGAAATGAATGCTGTTGACGCCGCCCCCCTGAACGAGGACCCGTCCTTCCACCGTGACTCCTTCCAATGCGACATCGCCCTCGCCGACGCCGGGAGCGATATAGAGGTCGCCCTTGATGCGAGAATTCTCAAGGACCGTCTTTCCGGCCCGGACCAGCATATTGCCTTCCGAACCGTTCGTTTGCCTGCCGTCCTCCAGCACCGTCGCAGGAGCCAGCCGGTCCAGCAGCGTGACGGCTTCGGAGCGCGTAATCGACTTCTGCGGCTTCAGGCTGCCGTCGGCGTATCCTTTCAGATATCCTCCGGCAAGCAGCGCCTCAAGGGCAGGCTTGGCGTAGGCGGCAGCGCCGGCTCCGTCCGAAAAGCCGTCCAGGCTGCTGCCTGTTCCGAGCGGCAGCCTGAACAGCTTGGCCGCCATGGCCGCGGCCTCCTGGCGCGTCACCGGAGCCGACGGACGGAAGCTGCCGTCCGGATAACCCTGCGCGACACCGGCCTTCCCGACTGCCCGCACAGCCTGGGAGTACCAGGAGGCTGCCGCTACGTCGCGGTAAGGCTTGTCCGATTCCGAGCCTGCGTCGTCCAGACCGAACAGCCTGGCCATCAGTTGGGCAAGCTCGGCGCGCGTAACCGCCGCATCGGGCTTGCAGGCTCCGCCCGGATAACCGCTGGCCAGACCTGATGCCACCCATTTCTCCATGACCGGGCTTGAGCAGCCCGCTTGCGTTTCCTTGGCGGCCGGAGCCGCTCCGTAGACCGGAACGGCTCCCCCGGCGATCAGCAGCGCACCGAGCAGCGCCGCAACGGATTTTGCTTTTCCCAATGACTTCCCCTCCTGATTGGCACCGCTTACATTACTGAATCCTCCTAATAATAGCGAATGCCAAGGATGGATAATATCCCCCTAATTTCGGGTGGGGTTACTGAAATTCGGTTAGTCCTCTGCTACAGCAGCCATACGGACACATACGGACGCATACGGACGCATACGGACGCATACGGACGCAAAAAAGAACGGCTAGTCCAGCCAGCCGTTCTTCTCCGCGATCGCGCAGGCGTCGATCCGGTTCCGGGCATCCAGCTTCTGGATCGCCTCCGACAAGTAGTTGCGCACCGTGCCCGCCGACAGGAACAGCCTCCCGGCGATGTCGCCGGCCGACAGCCCTTCTCCGGCGAGCTTCAAAATTTCCCGCTCCCGCTCGTTGAGCGGATTTTCCGCCTCCCAGAACGAGAGCGCCAGCTCCGGGCTCACCGCCCGGCCTCCGGCATGGACGCTGCGCAGCGCCGCCGCCAGCTCGCTGACCGGCGAATCCTTCAGCAGGAAGCCGCGCGCGCCGGCCTTCATGGCCCGCTGGAAGTACCCCGAACGCGAGAACGTCGTCAGGATGACGACTTTGCAGGGATGCTTGCTTTCCTTCAGCTTCTCCGCCACATCCAGTCCCGTCATAAGCGGCATCTCGATGTCCAGCACGCACAGATCCGGATTCAGAGCCTGGATGAGCTCCCATGCCTGCAGGCCGTCCGCCGCCTGCCCCGCCACCTCGATATCGTCTTCCATGCCGAGCAGAGCCGCCATCGCGCCTCTCAGCATGCCCTGATCCTCCGCCAGCACGACCTTCATCGCTTCACGGCTCCCTTCGATACAAGCGGCACCGCCAGCACCAGCTCCGTTCCTTTACCCGGAGCGGAGCTTACCGCCAGGCTGCCCCCGATCAGCTTCAGCCTTTCCTTCATGCTCTCCAGCCCGCTGCCCGTGCCGGGTCCGTCCGCCGCGCATTCGGCCATGCCTCTGCCGTTGTCCCGGACAGACAGCTCCATCCGGTCCGGAACGGCCGACCAGCGTATCTCAAGCTCGGAAGCCTTGCTATGCTTGACCGCGTTCGTGACCGCCTCCCGCAGGCACATGCCGAGGATATTGTCCGCAAGCGCGGGCACGGTCCCCTCGGGCGGCATGCTCCCTGCGTTCAGCGCGATGCCCGCCGCCGCCAGAATCTGCCGCGCATGGAGCAGCTCATCCCGGAGCGTCGCGCCGTTCATCCCCGACACCAGCTCGCGGACCTGCTTCAAGGCCGCCCGCGAGGCGGCCTGAATATCGCGGGCTTCCTGCTCGGCCCGCGCCGGGTCTCCCCGCACGAGCCGCTCGGCCAGCTCGCCCTTCAGCGTAATGAGCGACAGCGTATGGCCCAGCGTATCGTGAAGGTCTCTCGAGATGCGCTGCCTCTCTTCGTTTTTGGACAAGCGGGCGATCTCCTCCTCGGCCATGGTCAAGCGGCTCCGCAGCTCGCGCGACCTCATCCCTATCCGGATGCCGAGCGGCATGACGAGCATGATGATCAGCGCAGGAACGAGCTGCAGCAGATCTCCGCCTTGAATCTCATCTCTCTGCTGCCATGCCGTCGCCGCGAACAGGAGCGCCATGCCGGATAATCCGGCCGCCGCCTGCCGACCCGACTTGAGGAAGCCGATGATCGGGGACGGAAAAAACGCCATGTACAAAAAGTTGATGCTGAGCCTCGTGCTGAAATAAACGATGATCGCCTGCTGCAGCAAAATGCCTGCGAGACGATGCCTCGGCTTGAGGAAGCTGTAGACATACACGGCGCTGAACGCGCCGAGCAGCCCGAACGAAGCCGCCTGCTCCCCGGCGGACAGCTGCAGGATGCTGGCGACCGGGAAGGTCAGGTAAACCAGCCAGACGAGGGGAAAATAAATAGGCGGACCCGAGCGGGGCCGCCTGCCTTTTGGGGCCATCCTACACCGCTTCCTGTTTTTTCATGATATAAGCGGATACTACCATAAACAGAATCATATAAACAGCCAGCACGCCGATCCCGCTCCAATCGACCGGCTGCCCGCCGATGAGCGCCCACGGCCCTTGGCCCATCCGGTACGTCGGCGTGAACTTGGCGATCGTCTGCATGATCTGCGGCATCGCGGAGGTCGGCATCCATAAGCCTCCGACGATGGAGAGGGACATATAGAGAATCGTCGCCAGCACCTGCACGACGTCGCTGTTCCTCATCGTGCCGAGCAGCATGCCGAGCGCCATGAAGGCGAACCCGCCTGCCCAGATCCATAGGCCGGCCTCGATCCAGACGGACGCCGGCAGATCGATCGACTTGCTCAGGCCGCCCGTCAGGAACAGGACGAGAATAAGCCCGATATTGATGGCGCCTTGAGCGGCGGCCTTGGATAGGACATAGGCGCCGGAAGGCAGCGGAGTCATGCGGAGCAGCCGGATCCAGCCTTGGGCTCGTTCCCTGGACACCCGCTGGGAGAAGGTGACCAGGCTCGCCCCGACGACGCCGTAGGAGGTCATCGACATCAGGTAATACGCCGCCCAGTTGTGCATTCCGCCTCCGTCCATCGTGCCGGTGAAGATGAAAAAGAAAGCGGCCGGCATCAAAATCGAGAAAAAGACGAAGCGGCGGTTGCGGATCGTGCGGAGCATTTCGGCGCGGCACTGCGCCCATGTCGCTCTATAGGTTTGGCTCATCGGAAATCTCTCCTTGGGATTGGGTTAAAAAAGCGGCGTCCAGCCGTTTCCCGGCCTCGCCTCTATGAAGGCTGCAGGGAATCACCCCGCCGCGTCACTGGGCTTTCTTCAGCAGATTCTGAAACGCTTCTTCCAGCCCTCCGCTTTGGATCTCGATGTCCCGCATCGGCATTTTCCTCTCCAGCAGGACGCCGATCAGCCGGTCCGTGTCCGTGCTGTACAGCCTCACCCGGCTGCCCTTCCAGTCGATATCCGCCACTCCGGGAACGACGAGCAGCATATCGCGCGTCAGCGATTCCCCCGCCGTGAACGATATAGAGCGGCCCGTCGCGGAGGCTTTGATGCTGCTCGGCGTGCCGTCGGCGATAAGCCTGCCTTGGCTGATGACCGCCGCCCGGTCGGCGATCTGATCCGCCTCCTCCAGGTAATGCGTCGTCATCAGGACGGTTTTGCCCTTGCCGGCCATCGCCCGGACCGTATCCCAGAACAGCGCGCGCGCCGTGACGTCCATGCCGACCGTCGGCTCGTCGAGGAAGAGCACCTCGGGGTCGCCTGCCGCAGCCAGCGCGAAGCCGAGCCTGCGCTGCTGTCCTCCCGACAGCGACGCCGCCAGCTTGCCCCGCTCCGCGCCGAGGCCGGAAATCGCCAGCAGCCGCTCCAGCGGGAGAGGCCGGCTGTAGTAGCTGCGGAACAGGTCGATCGTCTCTCCGACCTTGAGGTCATCGATGACGCTCGTGTCCTGCAGCATCGCCCCGATCCGGCTTCGCACCGCCCGGTCGTGCGGATCTCCGCCGAGCAGCTTCACCGTGCCGCTCGTCGGCTTCATCAAGCCGAGAATCATCGAGACCGTTGTTGTCTTGCCGGCTCCGTTCGGTCCGAGCAGCGCCGTTACGCTTCCTTTCTCGATCGTCAGGCTGAGGCGGTCGACGGCTTTTTTATCTTTGAACTGCTTCGTCACGTTATCGATCTGGATGGCAGGCTCATGCTTCATTCGTTCCACTCCCGTTCGGCCTCGCTCGGCCGTGCTCGACTTCCTGCTCTCAGCTTAAGGGAAGCGGGAGCGGACTTGAATTCAAACGTATCATCTGTTTCGCATGACAGTTGTCATACGTCGGATAAGCTCACGAGGCCGGCCTCGCCGGGCTTGGCGGCACGGCTCCTTGACTTTAGCCCGTTTATTTTCAGGAAAATTCAATTAAAAGAAAACTTGACCTGAATTGGAATCGGATTGCACATACAATGGATGCGGAGGTCAATCAAGCCTGCCCGGCCTCGAATTTTTTTCATCCGAAAAGGTGGTTGATACCATGAGCATTCCATCCGCGGCGGAGTCTCCTCCGAGCCTTTTCCGCAACCGATTCCTGCAGACGATCCTGCTATCCAGCATGCTTCTGCAGATCGGCATCTGGGTGCGGAACTTCGCGATCCTCCTCTTTGTCGCCGAGAAAACGAACAACGATCCGTACGCCATATCGCTTATCAGCGTAGCCGAATTCGCACCCATATTCGTCTTCTCGTTCATCGGCGGAACGTTCGCCGACCGCTGGCCGCCCAAACGGACGATGGTCTGGTGCGATCTGCTGTCCGCCGTTTCCGTGTTCGTCGTCCTGCTGGCCATCCATTTCGGCTCTTGGGAGTCGGTGTACCTCGTCGCCTTCATCTCCGCCATCCTGTCGCAGTTCTCCCAGCCGTCCGGAATGAGGCTGTTCAAGCAGCATGTGCCGGAAACGCAGATGCAGCAGGGCATGGCTCTGTTCCAATCGCTGCAGGCGACGTTCATGGTGCTGGGACCCATGCTCGGCACGTTCGTCTACAGCCGCTTCGGTCTGGAGACTTCGGTCGCCATCATGGGCGTCGCCTTCCTGCTCTCGGCGCTCGTCCTCGTCCGGCTGCCCAAAGATCTCCCGCAGCCGCGGGCGGCGGCAACGAAGGGGCAATTCCTCCGGGAGCTGGCGGAAGGGTTCCGGTACGTCTGGCAGAGCCAGGTGCTCCGCATGCTCGGCGCGGCCTTCATTCTGGCCGGGCTCGCGGTCGGCATCGCCCAGGCGCTCAACCTGTTCATCGTGACGGAGAGGCTAGGCCGGGACAAAGAATTCCTCCAATACCTCCTCATGGTGAGCGGCGTAGCCATGCTGATCGGGGGCGGGATCGTGGCGACATTCGCCAAGCGCGTCTCTCCCCAGCTGCTGCTGGCGACCGGCATGCTCGTCGGAGCCGTATGCACGGTCATCGTCGGCTTCTCGACGAGCGTGACGCTCACGCTCGTCACCCAGTTCGTCAACGGACTCGTGTTCCCGTGCATCCACATCGGCATCAGCACGATGATTCTGAAATGGTCGCATCCATCGATCGTCGGCCGGGTGAACGGCGTGCTGAATCCGATGTTCATCGGCATGATGGTCATCTCCATGTCCGTCGCCGGGGTGCTCAAGAGCGCATTCCCGCTCGTAGCCATCTACAGCGGCTCGGGGCTGCTGTTCCTGCTCGGCGCGATGGTCATGATGCCGATCCTGAATCATCGAGCTCCCGAACAGGCGCAGGCCGTCTCCTAGAGGGTCGAGGAATGCCGAAAAGTCGCCCCCCAAGGGGGAGGCCGCTGAAAAAGTTGTCGCTGCGTTCGCGGATCATTCTTCCGATCGCTGTTGTCCCCGTATTTCTCTGATTCTTTGCCATTTTTGCGGTCGAAATCCGGTGACAAAGGCGACCACATTCGTTTCTCCAGAACGATTCCGGAACTTTCGCTTGTTTTTCAGCCGCCCCCCCAAGGGGACGGCTTTTTTTGACGTCTTCTTCCGCTCTTCCATCGGCGCAACGAAAAAGCCCCCGGACGCCTCTTCGCTTGAAGAGTGTCCGAGGGGCTTCCCTGTGTCTTCGATAACGAAACCTCGTTGTCCGTTCTCTTTTACAGCTCCATCGTCCAGCCGAACGGATCTTCCTTCTCGCCGCGCTGCAGTCCGGTGACCTCGTCGTACAGACGCTGGGACAGTTCGCCCGTCTTGCCGCCGTTGACCGGCATCGCCTCGCCCTGCCAGTACAGCTCGCCGATCGGCGAGATGACAGCGGCGGTGCCCGTGCCGAACGCCTCCTTCAGCGTGCCGTCATGGTAGGCGTCCGCAACCTCCTGCATGGAAAGCTGGCGCTCCTCCACGTCGTAGCCCCAGTGCTTCAGCAACGTAATGACGGAGTCGCGCGTAATGCCGTGCAGGATGCTGCCGTTCAGCGCCGGCGTCACGACCTTGTCCCCGATGACGAAGAACACGTTCATGCTGCCGACTTCCTCGATGTATTTGCGGTGCACGCCGTCGAGCCAGAGCACCTGCGAGTAGCCCTTGGCCGTCGCTTCCTCCTGCGCCTGCAGGCCGGCCGCGTAGTTGCCCGCCGTCTTGGCTTCGCCGACGCCGCCAGGCACCGCGCGGACGTAGCTGGATTCCACGTAGATGGAGACGGGATTCACGCCCTCTGCGTAGTAAGCGCCGACCGGCGAGAGGATGATCATGAATTTGTACTGATGGGAAGGAGCGACGCCAAGCGTCGGCTGCGTCGCGATGACGAACGGACGCACGTACAGGGAAGTTCCTTCCTCCGACGGCACCCAGTCGCGCTCGGCCTGGATCAGCTGGCGCAGCGCCTCCAGCACGAGCTCCTCGTCGAGCTGCGGAATGCTGAGGCGGGCGTTGGACAGGTTCATCCGCTTGATGTTGCTGCGGGGACGGAACAGCAGGACGCGGCCGTCAGCGGTCAGGTACGCCTTGAGCCCTTCGAAGATCGTCTGGCCGTAGTGGAACACCTTGGCCGCCGGATCCAGCGAGATCGGCTGGTAAGGAACGATGCGGCCGTCATGCCAGCCCTGCCCTTTGTCATAGTCCAGAATAAACATATGGTCCGTGAAGCGGGTGCCGAATACCGAGCCCTGAAGCGATTCCTTCGTTCTCGGGGAAGCCGTGCGCTCATGCTTGAATTCGTATGCCATTACTCTTAACTTCCTCTCTCCGGGAGTCTGCCCGCCGGGGGCGTCCCGTTCATTCTTCTACTAGTCATCCTACCACTTGATCCCCTATAGTTAAAGGATCGGTTTCATTCAGCTTCCCATACCTTCCAGGTATGGATGCCGCTGAGCGCCCGCTCGCGGCCTTTCTTCCATTCTTCCCCAACTAGGAGGATTTCGATATGGATATGCGCCAGCTGAATTATTTCGCGACGATCGCCCGGGAAGGCCAGATTACGCGGGCCGCCCGCGCCCTGCATATGGAGCAGCCGCCGCTCAGCCGCCAGCTCAGGCAGATGGAGGAGGAGCTCGGCGTCAGGCTGTTCGACCGCACCGGCCGCAGCCTGAGGCTTACCGCCGCCGGCAAGCTGCTGCTCGAAAGGGCGGAGCGGCTCATGCGGGAATTCTCCGATGCGCTCCAGCAGGTGCGCGAGCAAGGAGAGGGCATCCGCGGCGTGCTGTCCGTCGGAGCCGTCGTTTCCTGCATCTCCCTGCTGCCGGAGCCGATCCGGCAGTTCCATGCCCGCTATCCCGAGGTGACGTTCAAGGTTCATGAAGGCGACCACTTCTCGCTCGGACAGGAGCTCGACGCGGGAGAGATCGAGCTGATCGTCACCCGGCTGCCGTTCGAGTTCGACGCCGATCCGTCCGCTTATCAGATCGCCTATCTGCCCTCCGATCCGTTCGCCGCCATTTTGCCGTCCGGCTGGCCGCTCGCGCGTCCCGGTCCGATTACGCTCGCCGAGCTTGCCAAGCATCCTTTTCTCACCTTGAAGACCGAGCGGACAACCGCCATGCATGAAAAGCTGCTGCAGGAATTCCGCCGCGCCGGCTGCGAGCCGCATGTCCTGTGCGAATGCTCCAGCGTCGCCGTCATTCTGGCCCTCGTCTCGGAAGGCATCGGAGCGACCGTCCTGCCGCGCTCCGTGCTGTCCTCGTTCCAGATGGCCGGGATCGAGCTGCGCGAGCTCGACGGCGAGAGCTTCCACTCCGAGGTCGGCATCGTCTGGCGGCGGGACCGCTACCTGTCCAAGAGCTCCGAGCGCTTCATCGAGACGCTGGTATCCGAAACGCAGGACGCCGCGGACAGCGGCTGACGCCCCCTTCGGCCCCAAGCCGTGCTACCCTCTCTTCATAAAAAAACGCAAGCGCCGGGATCAGAATCTGATCGCCTCGCTTGCGTTTATTCTTTTAAACCGCTGCCCGAAATCCGAGCTCCTGCTTGCTCAGGCAGCCTGCTGGGCAGCCAGCTTCACCAGCAGCGCCGCGGCTTGAGCGCGCGACACCGGCTCCGCCGGAGCGAACCGGCTGCCGCCGACGCCGCCCATCAGTCCGGCTTGCTGCAGCGCAGCGACCGAAGGGCGGGCCCAGACCGGAATGCCGGCCAGATCCAGATAGCTCGGCTTCTCGCCGGCGACCGTCTTGAGTCCGGCCGCTTTGGCGGCGATTACGGCAAGCTCCGCACGGCTGATCGGACGATCCGGACGGAAGCTGCCGTCCTCGTAGCCGCCGATCCAGCCGGAGGAAGCGGCTCCCGCGACAGCGCCGCGCGCCCAGGCCGGGATGCTCAAAGCATCCTTGAAGGCGGACGGGCTGCCGGATTCCGGCAGCTTCATCGCCCGCGAGAGCAGCACGGCAAGCTCCGCACGGCTGACCGAGCGTTCGGGACGGAAGCTTCCGTCCTCATAACCTTGAGCGATGCCAAGCTCCATCGCCCGGGCGATGCTGGCATAAGCCCAATGGGTCGCTGGAACGTCCTTCGCCGGTGCAGGCGTCATGCTCGGCGCCGGTGTCGGCGTCGGGCTTGCACTCGGCGCTGCGCTTGGCGTCGGCGTCGGGCTTGCGCTCGGACTTGCGCTCGGCGACGGACTTGCGCTCGGGGTCCAGACCGGACCCGTTGTCGGACTCGGGGTTGGCGCCGGGCTCGCCGATGGACTTGCGCTCGGACTTGCCGATGGGCTTGCGCTTGGCGTCGGGCTTGCCGACGGGCTTGCGCTCGGACTTGCCGACGGGCTTGCGCTTGGCGTCGGGCTCGCCGACGGGCTTGCGCTTGGCTGAACGGCTTCATTCGGCTTCACCGCAACCGCGGCCGAATTGCCGCGGCCGCCGGTCGCACGGATAGCCAGCTCATATTGGCCTTTTGGATCGGCATTTTCCAGTACATAGACGTAGCTCGTCTTGCCGGCTTCATGGTTCACCGTAGCATTCCAGTTCGCGCCAAGCGCGTCCTTCTGCTCATAAATCCGGTAAGCCGCGGGAGCCGCGCCGGCCGGAGCCGTCCATTCCAGCTGCAGCTTGCCGTCGGCATTGACGGACCACGCCGCATGCTGCACCGGTGCGGGAGCGGCATCCGTACGCTTGATTCCATAGGCATCGTACGCATCCGTGCTGCCTGCCTCCGTCGTCGTGTAGGCCTGGAAGCTGATTTCATCCTCCGTCACCCGCACGCCGGTGAACATTTCCTTGCCGGGCTGATCATACTTGGCGGCATAAGGGAACGTCGTTCCCGTTTTCACGTTGTAGCGCTTGTCGCCTGCCGCGTTCGTGATGAGGTAGAGCGTGCCCTTCGGATCGACGACCTGTCCGCCGGCATCCGGCACGATGTCGGTCTGAGGCACGTTGTTCAGCATCTGATAGCTGCGCGCATACGTATGGTCATGGCCGCCGAGCACGAGATCGACGCCCATCTCGTCGAACGCCTTCGTCAGGTCCTGGCGGAAGCTCAGGACATCGGAGTCGCTGGAGTGGTTGGCCACCGAATACATCGATTTGTGGAGCAGGACGATCTTCCATTTCTTGTCCGTGCGGGCCGCTTCGCTCTTCAGCCATTGCACCTGATTGCGGTAAATCTGCTTCTGCTCCTCGGTGCTGCTGACGAGCGAATATTCCGTATTGACGACCATGAAGTGCGCCGGGCCGTAGTCGAAGGAATACACGGAGCCGTCCGGCTTGGCGCCCGTCTGCGACACGTTCGGAAGATTGAAATGCTGCGCGTAGTCATTGTAGTTCTTGGATTCATGGTTGCCGACGAGCGGCACCAGCGGCCGGCTCATCAGAAGCTCCTTGGGCTTGTTGAAGAACCAGCTCCACTGCTCCTCGAGATCCCCGTTGTCGACCAGATCGCCCGTATTGGCGATGAAGGCCGATTGCGGGAAGCGCGCGATTCCTTCCTGAAGCGTATGCGCCCAAGTGGCGAAGTCCGCCTCCGTCGTTCCCTGCGAATCCGTCGTGTAGAGGAATGTGAAGCCTTCCGGCTGCGCCGCTTCCGTACGGAAGGAGCCTGCCGGGCTCCAATGGCCGTCCTCGCCGTCGCCGACGCGATAGACATAGTCCGTGCCCGGCTTCAGGCCGGCGGCCTTCGCCTTATGGCTGATGTACGCCGTCTTTTTGGCGGCAGTCTTGTCCGCCTTGGTCTGGAACGTCTCGATCCGCTCCGACGTCCCCTCGAACGTCGCCGCCTTGTCCGCCGGGAATTCCGTCCCTGCGCCAGCGGCAGCCTTCTCGGCGACCTGCAGCTTCGTGCCGGGGTAGTTCTCGTACGTGTACCAGGCTACGCCCAGCTCCGTGCGCGGATCGCCGTTGAATGTCAGCGCTACCGACTGGGGCAGCGGCGACTTGGACGGCTCGACCGGCGGCTGCGCCGGCGTCTTGTACGCCGTCAGCTCCATGTCGAAGTACAGGTCCGAGCTGCTCTTGCTCTGCTGATGCACCTCGACGGCGATCTGATTCGCGCCTTCCTTGACGACGCCCGCCAGCTTGTCCGTCAGATCGACGTCATCGAAGAACAGCGGTGCCGCCTTGCCCTCCACCGACAGCGTCGTGTAGCTGATCGGCCCCTCCGGCATATTGTAGCGGGCGATTTCCGCACCGTTGACATAGAGCACCATGCCGTCGTCGACGCCGAAGCTGCCGACGAACCGCTTGTAGTCCGCCGCTCCGCTGATTTGAATCGTTTTGCGGAAATAGGTCGTCAAGTATTTGTTGCTGCTGTTGCCGCCGTATCCGATCGTCGTCGCGATGCCGCCGAACTTCGACGTTGCCGTCTCGGCGCGCACGGGATACCCGAGCGGCGCGGCGCCGCTGGTCCAGGCCGTATCGTCGTACACGTTCCTCCAGACGCTTCCTTGATCGGAAGGAGTCTCCAGATACTTCCAGGAGCTGTTTCCTTCCACGAGCTTGACCGGCGTTTCCTCGACCGCCGCCTGCGCTTCCCGAGCGCCCGGCAGCGAGATGCCGACAGCGAGCGCGGCGGAGAGCACAATGCCGACACTTTTTCGTAACCATGGTTTCATTTCCCCACACCTGCCTATTCGGATAAGATTGCACTTTTGCAAGCGTACCGGTCCAGATTCATGGGAATGTCAGGAATTGATGTTCCTTTTGTAAAGATAGAAACCCTCTTCTCCAGTAAAGAAAAAAAAACGGCCCCTCTGCGCCGGCCTACGCCAGCGTCAGAATGAACCGTTCCAGCTCGTTCGCAAGGCCGTACAGGGTCGCCCGCGTCTCGAACTCCTCGCGCGTCTCCGGCAGCGGGAGCTCCTTGTGATAATCGCGGATGGCGCGCAGCTTGGCATGGTAATCCCGGCCCCCCGGAATGGAATTCCAGTTGTCGGCCAGGTCCAGCAGGAAGCCGCCGATGCGCTCCCCCTGCTCCAGCCTTCCGTCGACCTGCGAGCAGAGCGGGATGAGCACCTTCAGAATCTCCACCTGCCTGCGGCGGGTTTCATAATAGGCATAGAACAAGCTGCGGCGCCCGCTGAAGTCGTTTTCGGTCGCTTGGATTCCGAGGCTCCGCGCCTCGTCCAGCAGCTTGTCCAGCTCGAGCACCTCGCGTCCGTCCCAGCGAGTGCTTCCTTCCTTCAGATACAGCGCCAGCTCGCGCAATATATTTTCCATGCGCTGCTCGATTCCGTTTTTCAGCTCCCGCACCTTGCGGTCGATTCCGGGCATATAGAGATTGACGATCAGCGCCACCCCCAGCCCGATCAGGATGAGAAGAAGCTCGTTGCCGATAAATTTCAGCGTCACGCCCTCATGGATATATACATGCATCATGATGACGGAGCTGCTCGCGATGCCTCCCTGAATGCCGAGCTTCACGCAGAGGGGAATCAGGATCAAATAGATGGGAACGAACAGAAGCGCGTAATAACCGGCCCATTCAAAGAAAGCTCCCGACAGGGCGATGGAAATCAAACAGGCGAACAGCCGGTCCAATATGGCCGACAGGCTCTGCCTGCGGGTCTTTTGAATGCAGAGCAGGGTCAGAATGCCCGCCGATGCGAAGTTGAGCAGTCCGAGCTGCTGCGCGAGGAGGACGGACAGGCTGACTCCGACGGCGGTTTTCCAGGTACGAAATCCGATTCGCATGATGAGGCTCCTTGTTAGATAAAGAAATCGTCTTCAACGATAAGATAAGCTATTATACCATCCCTCCTGGCGCCTTTTCGAACCGAAAAAGACTCGACAAAGGAAAATATGCCCTGTCCTCTATGAAATTTATCCCTTATCCGCCATGTCTTTTCGTGGTCCAATAGAGAAGCGGACTCCACGAAGGAGCCGCTACGAAAGGGGATGCACTTATGAAAAGCAAAGGCTTGGCCCTGACGCTCGTCCTTCTGCTGCTCGTCTCGCTGCTGCCGGCCACCGTATTCGGCGCCGCGGCCTGGACACCCGGAACGGCCTACAAGACGGGAGACGTCGTCACGTACAGCGGCAAGGATTACAAATGCCTGCAATCCCATACCGCCCTTGCGGGCTGGGAGCCGCCGAACGTGCCGGCGCTTTGGACGGCGACCGGCGGCACGACGCCGACTCCGACGCCTAGCGCTACACCGGCTCCGACCGTCACGCCGACTCCGACTCCAAAACCGACCGTAACCCCGGCCCCTACGGCCACTCCGAAACCGACAGCCACTCCGACCGCGACTCCGATTCCTACCGTGACCCCGACTCCGACGCCGAAGCCGACCGCGACTCCGTCCACCGGCAAAGTGGTCGTCGGCTACTGGCATAACTTCGACAACGGCTCCGGCGTCATCCCGCTGCGAAATGTTTCGAACAACTTCAACGTCATCAACGTCAGCTTCGCCGAGACGCTCAGCGACCACGCGACGCTCACGTTTACCCCGTTCCAGACGACGCCGGCGCAGTTCAAGGCCGATGTCGCCTACCTGCAAAGCCAAGGCAAGCGCGTCCACATCTCCATCGGCGGCGCCAACGCCACGGTGGATCTGGAAACGGCGGCGAACAAGGCCAGCTTCGTCAGCTCTCTTAAATCCATCATCGACACCTATGGCTTCGACGGCATCGACATCGACCTGGAAGGCGCCTCTCTCTCCCTGAACGGCGGCGATTCCGACTTCAAAAATCCGACGACGCCCAAAATCGTCAATCTGATCGCCGCCATCAAGGAAATCATGACGGCATACGGCTCCGGCTTCGACCTGACGATGGCTCCCGAGACGGCTTACGTCCAAGGCGGCCAGATCGCCTACGGCGGACCTTGGGGAGCTTACCTGCCCGTCATCTACGCCGTCCGCGACCAGCTCGACTACATCCATGTCCAGCACTACAACAGCGGCTCCATGCAAGCGCTCGACGGCAAGTCCTATTCCCAGGGCACGGCCGACTTCCAGGTCGCCATGGCCGAGGTGCTGCTGAAAGGGTTCGCGGTCGCCGGCAACGCCGCCAACATGTTCCCCGCCCTGCGCGCGGATCAAGTCGCCATCGGGCTGCCGTCCTCGCCGGCCGCTGCGGGCGGCGGCTACACCGCTCCGGCCGACATCGTGAAGGCTCTGAACTACATCACCAAAGGCCAGTCGTTCGGCGGCGGCTACAAGCTGCAGACTCCGGCCGGCTACGCAGGCTTCCGCGGCGTCATGACGTGGTCGATCAACTGGGACGCGACACCGGCTACGCCTGGTCCAATGCGATGAAGAGCTACTTCGGCTGAATGCGGTGATGCAGACTGAATGCAAATAAAAAAGCAAAAGCGGCTCCAAAGCGCCTGACTGGCGTTTCGGAGCCGCTTTTTTTGCGTCCGGGAATCCGTTCCCCGGCTTTCAATCCGTCAAGCATGGCCCTTTCAAGGCCGGGGACCGATCCCGCCGCTCTTCGGCCCGGATACCCGCCCGCCTACGTCAAACCGCCCTCCGGACGAAATACAGCAAGCCGGAGCAGAGGAAGACGAGGAAGCTGCCCCCGATAACGGCGAGCAAAGTCTCCAGCGAGACGTTGAACGCGCCGAAGCCGTACGTATCCTGCGGCACCATGGCCAGCAGCGGCTGCACCCACGGGTACCAGGGAGCGAAGTCCCGCGAGTTGGCGACGAGCATGTTGGGGAGCGTGAAGACGACGTTGACCGCGAGCGGCGCCGCGAAGCTCTGAAAAGCGGTGGACGCGAGCAGCTGGAGCGCGGCCAGAGGAAGGCAGGCGAGCCAGCCTCCGAAAGCCGACATGCCGATCATGCCCCAAGGAACGGGAGCATCCAGCCCGCGCAGCAGCCCGGCTCCGGCAATGGCGGCGCACATCAGCAGCTGCAGGATGGCGGCCAGCGCCATGATCGCCGCAAGCTTCGCTCCATAGACAGCCGCAGGCCGGACCGGGAGGGCGAGCAGCTGCTTCCAGCCGCCGGAAGCATGCTCGAAGCGGCAGAGCAGTGCCGCGAAGATGCCGACCAGCAGCGGGAGAAAGAGGTAGCCGTGCACCATCGCGCCGACTGCGAGCACTTCCCTCCAAGCCTGGGCGCCCCCGCTGTCGAGACTGGATCTCCAGCTGGCGACGAAAGCCAGCAGCGGGCTTGCAGGCAGCAGCAGCCAAATGATGGAGCGCCTCAGCTTGATCCACTCCGATGCCAATAACCTCGCCATGTCAGCTCACGTCCTTTCGGGCAAAATGGGCATAACCGATCAGCAGCACGAGTACGCCGAGCGCGAGCCCGGAGCCGGCAGCCTGAAGGGCATCGGCGGAGCGTACGGCCCGGTCCGGCCAGCCCCAGGGCATCCAGGCCGGCATCAGCAAGCTGAACATGGAGAGCACCATGCCGAGCGTGCCGACGGTAAGCGGCAGCGCCTGATTCGCCATGACGATCGACAGCCAGCTCTGCAGGGCGATGAAGGGGAGCGCGGCCAAGTAAGGCAGGTAAGACTGGCGGACGATTTCCGCCCACGGAACCTGCGGATCGAAGCCGAGCAGCAAGCCCATTCCGAGAGTCAGCAGCAGGAGCAGCGTGCAGGAGGCCAGCAGCAGCAGGAGCGACAGCATCACTTTGCCCCCGAACACCTGCAGCCGGGTAACCGGAAGAGCGAGCAGCTGCTTCCAGGCGCCGGCCTGATGCTCGATGCCCGCGGACATGGAGGCGACCAGCGCCAGGCCGATGAACAAAGCCGGCAGCATAAGGGATCCTACCTGCTGCAGCAGACCTTCCCATGGAGAATCTCCGTACAGCTTCATCAAGTAATCGTACCGCAAGCCGTAGTTGACCGCCTGCAGGCCGATGACGCCGACGGGGCCGAGCGCGGCAAGCATCCATAACAGCTTGCGGCGGATCTTGAGCAGCTCCACCGAGAGCATGCGGCCGATCACAGGCTGCCTCCCGTCCCGGTCATCTCCAGGAAGACGCTCTCGAGGGACGAACGCTCTTCCTCCACCCGGTACACGGAGTGGCCGCGCCTCACGAGTTCCGCCACGATGGAGGCTACCGTCCGGTCGGCCGCGCCGCCTACCGTCAGCCTGCTCTGGTCGCGCTCGGCTTCGAACCCGAGCTCCAGCAGCCGCTTCCAAGCGTCTTCCGGCTCGCTGACGGAGAAGCGGATCCTGCCGGCCGTCCTCGCCTTGAGGCTGGCGATGCTGTCCTGGTAGATCAGGCTGCCGCTGCGGATGATGCCCACCTTCGTCGCCATCAGCTCGACCTCCGAGAGCAGATGGCTGGAGAGCAGGATCGTCACTCCCCGCTGGCCGGGCAGGCTTTTGATCAGCTCGCGCATTTCCTGGATGCCCGCCGGATCGAGGCCGTTGGTCGGCTCGTCGAGAATGAGCAGCCTCGGGTTGCCGAGCAGCGCAGCCGCGATGCCGAGCCGCTGCTTCATCCCGAGCGAGTAGCCTTTGACGGCGCGGCCGGCATCCTTCTCCAGCCGCACGATCGACAGCGCCTCGGCGATTCTCTCCTTGGGCACGTCCAGGAGCCGGCGAATGACCTCCAGATTTTCCGTACCGGTCAGATGGCCGTAATACGACGGATATTCAACCAGCGAGCCAACATGACGGAGTATTTCCATCCGGTTCGCCGCCAAGCTCTTTCCGAATACCGTCACGCCGCCTCTCGTCGGCTTGGCAAGGCCGAGCAGCATGCGGATCGTCGTCGTCTTGCCGGCTCCGTTGGGGCCGAGAAAGCCGTAGATGTCGCCTTCCCCGATCCGCAGATCCACATCGCGGACCACCGCTTTGCCGCCAAGCTTCTTGGTCAGCCCTTTCGTTTCCAGCAGCCAGGAGCCGCTTGCCTGCTTCATCATCTTCATCAGGAATCACCTCTGCATCCATCGTAACGGGCCGAGGTTAAAATCCGGGACGGGCCGAGGTTAAAAAGCGGTTAAAAAGCGCGGCGGAAGGAAAGAGCCGAGGGCTCGCCGCCCCCGGCTCTCGCAAGTCGTTTTTTTCCGATCAGCTCTCCTGATTTTCCTCAAGCCGGTTGACCGCCAGCAGCAGCTTGTCCTCATAATCCATCTCGACTATAAAAATTCATGCCGCCTATCCGGCTTGATGCGGTAGGAAAAATCTTTGACATACATGGACGGATTCATCTCCTTTTTACGGAACCGAACCAGCTCCTACACGGTGTCTTGTTCCGGCCTGACCGCAACCGTCGTTCCTCCTTCGCCGGAGCTCACTTCCTTGCGAAGACCCATCTCCTTCAGCATCAGCTGCACGATGGACAGGCCGAGCCCGCTTCCCTTGTTCGGCGAGTCGCCGCCAAGCCCCGGCCCTTTATCCTCAATGAGGAGCCGGCCTCCCCCGTCCCCGACGATGCGAACAGCCGTCCAGCCTCCCGAAGCAGCGTGCCGGAGGGCGTTCTGCAGCAGATTGTCCAGCACCCGCTCCAGCCAGTGAGGATCGGTATGCCAATAGACGGGAGCATCCGGAAGCTCCGGCTCCAATTCCATGCCGGCCTGCTCGAAGGCGGGATACCAGGCGGCCAGCTGCGTTCTCGCCAGCCGCACGATATCCGTCTTCTCCGGCCGGTAGGCGTATTTGCCCGCGGACAGCAGGCTGTAGGAGAACAGATTCTCAATCAGCTGCGACAAGTAATCCAGCTTGCCGCCGATCAGCGCCACCGACCTGCGTCCCTGGTCGCTCAGCGGCTCCCGCTCCAGAGAGTATGCATGGCTGCGCACGACGGTGAGCGGGGTGCGCAGATCATGCGACAGCCGCGCCACAAGCTCGCGCCGCAGCGACTCCTCCTCGGCTTCGCGGCGGCGTCCGGCCTCGAGCTCGCGGATCATGCCGTTGAAGCTCTCCTCCAGGCGGCCGACCTCGTCCGCTCCCGACACCTCCACAGGCAGCGGCAGCCCGCTGCCCGACGGCTGCTCCATCGCCGCCTGCAGCCTTACCAGCCGCTTGCGGATGCGATTGAAGAACAAGAGGCTGACCGTGAGGAACAGTCCCAGCAGGACAATGGCGCCGGCCGTGTATGCGGTTCCTCCGAGCATCCCCAGCCGCTGTCCATAAGGCAGCGTGAGGTATCGGGGCACCTGCATGGCCATGAAGCCCTGCTCGCCATCCTTGCCGATGAACGCCACGACCGAATATTTTGTCCCGTTGACCGCTTCCTTCATGAAATCCACCGTGTACACGGATGACCACACCCGGGGCAGGTCTTCGTTGAAGGGGAGGCTTGCCCGCAGCCGGCTCCCGCCGTCTACCCAGAAGACGCTGGACCTGGGATAGCGGCTGTGCCACGACTCCAGGCTGCGGACGATCGTCTCCGGATCGGCATGCCGGAGCGAGGCCGCCTCCCGGTGCCACTCCTCGATCAGCCTGCTCGTGTCCGCATAGGGGTTGTCCCTCTCCTTGGGGGAGACAAGCCCGGAGATGACGACCGACCCCGTTCCCACCATGAGCAGGGCGACGGGCAGGACGACAAGGGCCGACACAATGATCAGAAGATATCGGACCAGCAGAGACGGCCGGCGCGCGGCCCCGAACAGCCTTTTCACGGCTTCACCCGGTATCCGATGCCCCGGACCGTCTCCACGATCCGCGGCTGGGCCGGATCCAGCTCGATTCTCTCCCTCAGGTACCGGATATGCACCATGACGGTTTTGTCCCCTTCCATGTATGGCTCTCCCCAGACCGCTTCGTAGATCTGCTCCTTGGTCAGGATGCGCCCGGCATGGCGAAGCAGGTACAGCAAAATCTGCAGCTGCTTGGGGGTGAGAGCGATCTCGGTCCCGCTGCGGGAATCCGTTACCGTCAGCTCCCGGGGGCGCACCTCCAGATGGCCGATGAGGACCGCATCTTCGCCCCCTTGCCCCGATCGGCGCAGCAGCACCTCCAGCCTGGCGGCCAGCTCGTCGGGATGGAACGGCTTGGTCACGTAATCGTCCGCGAAGCCGAGACCGTGCAGCTTGTCCTCGACCGCTGTGCGGGCGGACAGCATCAGGATCGGCAGCTCGGGGCGCCGCTTCTTGAGCCTCCTGCCGACGGAGAAGCCGTCGAGGCCCGGCAGCATGACGTCCAGAACGGCTACGTCGGCCGCTCCGGCATGCTCCTCCGCCTTCTCGCCCGACTGCAGCCACGTCACCTCGTAGCCTCTCCGGACAAGATCGTCCGCGAGCCAGGCGCCGATCTCGGCGTCGTCTTCGATGTAGAGAATTCTTGCGCGTGCCGCCATCGGGCGCACCTCCTGTTCGTCTTTATATCATAGTATTAGCTAGCGGATCCACGGAAGTTAAACTTCGTTTAAAAGTTTCATGGGCAGACATAAATGAGCCTTGGCTGTGATCGCCAAGGCTCATTTATGGGCATTTAAGAAGACTGAACTTTAGTTTCTGCTTTAGCTATTAATTTTCGGAGACCCTCTAAAAAAACCATATAACTGTGGGAACGGTTGTTATCAAAACTCATATATCTTGAGATGGCTTTTGATCCTGCTAGCTTTTGATATTTCCCGACAAGCCTTCTCAATTCTTGAGCAGGGTTAGCCAGCCGATCAGGATCACGGAATTTAGCTTTATTTTGCAGCTCTTCTATTCCTTCACTATGAAATGCTTTTCCGACTGCTTCAAGATCGCCAAGAAACCAAGATTCCAACTCATGACATACGATTCGCACCAATGTATCCGGTCTCCCCGCCTCTCGGCAAAGGGCACTCAGGTTTTCCTTGATTTTAATGCAATCGCCGGAATCTTTGTCGCGTAGAATGACAAAGTAAGTATTTGGTGTCTGAAAAGCTCTTAGCTTGATTGGAATGGATTTTTCCAAATCCGATTTCCCCTCGTGCTTAATCGTGCGAAATGCAACATGTGAAGGCAACAGTTTAGGCAAAATGACATCCAGAACGGATTTCATCGAAATCTCTTCCAGCAAGAATACGAGCATCATAGGCTTGGACCCGCTCCATGAAAGAAGCCTTGCTTCCATAGATATCCGGGCAAATCTCCTTCACGAACAAGATTCCGTAAAAGGTCATTGTCACTGGCTCTACTGACTTGACTGAAACCTTCTTCCTTGGTCAGCCAAAATAGTTCCTGGAGCTGTACTCCATTCACAAAATCAGGCGAATGAGTAGAGATGAAAACTTGTCCGCCCTCTTCTGTATAGGATCTAAATTCTTCTGCAAGCTCATAGAGTAGCTCAGGATGAAGCTGATTTTCTGGTTCTTCAATGCAAAGAAGCGGATGCGGCTTGGGATCATTCAACAGGACTAGATAAGCGAACATTTTAATTGTGCCGTCCGAAACATAACGAGCCACAAAGGGGTCTTTGAATGATCCGTCCTGAAAACGAAGAACGATTCTGCCGTCTTCAGTTTCTGTCGCCTCCACAGATTTCACACCGGGGACTCTTTGCTCCATTTTACGCAAAATTCCATGAAATTTTTCCGGATAATGTTCATACAGAAACTGTGACACCAAGGGAAGATTTTCTCCCGTTGGTGATAGATGTTCTGCATATCCAGCATCTTGGCTTGACCTTGCAGCATGAATATGGAAATCAGATACATGCCAGCCTTCAATTAACCTTCTGAAAGCAGCGACCTGTTTAAATTTTTGAAATTGACCTAATCCTTTTATGGCTAGAATGTCCGGAGAATCTAGCTTTTGTTCTTCCCTTTTCTCTTCTGCCCCCGTTTGACCATACTCATTCTCGTTAATAATTGCCGTACCAGATCCTCTGGAAAAATCAAGAAAGTGCCATGGTTTTCCATACTGTCCTCTGCGATATTTGAGAAGTTCTTTACTAACAATTGGCAACCCTTTTTCATCGAGATCAATATGCAGCTCATATGTAACCAAAGGTTCGCTAGGACCAGGTCTAAATTTGATTTCAAACTCAATAGGCCCTTTTTCCCCTCTGGATATGACCTCTTTAAATCCGCCTCTTTTAGTCAAAGCAGCCCTCACGTTGTCGACCAGGGAATCGTGAAGAAAACCGAAAGCATCAAACAAGGTCGATTTCCCTGAACCGTTTGCGCCTAAAAAGACAACCATGCTCGGCAGGCTGTTCAACTTTAAATCTTTAAATACTTTATAGTTTTTCAATCGCAGACTTTCAATATGCACAGTCTTCACCCTTTAGAAAGTATTGACCAGCATCGGCAACCTCTGACTCTATTATATACGTCAGGAAGAACGATTACTCCTGCCAGTCAACTCCCTCCCAAAAAAGTTATCCTCATAATCAACATGTACTGTTGTTTTTTATCCCAGAAGATGTTTTGAACCGTTGAAGTCCGCCAGCGTCTTGCCACTGTTGTTGTACCAGAACACTTTCTTTTCATGGGAAGTAGAGCCATCCCCGCAGGCATGGTGAATTTGACGTCGGCTTTGCCGCTGGAGTCGGTGTAGCGGTAATAGACCGAATCGGTTACCATGCTGTCAACGACTTCACTCCATTCCCCGGCGGCCGATGGCCGCTGGCTTTAATAATAGTGTCACTCTCAAAAACCATCATAGAGTTAGGATATCGAAGATTTGTAAAACAGGCGTCAACCCGAAGTATAGAAACAGCAAAGGAGCCGATCGCCCATGAACCGCAACGACCGCCTCATCGCCCTGCTGATCGCGCTGCAGCGCAATTCCTTTACAGCCTCGCAGCTCGCGGAGCGTTTCGAGGTGTCTGTGAGAACGATTTTGCGGGACATGCAGTCGCTCTCTGAGATGGGTGTGCCGCTCTACTCCGCGACCGGTCCCGGCGGAGGCTTCCGCCTCATGGAGGGCTACCTGCTGCCTCCGCTTCAGCTCGATACGCAGGAAGCGCTGACGGCGCTGTTCGCTCTGCATGCCGTTACCCGCTTCGGCGACAGCCCTTTCAACCGGGAACGCTGGACGGTGCTGGACAAGATCCGGGCCTTGCTGCCCGAGGAGACGCTTCGGCAGATCGAGCCGATCTTGGGCAAAATGCATCTGGAGGTGCCTCGGCGAAGCGTCCGTTCCCCTATGCTTCCGCTGCTGCTGGAGCTGCTTGCCGAGTCGCGCATTTTCCGGACGCTGTACCGCTCCCAGACAACCAGGCGCTGGCTGGAGCTGCACCCGCTGCGGGTGTTTGCGGCGCACGGCTTCTGGTACTGCGAGGCGTTCTCCCCTCTGCACGGGGAAGCCCGAACGTTCCGCGTCGACCGGATGGACGAGCTGCATCCTTTGGAGGAGGAGGGAGACCGCAACAAGTGCAAAGGCGGGCAGGCGGAAAGCAGCGCAGCGCCTCGCAGCAGCCTTGCCGGCGCAGCCGGGGACAGCAGCACGGATGAAGATACACTTCTCCGCGTTGAGGTGCCCGGCGAGCTGTCTGCGGCTTCGGCTGTCGCCGCAGCTGCAGGCAGCTCGATTCCCATCGCGGTCCGGCTCACCTACCGCGGCTCCCTGCTGGCTGAGCAGGACGAGCATATCGGAGAACTCGTGGAGCAGGTCGGAGACGAGGAATGGGAGCTCCGCTTCGATTGCCCGGCCGCCGAATGGACATGGGCGGTCCGCTTTTTCTACGGAATGGGACTGGATGCGGAGGTGCTGTCGCCTCCGGAGCTGCGGGCAGCTGTCGCCTCTATGGCGGCCTCCGTGCTGGAGAGGTACAATGAAGATTCCGATAGCGGATGCTCCTGAAGACGGGAGATTCCGCCTTCCTCATGCCTGAACGACGAAAAGGAACCGATCCTCTATGCCTATTAACAGCGAGAACCTTCGTTATCTCTATACTTATGCCTGCCACGAATCCGAGGCCGAGCTCTGCTCCCTGGAGCTTCGCTGTCTCTTCCCGGGACTGACTCTGCCGCCGGATCACGATGCCTTCATCCACAGCCGCCGGCTCGATCCCAGCCGCAGCCCCTTCCTGAAGCAGCGCCTCAGGATCGAGATCGACGCCGCTTCGCCGGAGGAGCTGCTGGAGCGGGCGGCCGGCCTGTCCGCCGGCGAGCGCACTTTCCGCGTGCGCTACGCCAAGACGGGAGCGCCGGGCCAGCCAGACAATGAAGGCCGACTTGCTCTTGAGAGGCAGCTCGGCATGGCCATTCATGGAGAGCCTGACCTGCGCCGGCCGGAGACCGTGTTCGGCGCCGCGCTGCTGGACGGCCGCTGGCTGTGCGGCGAGATGGCTTCCGCCGAGCCGGTCTGGCTGCGGCAGAACGCCAAGCCGCGGCAGTATTCCACGGCGCTGCCCGCCAGGGCGGCGCGGGCCGCCGTCAACATCGCGGTGCCGGAAATCCCCGGCATACGCGCGCTCGACCCCTGCTGCGGCATCGGCACCGTGCTGCTGGAAGCTCTCTCGATGGACATCGACATCCGGGGCGCTGACCTCAATCCGCTCGCAGCGGTCGGGGCACGCGAGAATCTGCGGCATTTCGGCTATCCCGAAGAGCTGGTGCGGATTGCGGACATGCGCAGCCTGGAAGGGCGTTACGACGCCGCCCTGCTCGACATGCCCTATAATCTCTGCTCCGTGTCGCCGCCGGAGGAGCAGCTGGAGATGCTTGCCTCCCTGCGCCGGCTGGCGGGACGTGCCGTCATCCTGACGACCGAGCCGATCGAGCCGCTCATCCGGGAAGCCGGCTTCTCCATCCGCGAGACATGCCGCCTGACCAAAGGCAGCTTCGTCCGTTTTCTGCATCTTTGCGATTGATCGCCGAGAAATTCATGACATCCATACTGTCAGGATGAAGGCGGTATACTGGGGCCGAACTCCATTTGCGAGGAGGACTCCTGTATGCCGTCTCATTTTGCGCTCGAAAAAGCCCGTTCCTTTCTGCTCCTGAACGCCCGTCTGATCGACCGCCTCCGCTTCCGCTTCCACTGGGAGGAAGGCTCCGCCGAAGCCGTCCTGCAGGCGCTGAAAGCCTATCAAAACCCGGATGGAGGCTTCGGCCATGCGCTTGAGCCTGACATTCGCTGCCCGCATAGCCAGCCCGTGCCGCTGGAGGTCGCCTTGGATGTAATCGCCGCGACCGGTCTGAGGGACAAGCAGCTGGAGGACGGCATCGTCCGATGGCTGAAGGCCGCTTCACTGCCCCAGGGAGGCTGGCCGATCATTCGCGGCGACGCGGCCGGCTGGCCGCTCTCCCCCTGGTGGGAAGGGCTGGACACCTCTGTCCCCTCTATCAACCCGACCGGCACGCTGCTCGGGATCCTCTACCGCAGCGGCTGGACAGAGCTTGCCGGACAAGACTGGTTCCAGGCAGCCGAACGGTCGGCGTGGAGGATGCTGGAGAGGGATCCGGATCGCGAGCCGCAAGGCTACCACGAAGCCGTCCACTGGATCGCCTTCCTGAACGCGGCTCCCGACCGGGAACGCGCCGAGCCGCTGCTGCGCCGGCTGGATGCCTGGCTGCGGAAGCCGGGCGTCATCGGCTTGGACTTCCATGCGGAAGGCTACGTCCACAAAGTGCTGGACTGGGCGCCGGAGCCGAACGCTTACGCGAGGAAATTCATCGAGGATGTTGCCGTGGAGGAGCATCTGGATGCGATGGAGAGAGAGCAGGAGGAGGACGGCGGCTGGCCGATGTCCTTCCCTGCCTTGAGTCCGGCGGCGGAGATGGAGTGGCGCGGCATCGTCACACTCCAGCGCCTGCTTACGCTGCGGGCATACGGCAGGCTGTGAGATGGCCTTCTAAGCTCGGGCGGCGTTGAATAAGCTGGGGAAGACATTCACCTTACACGAAGGGGGAATTCCATGTCTTCCCACATTCAGCCGTCCCGGGCGGAGATTCGCGCGGAGGCCCGCTCCGCCCTGTCCGGCAGATGGGCCCGGGCGATCGCGGTCAGCGCCATTCCGGTGGTGGTCAGCTTCATCCTGCAGGAGTTCGGCAGGTTCGGAGGGCTGCTCGAGCTGCTTGTCGCCGGTCCGCTCGCGCTCGGCTCGGCCCTCTTTTACCTTGCGCTCGCGCGCAGGCGGGAAATCGCCGTCGGAATGATCTTTGACGGCTTCCGCTACTACGGCAAAGCGCTCGGGCTCTATCTCCTGATGGCGTTGTTCGTGTTTCTGTGGACGCTGCTTCTGGTCATACCCGGTATTATCGCGGCATACCGCTACTCCCAGGCCTATTATATTCTGGCCGACAATCCGGAGACGGGAGTGCTCGAGGCTCTGGACCGCAGCAAGCAGCTGATGACCGGCCATAAATGGCGGCTTTTCGTGCTCCAGCTCAGCTTCCTCGGCTGGGCCATCCTGGCCGTGATTCCGTTCGGGCTCGGCCTGCTGTGGCTGATGCCTTACGTCTCGGCGTCCGCTGCGGTTTTTTACAGGCATCTGATCGAGGAGCCTCTTGTACCCGCCACTTTTTGATCTGTCCTTGCCATCGTCGTCTTGAGCCGCCATCCCCGGCATGAGGATTGAACCGGCGTGAACGGCAAGCAAACCTGACAATCCTCGTCCCACCTGCCCGCAAGAACATTGAAGAAGCATGCGCACAATTTCATGAAATTTGTCTTGACATTTCCGGTTCTCAGCCTTAAATTTAGAACATACGATCGTACGACATGTGTAGGAACATGCGGAAGCACCGCAGCCTGCGGCTCTCCTAGAGAGCTGCTTGCTGCGGTGCTTTTTCGCGTTCTATTATGCGTGCGGAATTAGGAGGAGATTGGATTGTCGACGACCATTTTTCCGTCTTTACGCGCTTCGGACTGGCGGCGCGCAGGCTCGGTAGCGGCTGCCCTCGTTGTTGCACTCATGCTGCTTGCGGCCCCGTCCCCGGCCGCTGCCGCTTCTCTCGCCGTCAGCCCTTCAGCCAAGAGCGCCTTCGAGCGGACGGCCGCCGCCGCAGCAGCTCCTGCGGCAGCCAGATTGAACGCCCATTATGGCGCTTACGTCTCGCTCACCGCCCAGTTGGAGGACCGAAGCCTTCGTGCCGCCGAGCTCCATCTTCGCAACAGCCGGGACGCTGCCGCCATCCGCAAGTCGATTCCTTCGATTGACACCGATCTCATCGCCAAGCAGGAGGCCGCCGTGCAGAAGGCGAGGTCCGCCTACGAGCCTTTGTACGCGGCTTATACGGCCATGAACCATCAAGCTAGCGCAGCTTCCAAGTACGGCAGCAAGGAATTGGCCAAGCTCGTCCGCATGCAGGCAGATACGATGAAGGCCGCCGTTCAGCTGGCCCGGCAGCAGATCCGGATCCAGGAGGATCGGCTGAAAGCTCTCCGTGCAGAGCGAACCCGCAAGATGAACGCAGCACGCAAGGCATTGGGAGGAATGGACGAGTTCTCTCTCTCGATCCGATCCCGCCAATCCGCTGCCAAAGTTCCCGAATCCGCCGCAGCGGCCGCTCTCAAGGATTTTGGAGCCGCCGCACGCAAGAACGATGCCGCGGCCGTGGAGAACTCGCTGGCGATGATGAACGGTTATGCCAAGCAGCTGCTCGCCCACAAGCAGGCTATCGTCGATCTGGAGCTTAGAGGCGCATCCGTCGCTGCCGACGTGAAGAAACAGCTTGCGGCCCAAGGCATCCAGGTTCAGGCCTGATCGCCGAGGAGCACTGGAATGCGTGTGTTCCTGCCCTTATGAAGATCAGAGCCGTACCGGAAATGCCCCGCAATTCTTGCTCGATGGCCTTAAGGTTTTACGGGTAGATTCCCTATGTTTGCCCGGTGTCGGAAGCCTCGTCCCGAACAACAGCCTGCCCCTGGAGCCTGCTTCGGTTGAGTCCGGCCAGGCAGGCCGTCAGCAGGTAGAAGGAACCCGTCATGGCATAGACAGCCGAGATGCCCCATCGGTCCGCCATCCAGGACAGAAGAACGACCGACAGGCCGAGCAGGGAGTATACCAGCGTATTTTCGGCGCTCATCACTTTGGGGAGCTGCTCGGGAGGGCAGGCGCTCTGGAAGACGGTTCTGCGCGTCACCTCGCGGAGCTGCTGAGGCGGCCCCATGAGGATGACCAGCAGCAGCGCGACCCATGGCGTTTCCGTGGCGGCATAGCCAAGCGTCATCAGGCCCATCAGACCCGCTCCGGCCATGATGGACAGAGCCGGCCGCCGCATCAGGCGTTTGGTGAAGGCAACGATGAGCAGGCCGCCGATGATGCAGCCGGCAAAATAACCTCCGTTGATGATTCCATACCATTCGGTCCCCCTGCCCAGCTGCTCGGTCGCATAGACGAGCATGAGCGCGCCGATCCAGGCCGCCCCGACCGTGCCTTCGATGGTATCCATCACAATGAGCAGCCGCAGGGTCTTGTTGCGCCAAATGTTTTGCCAGCCTTCCTTGACCGACGCCCAGGCACCGATCTTTTGGCCGCCGCTCCGGACTCCGCTGTCGCCGAGCTCCGGCAGGCCGGCAGCCGCCTCCAAGCCGGCTTCCCCTGCCGGGTCAGGTTTCTTTTGGCCAAGCGAAGCCGTTGAAGAAGCGGCCGGCTCCTTGAGCTGCAAGGTCAGCACAAGCGCCCCGGCATACATGGCAAGGGTCAAGCCCATGACAGTGCCTCCTCCCAGCCAGGTGACAAGGATGCCGCCCACTGCCCATCCGAGCAGCATGACGGTCTGGTCGGTTGTGGACATCAGCCCGTTGGCTTTCATCAGCTCGTTTTTGCCTGCATACATGGGAATGAGCGAATTGCGGACAGGCGTCGTAATGCCATCCGTGAACGACAGCAGGGCAATGAGGAGGAGAGCAATCGGAATTCCGCTGACGCTCATATTCGCCGCCACCAGAGCGAGTACGGCGAACAAGGCGACCTGCATCAGCTGGGACAGCTTGATCAGCGACGTAAGCCGGAACCGGTCCATGATGAGCGGTGCCATGATTCCGCAAGTGAGCTGGCCGGCAACCCGGCAGAGCGCCACGAATGCGGAGAACAGCGCCGAGCCGGTCAGCTTGTAGACCATTGTAATGACCGACAGCAGATACAGCGCATCAGCAAGATTGGAGAGGCTTTGTCCGGCCCACAGCAGCCGGAATAGTTTGGGATGGGTCATCTTCCTGCCTCTCTTTCTCGTTGATGGAGGATGATCGATTTAAAAAATCCTCTACTTTTGAAATAAATAACTTTATAAAGTCATCATATCTGTACCCTCCATGTAATGTCAACGATTTCCGGCGAAAGCCTCTGCGTCCACGTATTCGAACTCGCATTACGCTTGCCGACGATCATGATCCGTTGGACCCGATAAGCATAACGGTCTAGCGCACCAGTCCATAAGAAAAAAGCGGCCGTCCGGGATAGCGATCCCTGAACGGCCGCTTTGCAGCTGCCTCGATAGATTTACTTTATCCGTATCTTTCTGCTCCGTATCTGCTCCGTTTCTTTCTGCATTATGCTCGGCCTACAGCCCAAGCCTTTGTTCCAGCTCCCTCTGCTGGGCCCGATGATGACGGAAGTGCATGCCGGACAGCTCGAACCACTCCCGGGCGTTCAGCCAGCCGAATCCGCCATGTCTGACTTTGCTGTCCGGATGGATCCGATTCAGCTTTTTCTCCCATTCCTGCATCCGTTCCAGTACATGCTCCAGCCTGCGTGCCAGCTCCTCCTTGCTGTCCGAGTTGCAAGGCGAGTTGGCCGGCCCGTCAGGCAGCTTGATTTTCACCGGCGGGAAGCTACCGAGCGCAAACAGCCGCTCGCCCGCCTCCGTCTTCACTGCCTGCTCCTTCTCGCCTCCGGAAGCGCATTTCTCCACTTGATCCAAATAATCAAGGGCCGCAGCGATCATATGATCGTACATCTGGCCGAGCGACCAGACCTCTTCCGAGAATTTGAACCGGAGCTGCTCCGCCGTGTATTTCTGCAAATCATGGATGTAAGACTTGATCAGATCCGAATAAGTCATGGACTTATGGCGCTCCTTTCAAGACCGTCTTTATCCCGAAGCTATCGGGAAGCTTCTCCTCAAAAAGCTCTTCCCGCATGGGAGCCGGCAGTTCTGCTGCTTTTCAGTGATGTGCCGATAGCGATGTGTGGACCGTCAAAGGCTGCCGGACCGAGCTCCGGTTCAGGAATCCAGCCACACCTTGCCCGTCTCGGAGCTGTCGCAGCCCGTAATGGCGCCCAGTTCCCTTCGGAAAGCTTCCGATTGAAGAATATCCATCAGCTTGCCGATCCACGGAGCGTTTTCCGGCTTTTTGACCACAACCAGATCATAGCGCTCGCGGATCAGCGGGATGAACTCCACGTTCCCGACCATCGACGCCGCCTTCTCCATCCCGACTCCCGCGTCCGCATCGCCGGAGGCCACCTTGGCCGCCACTCCAAGATGGCTGTTCTGTACTCTTCCATCCTGCTTAAGGCTATGCGGAGGAATGCCGAGCAGGCGCAGCTGCTCATCGACGAGCACTCGGGCTCCCGAACCACGCTCCCTGCTGACGAAACGGATTCCCGGCCTGGCCAGGTCGGCCCATCCGGAAACGCCCAGCGGATTGCCCGGCTGTACGTACAGGCCCGCTCGGCGAACGAGCAGGTTCACCACAAGCAGCGGGAACCCGGCAAGAATGCGGGTGATATACGGGAGATTGTACTCACCCGTATCCCCATCCCATAGATGCGTGCTCACGATATCCGCTTCTCCCCTGTACATTTGGATCAGACTGTCCAGACTGCCGGCATGGGAGCGCAGAGGCCTGGATCCGGTCGCCTTCTCCATGAAGGAAGCCAGCAGATCGAGACTGATGTCCTGTCCGGTAATGACGAGCTGATGCTGCGGAGTTCCCGCATGCGAAATTCTTCCCGCATGAGCAGAAGCCAGGTCTTGCCCATAGAGAATTCCATCGCCGCTTATCCCTGCGGGAAGCCCCCCGAACCTAGCGGCCGGCTCGGGCCGGCGGTCCCGCGAGCCCCCTCTCCCCGTACCGTCCGCTCCCGCCCCGTCATTCATTGCTTCCATGCCGCTCTCTGCCGCATCCTTAAGTGCCGAGACAGCCGTCTGGCTCTTGGATTTCGCCTTGTAGGCCTCCAGATCGGAAGCGTCCACACGCATCTGCTTCCCTACCCGGTAAGCGGGAAGCCGGCCTTTCTTGACAAGGTCGTAGACAGTAAGCTTCGAGATGCGAAGCAGCTGGGCCACTTCCTCGACCGTATAGGATGGTTCCTGATTCATGGTTTGATCTCCTCTTTTGTCCCGCTATCGCTCTATGCCGTTTATTATAGCGGATGATGCCGGTTTAGGGATTTACAGCTTCGCTGCATCTATATATAATCATTCTAATTATAACTAGACCATACAAAACCATACTTGGAGTGAGAGAGAATGCTGAAATCAAAAAGGATAAAAACTTTCCTGATTCTTCTAGCCGGCCTCATGCTGCTGGTTGCCTCCGCTTGCGGCAGCAAGCAAGCCAATACCCAGCCGGACGGCAGCGGCGGCGCCTCCGCATCTCCGCCGGCCTCCTCCGCCCCGACCATCGAGCTGACGGTGTCCGCGGCGGCCAGCCTGACCGGAGCACTGGAAGAGATCAAGACCGCTTTTGAAGCCGCCCATCCAAGCATTTCCCTCCAATTCAACTTCGGCGCTTCCGGCACCCTGCAGAAGCAAATCGAACAAGGAGCTCCCGCAGATCTGTTCCTGTCCGCCTCGTCCAAAAACATGAAGGCTCTCGTCGATCAAGGTCTCGTCGCCGGAGAGGATTCCCGCGATCTTCTCGGCAATTCGCTTGTCGTCATCGTGCCCAAAGACGCGAACCCAAGCATCTCCTCCCTCGATGCGCTTGCCGGTCAGGCATTCAGCAAGATCGCCATCGGCATTCCGGAGAGCGTCCCGGCCGGACAATACGCCCAGGAAGCACTGGCCAAGGCCGGCCAGTGGGACGCCTTGAAGGACAAGCTTGTTCAGGCCAAGGATGTAAAAGCCGTCCTGCAGGCGGTGGAAACCGGCAACGCGGATGCAGGCTTCGTCTACCGGACCGATGCGCTGTCTTCCGTCAAAGCAGCCGTCGCCTACGAAGTGGATCCCGCATCCTACCCGTCCATCCGTTATCCCGCCGCCATCGTCAAGGCCACCCCGCACCGGCCCGAGGCGGAGCAGTTCTACTCGTATCTGCAATCCGAAGAAGCTATGGCCGTGTTCAAGAACTACGGCTTCACGGATCCGAAATAATGCCGGCGTCGATAGACTGGCAGCTGTTCTGGCCACCGGTCATCCTCTCCCTGAAAGTAGCTCTGCTGGCGAGCGTTGTCGCGCTCGCTGCCGGCACGGCTGCCGCAAGGCTCATGAGCAGATCCGGGTTCAGGGGGAAGCTGCTGCTTGAAACCGCGTTCCTGCTCCCCCTCGTGCTTCCCCCGACAGTCGTCGGTTTCGTGCTCCTCGTTGCGCTCGGCCGCCGCAGCTTCCTAGGCAAGGCGATCGAAGCGGTATTCTCCGCTCCGCTCGTCTTTACGCCATGGGCAGCGGTCGTCGCGGCCGTCGTGGTCTCCTTCCCGCTGGTGTACCAGACGATGAAGGCCGGCTTCGCCGGCATCGAGCCGGAGCTGGAGCAGGCTGCCCGGTCCGCCGGCGCAAGCGAGGCTCAGGTGCTTATCCATGTCGCGCTTCCGCTGGCTGCCCGGTCCCTGCTCAGCGCTCTCCTGCTTGGATTCGCACGCAGCCTCGGCGAGTTCGGCGCCACGCTCATGATCGCAGGCAACATTCCCGGCGTTACGCAGACCGTGCCGACGGCGATCTACGTAGCGGTTGACGCCGGCCGCACTGCGATGGCCTGGGCATGGACCGCCGCCATCATCCTGATTTCCTTCCTGCTGCTGCTCTTCACCGGCAGCAAGCCGGTCAAGCGTTAGGCAAGCCGTCTGGACGCAAAATACGGAAAGCAAGACGATAGACTTATCCAAACACAAAAAGGCCGGGCAACGTCATTTGATGACGGTGCCCGGCCTTTTTTTCCTTGCTTCCATAACGTTTATGACTGCTATTATTGCTGCCGTTCGTTATTTGCCGGCCAATTGAGCCAGCTCGGCTTGCTTTTGCTTGTATACTTCCTGCCATTCTTCCTGGTAGCGGCGGTAGAAGGCCGGATAGCGGAAGCGAAGCTGCAGGATGCCGTGCATCAGCTTCTCGGGCTCGGCATCGATGCGGGACAGCACTTCTTCCGGAAGGCTCGCGCGAAGGCTGACGGCCGCCTCCTCGTTGAATTCGGCATAATACCACTCCATATTGCGGATGGCGATGCCGGGATGGATGCCTGCATCCTTGCGCATTTTTTCCAGCTCTTTGCTCAGTCCGTGCATCTCCTGCATCTGCTTGCGCAGCTCGCGAACCTCTTCGTTATGGCTGTCCATGCCGTAGGCCAGCTCGGCGTAGATTTCCGCTTCGCGGAAGCGTCCCGCCTGCATGTAAGCCTGGCACTCCAAGAGAAGCACGACGCGGGCGCGGAGCTGCTCGTTCTCGTCGGTCAGCGACTTGAGGTAACGGCGGACGCGAAGCTGGATCTTGGCCCACACATCCCATTTCTTGAGGTCGATGACACGGTTGACGGCCGATACGACCAGCGGAAGATGGACAACCGATTCCTGGCCTTCTTCCGGCAACGCCTGCTCGATGATGCTCCACGATTCTTCCGGGCGTCCCAATCTCACGTAGACGGCCGAGAGCAGCGGAACGAAGTCGGCCTCGCGTCCGGGAAGCTTCGCGATCAGAGCTTCCAGCTTCTCGGCAGCGCGGCCGTCATGGCCGAGTGCGCTCAGCTGGCTCGCCACCATGCCCTGGAAGTCGCCTGCCTGCTCCGGATTCGCAGCCATCTGGAGCAGCACTTCTTCCTGCTCCTTGACGCGGTCCCATTGCTGCTGCGCGATAATCGTGTATACAAGGGCTCCCTGAAGAGGAGCCATCTCCGGTTTGCGTTCCTTCATGGAGGACAGGAACCCTTCCGCCGCCGCATGCTCGCCGGCTTCCAGCGCCTGCCGCGCTTCGCCAAGCATGCCGAGCAGCGCTTCCGCCTCTTCTCCCGGAAGGCCGTTCTCTACTTCACGATCCAGTTCGCCGGAAATTGCAGCCAACAGATTGGCGATTCCAGGCTCTAATGTCCCTGCTTGTGTTTGCGGGGAAGTTTGATTTTCCATGTAAAGGTTCCTTCCTCTCTGCTTCCCGTAAGCAGCCTCGCTGAACGGGGTAAGGGGCTGCCCCATAGGGATAAGGGCAGATTCCCTAGTATTATACCATAGCCGGACCGAGATGCGGATACTGGTAGAATCAACTAGGACTCTGCTATTTGACGCCTTTTGCATGCTTTTGGTTGCACGGCAAGCCCAACAGCCCCGGCCATGAAGGCAGAGGCTGGTTCAGAACGATAGACAGCTCCCAGTCTCCCAGCCGCACACCTCAGCGAACAAGTTCGCCGCCAGCAGCCGCCGGCTCTTAGGCGCGGACGTCGGCGTAGTCCTTGCGGCGCTTGAACTGCGCAGCTGCATAGGAGCATGCGGGCTCGATCTTGACGCCGGCTTTCCTGGCGTCGTCGACGACAGCCTGAAGGAGACTTCCAGCCAGCTGCTGCCCGCGGAATTCCGGATCCACGAATGTATGGTTGACGATCCATATTCCGTCTGACGGAATATACGTAATTTCTCCAGCAATCGAGCCTTCATGACGAATGACATAGCCGTTGCCTTCCTTGACCGGCTGATCCTGCGGCATGAACGCCGCCCCCTTCCCGGATTACCGTAGAATGCCTTGCCCGTTCATTTTTACCCGGAATCGGCCGGACTAAGCATCCGCGCGGTAATTCGCCGGACCCGATCGGCGGAATTTTTCTTTGATCGCGCTGCGCGGCATGGCCGGGGAAGCCTGCTTCCCGGGATTTTTCAACGCCTTGATATAATCGCTGATGCTGACGCCGTAGTTCTCCTTGAACAAGCGCATCAGATGCCGCGGGCTGATTCTCGACATTTCGGCCAGCTTCTTCACGGTCAGCTCCTGCTCGTAATGCTGCTCGATATAGGTGCGGACGACTTCCAGCGCCGCATCCAGCTCTTGGTCCGTTCCCGACTGGGCTTCCTTGAAGAGACGATGCAGCAGGTCAACGAACACCGATTGCCCGCGGAATCTCTCCAGCATGTCCAGACTGCCCCAGCAGGCGCAGATGGACTTGCACAGGGAGGTCAGCGCGACGGCGGGATACGCCGCCACCTCCTCTACACGGGGAAAGGGGTCCTGCACGGCCTCCGTTGCTCCTCTGTCTGCCGCGGAATCCTTCATGACCGAGAACCGGAAGATGAACATCTCCATCCGATGCGCCGAATCCGCCGTTGCCCGGAGCGGCTCGCCCGGAAAGCTGATGTACACCGATCCCGCGCGCAGCGGAATGCTCCGTTCCCCCGCTACAAGCCTGCCGGCTCCCGCCGTCAGGGCGATCAGCCGGAAGTCTCCCTCCCACTCCGGCTTCAGCCGGCCGTTATCCACTTCGATGCCGCATGGAGCGGCATCCCGCAGCTTGAACCACAAATCGTCCAGTGTATGAGGCACCGGCGCATCCAGTCTATGTCTCTCCACTCCGCTCATGAGCCTCCACCGTCCTTTCCTGCCATTCCGTAGTCGCCGGGCAGTCCAGCGCTCATCTCCGCCGGGCGACGGCCCGGGAAGACGATGCCGATTGTTCCCATCATAATTGATAATGATTCTCAATGTCAATTGGAGAAAAGCCCCGGCACGGGGATCTTTTCCAGCGTCTTCCTGCAAGAGAAATGCGCCTTGTTTTCCTATACGATCCGCAGCCGGGGAAAGATTGCAGGTTGCGAAAAGCTTCACGCAGCTGTCACAGTTGGGAGCGCTTCACCCGCGCGAGCCGCCCTTATTCTTCTTGGGCAGGAAGCCATTTCCTCCGGCTTCAGACTCCGGGAGGTTAGACGGCCAAAGTCCGGACGGCTTCGTAGCGGCGGGCGCTGAAGCGGGCGTCGAGCTCGCGCACGAGACCGAGCCGCTTGAAGACGCGCAGATAGCTGTAGACCATCGTCGCTCCCAGCATGCGGTGGCTGCCGGACAGAATATCCACGAGCTCCTCCACCGAGACACTGGCATCCGAGCTATATATGCATTGCAAGAGATCGTACCTGGCGGCCGTCAGTGCGATTCCCTTCCTCTCCAGCAGACGCAGCGCTTCTTGAAATCCAGGCGGCCTGACGGCTGGATCTTCAAGCACAGAGACAGGCAGACGTTTCATCCTCAGGTCAACTCCTTAAATATAATCAATACTAATTTGTAATTATTATAATATAAGTGAGAATGATTTTCAACCTCTTGCCGCAAACAACTATGGCAGCGGGCCAGCCGTCATCCTGGTCGCGGGAGCGTTCAGCCACCGGAAATTCCCGCCTTGATCCGTGCACTTCCTCCGGCAATTTCCGTTTCAGGTAATCCGGAAGTTAATCGTAGCTATACGTCATTTAATCCCGGTTCATTTTCGGAACTCGGCCAAGAAGTTCCCATTCGGCCTGAGTCAATTGAGCGCCGTCGATGCTTGCCTGAGCTGCTCTTTTTTGCCTTTGGCAACGCTCGCCACGACTCGTATGCCGATGCGAACGGCTCGCAAGCATCAGGTGGGCAGCAGCCGTTTTCCCAAGTCCCCCCGTATCGTTCACATTCAGTCCATAATCCTTCGGTAAAGTAGCCTCATTCCAATATTGAAGCGAGGTTGATTTCTATGTCCCTGCAGCCATCCGCGGCCTCCGCCGCCCGTCCCGCTGCCGGAGCGGCGACAAGCAGCCGCATCGTGCTCGCGGGAATACTGATCGGGCTGATCTTCTCCGAGCTCGACGAAACAATTGTCACGACCGCCATGCCTACCATCATCCGGGACCTGCACGGCATGTCCCTGTACGGCTGGGTCGCCGGCATCTACGCGCTCGCGCTGACCGCCTTCATGCCGATTCTCGGCAAGATGGCCGATCTGTTCGGCCGCAAGAAGATTTATCTCGCCTGCATGGCTCTGTTCATCATCGGCTCGATCGTCAGCGGAGCATCCGGCTCCATGCTGATGCTGCTGGTCGGCAGGGGCATCCAGGGCATCGGCGCCGGCGGCCTCATGCCGATCGCCATGCTGATCATGACGGATATGTATCCCGTAGAGAAGCGTGCCAAATTAATGGCCCTCGTCGGGCCGATCATGTTCATCCCGCAGCTGGCGGGTCCGCTGCTCGGCGGCGTCATTGTGGATGCCATCAGCTGGCATTGGGTATTCTTTATCAATATACCGGTCGGCGTCGTCGCGGCGATTCTGATCGGCAAAGGACTGCGGGAATCCAGGGGCGAAGGCAAGCCGGCCATCGACTGGGCGGGAGCCGCGCTTATCCTGGGCGCCATCGTCTCGCTCCTGCTGACTCCCGAGCTCGTCAACATGGGCTCATACACGTGGCATTCGCCGCTGATCGTCGGCCTGCTCGCCGCAGGCGCCGTCCTGCTCGCCGCCTTTGTCTGGGTGGAATCGCGCGCCAAGGAGCCGGTCATTCCGCTGCATCTGTTCCGCAACCGTACGATCGTCGCGCTGGGGGCTTTGATTTTCCTGACGATGCTCGGCATTCAAGGCTCCCTGGCTTCCTTTCCGTTCTACGCCCAGCATGTCATCGGCTTGTCGCCTACCGTATCCGGCTATATGACGCTCCCAGTCATGGCCGGCGGCATCGGAACCAGCATCGCCGTCGGCTGGGTCATCACCCGTCTTCCCTACAAGGATTTGATCGTGGCCTCTCTGGCGCTGCCGATCGCGGCGTTCGCGATGCTCTCGACGATCCATGCGGGCACCTCCATCGTCTTTATTCTGGCCGCGTTCCTGCTGCTGGGAGCCGGCTTCGGCGTGCTGTTCGGCTCCGACAACCTGATCGTCCAGGAATCCGTCGACAAGCGGGACGCGGGCAGCGCCATCGCAACGGTGCAGCTGTTCCAGTCGTTCGGCGTAACGATCGGCTTCAGCCTCTTCGGCAGCCTGCTGTCCGGAAGGATCGAATCGGGCATCGCAGGCATCGCGGACCGGCTGCCCGCAGGCTCCGAGACAGCCGTCGCATCGGGCGCCATGCCTGACGGCCTGTCCCAGACTCTCGTCCATGCCGTCGAGTCCGTTTACTGCAACGCCTTCGCCTTCATCTTTACGCTGGCCGGCATCATCGCCGCAATCGCCTTCGCCGCGAGCTGGCTGCTGAAGCGGGAGACGCTGTCCTCTTCTCCAGAGCCGTCCGGCGAGGAGCAGGCCGCTTGATTTTGGGGTGTCCCAAACGCTAAACTAGCTGTTATAACGAAATGGTTTAGTTCTAAACAATAAGCAGGGAGAGGATCCGAAGGATCGCAGCCCTCGAGAGGAGAGTCGAAATGAAACTGACCGACCGCATCTCGGCGCTGGTCATTCCCATGCGGGAAGGCCAGCCCGAGAGCGCCATTCACCCCGTTCTGCTCCAGGACGAGGACGGCGCGACATTGATCGATACCGGCATGATGGGGCAATACGACCTGCTGGTCCGCGCCATCGAAGCCGAGGGGCTGAGCGTATCCGACGTCAAGCGGATCATCGTCACCCATCAGGACATCGACCACATCGGCTCGCTGCATAATCTTCAGGTGTGCACTCCGCATCTGGAGGTGTACGCGCATGCCGATGAGCGGCCTTATATCGAGGGCGAGCTTCCTCTTATCAAGCTCAGCCGCGAGCGGTTGTCCAAGGCGATGCCGCCTGAGCAGCTCGAAGCTCTGCTCGCGAACCCGCCTCGCGGCCATGTCAACCGCCTCGTCGTCGACGGCGAGAGGCTCCCTTTGCAGGGAGGGATTCAGATTATCCACACGCCGGGCCATACGCCGGGACATATTTCCCTCTTCATGGAAAAGGAGGGGCTGCTCATCGCCGCCGACGCCCTGCGAGTCGTAAACGGGGAGCTGGTCGGACCGAGCGAGCCCGTCACGCCGGATATGCCACAGGCGCTCCGCTCCTTGCTCAAGCTCGCGGAGCTGCCCGTCCAGCGCGTCCTTTGTTATCACGGCGGCTTGTATGAGAAAGAAGGAATTTCTGCACGAATCGCGGAAATAGCGGCGGAAGGGCTGCGCGACTGAATGCCAAAAGGGGTGGCTGCAGCGCTTCATGCGCTGCGGCCGCCCCTTTTGCTTCTGCGGGCTTTTCGGAGATGCTTCTTCGGGTTCTGCTTCCTCCGAGTTGGCATCTTCCGTTATGCTTCTGGCATGCATCGATGCCGGCTTGCTTATTCCGGCATGCTGCCGCTGCAAAACCATGAGCCGCCGCTTCTTATTACTGGCTGTAGCTTTCCCCCTTGGGCTTGGCTATCGTTCCCGGTGCCGGAAGTCCCGACCATGGCTTCACCATGGCGTTGTAATCCATGACCGCCTTCTCGATAGCGGCGCGAATCGTATCCGCTGAAGCCGTTATGCCGGTTCCCGCGCATTGTTCCTGGGCGTAGCCGATCGCAAGCGACAGCTTGCGCGGACCGTTGCCGTCCGCAAACGCCGCTTCGGCCAGAGCCGCCGCCTCGGATGCGATGCGATGCAGCGTTTCCCGCTGTTGATCGTTGCGTCTGGCGGTCAAGTATCGGAGCGCCCTGACGCTGAGGATGGGAATCAGCGCAGCCGCCGTCAGCGACAGCAAGACGGCTGCCAGATCGGCCATGAAGCCGGCCCAGTGCTGCCATGCATCTGACAATTTCATCATCGTTCTCCTTTGCTGATGGAAGATTCCAGGACGCCCTCCGTCCTTTCATTGCCGCCTTGCGCAAGCAAGGGCCTCATCATCCCCTCCCTTTCCTTGTCCAATATCGCCTGGAGCCTGTCCCGCTCCTCCTCGGCGCGGTCCAGCCTTTCCCTCGGCACAAGAGCTCCCGTTACGATAAGCTTCACCAAATGGAATACCGTCCCAAGCAGAATAAGCAGCAAAACGACGGAAAGGCCGTATTTATCCGCGACTCGGGCCGTCTGCTCCAACAACTCCAGCTGTCCCGTTTCCAAGTGAGTCCGCCTCCCTCAAAAGGCTGGATGGAATTCTGTATTAACTACTCTCCCTCCTCCCGTTTCCCTTCTTTCTCTCCGAATGTCAGGCGGCATCTCCTCCTTTCCCGATAAAGATAAGCTGTTTAGATAATTAATTTATCCAATTCGGCAAAGGATCGTCCTCTTCCTTTTATAGCGACTTTACAGGAACATGTGTTCGTGTTTTAATTATAGACAGCCATTCGCATTCCCGTCAAGATTTGGAATTTCAGAAAGGAGGCTCCCTCCGATGTCGTTCGCAAGCGTTCTGCTCCGGCTGCGCGAGGAGAAAGGCTGGACCCAATATGAGATCGCCGCCCGCCTCGGCATCAAGCGGGCCCGTTACAACGCCTGGGAGAACGGACTCGCGAAGCCCCGGCTGGACATGCTGATCAAGCTGGCCGGCTTTTTCGAGGTCACCCCCGGCTTCCTGCTGGAGCAGGATGCCATGGCTCCGATGCCTTCCTGGGCGACGGCGAGAGACCGCCGCGACATCAAGAAATTCATCCAGATGCCCGAGGTCCTTTATTTTGACGGCCATGAATTCTCGGCAGAGGACCGGCAGAAGATGCTGGAGCTCATGGAATCGATCGCCTGGGAGGCCAAACGGCTGAACAAGGAGGCGCGGAGGAAATCCGGCCCAGGAGGCGCCGGCCCGGACAGTCCAGACTAAGCTCGAGAAAGGGGCCCCGCGCATGATGAACATCAGACAGCGGACGCGCAATCTGTTCCGCACATACGGCGTGACCTGCCCTTTCCGGCTGTCCGAAGAAATGGGGATCTCCGTTCTGCGGCATCCGCTACCATCCGGAATGAAAGGCTTTTGCCAGCATGCGTTCAGACGCCGGTTCATCGTGCTGTCCGATCGTCTGGAGGAAGCCGAGGCCGTATTCGTCTGCGCCCATGAACTCGGCCATATGCTCCTTCACAAGGGCTTCAGCCATTCCTTCATCACGCTCCGCACCCGCTTCGTCCTGTCCCGATACGAGCGGGAAGCCAACGAGTTCGCCGTCAAGCTGCTTACCTGCGGGGAACGTCCGGAGGAGGGAGAGCAGCTCCAATCGTTTTTGCGGCGCTGCGGCATTCCTCCAGGCATGGACAAGCATTTCTGGTAGCGGCGGCTTTAATGCCAAGGAGGAGCAAGACGGCCCATTGGGCAAAGCGGACATGTCCGCTCTCTTGCTTCCCTGCTCTCTTGCTCCCTTGCTCCCTTGCTCTATTGCTCCCTTGCTCTCCTGCTCTCCTCCCTTTCAAGCTACGCATCAGAGGGTCAGTAAGCGAACAAAAAAACGCCTCTCGCCGCGCAAAGGCCCGTCCCTCTTGGACGCCCTTCACGCCCGCTAGAGGCGTTTCGTTCAATCGTTTCATTCCTAACGAGCGGCTGCTCCGCCCGCTCTTCCCGTGTCCGCAATCCGGTAGACGCAGCGGCGCCCGCCGGAGAGCATGTGCTCTGTGCGCTCGACCTCGACCCCTTCGCCGAGCACGCTGCCGATCATGCCCGTCTCATAGCGGCACAGGCTGACGCAGGCCGCGGCGGCGTCGCAGATGGGACAGTGCTTCTCCGTGAACGTATACGTTCCGTCCGCCTGCCGTTCGTATTCGGCCATGTAGCCCTCGGCCGTGCGGGCTTCGGCCAGACGCCGCAGCTTCTCCTCAAGCGCGGGCTCCGTTCCGTCCTCGCCGGGCGGCAAGGTGTAGACAGCGATCTGCTTGCCGTTGCGGACGGAAAGCAGCTTCTCCAGCCCCTCCTCGCCGAATGTTTCGCGGACGGAATCCATAAGTCCGATGGTCAGCTCCGCGTATCCCGCCGGGAAGAGCCGGTTGGCTTCCGCCGTCAGGCTCCACAGCTTGGCCGGGCGCCCCATCGCGCGGGGCTCCTCCTCGAACGTGATCAACGCCTCATTCTGCAATCCGTACAGATGCTGGCGCACGGCCATGCCGGAGACGCCAAGCATGCCTGCCAGCGTGCCGGCGTCCAGAGGCCCGTGCTGCTTGAGCAGGTTGACGATCGTTCTGCGGGTGCGGGTGGCGCTCGCGCCTTCCTGCTTGTTGTCGGACGGTGACATCTGCATCTCCCCCATTTGCCGGTCTTCTTGCCGTGCGTCCAGCGTAGTACTTATATACTAAAGAAATACGTTGACAAAGTCAAAGAAAAGCCGTTACGATGCTCCATAGCTGACATCATACGTTAAGGAGGGATGCCTGTGTCCCCCGTTAGAACGAATCGGAAAATCGTGACGGCAGGCTTGCTGCTCGGCCTGTTCATCGGCGCGCTCGACGCCACCGTCGTCAGCACCGCGACCAAGAGCATCTCGGCCGACCTGCAGGGCCTGTCGCTGCTGAGCTGGATTTTCTCCATCTACACGCTCACTACATGCGTCTCCACGCCCATCTTCGGCAAACTCGCCGACCTGTTCGGCCGCAGGAGCATCTTCGCCATCGGGCTGCTGCTCTTCGTGCTCGGCTCTGTCCTGTGCGGAGCGGCCGGCAGCATGGAGCAGCTCATCGTATTCCGAGCCATTCAAGGGATTGGAGCAGGCGCCCTGTCTCCTGTCGCCTTCACGATCGCCGGAGACCTGTATCCGGGCGAGGAACGAGGCAAGATCCAGGGCGTTTTCGCCTCCGTGTGGTCGGTAGCCGCTCTTCTGGGGCCGCTTGTAGGCGGCTATTTCGTGGACCAGATCAGCTGGCGCTGGATCTTCTTCATTAATGTTCCGATCGGCATCGTCTCGTTCGCGCTCGTATTCGGGTTCCTGAAGGAAACCGTGAGCCGAAGCGGCAAAAAGATCGATTACGCCGGCGCCGCCGCCTTCACGGTCAGCATCTCGGCCCTGCTCTTCGCCCTGCTCACGGGCGGAGAGACGTATGCCTGGGATTCTCCGCTCATTATCGGCATGTTCGCGGCTGCCGCCGTCTTCCTGATCGTCTTCATCCAGGTGGAGAAAAAAGCCGCCGAGCCGATGCTGCCGCTGGCGCTGCTGGCCGACCGCAGACGCTCCATCCCTTACACCATGGGCTTCTTCATGTTCAGCGTCTCGTCGGGCCTGACGATCTACGCGCCGCTCTGGATTCAGATGCTGCTCGGCAAGTCCGCCACCTTCTCCGGCCTGGCCCTCATGCCGATGTCGATCGCCTGGCCGCTCGCCTCCAATTTGTCGGGCCGCTATCTGCATCGCCTCGGCCCCCGTCCGTTCATCACGGGAGGCGTCATCCTGATCGCCGCCGGATCGATGCTGCTGCTCGCCCTGCAGCCGTCATCGCCGCTCGCCTATCTCATCTTCATCCTGTGCGTCATGGGCTTCGGCATGGGCTGCGTGAACACGCCGATTCTGGTCACGGTCCAAAACTCGGTCGGCTGGGAATCGAGAGGTGTCGCCACCTCGACCAATGCGCTCATGAACGCGCTCGGCCAGACGATCAGCGTTGCGATTTTCGGCCTCGTATTCAACCGATTCTACCGGGAAGGCGGTACCGCTCTTCAGCTGGAGAACGGCCTGCACATGATCTTCATCCTGCTGCTCGGCTTCGCCGCCGTCAACCTGCTGATGCTGTTCCTGCTTCCTTACGGACGCAAGAACGGCCGGCGGATGGCTGCGGAAGGCTGAACATTACGTCAGGCTACAGGACGGCATTTGCGTCCGGCTTGCCCTAAAACCACCCCCTGGCGAAGCTTCCTGCTAATCTGCGCACGGCGTCCGCCACCCTGTAAAGGGAGCTGCCGCAGTGCCTGTCTTGAAGGGAGGCCGATCATGAAACTTCGCGACTGGGATTCCAACCTGAAGCTGCGGCTCGGAGGCGAGTTCGTCCTGAACATCGTTTTCTGGACGTTCTTCCCGTTCCTCTCCATCGTATTCGCCCGCGCCTTCGGCAAAGGCACGGCAGGCCTGCTGATGGTGCTGTCGCAGTCTCTCGCCGTCGCAGCCAACCTGCTCGGAGGCTATTTCACCGACCGCTACGGCCGCAAGCGGATGATGGTCATCGCCGCCTCCGGCCAGGCGATCGGCTACGGCATTTTCGCGGCCGCTTCCTCATCCTGGCTGCCGGTCCCGGCTCTGGCCTTCACCGGCTTCACGATTGCCAGCACCGCTTCTTCGTTCTATTATCCGGCCAGCCAGGCGATGGTCGCGGACGTCGTACCCGAGAAGCATCGCTCGGAAGTATTCGCCGTCTTTTATACCTTTGTCAACATCGCCGTCGTCATCGGACCGCTGCTCGGCTCCGTGCTGTACGTCGGCCATCCAGCCGCCATGCCCGCAGCCGCGAGCGCCGTCTGCGTCACGATGGCCGTCCTCCTGTCGGCCAAGCTGCGCGAGACCAATCCGGCCCAGACATCCTCTCCCGAAGGAGGCACGGCTGCCTCCTCCTGGAAAGAAGCGATGCGGTCTCAGCTGCGGAATTACCGCATCATCGGCTCCGATCGGGTATTCCTGCTGTTCATCGCAGCCGGAATTCTGCTGTCGCAGACCTTCATGCAGCTGGACCTGCTGCTTCCGGTATATCTGGAAGAGACCGTCCATTCCGCAAGCGTATGGAGCAGCTGGGATCTGAAGCTGACCGGCGAGCGGCTGTTCGGCCTGCTCGTCTCGGAGAACGGGCTGCTCGTCGCGCTCTTCACCGTCGCCGTCGCGCGCTGGTCCTCGCTGCTGAAGGATCGCTGGATCTTCATCGGCGGCGCCCTCTGCTACGCCGCCTCCATGGCGCTGTTCAGCCAGGCGGGCGCCGTCTGGAGCCTTGCCGGCGTCATGGTCGTCTTCACGCTGGCCGAGCTCATGTGCGCAGGGCCGCAGCAGATGTTCGTGACGAGGCTTGCGCCGGAGCGGATGAGAGGCCAGTATTTCGCCGCCTCCAGCCTCCGCTTCACAATCGGGCGTACGCTGGCTCCGCTGTCCATTCCTCTGTGCGGCTTGATCGGCTTCAATTGGACGTTCGCGCTGCTGGCGCTGCTGGCCGTCGCGGCGGCCGTCCTGTACAAGATCATGTTTGATTGGTACGACGGCGCCGCTCCTTCCCCCGATGTCCAAGCCAGCGGCAAAACGATCCTCCCGTAGAGGCTACATTCGCCGGTAGAAGGCGCTGCGGTCCGCTCGGATAGACTAGACGTCCCTCCACTTGAAGACGGCAAACCAAAAACGGCCACCATGTGAATGGGAGACCGTTTTTTTTTCGTTTCATGGACAAGCATCCGAAACCATCAGGAATGGCGGGCAAAAATCTGCGCCAAATGATGATCCAGATGGTCGACATAATCATCTGCAAGCCAAGCCAGCGTGACGTTTCCATTCGGGCCTCCGGAGCACACCTTGTCCAGCTCCTCCTCCGACAGCCCTGCCATGACAACGGAAACCTGCCGGTTGAGCGAGGTCCATAGGCTCAGGATATCCTCGACGGGCTGATGATGGTAGTCCATGATGGATACCCACTTGTCCTGCTCATACTTCAGGATGGCATGCGGCTGAGGCTCGTATTGCGCCCGGACGAAACGCTGAAGATTCGTAAGCGCCGAATCGCATAAATGGCCCAGAATCTCCTTTCCAGACCATTTCCCCTCCTCCGGCCTGCGATCGAACCAATGAGGCGGAAGGCTGCGGATTTGGGCGGGCACCTCCCGAATTCTTTCCTCCAGCCGCTCCCTTGCACGGCACATAAGCATCCCTCCGGTTTTTCACCCATTCTACCACGCGTCCTGCGTTCCGGCATCTGCACCTGCCCTCCCTCTGTGTCGATGCTCCCTCCTCCCCCGGCAGCTACCCGCCCGATGCCGCCCGTTCCGCATTTACCCGTCCATGCGCCCAGTACATGCCGGTTCCCTCTATGGGATCGGCGGAAGCCAGCAGGCGTTCCCGGATAGCCGAGGCGTCGAGCCCTTGTCCAGCGAGCAGAGCGGCAACGCCAGACACATGCGGAGCGGCCATGGACGTTCCGCTCAGATACGTATAACGTCCGTACCTGTAAGTCGATACGATCTTTTCTCCCGGAGCGGCCACATCCACCCAGGCGCCGTAGTTGGAAAAAGCCGAATGGACGTCCTCCGCGCCTACGGATCCGACGGAGATGACCTCGTCGTAAGCTGCGGGATAAAGCTTCGCCGGGCTGCCGTCATTGCCGGCCGCCGCCACGATGACCGCGCCTTTGGATGCCGCATAGCGGATCGCATCGCGCAGAACCGCTGATCGGCCCGCTCCGCCGAGGCTGAGATTGATCACCTTCGCGCCTTGATCGGCCGCATAACGGACTCCGGCAGCGATCGTCGCGATCGCCCCCGATCCGTTGCGGTCCAGAACGCGAACCGGCAGCACGAGAGCGTCCGGAGCGATGCCGGCGATGCCGATTCCATTGCCGGTAGCTGCGGCCGCGATGCCGGCTACGTGGGTACCGTGGCCGTTCTGATCTTCCGGCGGCTGTCCGGGCTGCACGAAGTCTTGTCCAGCCAGCAGCTTGGCCGACAAGTCAGGGTGGCTGCCATCCACTCCCGTATCCACGACGGCAAGGATAACGGAAGCTTCGCCGGCAGCCTTGTCCCATGCCTGCTCCGCATGAATCAGCTTCGGACCGTACTGGAGCGGATAAAAGGCATCGTTCGGAGCCAGGCAGCTCCGATAGATATAGTTCGGCTCCGCGTACTCCACCTCCGGATGCTCGTGGTAGGCGTCGCGCAGCAGACGCGCGCTGCGGGAGGCTCGTCCGCCTTTGACATGATGCAGCTTCCCGTTTCCGCGCTCCGCGATGACCTTGCCGCCGCATTGCTCGTGAATCCGGCAGCGGGCCTCCTGCGCCACTCCGTCATGAAACTTCACGAGCAGTTCGCCGGGCACGTGCTCCGGCATGCTCCTCTCTAGTCTCCACCCTCGCCAAGCCGCGCCCGACCATGCGGCGGCAGCCAAAACCGCCGCGCCGGCGGCAGGCAGCCATGTCATGACATCCATTCCGATCACGCCTCCTTCGACCTTGCAGCCTCGACTGCCCTACTACTCTATGGATGCCGGGGAGGCATGGCATGGATGGATGCCTTTGAATCTATTAAATATGCGGATGCCCGCCGCTAGCTGCCCGCCAGCAAGTCCGAGCCGTCAAAAGAGGAAAGGAGTCCTTTCGCTTTTCCCCTTTACGCGCAAACAAAAACCCTCCTGTACCGGAGTGCCCGGCAGGAGGGCTGAAAACCTGCTTATGCTTTCTCTATCTCTATGCTCAATTCCGGCAAAGGCGAGGCAGCCAGCTGCAGACGCGGCGGCCGCCTTCATTTCCGGATCAAGGCGCCGAGAATCGCCAATGCATGCCATGTTTTCTTGACCGGCCGCCGCCGTGCCGCTCCCGGGCCTTTTTCAATGTCTTCCCACATTCGGAGCGGGTTCTCCCCCCTCATCTCCGACTGCTTCAGCTCCGCCATTTTTTCCATGAAGTATTCCTCCATCATCCATCATTCCTCCTTGGCTTCCCTGCTTTTATTATGCTCTGTGCAAAAAGGGTTAAAAAGCGTATAATCACCTCAATACTTTTCCCCTTTTAAACATCCGCACTGCATAGGAGGCCAACCTCAATGTATGCTCAGGAACGCTACTTGACCCTGCTTGGCCGATTTTCGGGCGATACGGACACGGCCCTGCCGGTCGAAGCGACGCTCGAGAATATTGCCGCGGCGCTGTTCTGCACTCCGCGCAACGCCAAGCATATTCTGCGCAGGCTGGAGGATGAGGGGCTTATCCGCTGGCTGCCCGGCCGCGGGCGCGGACACCGCTCGCAGATCGCATTTCTGGCCGACAAGCGCGAATACCTGCTCGAACTGCTGAGAAGCCTTGCAGGCAAAGGCGATTACAAGCAGGCCTTCGAGCTTTTGGAAGGATACGGCAACGAGGTCGAAAAGGCCGAATTCATGGCCTGGCTGGACGGCAGCTTCGGATACCGCAAGGAACAGGGAGAGGGAGGAGCCTATGCGGCGGATACGCTGCGCTTTCCAGTCGTCTCGTCCTTCTCGACCTTCGATCCGGCTCAAATCAACTATGCCCTCGACGGTCATTTGGCTCGCCAGATCTACGACCGCCTCCTGCAGTTCGACGATCTCGAGCAGGTCATGCTGCCAGGAGCGGCGCATCATTGGACTTCCAGCGACGACGCCAGGGAGTGGACCTTCTTTCTCAAGAAAGGCATCCGGTTCCATCACGGTCCGGAGATGACCTCCGCCGACGTGAAATTCACCTTCGACCGGCTTCGGGCCTCTGTGGACAACGGCTGGCTGATGAGGGGGGTGGACGAAATCGAGACGATCGGACCGCGCGTCGTCCGCTTTCGCCTCCGCAGGCCGAACCATATCTTCAGCCGTTTCGTCTGCGCCGCGGCCGCTTCCCTGCTGCCTGCCGGCTTCGGAGGCCGCAGCGAGCAGGACTTCTGGAAACTGCCGTCCGGCAGCGGCCCTTTCCGGATGATCCATGCCAGCGACAGCTGCGTGGAGCTCGCTGCCCATCCGTCCTATCACCAAGGCCGGCCTTACCTCGACGGCGTGGACATCGTCATCATGCCCAAGGATTTTCGGCCCCGGATCGAAGGCACGCCGGAGATCTTCCGGCCGCGGGACGGATTGGGAAAGAGCTGGGCGGGCGAACATGCCTCCGCCACAGCCGACTGGCTCGCGCTGCAAAAGCTGTGCCGCGGCTGCACCCTCCTGTCCTGGAATCTCCAGCGCTCAGGCCCGCAGCAGTCCGAAGCCTTCCGCAGGGCGGTAAAAATGATTTTGGATCCCGTCCAGATGGTCGCGGATCTGGGGGGAGACCGCGCGCTGCCGGCTTACAGCTTTCTTCCCGATGTCAGCATGGCACGCACGCCCGAGCCGCCGCGCACCGAACGCATCCGTGCGGCTTTGCGGGATTCGGAGTATGCCGGAGCTCCTCTGCGGCTGACTGCCAACCCCAAATACGCTGAAGATGTCCAATGGATCCAGAAGCGCCTCCAGGAATGGGGCATCGCGCTCGACACGCGGCTCAGCCCGACTGCTTCCTGCCGGAATCTAGGAACGCCGGAGACCGATGTGACGGTTTTCGGCCTTGTCCTTGCCGATGACGAGGTCGATGAAATCGAAGCTTACGAGCATGGTGGCTGCGTCATGTCGAACTACTTCGACGAAGAGAGAAGGTTCTGGATCCGCGAGCGGGTCGATGCCGCCCTGGCCGAATCTCTTCCGGAGAGGCGCAGCCAGATCATGCGGCAGATCGAGGAGCAGCTGCGCGACGAGGCCTCGCTGATCTTCCTTCATCATCAGCAGCTCCAGACCTACCTTCATCCCAGCGTTCAGGGCGCGAGGCTGAATACGCTCGGCTGGATCGACTTCAAGGAAGTATGGCTGGAGAGCTGCCTGGACGTCGGCGGCACCAGGGAAGCCGGGAAGCTTGTGTCCGGCTCCTTGAGCTGAATTGGACACGAAAAACTGCTAGCAAAAGACCCGTTCGCCATCAACGAACGGGTCTTTGTTATGGGCCTCTTGTTTAAGGGAAGAAGAAGTCATTCCGTCCGTTAAAAGCCAGAATTTGCTCGCGAGCAGCCCACGCTCAGGACTAGAGGGGCAGCCGCACCGTCATGACGGTCCCCCGCCCGAGCTCGCTCTCCGCTTCGACCGAGCCCCCGTGCAAGTTGACGATCCGCTGCACGATGGACAGTCCGAGCCCGCTGCCGCTGCCTCCTTCTCCATCGTGGCGGCGCGATTTGTCCGCTTTGTGGAACCGCTCGAAGATGCGGGAAAGCTCATCCGGCGCGATGCCCGGTCCCGTATCGCGGACCGATACGCTCCAGAAGCCGTCCTCTTGCCTGAGCTCGATGCCCAGGACGCCTCCCCGGCCCGTAAATTTGACGGCATTGCCGATCAGATTCAGCCATACCTCGTACATAAGGCTCTGGTCGGCGGCCACGGTCGTCTCGGGCAATTCCAGCTCCAGCTGAAGCTCCTTGTCTGTCCACTGCCACTCCAGCATGAGCAGCGCTTGACGCAGCTGCTCATCCAGCCGGTACGGCTGCCGGTGCAGCACCCGCTCCTGACGGTCGACGTCGGCAAGCATCAGCAGCTGGCGGCTGAGCGAGGACAGCCTCCGGCTCTCCTCGTCGATGACGGCCAGATAACGCCGGGTCTCCAGCGCATCCGGAGCCGGCTTGCTGTCCAGAAGGGTGCGGATGAAGCCCCGGATGGACGTCAGCGGAGACTGGAATTCATGGGACACATTCGCCACGAACTCCTGGCGCATCCGGTCCAGATCGCGGATGGACCGCGCCATCGTAGAGAAGCGGCGGCCGAGCTCGCCGATCTCATCGCGCCGGGACGTGTCGATGCTCACCTCGTAATCGCCTCCGGCGATGCGCTGCGCCGCTCTCGTCAGCCGCTTCACCGGCTGCACGATGAGGCTGCTGAGCGCGGCGATCAGCAGCAGGCTGATGCCGAACGTGCTGACGAGCAGCACCGCCACGATTACGCGCACCTCCCCGATCTGGCGCTCCAGATCGGGACGGATGAAGACGGCAGCCGTTCCTTCCGCCGTCTTCAGCGGAAAGCCGTACGTATTGCGGGCGCTGTTCTCGAAGTAGGCGAACAGCTTGAAGCGCCTGTTCTCCTCCGACATGCCATGGTAGGCGCCCCCCTCCCTCACCTTCTCCACCTGGCTTGCCGAAGGAAACCGCTCGTGGCGGAAAGCTGTCCCGTAGGCGTGCCTGTCGCCTGAGGGACCGACTGTATACAGCTGGTAGCCAAGGCCCGCAATGCCTCCGAGCAGCGTCGGCAGATCCTCCTGCGGCGCTCCGTCATGCAAGGCCTTGACCTGATCCGCCGCCTGCTCCATGTTCGCTTCATTATTGGCATTGAGCCGGTAATCGTAATAAAGGCTGGTGAGCAGCATGCCTCCGATGCTGCTGAGCAGCGCGATCAAGACAAAGGTAAGGACGATGCGGAAATACAGGCTCTTCACGATGGGCCGCCCCCGGTCTCCAGCTTGTAGCCGAGGCCCCGGATCGTCGTGATGACGAAGTCGTTCCGGCAAGGCTCGAATCTTTCCCTTAAACGCTTCACATGCACGTCGACGGTCCGGCTGTCTCCCTCATAGTCCGTTCCCCAGATCATGGAGATGAGCTGCTCCCGGGTATGGATTCGGCCCGGCTGGCTGGCAAGCTGAGCCAGCAGCTGAAATTCGCGCAGCGGCAGGACGATGCTCTGCCCGGCGGCCGTCACCTCGTAGCTCCCTCGGTCGATCGTCACGCCCCCCAGCCGGATGACCTCCGAGCTGGCCATCCGGTACCGGCGCAGCAGCGCCTTGATCCGGAACAGCAGCTCCTGCGGCTCGAAAGGCTTCACGAGGTAATCGTCCGTTCCGGCCTCGAAGCCCCTTTCCTTGTCCTCCATCGCTCCCTTGGCCGTCAGCAGGATGACCGGCAGATCGTAGTGGCGGCGAATCTCCTCCGTCAGCTCCAGTCCGTCCTTATGGGGCATCATGACATCGACGACGGCCAGATGTACCTGCCCGGCTTCCAGCATGGACACCGCTTCTTGTCCGTCCGCGGCTTCGCTCACGGCATATCCCTCGCGTGTCAGCACGAGCCTCAGCAGCTCGCGGATATGTGGATCGTCGTCGGCGACCAGAATATGGATACGCATAGGCATGAGCCTCCCGGTGGTTGGAATCCTTCAAATCAACTGTTGGTATCATGACGGATGTATGCTCCGATTTCAACTTTCACCTTAGACGGAGGATCAAAAAAAGCCAGCCAGAAATTCTGGCTGGCCTGATCGTACGAAAAGCCTCCTGAAGGCTTTCCGTAAAAATGGAGCGGATTTAGTTGATCTTGATCAGAGTCAGAGCGGCTCCTTGTCCGCCCTGCAGAATAATCGCTCCCAGCATGCCGCCCGCACTCAGCTGAACCGTAGATCCGGCTGAAAGGGTTACGATTCCGCTCGCTTGCCAAGTCGACCTCGACTGGCTAGGGATAATGGCCAAGCTGTTGACGCCAGTCCCGTTGACGAGAAGATTCGAACTCACCAGGCTAACCGAGGTCGTCTGAATCGAGTACGAAACATAGTAGGTTCCGGATTCATTCACGGTGACTTCCGTGTTTCCCGCATTCATGGTAAAGGAAGAATTGTATTCGACGGAGGGCAGCGGAATTGCAGTTCCCCCTAAGACAACGGCAACGACCGATCCGCTCGTATTGGCCGCGTAAAAGGCTTGCAGAGCAGCGGCTCCAGAAGGGCCGGGAAGGCCTTGTTCTCCCTGAATGCCTTGAGGTCCCTGAACGCCTTGAGGCCCCTGAGGTCCCGTTGCTCCAGCTGGGCCCGTGTCGCCTTTATCGCCTTTGGCTCCGGCAGGGCCCTGAGGACCTGCCGGACCCGCTGCTCCTGTCGCACCAGCAGCACCTGTCGACCCCGCCGGCCCCGTCGCTCCGGTGTCGCCCTTATCGCCCTTGGCACCTTGGGCCCCAGTCGGACCTGCCGGGCCGGCTGCTCCTGTCGACCCCGCCGGTCCCGCCGCTCCGGTGTCGCCCTTATCGCCCTTGGCACCTTGAGCCCCGGTCGGACCTGCCGGGCCGGCTGCTCCTGTCGTTCCCGCCGGTCCCGTCGCCCCGGTGTCGCCTTTATCGCCCTTGGCACCCGTGTCGCCCTTATCGCCCTTGGCCCCGGTATCGCCTTTTTCCCCTTTGGCACCGGTATCGCCTTTTCCAGCGGAAACAGAAGCATCCTTCTTGGACGGAAGAATCAATTGCTTCGCCGCAGCATTCCACTCCACGGTTATACCGAGTGCCATGGACAGGGCTCGCACAGGCAAGTACAGCGTGCCGTTAAGCGAGAGGGGCAGCACCTGCTTCCCGGCGGCATCCGTCAGTTGGGTCTGGATTCCGTTCAGATAGACCTGGACCGCTACCGGTTCCGCCGCGACCTGCTTACCGGCAGGAACCGATTCAACCGCAACGGGGGAAGACGCATCTTCCGATGAGGTCAGATAAACAGCCTTCTTCGCGCTGTCCCAATCGGCCTGAATGCCTGTCGCAGCGGCAATCAGCCGCAGCGGCACATACAACGTCCCATTCGCGTTGATGGAATTCGCCACCAACCGACTCTCGCCAAACACGATTGGCGTAGTACCCGTAACCGCCTGCTGCTTCGGCGCAGCCCCTGCAATCGTTGCCGCCAGAACGGAAGCAAGCAGCAAAGCGGACACGGCAGCGCCCGTTTTTTTCACCAGCATACCTAAACCCCCCGCAAGTGTGGAAATAAGCCCTCGAAAGAATGCATCGCCCAAATAATCTGAAGTAAGCTAGGTATGGATGGAGCCCGCAATAATTGAGAGTCTGCATCTCACTTAGGACCATTTAAATATACCATTTCATGATAATCGTGAATATATATCCATAAATAAACACCTGGAACACAACTGCAGGCGGCAATCGGCGATGCAATCGTTGCTGTCAGCCGAATTCCTTCCTCTTTTCCTGCCGGAGTACTATACTTGCAAGAGAATAATACGCTCAGAAAGGAAGCCGCCCATGTCACCTAGCAAAACCGATCCGCGCGTGCTGCGGACGCGCCGGCTGCTGCGCGAAGCTCTCGTCCAGCTCATGGAAGAGCGTGGAATGGACAACTTCTCCGTCCAGGAGCTCGCGGATCAGGCGACGATCAAACGAGCGACATTCTATTTGCATTACGAGGACAAGCAGGCTTTGCTGGACGAATATATCGGCGAGCTTCTGCAGGAGCTCCGGGATGCCGTCTCGACCTCCGAGGCCGATGGCGAAGGGTTCGATTATCTCCGCGGCGAGCCGCATCCAAGCTTTGTGAAGCTGTTCCATCATATAAGCGACCGTTATTCCGTCTACTATGCCATGCTGGTCCGCAATCGAGTGCCCCAGCTTGCTTCGGGAATGCTGAATGTCATCCACGACTTCGTATCGGACGGCATGGCCTTTGCCCAGCCCGACGACAGCCTGCTCACGGCAAGGCGCGAGGTTGCCGTCAAATACGCAGAAGCCGCCATTCTCGAGGTCGTCATCTGGTGGATTGAGAAGCAGATGCCGTACGAGGAAAGGGATATCGCCGCCCAGCTGATGAATCTGTCCATACTCGGTCCCTATAAGGTGCTGCCGGAACAAAAAGACCGTACGACGTAAAAAAGGCTGTTCCTGATCACGCAATGCGATCTTGGAACAGCCTTGCTGCTTGTTCTGGCTTAGAGCGCCGTCCAGCCGCCGTCGATGACCAGCTCGGCGCCGGTCATGAAGCGGGCTTCGTCGGAAGCGAGGAACAGCACGCCGTAGGCGACATCCTCCGGCTTGCCCATGTAAGGAAGCTGTGTGAACGTCTGGTAGAACGGCATCGCGTCCTTCATGGAAGGCTCCGTCATCGGAGTGACGATGATGCCGGGATGGACGGAGTTGACGCGGATGCTCTGCTTGGCGTACTCGACCGCCGCTGCTTTGGTCAGCGTGCGGAGGCCGCCCTTGGCCGCCGTGTAGGCGCTCGATCCGGCCATGCCGACGATTCCGCCGATCGAGGAGATGTTGACGATAGAACCGGAGCCGGCCTTCTGCATCTCCGGAATGACAGCTTTCATGCCGAGGACACAGCCGGTCAGGTTGATGTCCAGGACGCGGTTCCATTCCGTCAGGTCGAAGCTCGCAATCGTGCGCGTCGACGCAATGCCCGCATTGTTGACGAGGATATCCACCTTGCCGTAGAGGCGGACAGCCTCGTCGACGACATGCTGCCACTCTTCCTCGGAAGCTACATTATGCTTGATCGCTGTTGCCTCGCCGCCAGCCGTCCTGATCTCGGCAGCGACCTTCTCCAGCTCGGAGATATTCACATCCGTCATCACGACCCGGGCTCCCTCGCGGGCGAACAGGCGGGCCTCCTCCGCTCCCATGCCGGTTGCCGCACCGGTTACAATGGCTGTTTTACCCTCTAAACGCGCCATATAAAAATCTCCTCTCGGATAAAGGTTGGTCCTGCAGCGGCTCTTGTAACCGCTTTAGCCTTGCAGGTTAAGTATAAGACATTACGTCCATTATGTGAAGTAATGATCAATATGTATATTAAGTTGGGTTTAGAAAAAAATTCATAATCTGCTCCGCAGCCGCCTTCCTTCGACATTCCGTCTGTCATTTCCCAGGATGATTCGCAGGAACATTACGGGGAGAAAGGGAAAGCCTAGATTCGCTTAAGACGGCCTTGATGGAAATGAACAGCGCAACGATTTTTGAAGCGAACCACAGCGGAAGGGAAGAAAAAACGCGGCGCAGATGAACTGCGGCGCGCTTTTGGATGGATTTATTTGGTATCCTTTTCAGCTTTATCGTTTTTCTCTCCTGTGCGGCATGCTTGTCCCAGAGCCTCGGCGAATTCAACCTCGTTGCTGGAGCCCAGCTTGGCTCCGAACTGATCCAGCCTTCCGGGATGCCCTGCGGGACCTGAGTTTTTCGGCTTGCTGTTTCGTCCTGACATAGATGTCGGCCTCCTAAGGAATCATAATGATTGCCCTATAGGTTCCCCGAGTGCGGGAGCGGATTATTCAGCCCGTCGATGATTTGAGGCGAGCTTGCCTCGCTTTCATTGGAGCCGGCCCGCTCAAACAAGCGAAGGGATGCCCCTCAGCCATTTTCATGACTTATGGGACATCCCCAATATGCGGGACAGGCAGGCCTTATGGCCTGTCCGACTAGGCTCTACTCGCGGATTTCGGCGATCAGCTCGATCTCCACGGGCGTATGGAACGGCAGGTCGCTCGTGCCAATGGCGCTGCGGGCATGGCGTCCGTTCTCGCCGAACACCTCGATAAGCAGATCGGAGGCGGCGTTCATGACGTAAGGCTGATCGCCGAAGCCCGGAGCGCTGTTCACGAAGCCGAGCAGCTTGACGATTTTGACGACGCGGTCAAGGTCGCCCAGATAAGCCTTCATCGCCGCAAGCAGGTTGATGACGATCTGGCGGGCGGCCTCCTGGCCTTGCTGTATCGTCAGGTCGGAGCCGACCTTGCCCTCATGCATGAGAACGCCGTCGATGCGGCAGTCGAAGCCCGAAGTGTAGATCAGGTTGCCGGTCTGATTGACCGGTATGTAGGAAAATTTCGGCGCCGGAAGCTCCGGGAGCGTGATGCCGAGCTCGGCGAGGCGTTGGTCGATTTTAGACATGTTCATCGATCCTTTCATCTGGAACTATAATGGGCAGTGCTTGAGGTCTCAAAAAACTGCATGCTGTTTGGCATGCTCGAATGGAATCATATGGCTCCGAGACCTTGGCCGTCCGTTTGGCAGGGCTGTCTCATGGATGTCCATGCCCGCTGCCGCAGGCGCATGAGGCTGCGCGGAGGAAGCCTCCGGCGCGCTCTCCGGTATGCACGCCGTCCTGCATGGCGACGCGCCCGGAGACGACGACATGCGAGATGCCCTCCGGCTGCTGCTTGGGATCGGCAAAGGTCGCGGTATCCTGGATCGTATCCGGATTGAACACGACGAGGTCGGCGGCATAATCCGGCACGATCAGGCCCCGCTTGCCGAGACGGAAGCGCTGCACCGGGAACGAGGTCAGCTTGCGCACCGCATCCTCCAGCGTCAGCACCCGCTCCTCGCGCACGTATTTGGCAAAGACGCGGGGAAACGTTCCATACAGCCTCGGATGCGGCTTGCCCGTCTCGCAGGTGAGGCTGTCCGAGGCGATCAGGGAGCGGGGATAGGCGATGACCTGGCGGACGTCGTCATCCGACATGTGGAAGTAAACGATTGGCACCTGGCCGTCCTCTTCCAGCAGCAGATCCATCATGCAGTCGGCGGGATGGACGCCGCGCATCGCGGCGATCTCCTCGATATGCTTCCCCTCCAAGGTCGCATTGGCGCCGCCGGCCGAGGCGACGAACACGCTCTGCCAGCCGGTGGAGCAGACCAGATTGTCCCAGCCGTCCTGCTCCCGGCCGAGCTCCTCGCGGATGCGGCGCCGCAGGACGGGGTCGCGGAACGCTTCCAGCGCTCCCGGAATGCCTCCCTCCAGCACCCATGGAGGCAGGATCGTCGTCAGCGATGTCGATCCCGCCGAATAAGGGTAGACGTCCACCGTCACGTCCATGCCTCTGGCACGGGCGTCCTCGACGAGCTCCATCGCTTCAAGAACCTTGCCCCAGTTGATTTTTCCGGCCGCCTTGAGATGGCTGATGTGGAGCGGAATGCCCGCCTTCCCGGCGATCCAGATGACCTCGCGCACCGAAGGCAGCAGATTGTTGCCCTCGCCGCGGATATGCGTGCTCAGCAGGCCGTCGTAGCGTGGCAGCACCGTGCACAGCTCCGCAAGCTCTTCCTTGGACGTATAGCTGCCGGGGGAGTAGAGCAGGCCGATCGACAGGCCGATGGCGCCGGCGCGCAGCCCCTCCTCCAGCAGCTCCTTCATCCGGCGCAGCTCCGCGGCAGTGGCCGGGCGGTTGTCGAAGCCCATGACAGCGATCCGCAGGGCGCCATGGGCGACGTAGGTCGCCATATGTTCAGCCGGAGCGGATCGGGCGACATAGTCCATGTATTCGCCGACCGTATTCCACTGCCAGTCATGCCGGGTACTGCCGATGACGGGGGAAATGTAGCTGCGCAGCAGCTCCTCCCGGTCCGGGAATACCGGCGCCGGAGCGAGTCCGCAGTTGCCGACGACTTCGGCGGTGACGCCCTGGCTGAGCTTGATCTCGCTGAGCGGATGGTCGAGGATCATGAGATCCGAATGGCAGTGGCCGTCGATGAAGCCGGGGGAAATGACGCGTCCCTGAACATCGATCGTCTGCGCCGCCTCCGCGTCCACGCGGCCGACAGCGGCAATCATTCCATCCTTCACGCCTACGTCGCCGCGGAACCACGGATTGCCGCTCCCGTCCACGATGCGTCCGTTTTTGAGCACTAAATCCAGCATGTCGCCTTTCGCTCCCTTCTATTGAATGCAGCCGCGCGCGGCGACCGGAACTCTCCGCAGCCCGCCGTCCTTATCGCTGATGTACACGCTGGAATGAAGATTCACCGTGCTGCAGATATGGTTCGGGATGACGCGCAGCAGGTCGCCCGGCTGGCAGTCGTCCTCCGGCCGTACCCGGATGACGCCATGCTCCTCGTTCATCCGCTCGAACACGGCATGCGGCAGGCCGACGACATGGCCGAAGCCCTGCAGCTGCAGCGGCGCGCCGCCCGGCTGCACATCGGTCGCGAACGTCTTGCTGCCGCCGTCGATGACGATGCGGTCCGTCGCCGGCCGGCTGACGACCGTCACCCATACCTCGGCCGCGCAGTCGTCCAGCTTGCAGAGGCCGAAGGCCGCCTGCATCCGGTCGTGGAACACGTACGTTCCGGGCCGGATCTCCGTGACGCCCTCGATCTCGGCGGCATACACCGCCGTCGGAGTCGAGCCGACGCTCACGTCGCGGATCGGCACGCCTCCCCGGCGCAGCTCCTGTGCGACGGCAGCCATCATGCGGCCTTCCTCGTGGCCGGCCGCCCGCAGGTCCATCGTCGGCGCCCCGCCGAGCATCGCGCCGCGGTACGTGAAGATGCCCGTCAGGTCCAGGCCGGGCATCGCCGCGATCTCCCGCGCCAGCGGCAGCGCCGCCTCCGGCGCTACCCCCGTGCGCCTGAGCCCCGTCTCGATCTCGAGACGGACCTCCAGCGCGATGCCGGCGGCCTC
>NZ_BIMD01000036.1 GCF_004000905.1 Paenibacillus humicus NBRC 102415
CATGCACTTGAGCAGCGAATTAGACGTTTTTTTCGGCTTATTACGGCTCGGCATGCGCTTGAGCAGCGAATTAGACGATTTTTTCGGCTTATTCCGGCTCGGGATGCGCTTGAGCAGCGAATTAGACGGCTTTTTCGGCCAACCCGGATGACTCGGTGACGCTCGGGCAGCAAGTTAGACGGCTTTTTCCGCCAACTCTACCTTAGCCATCAAAGGAAAGAGGAGGCGTCGGTTACGACGACCTCCTCTTTCCCACTCTCTTGACCGCATTCTCAGTCTCGCTGCGGAACCCATTCAAAAGGATCCGCTAAAGGAACCACCGCCTCAATGCGTATACGTGTAATGAGCCGAATCGTATTGCGGTCCCGACTTCTCATAGGTGAACCACAGCTCGATCGACTGGCCTGCGGCCAACCCCTGGATCGTATGCGTCCAGTTGGTTCCGCTTTGAACCATGCGCACGTTCTGCTGGTTGGCTCCATTGATCGTGTAATGGACATCGACGTAAGCCGCCGCCGTCTTGGGAGCGAACACAAGCGCTTCCGACGTGCCCGACTTGGTCACTGTCGCGGTATAATCGGCGGCAGTGTAAGTCAGCACGTTGCTTGCAGAAGCAAACTGCAGCCAGTTGATATTGAACTGCGGACCGCTGATGTAGACGCGGAGAGTCTGAGGTCCCGCTGCCAGCTGCACCTGCGCCGAGACGGTCGTCCAGGTCTGCCAGCCGCCCGTATTCGGCACCGTTACCGTAGCGAGCGTCGTGCTGCCGGAGCGCAGCTGGAATTGTCCCGTCGCATTCGGACTCGCCACCCTTGCCTGCAGCGTATACGTTCCCGCCTGGGCGACGTTGACGCTGTAATCCATCCAGTCGCCGGTATCCAGGTAGCCGACGTTCAACCCGCCGCCGGTATCCGTTGTCGCCTCCGTCTGCACGCCGCTCATGGAAGCGTAGCTCTCGGCTTCGATCTTGCCCGGAATCGCTCCCGCCGACGGAGCAGGCGTCGGGGTCGGGGTCGGGGTCGGGGTCGGGGTCGGGGTCGGTGTTGGTGTCGGCGTCGGCGTTGGGGTCGGCGTCGTTCCGCCGGCCCCTTCCGTCGCCGAGCCGTTCGCCGGCACCGACATCGTCTTGCCGTCGGAGAAGGTGACGGTAATTGCGGAGCTGCCTGCATTATAAGCTGTATAAGTGCGGACGCCGTTTTTCACGAAGACGGCGTAGAGCGGCGTATTCGCCGTCACGGTGCGGTCCTGGACGCCTATCGCATCCAGATTGTAGATCCAGTGGTACGCGAACGCCTTGGAGTTGCCCGCCTCGGCCGAGAGGGCGTTGCCGCGCGCGTTCCAGAAGCTTTTCGCTTCCGCCGGATTCGAGATTGCTCTGTACATATAGATCAAGTCTTCCCACGCATCAAAGTTCGTGCCGCCATTCTCGGATACAAGCGCATTGTAGTTCTTGGCGGCGTAATCCGGGTACTGGGTCAGATAGAGCGATGCTCCCGTGAACGGCAGCCAGTTGATGCCGTGCACTTCCTCCGGGTTGCCGGTCCACCAGGTGCCGTCGCCTACCGTCTTGCCGCCCCAGACCATGCTCGCGGTAGAGCGGGTGAAGCCGGCAGGGCGGTTGCTGCCCGTGACGTCGAACCAGTATTCATTGATCGCGTTCATCTCGGTCGTGTACAGGGAGATGCCTGTATCGCGGATTGCGGTGTCTCCCGTCGCTTGTCCCCACAGAATCATGCCCGCCCAGGCGTTCATGCCCTCGGAGGAGGATTCGTTGTTGTTGCCGTCCCCGAACCGAGCATGGCCGGAAGCCCACGAATGGCCGGCATAAGGATCGAAGTTGCGCAGGTAAGGGAACATCGTGTCCGTGCGGCTGCTGCTGGCGATGTCGCGGATCAGCAGGTTGACCATCGGACCCCAGGCGGAAGCCCAGGCTTTGTCCGTCCTGGCGATTTCCGCAGCGGCTTTGATGAAGTAACCGTAATGGAAATGGTGGTCGTTGAGCTCATTGTTGGAGCCGTAGCTGGCCGGATAGCCGATGACGGTGCCCCAGTTGCGGTTGTAATAGAAGACATTGCCGCTCTTGAGGTTGCCGGCGGCGTCGCTGGACTTGAACCAGCCCTGGAGAATGGTCTTGATCGAGCTGCGGAACTTGTTCGCCGCCGTCGTGTCGCCGATCTGGTCGGCGATCGGAGCGAGCGAGGCCAGCTTGCCGAGCGTCTTGCCGACCCAGTAGGTGTCGGCGTCGCCGCTGTACGTCTCTGCCTCCGCCTGGTCCACATACTGCTGGAGCAGCGCGCGGTCATAGGAGCCTTTGTCCGGCAGGGAAGGCAGCACGCCGTTGAAATTCATGACGGTCTGGAAAGAGCTCCCTTCCCCCGTCTTCATGAGGCCGCGCACCGAATTGTACGTGTAGGAGAGCAGCGGGCTCGAGCTGTTCTTCCATTGATGCGGATAGAGGGCAAAAATCGTGCCCGTCTGCGTGCCCTGCTTGGCCTGCGTCGTGAAGGTGAAGGTCGACGTCACCTTGCTTGTCGAAGCGTTGTAGGCATACGACACCTGGGTTCCCGTCACATGCGAGTAGGCATACTGGGCGTATTTGTTCAGAGTCGCCTGCGTATTGTCCGGAAGGACGGCAACGGAGAAATACGTGCTGCCGTTGTTCGTCAGCGTTTTGCCGCCGATGCCGCTCCAGGTGCTGCCGCTCGCGCCGAACAGCCCGTAATGCGCGCCTGCCACCGTTATGCCTAGCACCGGAGTGCTTGCGCTGCCGGACCAGATCGTCGGAGCGTCGTAAAAGTCCACCTTCGGACTGCCGCCCGCATACGTAAAGTACACGTAAGGAGAACCGTGCCCGTACGTAACGTTCATTTCGTTCGCGCCGCTCTTGTATTGAGCCTTCACGAACCAGTCGCTGAAGCCGTCGACCTTGGCGTCGGGGAAGCTCGAGACGGCCGTATGCCCGACCGTGAAGTCATGGATATCGTTGATCCAGCCGCAGACGCAGCTGGAGTTCGCCGTAATCCGGTTGCCCGGATAATAGATGCGGATGCCTCCGGAGCCGTTTTTCATCGCCAGCGGATGCGGATATTGGGCTTCGGAATACGTATCCCAAGCCAGGTTGCTCCACCAGTCATTGGTAGGCATCGCTCCCGTGACGTTGGCCGTCTTGTAGATGTTGGACTGGGTGTCGACCGCTCCGGCCGGCAGCACCGTGGAATAAGAGCCGGAGCCGAGCGCGACTTCGCCGTTATAGGCTGTAGCTCTGCCCGCCGGCAGCAGGGACAGAATAAGGGCCAGCATGAGCAGGCCCGCCGTCATTTTCTTCATTTTGTTCCTCCTCGACTTTTGATAACGCTTTCATAAAACCGATTCGTCTTTCCAGCTCCTTTCCCATCCATGCATTCATACAGGGGACGACCCCGTATGTGATCATCGTACCAACACAATACCGGCCGATAAAGGCACCTTTTTTCGGGTTTATTCCCTTTTTTTCACATTCTCGGCGAAAATGAAAAAAGACGGCTTTTGCCGCCTGCCGGTCCTTGCTGTCGTCCGGATCGGAATCGTCCCGAAAAAAAGAACCAGCCCCTGGCAGCACGGGCCAAGGGCTTGTCCATTCTTTTGCAGAACCGGTCTTCAAGCGGAAACGGAAGGCCGGCCGCCGGCCGGCAGAGCGGCGATCATCGTAAAGATGAACATGGTGCCGTCCCCGACCTGGGAGGTCGCATAGATGGTTCCGCCCATCAGCTCGACCAAAGTCTTGCAGATGGACAGGCCGAGACCGGTCCCTTCCTGCTTGGAAGCGAACGGCGTCTGAAGCTGGATGAACGGCTGGAACAGCTCGTCCATCTTTTCCTGGGGAATGCCGATTCCCGAATCCTCCACGACGAACTCGAGCTGAACGGTTTCCTCCGTCTCGTCTCTCTTGTTCACGTAGATCTTGACGCCGCCCGATTCGGTGAACTTGATCGCGTTGCCGATCAGGTTGATCAGTATTTGCCGCAGACGGTTCGAATCGCCTTCCAGCACCGCAGGAACAGACGGATCCAGATAGGATTCGAGGCTCAGGTTTTTTTCCAGAGCGAGCCCCTTGAATAGATCAAGCGTTTCTCCCAGGCATTCCTCCACCTCGAACGGCCGGTAGTCCAGCTCCATCTTGCCGGATTCCATCTTGGAATAATCCAGGATCTGATTGACGACGGACAGCAGCCCTCGCCCGCTCTTATGGATAATCTCGGCCGTGCGGCGGTCCTGAGGCTTGAGCTCCGCCTCCAGCAGCATCTCGGACATGGACAGGATGCCGTTCATCGGTGTCCGGATCTCATGGCTGATCATGGAGAGGAACCCGGACTTGATCCGCAGCGCGACTTCCGCCTTTTCCTTCAGTTCCATCAGCGCCCGGTTGCTCGCCTCCAGCTCGGCCGTCCGCTGCTGCAGCTGGTCGCTCTTGATCTGGAGCTCCTTGCGCGCTTTGTACAGGCTCACGAAGCCGTCGATCTTGCTGCGCAGGATGTCGGGCTGGAACGGCTTGGTCAAGTAATCGATGGCGCCGGCCGAATAGGCTTTCATGTAATCCTGCAGCTCCGAGGTGAGCGATGTGAGGAAGATGATCGGAATATCCTGCGATTTCTTTCTCATCTTGATGCGCCGGGCCGTCTCGAATCCGTTCATGTCCGGCATGAGCACGTCCATGATGATCAGCGCGACCTCGTTCTCCAGCAAGGCTTTGAGCGCAAGCATGCCGGAAGCCGCTCCCAGAAGCTGATAAGGCTTGTCGGCCAACAGCGCCGCAATCGACGTATATTCGTCCGGACGGTCGTCCACAAGCAGAATGTTAACGGGATAATCCATCCCAGCCCCACCTGTCTTTCGTTGTCGTTAGTTGATCAGCCAAGTCTTGAGCATCGTGACCAGCTGGGTTGTGTTGATCGGCTTGGGAATATAATCGGATGCTCCCGCATCCAGGCATTTGATCCGGTCCTCTTCCATGGCCCGCGCCGTCAGCGCGATGATGACCAGGCTGTCGTAGGCCGGAATGGCGCGAATCGCCCTCATCGTCTCATAGCCGTCCATCTCCGGCATCATGATGTCCATGAAGACGAGATCGACATCCTCCATCCTCTGCAGCATGGCGAGAGCTTCCTTGCCGTTCTGGGCGAACTGGATATCCATGTTGTAGCCCTCCAGCACGCTGGACAAGGCAAAAATATTTCTCATGTCGTCGTCGACGAGCAGAATGCGCCTTCCCTCGAAAGCAGCCTCCGGATTATGCAGCTTCTCGATGATGCGCTGCTTGTCCGGCGGCAGGTCCGCCGTGCGGCGGTGCAGGTAGAGGGCGGTCTCGTCGTACAGCCGCTCCATCGACCTGACGTTCTTGATGACGATGCTCTCGGCATAATGCTTGAGCTTCAGCTCATCCTGCTTGCCGAGCTCCTTGCCGGTGTAAATCGTCACGGGCAGCGTCTGCAGCTTGCGGTTGGTCTTCACCTGCTCCAGCAGGTCGAAGCCCGATATGTCGGCAAGGCCCAGATCCAGCACCATGCAGTCGAAATGCTGGACGGCCAGCTGCTCCATCGCTTCCCGGCCCGTGCCGACCGCGGTGATCCGGACGTCGGGATGGTCGATGTAGGCGACCAGGCTTTTGCGCAGATCGACATTGTCCTCGACGATCAGCAGGTTTTTGACCCGGCGCCGGATGTACGACTCGATGTCCAGAAATGCGGCTTCCAGCTCCTCCGGCCCGTTCGGCTTCTTCCAGAAGGAAAGCGCCCCGAGGCTGAGCGTCTGCTGGTCGCGGTCCTCCGTCGAGATGACGTGAACGGGAATATGCCGCAGCTCCGGCCGGCTCTTCAGCCTGCTTATAATCGACCATCCGTCCAGGACAGGAAGATCGGTGTCGAGCAGAATGGCGTCCGGCTTGTAGGCATGGGCGAGCGCGAGGCCCTGGTCCCCCTGGAAGGCGACGATCGCCTTGAAGCCGCGCCGCCGGGCGATCTGCAGCAGGATGGCCGCGAAGTCGGCATCATCTTCAATGATCAGGAGCACCGTATCGCCTTGCTGCAGATCGTCCCGGTCGTCCTCCATCTCGGAAAATTGCAGCAGCTTCGGATTGGAGATGGAAATGTCCGGAACGAACGATTCCATGAACTTGCCTTGGCCGGACCTCTCCGATTCGGATGCGATCGAGATCGGCTCCGCTTCCTTGCTTGCCGCGGCTTCCGGCAGTCTGGCCGGAATAATCAGGCTGAAGGTGCTTCCTTGTCCGTCCATGGAGGAAGCCTCGATCCGCCCCCCCAGCAGGCCCGCCAGCTCTCGGCTGATCGTCAGGCCAAGGCCCGTGCCGCCGTACTTGCGGCTCGTCGTTCCGTCCGCCTGCTGGAAGGCCTCGAAGATGGCCTCCAGCTTGGACGCGGGAATCCCGATCCCCGTATCCGCGACGGCGAATACGATTTCTTCCGGCCCGGCTCCCGGCGATGCCGGACTGCCGGAACCGATATGAAGAGAAACGGAGCCTTCCTCCGTGAATTTGAGGGCATTGGACAGCAGGTTGCGGATGATCTGCTGAACCCGGTGCCCATCCGTCAGAATCGAAGCCGGCAGGCTGCGGTCCATCCGGATGTCGAAGGCGATTGATTTCTTCTGCGCCTGCAGCTCGAAAGTGCGGTACAGCTGGTCGGCGATGCCGTGAAGCTCGGTCGCTTCGATGACAGGAGTCATCTTGCCGGTCTCCAGCTTGGCCAGATCGAGAATTTCGTCGATCAGCTGCAGGAGATCCTTGCCGGACGAGTAGATCGTATGAACATATTCCAGCTGCTTGGTCTGCAGATTGCCTTCCTTGTTCTCCGCCAATATTTGCGACAGGATGAGGAGGCTGTTGAGCGGCGTGCGCAGCTCGTGGGAGACGTTGGCCAGAAATTCCGATTTGTGCTGGGCGGCCAGATAGATTTCGTCCGCCTGGGCTTTGATTTCGATCTTTTGGCTTTCGGTCAGTTCCATCTGCTCTTGCAGCGAATGATTGAACATTTCAAGCTCCTCGGCTTGAACCTTGAGCTCGTCGGTCTGGGCCTGCAGCTCCTCCGACTGGGCCTGCAGCTCGTCGGTCTGAGCCTGCAGCTCTTCCGTCTGGGCCTGCAGCTCCTCGGACTGAAGCTGAAGCTCCCGCTTTTGGCGCTCCGTCAGCTCCATCTGCTCCCTGAGCCCTTCGTTCGACAGGCGAAGCTCTTCCGCCTGATCCTTCAGTTCGTCGGCCTGACGCTCGATCTCCTCCTTCTGGCGAAGCGCCATCTCGCCGGCTTCCTTCAACTGCTCCGTCTGCACACGCAGCTCTTCCGCCTGCAGCCGCAGCTGCTCGGCCTGCGCCTGCTCCTCCAGAAACTGAATCTCGATCTGCTCCTTCTGCCTGGCCGTCGTTTCCGTCTCTAGCCGCAGCTGGTCATTGGACTGCTCCAGCTGAATTGACTGGAGATGAAGCTCGTCCGCCTGGGCCTTGAGCTCCTCCGTCTGAGCCTGCAGCTCCTCCGTCTGATGCTGCAGCTCTTCCGTCTGGGCTTGCAGCTCTTCCGTCTGGGCTTGCAGCTCCTCCGTCTGGGCTTCAAGCTCTTTCTTCTGGTTCTGCGTTTCGCGCAGCAGCTCGTCGATCTTCGCCACATCCGCCAGCGTATTGATCAGCACGCCCATATTGTGGCTGACGCGGTCGATCAGCTGCCGCTCCTTGCCGGCGAATTCCCGGAACGAGGCCAGCTCCAGGACAGCGACGGTCTCCCCCTCGTAAAGAAGGGGAACGACCAGCAGGCTGGAAGGCACGGCGGCTCCCAGAGCCGACTGGATGCGGATATACCCATCGGGAATATGCCGCAGCTCCAGCGGAGCCTTGTCCAAAGCGCATTGCCCCACCAGGCCCTGCCCCGGCTGAATCGGCTCCCGCGGCAGCTCGCCGGCATCATGGGCATAACCGGCGGCGAAATGATACTTCGCGTCGCGTCCGACATACATGGAGCCGTAGCTTGCATCGACAGCTGCAGCCAGCTTGCGGATGAAAATCCGACAAGCCGCCTCCACCTCGATAGACCCTTGCAGCAGAATGGCCATCTCCGAGACGCTTGCATTGATCCATGCCTGCTCCTCCGCCTCCAGCCGCATGGAGCGTTCCTGCTCCGTCTTGTTGAACAGGGTGTCCGCCAGGGAGCGGAACGTCGCGGCCAGGGAGCTGAACTCGCCGGCTGCCTCTGCCGGACCGGCCTCCTCCACCTTCTCGCCTTCCTCCATTCTCTTCGCGATGCCGGCGATCTGCGCCATGCCGCTCCGCAAGCTGCGGACTGCTCCTATAGAAATGAAGCCGACAGCGGCAATGCCGGCTGCCCCAAGCGCCGTAGAAACGATCGCCCAGGATGAGTCCAACATGACCCACGACAAAGCTACAAAATAAGTTAGAAGTAGAATAGAAACGGCAACGCCTGTCCAAATTTTCTTCTGAATGTTCATCTATTCACCTCTGACGGATTAGTCCACTGGAATCAATTCATTATACTTCTCCTCGTATTCGTTTGATAGGCGCAGATAGGGAAGCCAATAAAAAACCTCTATCCGGCAGCAGCCGGATTGCCTATAAAAAGGCGGAAAACCGGCCCTCAATCTCCAATGGAAACGATGGAAAAGGGGGGCAAGTTGCGCGGGAGCAAGGAGAAATCAGCTGCCGAAAGCAGAATTCCGGTCTGCCTGAGCGTTCATGTCCGGCCATTCCGGCATGGAAGCGGCCGGCCGGCGGGAAGCCGTCACGGTCGACAAATGGCCGGCGGAAAAAGAGTCCGAAAAGGATAAAAAGCTTCATCCCGCCGATGCGGGATGAAGCTTCTTTGAATTTTTATGACTGCGGAATGGTTCTTCTGCAGGCCTTTAGCTGAGCGAACCCAAAGCTTCCTTCGTGAACGTCTGCAGCTCATCCGTGCGGCCGCCGCGAATTTTCTCCGCCCATGCCGGATCTCCCAGCAGCGCGCGGCCGACGGCGACGAGGTCGAACTCGCCCTTCTCGAAGCGCTCGATCAGGCTGTCGATTCCTTGCGCCTCCCCGCCTTTGCCTTCAGCGAACAGGCTGGTGAACTCGGAGTCGAGGCCGACAGAGCCGACCGTAATCGTAGGCTTGCCGGTAATTTTCTTGGTCCAGCCCGCCAGGTTCAGGTCGGAGCCTTCGAACTCCGGCTCCCAGAAGCGGCGCGTGGAGCAGTGGAAGATATCGACGCCGGCAGCGGACAGCGGGGCGAGGAACTTCTCGAGATCCTCCGGAGTCGGAGCGAGCTTGGCCGCATAGTCCACCGGCTTCCACTGCGAGAAGCGGAACACGATCGGGAAGTCAGGACCGACCGCCGCGCGGACCGCCTCGATGACTTCGACCGCGAAGCGGGTGCGTCCGACCATATCGCCGCCGTATTCGTCGGTGCGCTTGTTCGTCGTCTCCCAGAAGAACTGGTCGATCAGATAGCCGTGCGCTCCATGGATCTCCACGCCGTCAAAGCCGATGCGCTTGGCGTCGGCGGCCGCTTGGGCGTAGCCTTGCACAAGCCCGCGGATTTCTTCCGTCGTCAGCGGCTCCGACACGGGCTGGCCGGTGAGGCTGAGGCCGGAAGGGCCGATCGGGGCAGCGTCGGACTCCGGGAACTTCTCCCTCTCGCGGGCGGTGCCCACATGCCAGATTTGCGGAATGATCCTGCCGCCGGCTTCATGCACCTCGCGGACGACGCGCTCCCAGCCTGCCAGCGCTTCCTCCCCATAGAAGTGGGGCACGTCGCGGTCGGCGGCGGCCGCCGGATGGTTGATGACCGTTCCTTCGGTGATGATCAAGCCGACGCTGTGCTCGGCACGGCGACGGTAATAACCGGCCACGTCAGGGCCGGGAACGCCTTTCGGCGAGAAGCCGCGGGTCATAGGGGCCATTACGATCCGCGTATCTAGGTTCAGCTTGCCGCCTTCGAAAGGCTGGAAAAGCGCTGCTGCGGTTTTGGACAGAGTCATCTTGGTCTCTCCTCCTGTGTGATGCGGTATAGGATGCCTTATATATCTACAATCATGAATATATAGATTAAATCGATGAAATGCAAGCCCTGTGCCGAGCTTGAGCGCTTCAGTTCTCTTTACCCTGAAGATCCGACGCGAAACCGGCCAGGAAATTCTCGATTCCCTGCTCGTTGCGCCTGTAGTACGTCCATTGGCCGTAACGGCGAGATTCCAGCAGACCCGCCTTTTGCATGGAGGACAGATAAGAGGAGATGACGGACTGGGTCAGCCCGGCCTTTTCCTGAATGCTGCCTACGCAGACGCTGCCCGGAAATTCATTCTGAACCTCGCAGGGCTGGGCGCTGAACTGCTTCTCAGGCTCCCTGAGCCAGCAGAGAATATTCAGGCGAGTCTCGTTGGAGAGAGCTTTCAGCACGGCAAGCTTATCGTCTTGGTTCATCGCTCACACCCATTTCTACCCGGTAGTTTGCCTTTATTATAACAGAAGAATACGCCGAAGAAGAATGAACCTTCCTTGCGATCCCATCGTCGCTTTGCCGGACTGCCACGGCCCATGAGAAAAATGATAACCACATTAGTATTTATTCAGACTGCGCTTGTCGCTTGCTTCGCCGTGCTAAAATTTGACGGGCGGAGGGGCTGCCATCATTCGCCAATTCCGCAAGGCCAGGCCTGTCCATGCAAGCCGGCCTTATATTCGCTAAGGGGGAATTCCCGTTTATGAGATCCATCGATGAACTTGAACATACAGCACGTGTGCATACGGTTATTGAAGTGGTAAAGGAGGTGCTGGACGATTCCGTCCTGACCGACGACTTCATCGCCGGGCTGAAGCGTCTGAGCTTCGACGAGCTGGGCAAATTCGTGCTTCGCCTTGTCATGACACGCACGCTCGACCAGGCTTGGGCTCCGCATCTTCAGGAAAAGGCCGGAGAGGGCAGTCCTTTGAACTACGCCTGATTCAAGAGCCCCGGCTCCACAGCGCGGGCCGGCCGGCGTAACCTTGCGAGGCCAGCTCTTCCTTGGGAATGAACCGAAGCGCGGCGGAGAAGATCCGGTAATGCCCTCCCTGCCTGCTGCCCGTTTCGCCGAGCAGGTGGCCGAGACAAGCTCCGCTCAGCCTTGCCTTGAGCCGGATCCGGGGCGGCGTCGTCGACAGATCCGCTTCGCGCCGCAGCAGCCCTTCGTGCAAAGGCCTGCGGAATGCCGGCCAGCCATCCCCTGCGTCGAACTGATCCATCGTCGAAAATAAAGGATCGCCTCCGACGGCATCGACATAGATGCCGTCTTCCTTGTTGTTCCAATACGGATTGTCATACGGAGGCTCCTGCGCGCCATGGCGGACGACCTCGTACTGCAGCGGGCTGAGCCGTCTTCGCAGCTCCCCGTCGGGCAGCAGGGCAGGCCAATGCTTGGCGGCATGCTCGTCTCTCCCCGAGGCCTGCCGGTACAGCCGATAATGGCCGAAGCTCTTGCGGTGGTAATTCTGATGCTCCTCTTCCGCCGGATAGAAAGGGCCGGCCGGCACGATTTCCGTCACGATCCGGCCCTTGAAGCGGCGGCTCGACTGCAGCTCCCGGCGGGATGCCTCGGCGAGCCGCCGCTGCGCGCCGTCATGATAGAAAATCGCCGTCCGGTACGAGGCGCCCCGGTCCTGGAACTGGCCGCCCGAGTCGGTCGGATCGATCTGCTGCCAGAAGATGTCCAACAGCCGTTCATACGGGAACAGATCCGGGTCGTATACGATCCGGACCGCTTCCGCATGCCCGGTCGTCTCCGAAGCGACGGCATCGTAGGTCGGATGGTCCGCATGCCCGCCGGTGTAGCCCGACAGGATCGACTCGATGCCGGGCAGATCCTCGAATGGCTGCACCATGCACCAGAAGCAGCCGCCCGCGAAGGTCGCCTGCTTCAGGCCGGATGCAGGGACAGAGGCGGTTGTGCTCTTCCTCTCCGTACATGCGGCTTCGCCGCCTCCCTGGCTGCCGACGGCTTCCGGCTTTCCTTCTTGGCTCAACGCTCTTGCCCCCTCTTGATCCGTCTAGCGCCGCTTATACGGCATGACTCCGGTGCGGGCTACCAGCCCGCCACGGTGCCGTCGGTGCGGAAATCGGTGCCTCCGCACAGCACGCCGCTTGCCGGATCGCGCAGGATGATCTGCCCCCGGCCGAAGGAGCCGAAGCCGGACTCCAGCGTGATCCGGTGGCCCATCCGCTCCAGCGCCTGGGCGGCCGCCAGCGGGAAATGCGGCTCCAGGGAAACCGACAGATCCTTATGCCACTGCCAGCGCGGCGTGTCGAGCGCGGCCTGCGGATGCAGGGCGAAGTCGACCATGTTCATGACGGCCTGGACATGGCCCTGCGGCTGCATGTAGCCGCCCATGACGCCGAACGGTCCGACCGCCTCCCCGCCGCGGGTCAGGAAGCCCGGGATGATCGTATGGTACGTTTTTTTACCGGGCTGAAGCGCGTTGGCATGGGCAGGATCCAGCGAGAAGTCGCTGCCGCGGTTCTGCAGCGCGATGCCGGTTCCCGGCACGACGAGGCCGGAGCCGAAGCCCATGTAGTTGCTCTGGATGAAGGAAACCATATTGCCTTCGGCGTCGGCGGCCGCCAGATAGACGGTGCCTCCCGAGGACGGCTCGCCCGCCTCCGGCATCCGAGCCTGCGGACCGATCATTCCCCGGCGCAGATCCCCGTAGGAAGCCGACAACAGATCCTGGACCGTGATATTCATATGGGCCGGATCGGTAATGAACTTGAGGCCGTCGGCAAATGCGAGCTTCGTCGCCTCGATCTGGCGGTGCAGAGCCCCCGGAGCGAGCAGGCTGTCCGGAGCGAACTCCATTCCGCCCAAAATGTTGAGCGCCAGCAGCGCGATCAGCCCCTGGCCGTTCGGCGGAATTTCCCACACCTCGTAGCCGCGGTAGTTCACATGGATGGGGTCCACCCATTCCGGCCGGAATGCGGCGAGATCCTCCGCGGTCAGAAATCCGCCTTCGCCGCGCACATAAGCTGCAATGGCTTCCGCGAGCTCTCCGCGATAAAAGCTGTCGGCGCCCGACTCGCCGATCGAGGCCAACGCCCGGGCATGTCCAGGCGAGCGCCACAGCTCGCCCGCCGCCGGAGTCCTGCCGCCCGGAGCGAACGTATCGTACCAGGAGCGGGCTGTATTCTGAGGCAGCCTCTCCCGGTAGATGCGGGCGGCGCGCTCCCAGTAATAAGCCGCGGTCGGGGACACCGGGAAGCCTTCCTCCGCGTAGCGGATCGCAGGCTCCAGCGCCTCGATCAGCGGCAGCTTGCCGAAGCGGCGCGACAGCTCGCCCCATGCGGCCGGCGCTCCCGGCACGGTGACGGGGATGGCGCCGAACTTCGGCATCTCCGAGTGGCCCCGCTCCTTCACGGCGTCGATGGAGATCGAAGCCGGAGCCGGGCCGCTGCTGTTCAGGCCATGCAGGCGGCCTTCCGTCCACACCAGGACGAAGGCGTCGCCGCCGATGCCGTTGGAGCAAGGCTCCACGACCGTCAGCGCCGCAGCTGCCGCGATCGCGGCGTCGATGGCGTTGCCGCCCTTTTTCAATATATCGAGGCCGGCCTGAGCGGCGAGCGGCTGCGAGGTGGCGACCATTCCATTGCGCGAGTACGTGGGAAGACGATAGGAAGGATGCGGATGATAGAGCGGATCGAAGGTCATGGCGATGGGTAAGCCTCCTGGGTGGAATGCAAGATGTTCGGCTGCAAAGCCGATTTTCTACGTGTGCAGTCGTTAATGCGGTTGGCTGGGGGGCGTGTCCCATTAATGTTCAGGCTAATGCCCGTAATTGTGAATATCGTCGGAACCGGCTAGCAGAACGGCCGCCAGCAGCGCCAGGATCGAAAACAGGATCAGCATCATCCCCAACCCTTTTCCACTCCAGCTTCCGAATTTCCTTCTACGGACGAATAAAAGCCCGACACCGGCGACGAAAACCGGGACGGCTACCCAGGCAAAGGATGCATCCATTCCGCTCACGGCCTCCTCCATGCTTCGGCACGCGGCGATTCGCTTGTCCGCTGCTCGTACTGTTCTTCCGTTCCGACGTAGAAGTCGACGACTGTGGGCAGCTCGACCTGCTCCCCGCCCGCTTCCGAACGAGAGCCTCCATGCGTTCCCCCGCGATTGACGAGTGCAACCCCGGCTGAATCGGGCTTGACGCTGCCGTCGGCAGCCCTGTAATAAAGCTTCACGCTTCCAGGCTTCATCGGGCTGGATGTCCGCAGCCATCCGGTCGAGTCGATGGGATAGACGTAGTCCCCGTCCTTGCGTTCCAGAGGCGCGCTGCCCTGCTGGCCGAAGACGACGACCACCCAGCCTGCATACCCTTCCGGAACGATGTAGCGATGTCCGGAAGCGGGCTTGAACAGGAGCAGATACAGGAGCAATAAGACCGATATCACCGTCAGCGCCCCCAGCAGGGACCTGTTTTTCTTCAAGCTGCTGCTCATGCCGCGGCATCCTTTCCGTTTCAAGCGTTATTTCATCGATTAGTTGTTAGACGCCTTGACCGCCATAGTTGTTTCGGCTTCAATTTGCCGCGCATGGCTTCCGCGTTCCCGCGTTCTCTTCTTGACCTTGCAACCGGTTTCCGATATGGTGGAAAAAACCCGATATCCGCATCTGCTGTGACCAAGGCCAGCATGCCCCGCCGTTCGCCGTCCAGAGAGGAAACCCCCAGGCTGCAAGGTTTCCCGCATCGAACCCCGGCATCCCCACCTTGCGAGCTGCATCCGTGCCTGTCCGCAGGCCCGGCGCCGGCTTCCTGCCGTTATCCGTCTCAAGGGCTTCCTGCCGCCAGTCCGGCCGGAGCCGAACTCAGGGTGGTACCGCGACGCATTCGTCCCTGGACGAATGCGTCTTATTTGTTTTATGCGGTCCATTCATCCGTTGACGAATGGGTCTTTTTTGTTTTATGCGGCCCATTCATCCGTTGACGAATGGGTCTTTTTTGTTTTATGCGGTCCATTCATCCGTTGACGAATGGGTCTTTTTTGTTTTATGCGGCCCATTCATCCGTTGACGAATGCGTCTTATTTGTTTTATCCGGCCCATTCATCCTTTGACGAATAGGTACATCACCCAAGGAGGGGGATTTCATGCTTCAAAGCAAGCTGCTTCTGTCCACCCTGCGCGACACTCCCGGCGAAGCCGAGGCTGCCAGCCACCGGCTGCTGCTGCGGGCAGGCTTCATCCGGCAGACCGCCGCCGGCATCTACTCTTATTTGCCGCTGGGACGCAAAGTTCTCCGCAAGGCCGAGCAGATCATCCGGGAGGAAATGGAAAAGGCCGGCGCCCAGGAGGTTCTTCTGCCCGCGCTGCAGCCGGCGGAGCTGTGGCGGGAGTCCGGCCGTTATGACGCTTACGGTCCGGAGCTGATGCGCATGCGCGACCGCCATGACCGGGAGTTCGCGCTCGGTCCGACGCATGAGGAGGTCGTCACCTCTCTCGTGCGGGATGAGGTATCCTCATATCGGAGGCTTCCGCTGACGGTCTATCAGATTCAGACCAAGTTCCGGGACGAGCGCCGCCCCCGGTTCGGACTGCTGCGCGGGAGGGAGTTCCTGATGAAGGATGCCTATTCCTTCGATACGACCCAAGAGGGGCTGGACCATTCCTATCAAACGATGTTCGAGGCGTACAACCGAATCTTCAGCCGTCTCGGCTTGACCTTCCGCCCCGTCGAAGCCGATGCCGGAACGATCGGCGGCGACGGAGGCACGCATGAATTCATGGCTCTTGCCTCCATCGGAGAGGATACGATCGCTTCCTGCACCTGCTGCGGGTATGCCGCCAATCTCGAGAAAGCCGAGCCAGGACGGAAGTCGGCGAACGATGCGGAGCCGGGCCGTCTATTCGGGAACGACAGCAGCCACAAGGATGAACCGGCACCCGCGGCCCTTGCCTCGGAGCCCGAAAAAATCCATACGCCCGGCGTTCGAACGATCGGACAGCTGACCGCTTTTCTGGAGCTGCCTCCCTCGCAGATTCTCAAGAGGACTTCCATATCCGCGGCGTTCATGCGGGAAGGCATCTAAGGGCAGCGGTTGTCGGCGATTTCCGCAACGCGCAGGCAGGCGACCTTTGCCCGAAATGCCGGGAAGGCGCGCTCCTGTTCCATCGCGGCATCGAGATCGGCCAAGTATTCAAGCTCGGCACAAAATACAGCGAGAAGCTGGGGGCTACCTTCCTCGACGCCGACGGCAAAACGCATCCGATGATCATGGGCTGCTATGGCATCGGCGTCTCGCGCCTTCTGTCCGCAGCGGTGGAGCAATCCCATGACGAGAACGGCATTGTGTGGCCGGCGGCGCTGGCTCCGTTCCACGTCCATGTCATTCCGGTGTCGGTCAAGGACGAAGTCCAGATGGCTCTCGCGCACAAGCTGCGCCTCCGCTTGGAGGAGGCCGGCGCAGAGGTGCTCGTCGACGACCGCGACGAGCGGCCCGGCGTCAAGTTCAAGGATGCCGATCTCATCGGCATTCCGGCACGCATCGTCGTCGGCCGCGATGCGGCGGACGGCAAGGTGGAGTTTGTCCGGCGCGGCAGCGCGGACAAGGCAAGCCTGGCCGCGGAAGAAGCGGCGCAGCGGGTGCTGGAGATGGTGCAAGCCCTGCGGACTGGAAGCTAGTTCCGGGAGTTGGCCGCTTCCAGCCTGACCGGCTGGCAGACATCTGGACCGAATCGATCCCGAAACAAGAACAAGACGACAAAGGACAAACGAAAAAAGGCAGCCGTCAAGGTCTGCCTTTTTGCCGTGCCTACAGCTTTTTGACCAGGAAGTAATAGGAGCTGCCGGGAGGATAGTCCTCGATCTCGCCTACGACCTCGTATCCGTACCTCTCGTAGAACTCTCTCGCCTGGAAAGAGAATGTCGTCACCTTCGATCTGACCGCTCCCATCTGCCTGGCCAGCTCCTCGGCTTGAGCGAGCAGCCCTGAGCCGGTTCCTCGACCCCTGAATTCCTCCTCCAGCCAGAAATACCCGATCTCCAGCCATCCCCAGAGCACCTGGGCAGTCAGCCCGCCTCTCCAGCTCCCTTCGTCGTCCTTGAGCATGATATGCAGCGGCTGAATGGCCCCTTCCTTCCTCTTCTCCCGATGATGGAAGGATTGCTCGTTGTTGAACTCCTTCAGCTTGGCGGTCAGAAAGTCATAGAACTCCGAGTTCCCAGCCAGCGAAACTTCCGTTCGGCATTCCATTTTTTGATCCTCCTTGGACGAATAGCAGCTCCTAAATACACTCGTTCAGAGATAGGTTAAACGTACAAATCTACTATTTAGAGATAGTAAAGGCAATAGACTTGAGAACATGCTAGCTTCAAATATTTATTGACATGCAGTTCTTCCCTTCAGCAATACCAAGACTTTCATCCATCGGGTTAGCCATATCAGACGAATGCAGCAGGATTTTTCTTATTCCTTGTATCTTCAAATCTTCTGCCGCTTCATGAACAAGCTTGGATCCTATGCCTTGGCGACGGTAGACTGGGACTGTGAAGACATTCGTCATATACGCAACCAATCCGGAAGGATTTTCAAATCGGCGAATCGGCATAAGCAAAAACATGCTGTCGATACAACCACTCCATCATCAGCAGCAACCCATGATATCGGCTGGAACCGCTTTTCGAAACAGCATGATTGACTTCCTCCCTGTTCAAAATTTTTCGATCAGCTGCTGCCACAGAAACGGCCATGCAATCGTGTATATAATCTGTACTTATAACATCTAGTATTAACACCGTATGTTTATCAATGAGCTTAAATCTAAGATTTCTACATTGTGCATCTCCGCATATGTCGAATGCATAAAACGTGATCCGGTTCACAGCGTGTGGTGCATCAGCATGAAAAGAAGCCACAAGCAATAGGCTGCGGCTTAGATGTTTTATAATCGGCGAATGGGACGGTGAAACGCGGCATGCCGGAAGATTGGACGTGCGCCAGGCCGTCGCCCTTTCCACGAAATGCACGGGAATGCAGCCGAAGAGCACGATCAGAAGTTGCAGGGGAGACATGGTCGCCCGAGCAGCGCTGAGAAGAGGGTAAGGAGGGCAGGCTTTTTACTTACTGGCCTCTAAGCACATGCTCGATACGCTTATCGGGTACGAACCAGATCACCGCAACGAGTACGAAGAAGATGCCGGATATCCAAGGACTGGCATACGCGGTCAAGACCGCTATCAAGTAGAGCAAGGGAGATAATTTCCCCTTCCAGTCTCTGCCCATCGCCATGATGAAGGAGAGATCACCGGAATGCTGGTTAATAATGGCGCGCTGAAGCAGCCAGTACGAGAGCGCCGCTAGGAGAAGAATAGTACCGTACAGTGCGGTTGGGGTGGCGGCAAAATGGCTTTCCCCCATCCAGGCTGTCGTGAAAGGCACAAGGGATAGCCAGAATAGAAGCAGCAAGTTGAGCCACATCAAACGTCCGTTCATCGTTCTTACCATATGAAGCAAATGATGATGATTGTTCCAGTAAATGCCGATGTAGATGAAACTGAAGATGTAGCTGAGGAATTTAGGACCAAGTTCGATCAGAGCAGACCAGTCATGGCCTTCCGGCAATTTAAATTCCAGTACCATGATCGTAATGATGATCGCCAAAACGCCATCGCTGAACGCTTCCATCCGATTCGCTTTCAGAATATCTCCTCCTTTTTCTCTCCTCTCGCTTTTGGGAGAGCTTTTATTACTCTACATTAATTAAATGGCTTTAACCCGCTCCACTTCTTCTGGCGTACGATGACCGTGTGCACATTGTACGGATGAGACGTTGGCGTGATCCGCTCATCTAGGACAACTGGAATAGCGGGTTTGGTTTATGATCCCGCTCCCTCTATTCTTGTGTCCATTTTAATTTAACCGCAAGATTTGAACCCTCGCAAGCAAAGCGGCTGAAGCTCGCCGCGATACCTTATGACTGCAAATGAGCTGGATGCAATTCAAGCTCCTTCAAGGCGAACGAGGAGCATCCTCGCCCCTTACGCTCCATGCGTTTTTGAGGGCTTCATTTCTCCCTGTGCGTCCGTGGAACCAAACAAGCCCGCTTCCGACTAGTCGGAAGCGGGCTATCTGTCGGTACCTGCCTTTATGCAAGACTACCTCCGTGCCTTAAAGCCATCCTTGCTTCCCTGCCGCAGAGAGGCTTGCCGGCTCTCCCATGCGCTCGTGCAGGAAATCGACGACATGCATGACCTTCATCGCAGCCGGGTCCCCGTGCTTCTGCACCCCGAGCTTCATCTGCAGCAGGCAGCCGGGATTGCTCGTGAGCAGATAGGCCGCGCCGGTAGCGTTGGCATGCTCCATCTTGTGCTCCAGAATCTGCCCCGCCATCTCCGGCTGCGTGACGTTGTAGATACCCGCGGAGCCGCAGCAGCGGTCGGCTTCCTTCATCTCGGCGAAGGAGGCGCCAGCAACCTGGCGGATCAGCTGCCTCGGTGCTCCCGAGGATCTCATTCCGTTGCGGAGATGGCAGGAGTCCTGGTAAGTGACACGTACGCTGCCGCTCTGCTCCGTAAAGGCCGGCAGCCTGTCGCTGCTGAGCAGCAGCTGGCTGACATCGACGACGCGGGAAGCGAACTCGACGGCCAGCTCTGCATACTGCTCATCTCCATGCATCAGATGGCCGTATTCCGCCAGCTGCGCGCCGCAGCCGCCGGCGTTGGAGACGATATGCTGGATGCCCGCATCCCGGAAGGCGTCCAGGTTGGACCGGGCAAGCCCTCTCGCCTGATCCAGCTCTCCGCTGTGAGCATGCAAGGCTCCGCAGCACACCTGATTGTCCGGGATGACGACCTCGAAGCCGGCCTCAGCCAGCAGCTCCGCCGTGCGGACGTTCGTCTCGCTGAACAGCACGTCCATGATGCAGCCCCGGAAAAGGGCGACGCGTGCGATCGGCTCGCCCTTGGCTGGAACGACCGTGCCGATGCGGTCTACGACGCCTTTCCCGGAAGCATCGGGAAGAATCTGCTCCATCTCCCGCATGGCCGCCGGGAACAGCTTCATGATGCCCGTTCCGCGAGCCACCTGCCGGAGACCGGATTTCTGATAGAAGGAGAGCGAGCGTCCGAGCCACTTCAAGCGGGAGCGATGCGGCAGCACATCCTTGAAGAACAGCCTCCGAGCGCCCTTCGCCGGCAGGCTGTGCTGCGCGTGGTCCTCGATCGCGTCCCTGGCTTGCTCCAGCAGCTGCCCGTATTTGACGTCGGCAGGACAGGCGGGCTCGCAAGCCCGGCAGCCGAGACAATGGTTCATCTGCTCGGCGAACGCCTTGTCGGGCTCCATGATGCCGTCGGCGACGGCCTTCATGAGCGCGATCCGGCCGCGGGGCGACTCCGGCTCCAGCCCCGTCTCGCGGAATGTCGGACAAGCAGGCAGGCAGAAGCCGCAGCGCATGCAGTTGGTCAGCTGGTCGTAGTCCAGCTTGGCCAGCACCGTTCTCGACACCGGATTGGCATGCCGCACATCCGGCTTGCCGAGCAGGCTTCCCGGTCCCGAATGCGGCTGTACCGCCAATCCGAGGCCTCCATGGATTCCATCAGCCACGGTCGATCACCACCCTTTTGCGAGTTTCTCCGGCGAACATCTTGCCGGGATTGAGCAGATGATGCGGGTCGAACGCATCCTTGATGCCTTTCATGACGGCGATGCCGCTCGCCCCGACCTTCCATTCCAGGAACGGCGCCTTCACGGCCCCGACCCCATGCTCGCCGGTAATGGTGCCGCCAAGCTCGATGGCCGCTTCAAATATTTCCGCGAAAGCCTGTTCGACCCGGTGGACCTCCTCCGTGTCCCTGGCGTCGGTCGTTGCGGTCGGGTGAAGATTGCCGTCTCCCGCATGCCCGAAGGTTGCGATGGACACGCCGAACTTGTCCGCGATCTCCCGGATGCGCAGCACCATGTCCGCGATGCGGGAGCGGGGAACGGTCGCATCCTCGAGAATCGTCGTCGGACGCAGCCTTGCCAGCGCCGTAAACGCGCTGCGCCTTGCCGCAACTAGCTTTTCCGCCTCCTCGCGAGTCTGGGCGACTTCGACCCGGTCGGCCTTCTCGGCTTCGCAGATGAGCCTTATGGCTTCCATATCCCGCTCGACCGCCTCGGGATCGCCGTCCTGCTCGATCAGCAGAATCGCTTCCATATCCCGCGGCAATCCCAGATGGGCGAAATCGTCGACGACCCGGATCGTCGGGTTGTCGAGAATTTCCAGCGTTGCCGGGATGATCTTATTCTCGATGATCCGAGAGACGGTCCGGGCTGCGCCGTACAGGTCCTTGTACATCGCGAGCATCGTCTTTTTGCCGGCGGGCGGAGGCACGAGCTTCAAGGTCGCTTCCGTAATGATGGCCAGCGTGCCCTCCGAGCCGACGAGCAGCTTCGTCAAATCGTAGCCGGCCACATCCTTCATGAGCTTGCCGCCGGTGCGAAGAATTTCTCCATTGGCCAGGACCGCTTCGAGACCGAGCACGTAATCCTTGGTCGTTCCGTATTTCAGCCCGCGCAGGCCGCCCGAGCACTCGCTGATGTTGCCGCCGATCGTCGAGATCTTCATGCTGCTCGGATCCGGCGGGTAGAACAGCCCGAGCGATTCGATATGCTCGGTGAACGCGGCGGTGATCATGCCCGGCTGCACCGTTGCCGTCAGATTGTCCATGTCGACCTCCAGCAGCCGGTTCATCCGGTGCATGACCATGACGATGCCGCCCTGCAAGGGGACAGTGCCTCCGCACAGGTTGGAGCCCGAGCCTCGAGACACGACCGGTACGCGGTACTCTGCAAGAACCTTCATGATCCCGGACACCTGAGCGGTCGAGTCCGGATAAATGACGCCGTCCGGCAAGCTCTGGAGCATGGGCGTGCCGTCATAGGAATGAGCGACTCTCGCCTCTGGATCGTCCCTGAAATGCTTCTCTCCTACGATATCCCGCAGCCGTCTCGCCATGGCCGGATCCAGCATGATCATTTCCCCTTCCCATCTGTAGAAAGCTTACGTTCACCCGCGCAGACATACGGATATGCCCTTTAAATCATCAGGTCATCTGATGACTTTGGAACTCATTATATGCTATACTGATTTCATTGTATAGAATGTTTTTGGGATGCCACGGGAGGTCGCGATGAAAATCACCCAAGCCAAAGGCCATGAGCTTGTAGCCGAACATATGCTGGAACAGATCCGCTCGGGCGCCTGGGAGCCCGGACAGCGGCTGCCCTCCGTCGTGGAGCTGGCGGAATCGTACGGCGTCGGCCGTTCCACGGTCCGCGAGGCGGCCAGCGCGCTCAAGGCGACCGGCTGGCTGGATGTGCGCCAGGGCGGCGGCACTTTCGTCAAGTCGGTATTACCCAGTGATCCCAAGCAAGGCGCGGACCAGATGTTCCACAATGCGGGCTCCTTGACCGAGCTGCTGGAAGTTCGCAAGGTGCTGGAGATCGGGGCTGTGTCGCTCGCCTCCGCAAGGCGCGCACCGGACGATTTGGCGCGGCTGCGCGAGATTCTCGCATCGATGGAGAGCAGCCTCGAGGCCGGCGACACCGAGGCCGGCGAGCGCGCCGACACCGAGTTCCACATGGCGATCGTAGCCGCCTCGGGCAATACCCTGCTCGCGCAGATGATGGAATCCCTCGCCGAGCGCTTCGCGTCTTCCATTTCCCAAACCCGCGAGCTGTGGTTCTACCGCGAGAGGGGCACCGCCCAGCGGCTGCTCGGGGAGCACCGGCGCATCTATGATGCCATCGAGGCCGGAGACGCCAAGCTTGCGGAGCATGTGCTCGGCGAGCATCTGAACAAGGTCATCGATGTGCTGAAGGGCATCAAGGGCCGGCTTTGAAACTCTCGGCTCGGACATAGACTTTTCTGGCAGCAAATAGGGAATCAGCAGCTTTGCAATTCTGGCAGCTCGAGCCAGCAGCTTTGCAGCTATGGCAGCTTGAGCCCCTATTTCTCTGAAGCTGATCGGCGCGAACCGCCTGTTGCCGCTGCGGCTCGTCCGATTCTGCCCTTCTACAATAGGACACTGTCTGGCTCGGACCTCTCTGCCTATTGCCGCTGCGGCTCGTCCGATCCTGCAAATCAACAATAGACTCGCATCCCATCGGCTAGAAAGAATAAAACGGCACCCTTATACAGCTGCTATCGGACATACGATCCGTTATTTGGCCGCTGTAAAGCCAATTTCACCTTTATCGGACATACGTTCCGTTATTCCACTCCGCATTATTTTTATCTCAATAAAAATTCACAAATAACGGATCCTATGTCCGATAATCAACCAATTCCTATGAATTCCCTCAAATAGCGGATCCTATGTCCGATACACCTGTTGTTAGAGGCGATTGTAGAACATATTGAATTGCTGGAACTCGAAGCCGATCCGACGCCTGCGGAAGACGATCCTTTCCTCTTCCTCCATGTCGAACAGGAATTTCGCCTCCGCGATGACTTGTCCTCCAGAAGGAATGTCCAAGCCCCCGAGCATGCGAAGCAGTGTCGACTTGCCGCTGCGCTGCCGGATCTCCCGACAAGCCGACAATGGCGACGACTCCCCCTCGGGCGCTTCCATGGAAACTCCGTCCGGCTCCCCTGATTGGGCTCCACCCCGTATATTTTCTTCAGTTCGATCTTGTTCTGAGCTGTGCCATCTTCTATTCACTCCAATAGGATGAAATCAAATCCCCCCGATGATAGCCCTCTCTTCTTACATTCTCGTGACAGCACATCCGCCCGCGGCAGAAACGGAGGACCGTCCGTTGCTGATCGCCGGGCCTATTCGTATAGTCCGCTTGCATCCGGAACGGCCTTGCCCTATTATAGACATAAGATATCCATAATAATGAACGCTTCACGCAAGGAGACACCGCGCATGCAATTTTCCAAAAGCACAGGATACGCCCTTCACACTCTCATCCACTTGGCCCAGGCGGAACGCGGCCGGTATGTAGGAATCAAGGAGCTGGCTTCCAAGCAAGGATTGCCGGAGAGCTATTTGTCCAAGATCATGTCCAAGCTTCGTCAGGACGGCATCGTCCGCGCCGTTACGGGAGCAAGCGGCGGCTACGAGCTCGCGCGCCCCGGGAGCGAGATTACGTTCTACGATGTCATCTCCGTGGTGGAGGGGCGGCAGCAGATGTATGAATGCCATGCCGCCAACGAGCATCAGCACGAGCTGTTTGCCGAAGCCGACGCCTCCGGATGCGAGTGCCTGGTAAAAAAGGTCATGGACGGCGCCGAGCGCCAGATGCTGGACTATCTGAAGCAGCATACGATCCAGGGAGTTCTGGATGCGGCCTCCTTCTCTTGCAGCCCAGAGCACCGTGCCTGAACAAGCATGCGGCATCATGAAGATATGGGAATGGCAGGCGTCGAACCGGCCGGGGTGAAAAAGCTGCAAACTGCGGGGACCGGGCTGCAGGTGCAGAAGCGGCGGGCTGCGAGTGAAGAGAGCTGCAAACTGCGGGGACCACTGCTGAGGCTGCAAACTGCGGGGACCAGGCTGCAGGTGCTGAGGCTGCGGGCTTCGAGGGCCGGGCTGCAGGTTCAGAGGCTGCGGGATGCGGGAACCGGGCATCAAGCCGAGAGGCTTCTTGCGCCGTTATTATGGATATAAAAGATCCAGAAAGGTTGGGATGAACATGGCAGAACGGTTGGACAGCATCATTATCGGAGGCGGGCCGGCAGGCATGAGCGCCGCTCTCGTCCTGGGCAGAGCCCGCAGAAATGTGCTCGTGATCGACGAGGAGCGCCCGCGCAACCGGGTCACCCATGCAACCCACGGATTTTTAACTCGCGACGGCATCAGTCCCGGGGAGTTCAGAAGGGTCGCAAGGGAGCAGATTGCAGCTTACCCGTCGGTCCGCTTCATCCGCGATCAAGCGGTTGAGATTGCGGGAAGCGACGGCGACTTCCGGTTGACGACTCTTAGCGGCGAGAGCTACCGGAGCAAAAAGCTGCTGTTCGCCTCAGGCAAGAAGGATCTGCCTATGAATATTCCCGGGCTTGAAGATGTGTACGGCCGCAGCGCTTTCGTCTGCCCCTTTTGCGACGGCTGGGAGCTGCGGGACAAACCGCTCGCGCTGATCGTCAATGGCCCTCACGCGCTCCACTTCGCCAAGCTTGTGTCGGGCTGGTCGCGTCATATCGCCATCTGCACGAATGGACCGGATGAACAGGTCGATGAACAGCGGGAGCAGCTGGCCGCGCGCGGAATTCCTTTGTATGCTTCCCCTATTAGGCAAATTGAATCCAGCGATGGCATCGTTACGAATGTCCTTCTGGAGGACGGCACCTCCGTGCCGTGCAGCGGAATCTTCTTCGCTTCCAAGCTCGCGCCGGGATCCGACCTGCCCGTCGCGCTCGGCTGCATCAACAACGATCAGGGAGTGCTGGACGTGGACGCACGGGGCAAAACAAACATCCCGGGCGTATTCGGGGCCGGAGACGCGGCCACGCCGATGAATCAAGCTATTGTCGCCGCCTCGATGGGCTCTGTCGCAGCCGCAGGCATCGTGTCCGAGCTCGCAGAAGAGGATTGGACTAACCGGATTTAAGCGAGCCTGCCGGCTCGTCTGCGCCGCTTATCGGCGAAAATCGGGGAAAAGGAACAACCCGCGTCGCCGGACAATGCCAAAAAGGGTTCCCGGGCAGAAATCTGCTCCGGGAACCCTAATCTGTTTTTCCTTGCACATTACCGCTTCGTATCGATCGGCTTCAAATTCGCCTCGATCTGCTCCCGCCGCCCCTCGAGAAACGGCGGCAGCGCCAGCGTTTCGCCGAGCTCGGACAGCTCCTCGTCGGTATCGAAGCCCGGTCCGTCCGTCGCCAGCTCGAACAGGATTCCGTTCGGCTCCCGGAAGTAGAGCGAGCGGAAGTAGAAGCGGTCCACGAAGCCGGAGTTCGGGAAGCCGGCGCTCTGGATGCGGCCCACCCAGGCCCGCAGCTCCTCCTCGTCCTCGACGCGGAAAGCGACATGGTGGACGCCGCCGCGGCCAAGCCGCTCGCGCTCCAGATCATAGCGCTCCTCCACATGCACCTCCGCCCCGCTGCCGCCCTCGCCCGTCTCCAGCACGATGACGTCTGGCTGGCCTTCCTCGTAAGCAGGGAAAGAGCCTTTGCGGCGGAAGCCCATCAGCTCCGTCAGCACGGCGACAGTCGGCTGCGCGTTGGCGACCGTGAGCTGTACCGGGCCGAGCCCGGTAATGCCGTATTCCTGCGGAACAGGGCTCAGCTCCCATGGCGTGCCTGCGGCGACTCCGGCTCCGTGCTCGTCGGAGACGAGCACCAGCCGCTGCCCTTCCGGGTCGCGGAATGCCAGCGTGGCGCGGCCGGCGCGATCCCGCACCTCGTCGCGGTCGACGCCATGCTCATCGAGGCGCTTCGCCCAGTACTCCAGCGCCTCGTCGCTGCGGACCCGCAACGACAAGGACGAGATGCTGCTTGTGCCGGGACGGTTCCTGCCTGCCATCGGCATCTCGAAGAACGTCAGCTCCGTTCCCGGATTTCCCTTTTCATCCCCGTAGAACAGATGGTACATGCTGGTGTCGTCTTGATTGACGGTCTTCTTGACCAGCCTCATGCCAAGCACTCGAGTATAAAAATCATAGTTCAGCGACGCCTTGGCGGTAAAAGCGGAAAAATGATGTAGGCCTTTCAATGCTGCAGCCATCGTCGTTACCTCCTTCTATGGAAACCAAACCGATCCTCATCCGTTCGAACACCGAAAAGTATTCAGCCACATGAATAATTGATCTGCTCCAGCTCAGCCTTGGCGGAAATGCTTGGAGAACCATGCCGCAGCCGCTTCAACCTCGGTGCCCGTCAGCTGGTGGCCGTAATTCTCCCAGTGAAGGTCGACGTCAGATCCAGCTCCGGCGAGCAGCGACTTCAGCTCCTCCGTCTCATGAGGAGGGCAGATCCGGTCGTTCGTGCCGGCTCCGATGAACACCGGCAGCCCGTTCAGCTCCGGCAGCTTCAAACCTCGGCGCGGAACCATCGGATGATGGAGCGCCGCTCCGCGGAAGGAAACGGCCTCATGGAAGATCAGGCTTGCTGCGATGTTCGCTCCGTTGGAATAGCCCACGGCAATCATATTGGATCGGTCGAGTCCGTACTTGGCGGCTGCCTCGTCCAGGAAATCCCTCAGCTCGCCCGTGCGGCGCACAAGATCCTCCTCGTCGAAGATGCCCTCCGCCAGCCGCCGGAAGAAGCGGGGCATCCCGTTCTCCAGCACGCTGCCGCGAACCGACAGCACGGCCGACTCCGGAGAGATCAGCTCCGCCAGCGGCAGCAGATCATGCTCCGTGCCTCCTGTTCCATGGAACAATACCAGCGTCGGGGCGTCTTGGCTGCGGCCTTCCTTATAGAAATGGACCATGCTCATGATTATTCCTCCCCCAGGCTGCGAACCGTGATCGGCAGCAAGCCGGCTTCGATCTGCTCCCGGTGCGGCTCGTACCAGTCCGGCAGCATCAGCTTGGCGCCGAGCTGGTCCTCCGCCTCGTCCACTGCGAATCCCGGCGGATCGGTCGCGATCTCGAACAGGATGCCGCCGCTTTCCCTGAAGTACACCGCGTTGAAATACTGGCGGTCGATGACCGGCGTCGGCTGGAAGCCTCCGGCCGCCGCTGCCGCTCTCCACTGCTCGTGCTCGGCGAAGTCCTTCGCGCGCCAGGCGATATGATGCACCGTTCCCGCGCCTCCGCTGCCATATTCGACATCCTCGAGCGGTACGTCGACGATGTTGCCGAGCTCGCCTTCGCCGATGAAGCGGGCGAAGCCGTCGGACTCGCCGGCAGCCTTGAGGCCAAGCGTGTCGGTCAGTGCCCGGCGCGTCGCGGCCGAATTCGTGCTGTACAGAAGCGCTCCGCCAAAGCCCTTTACGGCTTTGTCCGACGGCACGCCGCCAAAGCTCCAGCTGTTCTCGGGTCCTTGCTCGCGTTCGACGATTTCCAGCAGCATACCTTCGCGGTCCGCGAATTGGAGCAGCTCTTCTCCAAAGCGGACGGCCTTCGACGTCTCGACGCCGAAGCGGGTCAGCCGCTCTTCCCAGAACGCCATCGAGCCGGGAGGCACCGCCAGAGTCGTCATGCCGACCTGGCCGCCGCCGACGCGGCCTTTGCGCGAGCCCGGATGAGGGAAGAAAGTCAGGATCGTGCCGGGGCTGCCATGCTCGTCTCCGAAGTAGAGGTGGTACACTTCAGGAGCGTCGAAGTTGATCGTTTTCTTGACCATGCGAAGGCCGAGCACGCCGGCGTAGAAGTCTACGATTCCTTGCGGATCGGTAGCGAAAGCGGTGATATGGTGGATGCCCTTGGTTGCGAGTGTCATCGTAAGTTCCTCCCGATTATCTTAAAGTTAAAGTATTTGACCTGCGAAGGCTGTTTATTCACTGTGAAAGGCGATTTTCCGAGGGGCGGGATTCTATCCCTTCTCCGCCCCGCGTCCGAGCTTCTTCAGCAGCGATGCCGCCAGCTCCTTCTCCTCCGGATCGAGTCCGGCCGTCAACGAGTGGATCAGCGAGGCATGCTGAGGAAAAATGGAGTCGAACAGCCGCCTTCCCTGCTCGGTCAGCTCGGCGAACGTCACTCTTCGGTCATCCTCGCATGGGATGCGCTTCAGCAGCTCCTTCTTCTCCAGCTTGTCGATGTTGTAGGTCACGCTGCCGCTCGTCACGAGAATTTTCTCCCCGATCTGCTGCAGAGGCACGCGCCCCTTCGTGTACAACACTTCCAGCACGGTGAATTCGGATGGCGACAAGCCGTATTTCTTCATATCCTTGATCGCCAGATCCATGATCGTCCGGTAGGCCTTGGACAGGACGACGAACAGCTTGAGCGATGCCGCCTGATCATCTGGTTCCCTCGTCGCTTCCATCATGTTCATCGCCCCTTAAATGTCTTTAATTTAATTATCTTGAATTAAAGATAAATCATTTCGAAGTCGTTGTCAACCGCTTTCCGCGGACTTATTTTGAACGACGCTTCAATCTCTTCTGCTCCCCAAACACATAGGCTGCTTCCGCCTGCACTTGGAATAGGGGAACGGCAATTCCCGAAGGATTTCATTGCCGAAATACACTCCGGCTGCAGGGGAAACCGTCCTTTGAAACAGCTCGTTATTGTCGGTTTGGCTGGCGAGACTAGAGCAAGAATTTTCAAGGCCGATTAGATGGACGCGGAGGCGCTGGGCAATCCGGGCAATCGGACATAGGTTCCGTTATTACAACGAAATGACGGATTTTCGGTCATTATCGGACATAGGATCCGTTATTTGCGAATTTTTATTTGGATAGCGGTAGCTAAGGGGAGAATAACGGATCGTATGTCCGGTAGAAAGCCTAGTGGCCGAGATTCGACGAAATAGCGGATCGTATGTCCGATAGCCATTATTAGCAACCTTTTGAAGCCGTAATCCGCTTAAGTCCGAGCCTCATGAAGCTGTGAAAAAGGTACCGCAAGTCTTTTCCCGACTCAAAAAAGAGAAACCCGCTGAGATAGACATTAGGGCTTGGTTCAACCCCAATAAGAAAACTGCGGGCCGCATGAGAGCATGAGCGAAGTGAAGGCGGTCAACAGGACAATTACCCCCAAGGCCTATTCAGCCGCCGGGACTGCCGCAGCAGCCGCCTGCCAGGCCCATCGACGACAAGGAAAATCCACGCCGATGTCGTTCAGTCCCATTGAAATCAAAAACAGCAAGACAGGCTTGAGGCCGATATCAAACCAAATTTGTTCGAACAAAAAAAGGGAACCGCAGCGACAAAAGGCGCGGTTCCGTACTTGTGTTTAATACTTCAACCCTGTCGACGCTGCTTCACATGATATCCGCAGTGCTTCCGCATCCGGGCATGAAGCCAGGAAAGCCTGTTTATAGCCGGCTGTCTGTTGGCATCGGACGTTTTTTCCCGTCCGCAATCGGAGCCTGACACGGACCGTGTCACGAAATCACCGCATGCGGCCTTCCCTGTTCCAGCGGCCTTCCAGCGGCCCTCCTGTTCAGCGGCCTTCCAGCGGCCCTCCTGTTCAGCGGCCCTGACGTCTAGCTGCTCAACACGCGCTTGCCGAACAGGAACCGACCTTTCCAATAGTCGTTGAAGTCGTCCACGACGACGCCCGGATCCCCGTAAGTTTGGACAATCTTCCCGTTGCCTGCATAGATGCCGACATGTCCGACCACCTTGTTGCTGTCGTAGCGCCCCGGCGTGTAAAAGAACATCAAGTCGCCGGGCTGAAGCTCGGACTCGCTGACGGTCCGCCCCATTTGGGATTGCTCCCGCGATGTGCGGGGCAGCTCGACGCCGAACTTGCCATAGACGTATTGGGTGAAGGAAGAGCAATCGAACTTCTTCGTAGAGGCATAGCTGCCCGCGCCGAAATCATACGGGGTGCCGAGGAAACGCTTGGCCAGCTTCAGCAGCTCCTGCGCGCTTCCCGTGGAGAACGGCAGCAGGGAGCCGCCGCTGCGGAGGCCGGTCGGATCCGTCATCTGCATGGTGATGCCTCTTTGCGTATTGGCCTTCGGAGAATCCTGAAGCGGAGCGACGGTCAGCTCCCTCGTCTTGGCGTTCCAGCGGACCGGCGTCTCGAGCAGCGTCGTCAGCGAATCCGATGAAATGCAGGGCTGGCCGCCGATCGAGCGCGGAGCATCCGGCAAATCGACCGTCCGGCTGCCGGATACCGCATTGACGTCGCCCATCCGAACCTTGTACGCCGCGTCCGTATCTCCGATCGCATAACCGTCGCGCATGGAATGCACCTTCATGTTGACGGCGCGTGCGGCATGCTCCAGCGGAATCCATACCTTGCCGTCCGCTTCCGTCATCGGGACTTGGTAGACGCTTTGCTTGCCTACCTTGATCGTCCCGGCGCCCAGCTGCTGCTGCATGTTCTGCATGCGCATGTTCAAATCATTGTAAGGCCTCTCTCCTGCCGTGCCGCAGCCTCCTGCCAAGCTGGCCGCAGCGGCCAGCACGAAGGCCGGCTTCAAGCTTTTTCGCAGCCATTTTCTTTGTGCCATCATGTCCACTCCCTATGCTCTGGAATGCAGCCGCAGCTCCGACCGTCGATCCGGTCGACGCTGCGGCTCCGATCTGTTCTTAGAGTGGATTCGGGAGTTGGAATTATACGCAGAGAGATGGAATTTTTATGAAATAGAGGTAGACTAAATTCGAATGATAAAAAATGGTTTTACTATTTGAAACTAAAACGCCCTACTCAAGCTGGATTCCCGCTTTCTCTTTCATTCCATTCCTTTGTTAAGGAGGCCAACCTTTCATGGGGTACTCATTTCACGGCATTGATCATGCGCAGCTTGCCGCACCAGCCGGCAGAGAAGCCGAAGCACGCGCCTTTTACGGGGGTGTGCTGGGCTGGCCCGAGCTGCCCAAGCCCGCTGCCCTGCAGAGCCGGGGCGGCGTCTGGTTTCAGTGCGGAACGCATCAGATCCATATCGGCGTGCAAAAGGATTTCGTTCCCGCCGCGAAAGCCCATCCCGCCTTCGGCGTGAGCGGGCTGGATGCCTTGCGGCTTCGGTTGGAGGAAAGCGGAATCTCCGTCCAAGAGGACGAGATGCGCGCCGAAGAAGGAATCGGACGCTTCTATTGCAGCGATCCCTTCGGCAATCGGCTGGAGTTCATGGAAAGGCTCTGATTACCTTCTCCATCTCCAAACGGCTCTGCCTTCAAGCGGGAAGGTGCGGAGCGAAATTCGGGCTGGCTTGATATTTTCGGAGGCCGAAAACCGTCCTATCTAAAAAGAATCTTCATCAAGGATCGAGGTGAAAGCTCATGGGACTCCTGCTCCTCCTTTGCTTCACGGGAACGGCAGCAGGCACGGCGGCCGCGGCCAAGCTGCTCGGAAAGATTCCCGGAATCCCCAAAGCGGCTTCAATCGGCTTATCGATCGTGCTGTCAGGCGTCTTCTTTTGCAGCTGGCTGGCCAACTTCCTCCCCTCGTTTACGCCGATGCCTTAAGCTTCCGCCATTCCGCCATTCTCAAGCGAGGATGGATCTCTGCCTGATCATCTTCCAATCACATCCAGCCCGCGACTATGAAAAGCCGCCTTCTCCATCGTTGATGGAGAAGGCGGCTTGCTTCGCGTTCCAAGCCTATGAGGTCGGAAGATCGGATATGCCCGTATTGGCTTTGACCAGCACCTCGTCGTACTTGGCTGCGTTCGTCTTGGACGAGAGGAACGTTCCGAGGAACGCGCCGATGAAGCCGAGCGGGATGGAGATGATGCCGGGGTTCGTCAGGTCGATGAGCGGTGTACCGACGAGAATGGCTTTGCCTGCGACGGGGTTCCAGACGTTCGGGCTGATCATGACGAGGAACAGGGCCGAGATCAGGCCGGTCAGCATGCCCGTTATGGCTCCCGCTGTATTGAACCGCTTCCAGAATACCGTGAACAGGATGACCGGCAGATTCGCGCTTGCCGCGACGGCGAAGGCCAGCGAGACGAGGAAGGCGACATTGAGCTTCTGGGCGAAGAGAGCCAGGACGATGGAGACGACCGCGACGCCGACGGAAGCCAGCTTGGCCATGCGCACCTGATCCTTTTCCTTGGCCTGGCCTTTGCGCAGGATATGATTGTAGAAGTCATGGGAGAAGGCCGAGGCGGCCGACAGGACCAGTCCGGCCACGACCGCCAGGATCGTGGCGAAGGCGACGGCGGATATGAAGGCGAACAGGAACTCTCCGCCGAGCGCCTTGGCCAGCAGCGGAGCGGCCATGTTGCCGGCGGCGTTGGCCTTCACGATCGTCTCCTCGCCGACGAAGGCGGCTGCGCCGAAGCCGAGGAACAGCGTCATGATGTAGAAGATGCCGATGATCCATGTCGCCGTCACGACGGATTTGCGAGCGGTCGGAGCGTCCTTGACCGTGAAGAAGCGGATCAGGATATGCGGCAGGCCGGCTGTGCCGAGCACAAGCGCCAGATTGAGCGAGATCGTGTCGAGGCCGTTCTTGAACTTGTTGCCGGGGTTCAGGAACGCCTCCTTCAGGCCTGTTGCGCTCTTCATCTCTGTGAACATGTGGCCGATGTTGAAGTCGAACTTGGCGAATACGATCAGGGAGATGATCAGCGTTCCCGCCATGAGCAGGACGCATTTGATGATCTGCACCCAGCTCGTCGCCGTCATGCCGCCGAAGACGACGTATACGGTCATCAGCACGCCGACGATCAGGACCGAGGTGGTGTAATCCAGGCTCGGAATCAGCAGGGCGATCAGGCCGCCGGCGCCTACGAGCTGGGCGATCATGTAGAAGATCGAGATGACGATGGAGTTCAGCGCCGCCACGCCGCGAATTTGCGGCTGATTGAAGCGCGCGGCGATCATGTCGGCCATCGTATAACGGCCCAGGTTGCGCAAAGGCTCCGCGACGAGATAGAGCACGACCAGATAGGCGACGAGGAAGCCGATGCTGTAAAAGAAGCCGTCGAAGCCGAACAGCGCGATCATGCCGGCGATGCCGAGGAAGGAAGCGGCCGACATGTAGTCGCCGGCGATGGCCAGTCCGTTCTGCCAGCCGGTCAAGCCGCCGCCGGCGGTGTAGAATTCGCTCGCGGTCTTCGATTTTTTGGAAGCGTAATAAGTGATGACCAGAGTGCCGAGAACAATGAGCAGGAACAGCAGGAACGCCGTGTTCATGAAGTTTTCCGCCCTTTCTCATGGGCCTGGCCGCTGCGCGCGACCTCGGCCTTGATGCCATCGACCATCTCGTCGAACTTGGCCGCCTTGCGGCTGTAGACGGTGCAAAGCGTCCAGGTCATGATGAACTGCGCCGTTCCGAGCAGCCATGCCCAGGAGACCGGTCCGAGCGCGGGCTCGTTGAGCACCTTGGAGTAGGAGGTCAGGATGGGCAGGGTAAAGTAGAAAGCGAGGAAAAAGAGGGTCATCGGGAGCAGGAATTGCTTTTTCTTCCGCAACAAGGCACGAAACGAATCCGAACGGGCTACGTCGCTGTAGGTCAGCGGAGCTTTGGCCACTTGGCATCCTCCTCTTATGAAAACGCTTTATTCCTACTATACACGCCAGCTCTCCGCCTCCGGAGCTTTGTGTCGCGAAATGTTGATTCCGCCTCCTGAATGGATGAAATGCGGTTGCGAACGGTCGGTTGCCGAAGTCAGTGGATGAGCGGCCGCAATCCCGCTCGGGCAGCCCGGAACGACGAACTCCATGGAATCGAACAAAAAGCTCCGCTTCCGATGCGGAAGCAGAGCGCAGGCCTTGCTGGAAGTCCCCGCTCCGGCTCTCGCCGGCCGGCGCCGGCATGGAGCTTTTCCGCCGTTCCAGGCCCAATGCCGAGCTGCGATCATCCGCCTTCCTCCAGCAGCCGCAGCATTTCCTTGGCGGCGGAACGGGATACCGGGATGCGGATCTCCTCCGCATGCTTGAGCACCGCGTTGTAGGCTCCGTTGAACCAGGGCTGGATTTCCCGGATATAGTCCAGGTTGACGAGGTAGCTCCGGTGCGGCCGAAAAAAACCGGCACCGAGGCGCTCCTCCAGCTCCTGCAGCGTCTGGCGAGCGGTATACTCGTTCCCGTCCGCCATCCGGATCCGGGTCAGCTTCTCTTCCTTGACGGCGAACAGCAGGGAGCGGCCGTCGAGCACGACCATCTTCCCCCCGTCCTCGATCAGCAGACGGATCCGCCGCGAGGCAGCAGGACCAGAGGATGCCGGAAGCGGCATAGGCGCTGCGGATGCGGCAGTCCCGGCTGGCGTTCCTGCCCCGGCCTGCCCGCTCTCCGCCCCGGCGGAACCGGCGGCCGGACCCATTCCGCCATGCCTGGCGTCCTCACCAGCCGCAGGAAAAGCAGTTGCAGCCGTGGCCGGCTTCCTTCCCGAATCCGCAGCGGGAACGGCTGCATGTCCCGCTTCCGCCGCGGATGCGCCGGCCTCTCCCCCTCCCGCCGGCTGCTCAGTCATGCCCTTCTGCTTGCGCTCGCGCAGCCGCCGCAGCGCCTGCCGAAGCCTCTCCTCATCGTAGGGCTTCAACAAATAATCCACCGCCTCGACTCCGAACGCATCGACCGCATAGTGGTCGTATGCCGTCGTGAAGACGAAGAGCGGCGGATTGCCGGCCTCCATCAGGGCGCGAGCCGCTTGCAGGCCGGTCATTTCCGGCATTTCCACATCGAGGAAGACGGCATCCGGGCGCCGGGCAAGGACGGCCTCCATCGCTTCCTTGCCGCTGCAGGCCGGCTCCAGCAGCTCCAGATCAGGCTCCTTGGAAAGCATGTATACAAGCTCCTCGCGGGCCAGCCTCTCATCCTCGGCGATCAGCACGGTCAGCTTCATCCGATTCTCCTTTCCAGCGGCAAGCGGAAGGCCACCCGGCATCCGCCCGCAGGCAAATTCTCATAGACAAGGGAGGATTCGGCCCCGAAAAGCCGTATCAGCCTCTGATTCACGTTGTAGACGCCGAGGCCGTTGCCCCTCGGATCGGCGGTCTGCAAAGGGGCCGCGCCGAGCTTGGACAGCGCCGTCCTGTCGATGCCGCTGCCGTTGTCCTCCACGGCAATGGACAGGCAGCCCGGCTCCCGCCGAAGCGTCACCTTGACGATTCCGCCGCTTCTGACGCTGCGCAATCCGTGTTGGATGCTGTTCTCCACGAGCGGCTGCAGCGTCGAAGGCGGAATCTGGATTCCCGCCTCATCCGGACAGACGTCGCATTCCAGCCTCATCTGGTCCCCGAAGCGAACCCGCAATATATTGAGGTAGATTCCAAGCTGCTCGAGCTCCTGCTCCAGCGGAATCAGCGGCGATTGGGCGGTCCGCAGGCTCGCTCTCATGAATTGGGCCAGCTGATAGGTGAGCCCCTTGGCCGCTTCCGGCTGCGTGCGGATAAGCGTGACAATCGAATTCAGCGTGTTGAAGAGGAAATGGGGATGGATCTGCGCCTGCAGAGCACGCAGCTCCGCTTCCTTCGTCAGCACCTCCAGCTCTGCCGCCCGCGCCAGCGTCAGCTGGCTTGAGATCAGCCGGCTGAGTCCCGCGGCGAACTCCTCCTCCACCCTGCGGATGAGACGGCGGTTGCGGTAATACAGCTGCAGCATGCCGACCGTCCGCCCCGACTGCTGATAAGGAATCAGGATGACGGCGCCAGGCTCGCGGGCTGCGAGCCGCTTCAACCCGTCCTTGCGGAGGGAGCCCGGAATGACCGCTCTCCCGCGCTTCGATGCCAGCGCCCGCAAGGCGGATTCGTCCTCCTCCTGACGCAGCTCGGCGACGACCGTGCTCCCTGTGCGGACAGCCTGCACGCATAACGGCGAGCCGGTCGGATGCAGCGGCTCGAACCTGCGGGAGCCGGAACCGGTGTAAGCAAGAATCGAAGCCGTATCCGCCACGGCGACGGCATCGGCCGGCAGCGCCAGCGCAAGCACGCGGGCAGCGGCAGACGCCCTCTCCACCGTGAGCTCCTGCTCCAGATGAGGCAGCACCGTTCCCGCAACGGCGAGCGCGCGCTGCGTCTCCAGCGCGCCTGACCGCTCCTGCTCCTTCAGCGCGACCTGGATCATCGCGACGAAGAGGGCGATGCCAAGGCTGCTCGACAGCACCATCGGCATGCCGATGCTGTTGACGAGAGCGACCGCCTCGGGCGAGGAGGTCGTATAGATGAGGATGACGCCCATCTGCAGAATGGGTGCGAATACGCCGATGAAAAAGGCTTTTATCGGAGCGATGATCCTCTCTTCGTAGAAGAAACGGGCGACAAGTCCCGCCAGCAGGCCGATCAGCGGCGTGGAGACCAGGTAGGCGCCGCCAGCCAGCCCTCCGAGCGCCGCAGCATGCAGCCCGGCGATCAGCCCCGCTCCGGCGCCGACGTAGGCGCCGCCGAGCAGGCCGGCCAGCACGACCCCGATCAGAGCCGAGTGGGCCAGCAGCTGGCCGGGCTCAAGCCGGCTGATCCAGAAAGCGGCCTGCATGCCGTCCGTGCCGGCGACGACGCCGGAGTATGTGCCGGCAATGCCGATAAGTCCGAACATCAGCGTGAACAGCAGGCCTGTCCGGATTGTTACCGCTCGATCCAGCAGCATGCGGAAGAGCGGAAGCCGAGTCATGATGAACATGACGATCAGCAGCATGCCCATCCGCTCGATGAGCACCCGGGTATAGGGCTCCATGGCTCCACTCCTTCGCTCCGGCAAGTTTGACAGCGCTATCAAGAACAAAATGGGAGTTGAGTCCATTTTATCCCGCCCCGCAATTATTTGCCTAGTTATTTTGTGCATGGAGGTTGATGAACACAAAAAGTGGAATCCTATCTATAGCAATCCGTGAGAAGCCGGAACGAAGCCGTTCAGGTACACTGTATTCATGAGCAAAAAATCATGAGCGAAAACGAGAGAGGATGAGCAGAATGGCCAAGCTGTACCCTTACCTGCATTCGGAGGACGCGAGAGCGCAAGCGGAATTCTATACGGAGGCTCTTGGAGGCGAAATCCTGTCCGTCATGACTTACGGCGAGATGCCGGGCGCCAAGGACGAAAGCCTCAAGGACAAGGTGCTTCATCTGGCGCTCGTCGCCGCAGGCGTGACGATCTTCCTGTCGGACTCGTTCCGCCCCGTCCATCCCGGCACCAACCTCAATCTGTCGCTTGAATTTGCCGACGAGGAAGAGGCCCGCAAAGCCTTCGCCAATCTGGCGGAAGGCGGAACGATCGGACATCCGCTGGAACCGGCTTTCTGGGGAACTCTTTTCGGTCAAGTGACGGACAAATACGGCGTTCTCTGGATGATTACGACCGAGGCCTCTCAGGCAGGCTGATCCATGCAGAGCTTTTTTCTCCCTTAAAAAGCCCGGGATCCCCCCGGGCTTTTTCCGCTTGTGTCGGCCTATTGATTCTATGGATCGATTGCGAGGCTCCTATAAGCGAGGCTCCTATGAGGCCGGGTAGTCAGCTTTCCCGCCCGCCGCCCGGCATGTCCCGCTTCATGCTTCCGGCGAGCTCCGCCCGCACCCGCTTGGGGAGCTTGGCCACCACGAGCTGATAGCTTTCCTGCAGCATCTGCCGGACGGTATCGCCGGGAACTTTTCCATTGAGCACGACCGTGTTCCAGTGCCGCTTGTTCATATGGTATCCCGGAAGCACCGCATCCGGGTAGCTTTCCCGCTGCAGCCAGGCTTCTTCCGGATCGGTCTTCAGGTTCACGCTCTCCCATTCGGCATGCCGTCCGAAGAGGGCGAACATCTTGTCCTTCACGTACAGCACCTGCATATCAGGGTCGAAAGGGGTTTTCACGCTGGCTCCCGGGTAGCCGAGGCCAAGCTCGATCAGCTTTTCATGGTTCATTGCGTTTTCCTCCCCTGTCCAGTCGTTCTCGCGTTCATTCCCCTACGGTGGCTTCCGCCTCGATCTGTATCAGAAGCCGCGGATCGATCAGCGCCTCACGACAACCATCGCCGCAGCCGGCTGCACGTTCCGGAAGAACTCCCCGTAGGCCGTTTGCTTCATTATACGCGCAGCCATGCTCCGCTCCAATCCCAGCGCCGGGTTAGCCCGGACTGCGCGGCGTGGCATGCCCGCCGTTGCCGCTGAGCACCGGAGTCCCCGGAGCTCCTGGGCGGAAGCAGCGCCCTCGGCTGGCCTCGGAACAAAAAAAGATCCCCGGAGGGATCTGGAGAAATCCTGTTGCATGAGAAGCCGGCCGAAGCGGCATCTTCACCTGTTGACCGTTACGGTAATCGTCTCGCTGGAAGCGGCTCCCGCTGCGTTGACGAACTCCGCCCGGTACACATATGTGCCTTTGGGACGTCCGGAAATGTCCGTGAAGGCCGACTGGGCCGCCGGCGTAGCCGCTTTCAGCGCCTGGGCATCGATCAGCGTGCCGTTCTCATACAGGCGGTACTCGGCTGCGTTCGTTCCCCACCACATGTTGGCGGTCACACGGTAGATTCCGTCGCCGTCCCAGTTGTCATGGGAGAGCACCGGCTTGCCGGGATTCGCGTCGGTCACCTGGACGGTCAGCGGAGCGCTGCGCGCCGTTCCCTTGGCATTGATCAGCTCGGCCGTATAGACATACGTGCCGTTGGACTTGCCGGCAATTTCCGTCGCCGCCGTCTGGGCGGATGGGGATGCATCCGTCAGCACGACAGTCCGGATCAGCTTGCCGTTCTCGTACAGCTTGTAAATGCTGCCGTTGTTGCCCCACCACATGTTCATCGTCACCTTGTAGCTGCCGTCGCGCAGCCCGTTGACATGCCCGTTGTTGTCGCTGAGCACGGGCGTTCCGGGTACTCCCTTGGCGGAAGCGGCGCCCTCGGTCACGTTGAAGGCGGTCGTCTGCTCCGCCGTATTGCCGGCGGCGTCCTTCACGATATAACGTACGGAATGCGCGCCAAGACCCAGATCGGCAGCGAGCAGCGGCGTCCCGCTGGCGAGCGCTTGTCCGTCCAGCAGCAGCTCGGAGGAGACGATGCCGGAGAGGGCATCCGAAGCCTGCAGCTCGAACTTCAGCGTATCCGTGAAGGCCGCATCGGCGACAGGGCCTCCCGATTGCGTCAGAACGGCGCTCGGCACGGTCTTGTCGAGGCGTACGGCCAGCTCTTGAGCCGCTTCCCTGTTGCCGGCGGCGTCGATGGAATAATAACGCAGTGTATTCGTGCCTTCGCTCGACAGAAAAACTGGAGCCGAATAGGTCGTCTCAGCGCCTCCGTTGAGGCTGTACAACGTCTTCAGGCTGCCGGGCCGGTCGTCCGCCGCTTCGAGAACGACCGTCACGTCTCCCTGATGCCAGCCTGCGGCATTGGGCTCGGCGGACAGCGAAGCCGTCGTCGCCGGCGCGGCCGTATCGGCCGGCAGGGCGATATCCTGAGGCCCGCGCAGCTTCAGCTGGTAGCTGCCCTTGAACACGGAGGAGATGCCCTGCAGCAGCACGCGGTCACCCTCATGGTACGGGAAGCTGTCCTGGCTCAGGCCGGTCCGGACATCAGCCCGCACGCGTACGGAAGCTCCGTCCTTCACGGCATCGAATTCAAACGAGCCCGTAGGGGCGGCGGCCGCCAGATTGGCGATTGTCGCTTCGCCGACAGCGATCAGAGTGCCCTGGTTGGCTGCCGTCACGGTGTCGGCCGCGGCGGCCGAAGGCAGCTCCTGCGTTCCTGTCTTTACGATGGAGTCGGGGTTGATCAGCTCCAGCTCGCTGTTGTAGACGGCCGTCTCCGCCGTCAGCTCCACGACGTCGCCGGCGTGAAAGCCGGGCTCGCTCTGGAACACGTAAATGCCTGCCGTCCCATCCTGCAAGTAGAAGGATTCTCCGCCGCCGTATATGCCCGGCTCGCTGACGATGACGCCTTCAACGGAAACGACGCTGCCGGATGGCAGCGTCCTTGCGTCCGACAGCGTTACTTTGGCCGGCTTGGGAGTCGGCGTAGCGGTCGGGGTCGGCGTCTTGGTCGGAGCCGGCGTCGCTGTCGGCGCCGGAGTCGGCGTCGGCAGCGGCTCGGGCTGGACATTCCCGAGCGTGACCGCGACGGTCTTGAGATTGGTGCTGTTCTGGCGCAAGCGCAGATTCGCCGCTCCTGTGGAGCCGGACTTGATGCGGACGCTGAGCACCTTGGTGGCGCTGCCCGCGCTGTCCGTCGTCAGGCTGAACGCGGAGCTGTATGCATACGCGCTCGGCCAGGTCCCGTCATCGTTCTGCACCTGGGCGATCTGCGTGCCGCTGGCCGTCAGATAGATGCCCAGCGAATAACCGCTTAACGTGCTGCTCGGCGTCAGGCCGCTAGCGTTCACGCGGATCTGGAATTCGCTGCCGTTGTTTGGAAGCGTCGCCTGCGAGACGAAGTCGTAGCCGACCGTGCCGGGCGCCGGAGTAGGCGTAGGCGTCGTGCTCGGCGTCGGTGTCGGGGATACGGTCGACGTCGGCGTCGGCGTCGGGCTGCTCTTCACCCCGTAGGACCCTGCGCGGAACGTGGTGGAATCATACCATTTGTAGCCGGCGTTCGGAGCTGCCCATGGCTCGGCCTGCGGCTCCGTGGAGGTCGCCGGATTCTCGATGGCGAGCAGCGGCGTCGGGCTGTCCAGCTTCAGGCCGGATACCTGGGACAAGCTCGTATAGCTTTCGGAAGCGGCAAGCCAGTTCACGAGGTTGACGAGCAGCTTGCCGTCATCCACTTCCTTGAAGCCGTCGTAGGTCGTTTTCTTCGCTCCGGTATCCTCTCTCAGATACTTCGGCGTCGCATCCTCGACCGGCGAAGAGTCGCCGATGAACGCGGCTTTGCCCGCGCCTTTTTTGGAGACGGCCACATATGGGCCTTCTTCGATGCCTCCGCCGTTGTAGACGCCCTGGTCGACGGCGCTGCCCCACTTGGCGCTCGTTTTGGGCAGATAGACGATGCCTTTGGCTTTCTCCGGGTCAATGATCGCCAGCGTGGAGCCGGCATGCATCGCTACCGAGGATACTCCTTGGGTGATTCCGAACGCCTGGTCCGGCGCCACGATATTGTTCGCGTTGATATCTCCGAGCGCGTTGTAGCGGAAGCGCACGCCGAAGTTGTCCGCCAGCCAGTCGGAGCTCTGAACGCCCTGCATGGCCGGAGATGCGGCTTCCTCTGCGCTCATCCCCTTCGCAGGGTTGTCCCATGCTCCGCGGCGGTAGCCGTTGAACGATTCGCTGCCGTCCCAGCGGTTCTTGTTGCGGTCGGCATTGTAGTGGTCGCCGATGAAGAAGATGCTGCCGCCGTTCTGGACGTACTGGGCCATGGCCGCCTGCTCGCTCGTTTTGAACGGAACGTTGGCCTCGGCGGTAACAAAGACGTTATAAGGGCTTAAATCCGCCAGGGTAATCGGGGGGGACTTGCGGAGCTCCTGGACATCGAAGCCGGCTGTCGCGAGCGCGTTGCCGAAGTCCGAGAAGCCTCCGTCGATGACCCAGTCCGCCGCGCCGGCCGTCTGGGCATGCGTATTGTCGAACAAGACCTTCTTCCCTGCATTGCCGTTGACGACCTTGGCCTTGATGAACGGCGCTGGATCCGCGGGTCCCTCGGCATGCGCCTGGCCCCCGCCCCAAGCCGTCAGCTGGGTCGGCACCAGCACAGCGGCGGCAATCGCCGCATGCAGCAATCTTCTCTTCCATACCGAATTCGTCCTCATCATTATCCCCTTTCCGGTTGAGCCGGAATATCCTGTTAATCTCCCGGCAGAAATAGAATATATCAGGAAAATGTTTTCGGATAGTCATTTGTCAGCTAAATTTTATTGTTACTCAGATAAATTTCTGTAAACATTTGAATAAGCATCGGTTTGCATGGCTCCATTTTCACCTTTATTGCGGACAGCAAAAAAACCGCTCTCCCGAGCGGTCCAGGCGTCCAGCGCAAATTTCATGAAGCGCAAACCAGACCCAGTCTCCCTGATCAGACCCAGTTGTGCCAAATCAGACGCCGGCTCGCCTCGCCTCCGTCAGTCCGGGGCCACGACCTCGACCTTGATCCGGTCCGGGTCCTCGCAGAACAAGGCGTAATGCCCTTCTCCTCCGCCATAAGGATAGCGGTCTGAATAGAGCATGACCGTCCCCCGGGAAGCCAGTTCTGCCGCAAGGCGGTCGACCTGTTCGCGGGACGAGGCGTGGAAGGCCACATGGTTTATTCCTACCTTGCGCCTGTGGTAGGCCGGGTCGCGGTGCTTCTCCTCCACCTGCACCAGAACGAGGTAGAACCTGTCTTTTTTCCAGCTTCGTCCCTGCTTCCAGCGCTGATAGGGCTCGTAGCCCAGCTCTCCAAGCAGCCAGCCCCAAAATCCGGCCGAAGCCTCCAAATCGGATACATACAATTCCAAGTGATGCAGCATGGTCTCTCCCGGCTTTCTAGTAGGATTGGATAGGATCTGCCATGTCGGCCAAAGAGCCTGCCCTCATGACGCCGAATGCAAAAAAAGGCCGGCCGTCGCAGCCATGCCGGCATCCTGCTTGGAACGGCAAGGCCGGGCAACGCACCCGCAGCCGGACCCCACGGATTGCCGCCTGCGGAATCATAGCAATCCATGAGAAACAGCACCCTGGCAAAGAAGATATACTACAGTCAAATCCACTGATGAGGTGATCAAAGATGTCTCTTGCATCGAGCATGATCTTTGTCAATCTTCCCGTAAAGGACCTGGACAAGTCAATGGCATTCTTCCGTGAAGTCGGCTTCGCCTTCAACCTGGACATGACGAACAGCGACGCCGCCTGCATGATCGTAAGCGAGCAGATTTTCGTCATGCTGCTGACGGAGCCCTTCTTCGCCAAGTTCGTCAACAAAGAGATCGCGGATGCTTCCCGCACCGCAGAGGCGATCATCTCCATTACGGCGGACAGCCGGGCCAAGGTGGACGAGATCTACGAGACCGCCCTGAAAGCCGGCGCCAAAGCGACGGTCGATGCCTCCGATCACGGCTTCATGTATACCCGAAGCTTCGAGGATGTCGACGGCCATCTATGGGAAGTATTCCATATGGATATGGCCGCCATGGCTGAGCAGGGCCAGCAAGCCGAGCCGACTGCCTAAGCGAAGCATGGACCGCTGCTTGGAAAAAAGCATGCTGCAGGAATTTCAAACGAAAAATGATCAAGCTTTCTCTTCTCCGCATAAATAAAAAAGACGGTCCGGGACGTTCTCTTTTCCCGGGTCGTCTTTTCTGCGTTTGACTAAATGGATTGAATCGAATCCCGTTCCTCCAGCACCGGCCGGTATGCTTCCAGAACCGTCTTCGCTTCCTCTTCAGCTCCGAGCTTCATCGATTCGTCCAGGGCGTGAGCCAGCTCCATCTGCAGCTTGGCCACCTTGGTTACCCTTTGCGCTTCAAGCAGCTCAAGCAGATCCGGCATGATGTCCTCCGCCGTCACCGGCTCCGGCTTCCTGCCCAGCCTCTTCAGCCATAGGCTTCGGCCGTCGGTCATCAGAATACTATCGTCCAATAGTCTGTATTCACGCATCGCTGCTCGCCTCCTCTTTCTTCTTACCCATCCAACGACCGGTTTGCCGCAAAGGTTCCTATATTTTTCTATTTTTCCATTCTAAAGGCTGGATTCCCTCTTTCTCGTCTCATTTCCGTCTCATTTTCTTTTCTTTCTGCCGATCATTCCCTTTTCCGGCTCTCAGCCAAGCAAGAAAACACCCCCTCGCCGCAGTCATCGGCTTCACACTTAAGGTTCGTATCCTTTGTCTAGGGGGGCTTCTTGATTCCCATACGGCTTTAGGAAAAAGCTGGTTGTCGAGGATCCTTTACAAATGAGATCCGCCGCTTGCATCGATCCATTGACCGGTTACCCAACGGCTGTCCGATGAGGCGAGAAAGGCGGCGATATCCGCCACATCCTCCGGCTCCCCCCATCTGTTGAAGGTGGAGAGGCCCGCGGCGGATTTCTGTCCGAGGGGATCCTGCAAAGTGCCCGCATTCATTTCCGTATTTATAATGCCCGGCTGGATAGCGTTCACCGTAATATTGCGATGCCCCAGCTGCTTGGCCAAGACGCGGGTAAGCGTGTCGACTGCGCCCTTGGATACGCTGTAGGTGAAAACACTGGGAGAGGCTGCGCGTGTAACAAATGAAGAGAGATTGATGATGCGTCCTCCGTCTTTCAGGCGCAGCAATGCTTGCTGAGTCACAAACAGCGGAGCTTTGACATTGATGTTCATGACTTCATCAAACGATTGCTCCGTCGTTTCGTCTAGGGATACCATCTGGCCGATACCCGCATTATTGACAAGAATATCAAACCGATTATCGCCCGTACGTTTCCGCAGGGCCTCATCCGATTTCGCAAATAAGCCGTGAATGCCGTCAAGGGTGCTTAAGTCGGCGCCGATCGTAAATGCTTCGCCTGCATTTTGTACAATCTTATCCACGACTTCCTCCGCTTCATTGCGCCTCCTGCCGTAATGCACGGCAATGATTGCGCCCTCCTGCGCCAGACGCAACGCGATGCCGCGGCCGATTCCCCTGCTTGCGCCGGTTACCAAAGCGATCTTTCCTCTCAACCTGCTCATGCTTTCATCTCCTTATTTGGCTTGCCTGTTAAGTTATATCAGAGCGTAACGATTGCAATGTTGCTCTTTCATTCGGAAACAGCCTCAGCCGGTGCAGGGTCGCAACGCATAGTCTTAAACTAAAAATGAGCACCCGTTAGGGCACTCATTTTGGTGGAGCCGTCTTGTTTCAACCTATCCCTGAAGACGTCGATTGGTTAAATCCGCTGCTCCATCGCTTCGGTCGACGGGGGGCAAATTCAGCTTCTGGATCTGCGTGATTTTGCGTCATTTGAGCCTTGAGTTTCATGGCTAGTCAACGCTGCTGCAAGGCAGCCACAGGATCCTCCTGCGCGCCTCCCGGAATTCCCTTGCTGGAGCTGTACAGCTCGCTGTAGAAGCCGCCGCGGCGCAGCAGCTCCTCATGAGTGCCCTGTTCCTCCAGCCGTCCGTCCTTGAGCACCAGAATCTTGTCCGCGCTGCGGATCGTCCCAAGCCGGTGAGCGATGACGAAGCTTGTCCGGCCCTTCATGAGCCGCTGCAGCCCTTCTTGAATTTTGATCTCGGTCACCGTATCGATGCTGCTCGTCGCCTCGTCGAGAACAAGCATGGACGGGTTCGCGAGAATCGCCCTCGCGATGGCGAGCAGCTGCTTCTGCCCGCTGCTGATGCCGCTGCCGTCCGCGCTCAGCATTTTGCCGTAGCCGTCCTTAAGCCGCATGATGAAGGAATGGGCGTTGGCCAGCTTGGCCGCCTCCTCCACCTCCTCGTCGGTCGCGCCAAGCCTTCCGTACCGGATGTTCTCCCGTATCGTTCCTTCGAACAGGAACGAGTCCTGCAGCACGAAAGCCATGCGGGAGCGCAGGCTGTCCCGGCGGATGCCGGCCAAATCCTTGCCGTCGAGCGTAATCCGGCCGGAGGTCGGCTCGTAGAAGCGCGAGAGCAGGCTGATGACCGTCGTTTTGCCCGCTCCCGTAGGACCGACAAGGGCGATCGTCTCGCCGGGGCGGGCTTCAAAGTCGATGCCTGTCAGCGTCTCGCGGCCTTCCTCGTAGCCGAAGGATACATGCTCGAAGCGCACCGCCCCTTCGACGTGATCCAGCCGCTCGGCCTTGCTGTCCTCCCGCTCCTCCGGCTCCTCGTCGAGCACCTCGAAAACGCGCTCCGCGCCTGCGATCGCCGACAGCAGCGTATTCCACTGGTTCGCCAGGTCGTTGAGCGGACGGGTGAACTGACGCGCATACTCGGCGAACACGATGATCGTGCCGACCGTAATGGCGCCGCGCACGGCCAGAATCCCGCCGATTCCCGCCACGATCGCGAAGCTCAGGTTGTTCAGGCTGTTCATGACCTTGGGAATGAAGCCCGAGATCGTCTGTGCCCAGAACCCCGACAGCTGGATCCGCTCGTTGAGCTCGCGGAACGCCTCCTTGACCTGCTCCTCGCGGGAGAAGGCCGTAATGACCCGCTGGCCGGACAGCGTCTCCTCGATGTAGCCGTTCAGCTCGCCCAGATTGCGCTGGCGGGCCTTGAACAGAGGGCCGGTCCGCTTGGTGATCCAGCGCATGCCGACCGCCATCAGCGGCACGACGATGAAGGTCAGCAGCGTCAGCAGCGGACTGAGCCACAGCATGACGCTCACCGTTCCGACCAGCGTCAGCACGCTGGAGAAGATCTGGATCGCGGAGCTGTTGAGGGTGGAGCTGACATTTTCGATATCGTTCGTCAGGCGGCTCATGATTTCGCCCTGCTGACGCTTCCCGTAGAACGGAATGGGCAGCCGGTGCAGGTGGGCGAACAGGTCGCTGCGCAGCCGGTACACCGTCTCCTGGGCGATCGTGATCATCCACACATTATGGGTCCAGGACGTCACCGAAGAGAGCGCGTAGACGATGCCGAGCCCGGCGAGGAACAATCCCCATCCATCGGTCTGGCTGCCTTCCTTGAGATAAAGGTCGACGGCGCTCCCGATCATGTACGGACCGAGCAAGGCAAGCGCGGAGCTGACCGCGACGAGCACGAGCACGATCGTCAGCTTCACCTTGCGCTTCGCCAGATACCCCCACACCCGCCTCAGCGTGCCGGTCCAGTCCTTGGCTTTCGCCTTCGGCTTGCCGCCGCGGGCGCCCGCAGGCGGAAGCGAAGGGTCCCGCCCGGGGCGAGGAACTCTCAGCGGTTCGAGCCATTGCTTAGGCATGCCGGGCCTCCTCTCCATACTGCGACTCGTAGATTCGGCGATACAGCTCCGAATCCGCCATCAGCTGCTCATGGCGCCCAGCTGCCGTCAGACGGCCGTCCTCCAGCAGCAGGATCAGGTCCGCCGACACGGTCGAGCTTATTTTCTGCGTAATCAGGAATGTCGTGCAGCTCATGACTTCCAGCTCCTGCAGCAAGAGGGCTTCGGTCTTCAAGTCCAGGGCGCTGGTGCTGTCGTCGAGTATAAGGATCTTCGGCTCCCTGACGAGCGCTCTGGCGATGGAGAGGCGCTGCTTCTGGCCGCCGGAGAGGTTCACGCCGCGCTGGCCGAGCATCGTTCCGTATCCGTCCGGCAGGCGCATGATCGTCTCATGCAGCTGAGCCGCCTTCGCTGCGGCCGCGATCTGCTCCTCCGTCGCATGCTCGTTGCCCCAAGAGATATTTTCGCTGACTGTGCCGGAGAACAGCGTCACGTCCTGCGGGACATAACCGATCGCCCGGCGCAGCGCCTTGACATCAAGCTCCCGAAGATCGGTGCCTCCGACCGCGATCACGCCATCGGTCGGCTCATACAGGCGCAAAATCAGCTGCACGAGCGAGGACTTGCCGGATCCCGTCGCCCCCATGATCGCGACTCGCTGCCCTGCGCGCGCATGGAAGCTGATGCTTTCCAGAATCGGGATGCTGCTCTCCGGGTAGGTAAAGCCTACCGAGCGGAATTCGACATCCGATCCCGCAAGCGGCTTCGTTCCGGAAGCCGCTTGCGCATCGCAGCGGTCCGCGTTCAGCACTTCGCGGATACGCCGGGACGATGCGCCGGCCCGGGAGAACATCGCGGCGATCCATGCCAGCATGCTCATCGCGCCGATCGTCCGCAGCGCATAGTTGATGACCGCAACCGTCTGTCCCTCCGTCGCCGATCCGGATGCGATATCGAGCCGGCCGTACCAGAGAATGGCGATAATGGCGGCGTTGACGATGAGCATGATGAACGGCTGGGTCGTTTCCGTCAGGCGCAAGGCGCGTACGGTGCCCTTCATCAGCTCGGCGCCGGCTTCCCCGAAGCGCTTGACTTCATAACCCATGCGGACAAAAACGCGGATGAGGCGGATGCCGGTCAAGTTCTCCTGAATGACGGCGTTGACCTTGTCGAGACGGCGCTGCACCGTCTGGAACACGGAAGACGCCCGGCCGATCATCCAGCCGACGAAGAGCAGCAGCAGCGGCAGCGTCGCGGCCAGCATAAGACCAAGGCGGAAGTTGACGACGAGCGCCATCAGGACGCTTCCCGCGACCACAAGCGGGATTCTCGTCATGAAGCGGAGCGCCATGAAGACCGTATCCTGAACCTGGCTGACGTCTCCCGTCAGACGGGTGATCAGGCTGGACGCCGCGAACCGGTTGAACACCTCGTAGGTGAACGACTGCACCTTGCCGTACAGCCGCTCCCGCAGGTCGTAGCCGAATCCCTGGCTTGCGTACGAAGCGTAGAAGGAGCTGCATATCCCCGCCGCGAAGGCGATCAGCGCTCCTCCAGCGAGCACGCCCCCCCACAGCCAGACGACCTGCAGATTTTTATGGGCGATGCCTTCATCGATAATCTTCGCGATGATAAAAGGCTGGGACAGCTCCACCGCCAGCTCGACAAGCATCATCAGCAGAGCGACCCCGGCCGAGATGCGGTACTTGGACAGCGATGACAATACTTTCTCCATATGCCGTGATGCACCTCCGAAGCTATGTATGCGTTTATTATACCCTATATTTCCCAAGGCCGGCTCCGGCTCTATCCTTGCGGGCAGGTGCCCTGCTCCGGCTCTATCCTTGCGGACAGATGCCCGCCTCCTTTGCGGATGCCCTTCCTTAGGGATAGCAGGGCTGTAATGGCAAGCCTTCTTCAAGTGCAAGCAAGGAGATGAGCCCGGCGCGTCCCTCCCTATCGGACATACGATCCGTTATTTGGATTCCGGCACCGTTTTAAAAAATTTAACGGACATCAGATTCGTTATTGTTGGATTTCCCGCCCTGCCAGACCGGTTTCCGTTCGAATAGCGGATCCTATGTCCGATAAAAGGGGTTTTTCGGGAATTTGGAACAACTAACGGATCCTATGTCCGATATAACGGCATTTCAAGCAGCCATGCCTCCTGCAAGCGGCTGAAAAGGCTGCTCGTGCTGCCAACGTCCCCGTACAACCAATTCTTACCCCGGTGCAGGAGAACTAACAAGCGCTGTTGGCAGATACCGTCCCTAAGGTACCAAAACGCTCCGGCGGAACGGACGGAATAAGGGCAAGCAATACGCTGCACAGGCAGCGAGAGTTCTGGCTCCGAACCACCGGCGGCATTCGAAAGCCGTCCATGCGGACGGCTTTCTTCAAGCTCTAACGGCGGGCAGCCCCCTGAAAATCGAGAGAGACATCAAGAAATCCCGGCGATAATCCTTCCCTTGATTTGAACTGTCCGCACGGACGGTTGTCGCAAGCATCTACCTGCGCGCAGCGGCCAGTTCCCTGAAATCAAAAGAGACGATCGGAGTTCCGGCCATAATCCGTTCCTTCATTTGGCCCATCCAGGCGCGGATCCCTTCCGTCAGCTCCTCCGGTCCAAGCTTCTTGGCAAGGACGGTATACAAAGTGAGATCGCGCATCTCCAGGAACAGTCCCAGCACATCCAGCCACTCCTCCGGCATCTCCCGTTCGCTGCGATAGCCTTGCAGGAAGCCAAGGAAGAAGTCCGCCGCATATGCGTCCCGATCCGCGCCGTATCGATCTGGAATTCGGGAGCTGAGCGCGTAATAGAGCGGAATGGCGACATCATGGATGTACCAGCTGTATTCCAGGTCGTCGAAGTCGAATACCGTGATGCGGCCTTCGTGGACAAAAAAGTTGCCGTTATGGATATCTCCGTGAAGCAAGCCGTAACTCCCTTCCGGCCGAGGCAGCGCATGCAGCCTATCCAGCACGGATGCAAGCTGCGCGATAATCCCGGGATCCTCGTCCTGAAGATAGGCTGAGGCGTTCGCGATGAGGTCATCCTCGCTCCACTGCCTTCGGGCGAAAGTCCGATCCAGCTTGGCGGATGCGTTGTGGAACCGAGCCGTTACCGCCCCCCACTCGGCAAACAGCTGCCGATTCCATGCTTCCGAGTCCGGCAACGCTCTTCCGCCCGGCGCTTTGCGGAACAGGCACGCATAGAAGCACGATCCGTCCGCGGCCATGATCTGCTCGATGCGGCTGCCGGACGGCGAGGCCAGACTTGACGCCATATCCTTCCCGCAGCCCTCCGTCTCCAGATGCTGAAGAAAATCAAGCTCGGCTTCAATTTCTTCCAGCGATCTATGGCTGCTGTGGGTCAGGCGCAGAATGACGGAAATGCCCTCCGCTGTCTGCATTTCATAGATATAGTTTTCAAAATCGCCCAGCTTCTTCGGATCCCCCTGCAATCCGAAACGGAGCGCCGCATCCTCCAGCCGTTCGGGACCGAACAGCTTCTCTACCGATGCCTCCATGTTTATCCCCCTTGCCTGAATAGGTTTTCAAATCCTCTTTGATTAGGTTTAGGGGGCCGCCCCTGAATCTCCTGCCCGTTCCCTCAAATAAATCGTATACTGAAGCTATTCCCGAAACGATGGAGGAGGAGTCGACAATGGCATTTTTCGCGGTCATGCTGCCAATGCTGGATGAAGAAAAGAGCGCGAGGCTGCGGACGGAGCATCTCGCTTACCTGGAGAAGCTGGAGCAGGAGGGCCGTATCGCCGCCAGAGGAAGATTCACAGATGGATGGGGCGGCCTCGTCATTTACATGGGAGAATCGCTGCAAGAGGTAGCCGCGCTCGTCGAACAGGATCCCTATGTCCTGCATCAGGCTCGCAACTATGAGATTCACCCTTGGGAAATGACCTCCCTGCATCTGAAGGTCTGACCCCGGACGAATGATGCCGATCCGTTCTTGCTGTCCATATTTCCTTGACATCGACAGCATCGCTCAGTCCGCAAAAAGCCCCCTCACCTGAACGGTGAAGGGGCTCTTTTTGTCACGGAGCCTTTTTGGCATAGTCGATCAGATTGAGGATCAGAACCGCTGCTTGAGCGCGTGTCAGAGGCTGATCTCCATGGAACCGATTCTTTTCGTCGCCCTGCATAAGACCGGCGATTTCCAGCGCGGCTGCGTGCTTGGATGCCCATGCCGGGATGGAAGAGGCGTCGGCGAAACCAGGCTTGGAATCTGCGGCCGGAAGCCGGAGCGCTTTGGCGACCAGCACCGCGATCTCGGCGCGGGTGATCGTCTTTTTCGGTCCGAACGTGCCGTCTTCGTATCCTTTCAGCCAGCCCGCCTCCAAAGCCTGCGCGATGTAACCGCGAGCGTAAGCCGGAACGGAGGCAGCATCCTTGAAGTCCAGGCTGCCGCCGGTGCTGTCCAGACCGAGCGCGCGGCCCAGCATGGTGACGAAGTCGGCGCGGGTGACGCTTCCATTCGGATGGAAGCTGCCGTCTCCGAACCCGATGATGATGTTCAGCCCGGAGGCTCTAGCGATGGCATCGCTCGCCCAGTGCTTGGAGCTGACATCGTTGAACGGCAGCGGCTTTGCCGAAGGCTCGGGCAATGCCGAAGCTGTCGGCGCAGGCGTGACGGATGGCGCCGGGCTTGCGGATGGCGTCGGCGTAGCGATAGGGTATGTCGGGTACCATGGCGCTGCTGTCGGCGTCGGTGTCGGTGTCGACGTTGCTGTCGGCGTCGGTGTCGGGTTTGTTGTCGGTGTCGGCGTCGGATCGGAGGCAGGAGCTGTTTTCGCCATCAGAGGGGAACTGAAAATCGAAACCCGGATCGCTTTTCCATCCCCTCCTTTTTGGATGGCGGCAATTTCAATCGTATATGAAGTATCCGCCTCCAGGGATTTCAAAGTCCATTCCGTTCCGGCAGCGTACCCCGCCCATTGGCCATTGGCAAAGATGTCGTAGCCGGTCGCACCCGGTACAGCCTGCCATTGGAGCGGAATTTCAGTGGCGTCCGCTTTGCCGGCAGTCGGCGCTGCCGGCGCCGGCAGGCTGACCGCAGAGCCGCCTCCCGCAGGGAGGTCGGCTGCGAGCTGGTCCGACATCGTATGATTGCGGTCGGCGCTGATTTCCCAGTTCATGGCGCCGGCGATATCGATCGACCGGATATAAGCGGTTTTGTAGGCGGTCGACTCCGCATCGTCGTAAGAGATGAACACGCCGGTCTTTTCATTGTACAAATATGGAACCTTGGCGTAGTTGTTGAACACCCGCTTGAAGTCCGGATTCGTCAGGTAGTTGTTTTCGAGATCGGCGATGTCGAACTTCGCATCAGCCCCCCACGTTCCAGCGATGATCGTGCTGGAGCACTGCTGGTACTCGCCGCCGCTCGCGCAGCCGCCCCAGCCTGTTCCGTAATACGGAATTCCCGCTACCAGCTTGTAATTCGGCACTCCGCCTTTCAGATGTCCTTGCAGCCCTCCCGCTGCATTGAAGCGTTTGGCCGAGGCAGTCTTGTTGTTCGGATCGTAGTAAAGCGGGGCGTTGTGGGCCGCTTCCGTCTGCCAGGTTCCATTGTAGTCGTAGGTCATGATGTTGATGAAGTCGAGGTATTGGACCGAGTTGGCATAATCGGCATTTACCGTGAAGTTGTCGCCTTGGCCGGAAGCGATTGTCAGCAGATAATACTTGCCGTCTTCCTGGCCGGCGGCGTCAAGCGCCTCGCGGACCGTTTTCACCAAAAGCGTGAAATTCTCCTTGTCCTGAGGTCCTCTGGCGTTGGTCGTTTCTCCGCCCTCGACCGGATATTCCCAATCGATGTCGAAGCCGTCGAAGCCGTAGGCGCGAAGGAACTGGACGGCGGAGCCGGCAAACGTCCTGCGGGAAATTTCATCCGCGGCGACGAGCGAGAAGTTTTTGGACCACGACCAGCCGCCGACAGAGATGAGCGTCTTCAGGCCCGGGTTGTCGGCTTTGAGCTCCTTCAGCTCCTCGAAGCCTTGGGGATCGAACTCCGGATAGCCTTGAATGACGCCTCCATTGAACACATATCCCTGTTGCAGCTCAATGTCAGGGTTCTGGCATTCGGCTCCGGTCGTGCCGGCGCCCTTCCAGCAAATATCGCCAAAAGCGTAGTTGATATGCGTAATCTGCGAGCCGTCGATATCAGCCGGACTGAACTGGCGGGCGCCCTGTGCCCAGGCGGCATAATAGGCGACGATGTTGTACTCGCGGCCCGGAACGGCCGTTGCCGGCTCACTCGCTTCCGATTGCCACAGGCTGTTTTTGGCGACGACCGTAAAGTCGTAGGCTTGGCCCTCGGTCAATCCCGTCGCGGCATAACGCGGAACCGAGCTGGTGCCGATGAGGTCGCCGTCGCGGTAGATTTCATACTCGGTCGCTCCGGCTGCCGGAGCCCAGCCGAGCGAGATCGCGGTGCGGGTGCCCGATAAGACCTGCACCGATTGCGGAGCGTCGAGCTGGCCCCAGACGATGCGCAGGCCGTTGCTCTTGCCGGATACCCGGCGATCTTTATCCTGGGCGGCGACCTGGAAGTACACGGATTGACCTGCCGTCGGATTGGCGATTTCGTAGGAGAATTTGCCGGCCGCTGCCCAGTCTCCTCCGAACCATTTGTTGTCCACATACACGTCGTATCCCGTAGCGAGAGGACTCGTCGTCCATCCAAGCTCGATGGAATTGTAGGTGACGTCCGTCACGCGGAGATACTGCGGAGTCGTCAGCGGCGGCTCCGGATAGGCGTTGGGATCCTCGGCGACGGTCGTTGCCGTGACCACATTGCTCTTCTCGCTCTGGGTGCCAAGCACCGGAACGGAAGTGACGTAGAAGGAATAGGTCGTCTCCGGCTCCAGGCCGCCGACGATTTTCGGGGAGAATCCGGACCAGGCCGCCCAGTTCCACTGGGTGCTGTCTCCGATTTTGTAGTAGATCTGATACCCGTTGTTGGGATCGATTCCGGGAACTTCATCCCAGGTCAAGGTAATCGATTTTGCCTTTACATCGGATACGGCCAGATTCTGGGGGATGTTGGGATCCGCCGCAGCGGCAGCGGGAGCAGCGGCTGCTCCGAACATGCTTATCAGGAGTGCCAACGTGAGCAAGGAAGCAAGCGTGGAAGAAACGTTCTTTTTCAGTCGCGTGGACAATCAAGTCACCTCATCCATAATAATGATTTGGGCAATCATGGAACGGCTTGTCGACTTCTGTCTGGACCGGCTGACTCAGGAAAAGAGGGGGCGTGCGGAAAGAGTTGAGCTGTCTGGCGGTGAGAGCGGCGTGCGGAAGGCGCTGACTTGCGGAACAGCTGACTTGCGGAAGAGCCGACTTGCGGAAGAGCCGACTTGCGGAAGAGCCGACTTGCGGAAGAGCCGACTTGCGGAACAGCTGACTTGCGGAACAGCTGACTTACGGAAGGGCTGACTTGCGGAACAGCCGACTTGCGGAACAGCTGACTTGCGGAAGGCGCTGACTTACGGAAGGGCTGACTTGCGGAAGAATTTAATGAGAGCGCTTACCACCCCGCTGGCGAATTTTTGTGCCTGTCAAACTTCCCTATTCGCGGGGAATGCTCGAACACCTTTTCAAAATCTTTATAATCCGTGATATTTATCACAAAAAGATCGAAAGTATCATTTTTTCAACCATAAAATTGTCGTTTATGATCGCAATAGTTTTCAGAACGAAAACGATGTAGAGACGCCGCCGCGCTTTCTGACGCCACAGACGAAGACCACTGTTTGGCCGGCAGGCCTGGATTTAAATGAAGCATTTCGGAAATTCGTTCCTCTATGCGGCCGATTTCATGAGCCCTTGGCTTTTATCGGACATACGTTCCGCTATTTGGCCGAATTCGAGGGTTTTGGCATTTTATCGGACATACGTTCCGCTATTTCCTAAAAATTACCTCAATATCAATAGAGTGGAGGCAAATAACGGATCTAATGTCCGATACCTTCGCAGATTCCATTTTTCAAGGCAAATAACGGATCCTATGTCCGATAAGCATTCAAGGAAGGAAAACGTCAAAGGCAACGGATGCTTCCGCTTCCAAGGCAACGGGTGCCTCCAAGACAACGGGTGCTTCCACGGCAACGAATGTGCTCACCACAAACAAATGCTTTCTCAGCAACAAATGTGCTCCCTACAAACGGGTGCTTCCACAGCAAAGGGTGCATTTATCCACTATCGGTCGGGCTACATAACGGAAACCGGCTGTTTTTCCCGAAAGCCGCAAAAGGCTTGTCCTTATACCTTTGCAATGCAATTGTCTTGCGTCTGCCTCCAGGATGCTTCAAGCAACCGGCTACGCCTGCCCGCTTATTCGCCAGCCGTTTTAGAGAGAACGGCAAAGAGGCCGGAACGGGCTTCCGGCCTCTTTGAATCGGTCCGTATATGCTGCTTCCGCGGACGACTAGATTCCTTTGTTCTTGAACATCGTTGCAATGGAGCCGCCGTAAATATTGCTCCGAATCGCTTCGGTGAACAGGCTTGCCATCGAGATGACGGTCAGCTTGTCGGAGTGCCCGGAAGGCTGCAGGATGGAGTCCGTTACGACGATTTCCTTGATATGGGCATGCTCCAGCCGCTCAAGCGCATTTTGAGAGAACAGGCCGTGGGTCGCCGCCACCATGATGTCGCGCCCGCCCTTCTCGACGAGCTTGTCCACGACGTTGAGGAGCGTCTTGCCCGTATCGATGATATCTTCAATGACAATCGGCGTCTTGCCGGCCACCTCGCCGATGACATGCGTCTTCTCTTCTCCCGTGTGGCTGTCGTGATTGGTCACGACCATCGCGAACGGGGCATGCAGGTAATTGGCCAGCTTCTCCGCCGTGGAGGCTCGACCTGCGTCCGGAGATACGATGACCGGGTTCTCGATGTTCTTGCTGCGGATATATTCCGCCAGCTCGTCGAGCGCCGTAAGATGGTCGACCGGGAAGTTGAAGAAGCCCTGGATAGCGGCCGTATGCAGATCAAGCGGGATAATCCTGGAGGCGCCTGCCGTCTCCAGCAGATCGGCGACCAGCTTGGCGGAGATCGCCTCGCGCGGATGGCGCTTGCGCTCTTGGCGGGCGTAGCCGTAGTACGGCATGATGATGTTGATCGTCTTGGCGGAAGCCCGCTTGGCCGCGTCGATCATGATGAGCAGCTCCATGAAGTTCTCGTTGACCGGGTCCGAGAGCGACTGCACGATGAAGATATGGCAAGTGCGGATCGGCTCCTTATAGGAGACATACAGCTCTCCGTTATCGAACTGCGACAGCTCCACCTCTCCTAGAGGAATGCCCAGCTGCTCGCTGATGCTCTTCGCAAGCGGAATATTGGAAGATCCGCTGAAAATTTTCACTTTATCCGTCATATTGATCCCTTTCCCTCCCGCGCTTCGGCTATCATCCTTTTTATCCATTATAGCCTATCGGAGCCAAATCAACAGCCCGAAGGAGGATAAGATTCCCGCGGCTTTACGGCCCGGTCCAACGGACATCCGGCATGGGGATGGGTTCTCCGCCTGACATCAGCCTCTTACACAACGAAACTCTCGCAATAATAGAATACTTCAAAAATTCCATACGTTTCCCCCAGTCCTTCTTTAAAAGAGCAGCCTTCTATCCATTCATCCTTCTATCCATTCATCCTTTTATCCATTCATCCTTCTATCCATTCATCCTTCTATCCATTCATCCTTCTATCCATT
>NZ_BIMD01000037.1 GCF_004000905.1 Paenibacillus humicus NBRC 102415
CGCTGCGGCGAGAGCTTCGGCGGCGCGGGCGGAATTGTCCGCGCCGCCTTCGCCAAGCTCGGCTGCGGCTGCCTCCAGCGCCGCCGCAGCCTGCTGCACGAGCAGCAAATTCTGCTTCACGGCGGGAGATACCGCCTGAAGCGCCTCGCTGCCGTGCTGCAGGAACGTCCCGGCTCCGTCCGCGAAGCGGGAGCCTTCCCGGGTCAGCTTCTCGGCGAACGGGAGCGCTTTCTGCGCCTCCGCCGTGAGCTGGGCGGTCTTGCCCAGATCCTTCCGGGCGACGGCAGCGATCCGGTTCACCTCGGGCAGCTCCTTCTCCAGCCGGTACACGAGCTGCTCCGCATGCTCGATCGCCGGCCGTTCCCGTTCGAGCTCGGTGCCAAGCTCGTTGAACAGACGGAAGATCGTGCCGTTCACCGTTTCGGAGAATTGCTCGGTGAAATTCTTGATGATCGTATTCGTTCCTGAAGAGGTGATCTTGGGAGCGATCGCATTGATTTTTTCATTGACGGTATACGTAATCTCCGCCCGCAGCGGCTTGGGCGAGAGGATGCTGGCCATCCGCTCGGAGAAGTTCGGCGGAATGAGGATGCTGGCATAATAAGTGCCGTCCCGAACGCCGTCCAGCGCTTCCTTCCCGCCGACAAAATGCCAGCCGATCGAAGGATTGGCGCGCAGCGCCTTGACGATTTCGTCGCCGGCCCGGAGCATGCCGCCCGATTCTCCACCCGCTGCGGCGCCAAGCGCCGGACTGAGCCGGTATCCGGCATCCTCGTTGACGACGGCGAACGGAATTTCGGACGTGCGTCCGTACGGGTCCCACGAGGCGAGAATATTGAACCAGGCGTACAAGGAGGGGAGCAGGGCGAGGCCTCCCAGGATGACGCAGGCGGTCCAGTTCCGTCCGATCCGCCGCCAATCCTCTGCGGCAATGCTGACTATCGTTTTCATGATTTCCGCCCTCCCAGATGCTGCGGCAGCAGCTTGTCTGTGCCTAGTATCCCGGGAGAGCGGGAGGATCATTCGGAGAGGACGGGCAGGCTGATGCGGACGACAGTTCCATGGCCGATACGGCTGCGGATGGCGAATGTGCCTTTATGATTGCTGACGATGCGCTGGCTGACCATGAGCCCGAGCCCGTTGCCGCCTTCCTTGCTGGTGAAGAACGGCTCGCCCAGACGAAGCAGGTCTTCCTCGGAAATTCCGCTTCCCTGGTCTTCGACCGTGACAACGGCATATCCGGCATCGTCCCGATGCAAGCCGATTTTCAGCACGCCGCCCGTCTCCGCCATGGACTCGATGCCGTTTTTGATGACGTTGACGAACACCTGCTTCATCTGGTTCGGCTCGCATAGAATCGGGGGGAGGCCGCTATCCAGATTGAGCTCGATGGCGGCTCCGGACAGATTGGCTTCCGGCTCCAGGAGGAGCGCCATATCCTCCAGCATCGGCGCGATGCGCTGCTTGTGGTAATGATTGGCCTGGGGCTTGGACAGCACAAGAAACTCGCTCACGATGAAGTTGATCCGGTCCAGCTCCGAAAGCATGATCGACAGGAAGTACGGACTCAGCTCCTTGCCCTCCATCTGCATTTGCACGAAGCCGCGCAGCGTCGTCAGCGGATTGCGGATCTCGTGGGCGACACCGGCTGCCAGCTGTCCGACGACGGAGAGCTTCTCCGTCCGCCGCAGCAGCTCTTCGGTATGCTTGCGGTTCGTCACGTTCCGGGAAATGCAGGATACCGCGACGATCGTCCCGTCATGGTCTCGAATCGGCGAGGCCGTCGTGCTCACGTCGATGCGGGCTCCGAATTTGGTCTCGAGCGTGGTCTCCGCGTCGATATAGGCGACCCCATTCAGCACGCTTGCGATCATTCGGCGTATTTCCTCCTCGTTCACGGGTGGGAAAGAGGCAGGCGAACGATCATCCATGAGCTCCTGCTCCGACCATCCCAGCATCGTTTCGAAGGCGCGGTTCGCGCTCATGAGCCTCCCGTCGAGGCCGTACGTATGGATGGCGTCCTTCGTATGCCTGACGAGGGATTCCAGATGCTCCTTGGTGTGGCGGAGCTCCTCCGCCGACTCCTTGAGCCTGCTCGTATATGCGCTCATATTGGAAGCCATGAGGTTGACGCTTTGAGCCAGCTCGCCGATCTCGTCGTTGCTGCTGAGGCGGATCGGCTTGTTGAAGTCTCCCTTGGCCACCGCGTTGACCCTTCGAATGACGAGCTTCAGCTTCCGCAAGGCGACGCCGGAGATCAGGTAGCTGGCCGAGATGGCGACGATCAGCAGCGTGATCGATATGGCGAGCAGCAGGAAGAACTGCTTGTTCAGCGACTCTCCGTACAAGGAGGTATCCAGGGAAACGATGATGACGTAGCTGCGGATGGAGTCTACATTGAAGGGGATATAGCCCCGCAGCAGCTTTTTGCCGAGCAGCTCGGTTTTGTTGTACACCGGCCGGCCTGTCTGGCTGGCCTTTTCCATCAAGGCATAATCGTTCTCTCTGTCGACATAGCGGTATGACCCGAACTCCATGGCGTTGTCCGGAAATGCCTGCTGCAGCTCGGAAGGCTGGCCGCTGTCCGAACCGGGCACCAGATCCGCATTGATGCCTGTAATTTCGACCAGACCCGGCGAGTCGAGAATCATATCGTCGATGCTGCTGTTGTCCTGGATCGGGGTCAGCTTGTCGACCATCGGCTGCACATTGTAGGAGATCCGCACGACGTAGTCGGCGGTTCCGTCGTAATAGAAGCTCAGCTTGGATTTGTAGCCTCTCTCGGAGTAGAAGAGCGAATCGCACCAGTAGTTCTGGAGGCTCGTTCCCCGGTCGACATACGCGTATCTGCTGCCGATCAGGTCGCTGACGACCTTGCCGTTGAGGCTGTCGGAGCCGATCGTCTTGCCCTCCAGATCGGAATCGGACGAGGCCTTGATTGCAATCTTGCCGCCGTATTCGCGCTGAACGAGCGAGAGGGAGCTCAGGTTGAGCTTGGCCGCGCTTTCCAGCAGGGTGGATGGGGCGACGTCGGCCAAGCGGGGTCCCAGCAGGCCGATGGCGGCAATGGATGCGACACGCATCCGCTCCGAGACGGCGGCATCGAGGTAATAAGCCGTCCGCAGCGTCGGCGTCATGGAGAAGCGGATCTGATCGGCGGCCGTACGGATTTGCTGCTCGACCGCTTTGTCCTGCTGCCCGGTCGAATACAGGGAGAAAACGAGCAGGTTCAATGCCAGAATCAGGACAACGACTGACGATATGAGAGCGGATAGCTTCAGTTTGATCGACATGTCCTGCTTTTTCTCTCCTCACATAGCCAAGATGACCTTCAGGATCGGGTGCCGGCAGACGATTTGGACCATCACGCTTTCTCTTGCGTACGTTCGGAATCGATGCCGGACCAGAATAGATCCATCATCTGATCGGCCAGCTCGTCGATGGAGCCGTACATCCCTTGCGCCGCTTCCCGGTTGCCGATCATCAGCAGGGCGGTATAGAGATGAGCCATCAGGAGAGGGTTGCCCTTTTTTACTTCTCCGGCATCGACAGCTTTGCGGAAATGGACGGCAAGAAGCTGGTGGAGATGGTCCTCGGCTTCGCGGATCTCATTTTTCTGCTCCGCCGTCAGCCAGTGGGACGCTTCCCGCATCAGCGTTTCGAACTCGGCATGCTGGCTTCGGGCCAGCCGGACCTGGGCGATGCGGAGCAGCCTCTCCCGCAACGATCCGCCGCTTTCCAGCAGCCTTTCTGTTCCGGCCTTGGCCTTGCGCAGCATATCGGTGACGGAGGCGGTGAACAGGACCGGCTTGCTCGTAAAATGATAGTATACCGACGCTTTGGTGACGCCGCACTGCTCGGCAATCTGGTTCAGCGATACGGCCTCGTAGCCCTGCTCCATGAACAGGACGGATGCGGCCTGCAGCACGAGGTCCCGGACGGGAGTTCCGCGCTCTTCCGCCTTCGGCCGGCCCGGCGCGCGGCGCGTTCCTTCTTTATCGGAATCGGCATGGGAAAATTTTGACAAAAGAAGCTCTCCTTTCTATGAAAATCGGTATCCGTTGAAAATTAACCCTACGGTATATATAATGAAAACAGGATTTTCCTTTGGCTGTTATCTTGTTTGCCCGATCATGCATTTCGAGTCGGGCTAGCTTATTTTATCATGATTTCGTGCTCGGGGTCATACCGGGGGCGGAATGCTAGAACCGAAAGGATGAGGCTTATGAACCGATGGATGGAAGCTGTCGCCGGCAGGCGGAGCAAGTGGATGACGCTGGCGGCATGGATCGTGATGGCCGCCCTGCTCAGCCTGCTTCTTCCTGGCGTAAGGAGCGAGGTCGACGAGAACGCGCCCAACTTCGGCAAGCATGTCGCTTCCGTTCAGGCAGAGGAGGTGCTCAGCCGCGAATTCGCCTCGAACGACGGCACGCCGGCGCTGGTCGTATGGCACCGGGAAGGCGGACTCCGCGACGGAGATCTCGAGCTGATCCGGCAAGCGTCGGCGGATGTGGCGGCGCGGCCGGTCGCCCATCAGCAGGCGGCGGTGCCGCTCGACAAGCTGCCGGCGCCGGCCTTGAGGGCGCAGCTGTCGCAGGATGGCAGTACGCTCGTCTGGGCCGTGACGTTCAAGCCGGAGGCCGGCACGCCGGAGCTCAAGGAAGGCACGCTGGAGCTGCGGGAGCGGATCAACGCGCTGGCCGGCGGCCAGGACGTGTTCGCGGCTGCGTCCGCAGCGGCGGATTCCTCGGTGCCGAGCGCCCGATTGACCGGGCCCGCAGGCATCGCGGTCGATGCCACCGCCTTGTTCAGCAGCGCCGATGTCTCTCTGCTGATCGCCACGGTGCTGCTGGTGCTCGTTTTCCTGCTCGTCATCTACCGATCCCCCGTACTGGCTCTCATCCCTCTGCTGGCTGTCGGCTTCGCCTACGGAGTGACGGGGCCGATCCTCGGGTATATGGCCTCGCAGGGCTGGATCGATGTCGACTCGCAAGCCGTCTCCATCATGACGGTGCTGCTGTTCGGCGCAGGGACGGACTACTGCCTGTTCCTGATCAGCCGCTACCGCCATCTGCTGACGGAGGAGGAGAGCAAGGCGGCCGCGCTGCGCAAGGCCGTATCCGACGCCGGCGGGGCAATCGCGATGAGCGGCCTGACGGTCGTCATCGCGCTGCTGACGCTGCTGCTTGCCCGCTTCGGCGGCGTTCACCGGTTCGCCGTGCCGTTCAGCCTGTCGATTCTCGTCATGGCGCTGGCCAGCCTGACGCTTGTTCCCGCTCTGCTCGCGATTCTCGGCCGCGGCTCCTTCTGGCCGTTCGTGCCGCGGACGCCGGCGATGGCGGCGGAGCGGGCAGCACGCCGGGGCAAGCCCGCGCCTTCTCCGCGCAGCAGCCGGCGCTCCGGACTCACCGGGCGTCTCGTCGTCCGGCATCCATGGAAAGTAGCCGGAATCTCCCTGCTGCTGCTCGGCTCCCTGGCTGCCGTCAGCTCTCAGGTGAAGTTCACGTACGACATTCTTTCCTCGTTCCCGTCCGATATGGAGTCCAGAGAAGGCTTCCGCCTCATCGGAGAACAGTTCTCCGAAGGGAAGCTGGCTCCCGTCACCATCATCGCGGACACGCAAGGACGAGGCGGCATGGACGGCTTCGCGAATGAGCTGAAGAGCCAGCCTTATGTAGCCTCCGTGTCCCAGCCGCAGCAGGGAGCCGTTGATCCCGACATCCGGGCTTGGACGGTGGAGCTGAGCCTCAACCCGTATTCCCTCGAAGCGATGGACCGCATTCCGGAGATGAGGAGATTGGCAGAGAGCGCTCTCGCCGGAACGGGAGCCGCCGATCCGGCAGGCCATGTCTGGATTGCCGGCCAGACGGCGGTCCAATACGACACCCGGGCGACGCAAGCCTCGGACACAAGGCTGATCATTCCGGTCGTCATCGGCCTCATCGCGCTGCTGCTGCTTGTCTACCTGCGCTCGGCAACCGCCATGCTGTATCTGATCGGAACCGTCATCCTCAGCTATTTCTCCGCTCTCGGGCTCGGCTGGCTCGTCCTCCAGGCGATCGGAATCGACGCGATACAAGGGGCCATTCCGCTCTATGCCTTCGTGTTCCTGGTGGCGCTGGGCGAGGACTACAACATTTTCATGGTGTCGGGCATCTGGAAAAAGAGGCGGCATATGCCGCTCCGCCAAGCCATATCCGAGGGCGTAAACGAGAGCGGGCCGGTCATTACATCCGCCGGACTCATTCTTGCCGGCACGTTCGCCGTGCTGGCCACGCTGCCGATCCAGGTGCTGCTTCAGTTCGGCTTGATTACGGCGCTGGGCGTCCTGCTCGATACGTTCATCGTGCGTCCGTTCCTCGTTCCCGCTCTTACCGCGCTGCTGGGCCGCTGGGCGTTCTGGCCTGCGGGCTTGCACCGGACCGCTGCGGAGCAGGTTCCGGATGCCGGAACGGCCGAAGCTGGGCGGCAGGGGTAGTCGCAGCGAGGCTGGCGGGGTAGCCGCAGCGAGGCTGGCGGGGTAGCCGCAGCGAGGCTGCAGGGTTAGCCGCAGCGAGGCTTGTGGGAGCCAAAACGAGACTAGGGCGGTGGGAGCCGGGCAGCCGGAGCGGCGAAGCGAAGCTAGAGACATGGAAGCCGGCCATGGCGGACATTGCCTTGAACAGAGGAATACCGCCGCGGGCCACCATGTGGCCTATGGCGCCGCTCTTTTTACCGGTTTTGTTCAGACAGGCCGCATACGCATGTCGCCGACAAAACAACAAAAGACCTCTTGCCTGCAAGTATCGGACATAGGATCCGTTATTTGCCTGCAAAGAGGTCTTTTGCTTATTTATCGGACATAGGATCCGCTATTTTGGCCATTTATCGCCTTACGGAGCGAATTTCGATCAAATAACGGATCTGATGTCCGATAAATCCGAGAATCAGCGATTTTCGAGGAAATAACGGATCTGATGTCCGATAGCAATGCTCGGCTGTTTTTTTTGTTCAGTCGGGGCATCTAAGCGCAGCCAGAGCTCGTGCGGCTAGGATTGGTATTGAAGGTCGGATTGTCAGCAAGAGCGAAAGACCAAATCGAAGGAGTTGGAAGTTCAATGAGCACCCAGGTGGCTTTCATCGAGCATCCAGGTAGTTGGACATTCTGCGAGCGCCTGGTTTGTTGGAGTTCTATGTTCACCCCGTTGGTTGAGCGTTCTATGTGTACCCAGGTAGTTGGATGTTCTACGTTTACCCAGTTAGTTCGAAGTTCTACAAGTACCCAGTTGTTCTATTTATACACCTGCGTCTCAGCTAGGATTTTGTGGTTGGAATCAAGATTGGACTTGCAGTCAAAAAGGGAGGCAGAGGAGCGCGCGGCGCCCGAGCTCATGACTGACCTTGTCGGGCTTGCAGCCATCTCTGGCCGTCATCAATCCATTTCATAGATGGAGCCGGACTTGCTGGCGAACAGCTCGGCGTACACCTTCTCCGCATAAGCGTCCGTCATGCCCGATATATAATCGGCCACAAAGCGCGGCCAGCTCCATTTGCCCGAATGGCGTTCATAATTCTCGAGCCAATCGGGAGGAATGATCAAGCGGCCCATGGCGGGATCGACAAAGCTTTCCCATAACCGCTGGACCATGATCTCGCTGCGCAGCTGCAGCCGCTGGACGCGGAAGTCCTTGACGAGCGTTACCCAGGCCAGCTTCTTCAGGATCTCCATCGTGCGGAGCAGATCCAGATCCTGCGCGCCATCGCGGACGAAGGTGACGCGCTTCCAGCCCCCGTCGTCGATGATGCCGATGCGGCCTGCGAAGGTGCTTACCCATCTGGCCTTGATTTCCCTGCGCGTGCGCGAGGACTCGCGGCCGGTGGATTGGTAGATTTCTTCCCACTGAGCCAGGAAATCGTCCAGCACCCGGCGAACCATGACGGGGATGTCCACTTCATCCCAGCGAAAGCCCCGATTTCCTTCGTCATGGGCGATCTCCTGAACGAGATGCTCGTGGAGCCGGTCGTTTTCGAAGAAGGTCCGGTTCATGCCGATTTTGCCAGCGCGGATGCCGTCCTCGATGTCATGGGTGGAGTAGGCGATATCGTCGCACAAATCCATCAGCTGCGTCTCCAGCGTCGTCTCGCCTGTCGGCATGTCCCACTTGCGGCGCAGCTCGGAAATGATTTCCCATTCCGGTGCGTACACTCCCTTGAGGCGGCCGGGCTCATCGAGGCAGAAAGGGTATTTGTTGACGGCAAGCAGCACCGCGGCTGTCAGGTCGAGCCCGCTGCCGCTGCCGGCGCGCTTCTCCAGGAACATGAGAATGCGGAAGTTTTGGGCATTGCCTTCATATTTCATGCCGTACTGCTCCTGCAGCAGGCGATTGAGCACTTCTTCTCCCCGATGGCCGAAAGGGGGGTGCCCCAGATCGTGAGCCAAAGCCGCGCATTCCACCACGGCGGGACTGACGACGAGCCCGGGATGCTCTCCCTTTTCGACGAACGGATAATGCTTGGCCAGCCGGCGGGCTGCTTCGCGGGCAATCTGGGACACCTCCAGGGAATGGGTAAGGCGTGTCCGGTAGTAATCTCCGGAGCCGGCGCCGAATACCTGCGATTTCCCTTGCAGCCGTCGAAACGCCGGGGACTGGATAAGACGGGCGTAGTCGCGCTCGTATTCTTCTCTTTCTTCGCTGAAGGTGGCCGGGGCCGGTTCGTCCAGCCTCATATGCCTGATATCCATGTTTATGTTCCCCCTTGGCTGCCATGTCCAGCGGGATTCGGCAATTGCCGGATCCCGCTTGCTGATTGCGGTATTGCGAAAATTGTAGCATAGCGGAAGCGGAGGAAGGTAGGGGCATCCCGGCAACTTGTTCCTACCAGGGAGGCAGCGTATCCATGGCGGCCCGGATAATGGAGCAGGAGCGTTCGAAGCGTTCCTGCTCCTGGGCGCTGAGCCGAAGCTCCAGCACTTCCTGGATGCCGCTCCGCCCCAGTATGGCCGGTACGCCGATGCCGATATCCCGCTGCCCGTATTCGCCGTCCAGCACGGCCGATACCGCCATGATGCGGTGGTCGTTGTTGAGCACGGAACGGGCGATCGAGGTGAGGGCCGCTGCGATGCCGTAATGCGTGGAGCCCTTGCCGTGCAGGATTTCCCACCCTGCATTGCGCGTGCGCAGGGCGATCTCCTCCATGTCCATATGGCCGAAGCGCCCGGGGGACTGGCCGATGATATCGGCCAGCGGCTTGCCGCCGACCGTGACATGCGACCATACCGGGAACTGCGATTCGCCGTGCTCGCCCATGATGTACCCCTGCACGCTTCGGGGGTCGACAGGCAAGTCCTCGGAGAGCAGCGTCTTGAGCCTGGCCGTGTCGATGGACGTGCCGCTGCCGATGATCCGCTCCCGCGGCAGGCCGGACAGCTTCCAGACGATATAAGTGACGATGTCGACCGGATTGGTGGCGGCGATGAAGATGCCGTCGAAGCCGCTCTGCATGATTTTGCCGATGATGTCCGCATGCAGCTCATAGGCCGATTCAAGCAGGTCGAGACGGGTTCCGCCCGGAATCGGATTGCCCCCTGCGCACAGGAGGATGATATCCATATCGCCGCATTGTTCAAAGGTGCCGTCGTACACCTTGGTCCGCGAATGGCTGAAGTCGACGCAATGGGAGAGGTCGAGCGCCTGGGCCCGCGTCCGCTTCGGGTTTCGGCCGATCAGCATGATTTCGTCGCATACCGCCTGATTCACCATCGCGTACGCGCAGCTCGCCCCTACATGGCCCACTCCGACAATGGCTGCTTTCCTGAGCTTGTTGACCATATCCCCCGCTCCTCCCGCTTGCCTGAGCACGATAACTGCTATGAATCACAATATGAAGGATATATGGCTTCTGTGTCAATAAGACGTCAGGGAAATTAACATAAAGCTTCGAGAGCTTCGGGAAGCCGTTTTTGGTTGCTGTGCATGCCTTCGTCTTGCTCCCTCCCCACGTATCCTATTTTGTTCCGCCTGCGGCGATTCCATTTGGACGAAAGACATGGATTGATCAGGGATCGGAAATCGGTTTGATCCGCCTGCTTGCCGATATCGGGCAGGAGGCGCGCCAGTTTCTCGCCGTTAGAATAATAAAGCCGAAGAACAACCAAACGGCTGTATGAACGTCTAAAGAAAGAGAAAGAGCCTTTGCACAGCCCTTTCCAAGGGATGATGCAATCGATCGTCCAGGGCAGGAGGTCAAAGGGAGAAGAGAGGTGCGGGATGGGATTTCTTTACGGGCTTGTACTTGTATTTTCAGTCTTCATGATTGCGGCCGCCTTCGGCAAAAGCAGGGATAAAGGTCTTGCCGCCTTATCCCTTTCCTATCATTTGCTTTTGTTCAATGCGGCATATGCCCTTTATAAACTGACGACGGTTTTGGGCGGTGGCAGCTCGGGCACATCATATCTCTATGCTTTCAGCGCTACTTCTGGGCAACTCATCGGCCTGATCCGGTTTTCGCTTGCAGGCGGGCTGCTGTTATTTGCTGTCCATGCCCTGTGCAAAAGTCTCAAGGAAAGCTGAAGCCGTCCTTTCGGAATGAAAAAGAGCCCGCAAGCGAGCGGGCTGCTGAAAAAAAACAAGCGGAGGGTCCGGAATCGTTCTGGAGAAGGACAACAGCGATTGGAAGAACGATTCGCGCACGCAGCGACATTTTTTTAGCGGCCTTCGAGCGGGAACGGGCTCTTTGGTCTGTCATGGAATCGTCTTGCGGAAGCACTTTCGATAAGAGGCTTACTGCCGAGCCGCTTGGTCGATGATGCCTCGCAGGAGCGGCAAAGGGTCGGCCGGAGCGGCGTCGGCCATCCGTTCGCGGTAATCCGCCTTTTGCTCTTCCAAGACGGACAGATGCTCCAGCAAGGACGCCGCCGTGAGCTCCTCCTCCTGCAGCACTCGGCATAGGCCCGCCTGCTCGAAGGACGCGGCGTTGCGCAGCTGGTCGCCGCGGCTCTGGGCGAGCGTCAGCGGAACCAGAAGCATCGGCTTCCGCAGCGCCAGCAGCTCGAAGATCGCGTTGGAGCCGGCGCGGGATAGGACGAGCTCGGCCATCGCCAGCACATCCGGCAGCTCCTCCGACAAATACTCGAATGCCCGGTAGCCTGCGCCGTCATTCACAGGGCTGCCCTCAGGCAGCTGTCCTTTGCCGCATAGATGCACCACCTGGTACTGCTCCAGCAGCTGCGGCAATGCTTCCCGGACGGCTTCATTGATGCGCCTCGATCCCAGGCTGCCGCCCATGACGAGCAGCACCGGCTTGCCTGCGGAGAAGCCGCACAGCCGCCTGCCCCGGGCGGCATCGCCCTGCAGCAGCTCCGGACGCACGAGAGCTCCGGCCTGCACGATCTCCGGACCTTTGCGGATATAGGCCGCCGTCTCCGGGAAGGTCGTGCAGACCGCCGAGGCGAACGGCATCGCGATCCGGTTCGCGAGCCCGGGGGTAACGTCGGATTCATGGATGATGACGGGAATCCGGTTCAGCTTCGCTCCAATGACGACCGGAACGGAGACGAACCCGCCCTTGGAGAAGACGACGTCCGGGCGCAGCCTGCGCAGCAGGGCGGCGGCCTGGGCCAGGCCTTTGACGACCCGGAAGGCATCCGTCATGTTCTTCATGTCGATATAGCGGCGCAGCTTGCCGGTGGAGACGGCGTGGTAGGCGACGCCGTCCAGCGGCTCGATCAGCTCCCGCTCGATTCCGGCTGCCGATCCGATATAGTCGATCTTCCAGCCGTCCGCGAGCAGGCCCGGGATAAGCGCGAGATTGACGCTGACATGGCCGGTCGAGCCGCCTCCGGTGAGAACGATCTTCTTGCCGGAGAGCGCCGTACGGAGCGGCTCCGAACGCTTTTCCTGCTCCGGCCGGGCTGTGTCTCCCGTTGTTTTCGTAGAGGCGGGGGTGTCTTTGTCGATAATGATTTTCATATAGAGATCCTTATGCCGGCGTTCCGCGCCGAAGAACGCGGACGCCGTCCGGACCGGCTACATAGACCGAATCCGCCATGCCGACGAAAAGGCCGGTCTCGACGACGCCAAGCAGGCTTTTCAGCTTGCCGTCCAGGGCGCCCGGATCCGTGATGCAACCGAAGTCGCAATCCAGAATGTAGTTGCCGTTGTCCGTCCGGACAGGCTCGCCGCCGCGTTCCCGGCGCACCGCCGAGCAGCCGGCCCCCTCGACGCGCTTCCGGGTGGACTTCCAGCCGTAGGGCACGACCTCCACAGGCAGCCGGAAAGGTCCGAGCTCCGGTACGACCTTCGACTCGTCGGCGACGATGACGAGCCTCCTGGAGGCAGCCGCCACCATCTTCTCGCGGAAATGGGCTCCGCCCCCGCCCTTGATGAGATCGAGCGTTCCGTTCACCTCGTCGGCGCCGTCGATCGTCAGATCGAGCGGCTCAAGCTCGGACAGCTCGCCGAGCGGAATGCCGAGCTCGCGGGCGAGCTTGTCCGTCGCTTCGGAGGTCGGCACGCCGATGATTTCCAGGCCCTCTTCCTTGACGCGTCTTCCGAGCTCCAAAATCGTGTAGTAGACGGTCGAGCCGGTACCGAGCCCGACCTTCATGCCGCTGTTTACTTCCCCGGCCGCTTTTTCCCCGGCCGCCTGCTTGTGGTTCATGATCCTGCCTCCCATGGCTGGATGCCGCCGATGCGGCATCGTTCTCATATTCGCTGGCTTACATCCAACGTGCTCCCGGATGCGGCGTCCGCCTGTTCGGCGCCGTCATCCGCCGCCCCGGAAGGGGCGGCAGGGGAGACGCTTGCGCTCTTCTCCGCACAATAGACCGTATGCCCGGCATTGTCAATGAAAGGCGGGCCTTGCATGGAGATCGCCCTAATCAATGGAAAAAGGATGCGGAAAGTCTGGTATACTGAAGCTGACAAGCAAAGCGATTTCATAGATGGGCAGGTGCCGAGTTGCATTATTTTCAGCAAGCCTACTCCGTATTTTATATTCTCAACCTGATTCTGGCCGTCACCGTCATCTTCCTCGAGCGGCGGAATATCGCGGCCACATGGGCTTGGCTGATGATTCTCTATTTCCTGCCGGGTGTCGGATTCGTCCTGTATCTGCTCCTCGGACAGAACCTGAGCCGCCGCAAAATCTACAAGTTCAAGCTGAGCCAGCTGAAAGCGGCCCGCCAGCGGCTCAAGACGCAGCAGCGGATCGTCGAGAACGGGCTTTATTCGTTCAATGACCCGCTCATGACGTATTACCAGGATATGATCTACATGAACCTGGTGTCGAGCGATTCGCTGTACACGCAGGACAACGAGGTCGAGGTGTTCACGGACGGCGAGACCAAATTCGATGCCCTGCTGCGGGACTTGGAAGCGGCGCAGGAGCATATCCATCTGATGTACTACATCATCCGGGCGGACAAACTCGGCAAGCGCATCCTGCACACGCTTATCCGCAAGGCCGAGCAAGGGGTGGAGGTGAGGCTGATCTACGACGATATCGGGAGCATCCGCCTCAACAAGAAGTACCTCCGCATGCTCGTGAAGGCCGGAGGGCAGGTCGGAGCGTTTTTCCCGTCCCGCATCTTCTTCATCAACCCGAGGCTGAACTACCGCAACCATCGGAAGATTGTCGTCATCGACGGCAAAATCGGCTACATCGGCGGCTTCAACATCGGCGACGAGTATGTCGGCAAGGTGAAGAAATTCGGCTTCTGGCGGGATACCCATCTGCGCCTCGAAGGCAGCGTCGTCGCCCAGCTGCAAGGCCGGTTCCTGCTGGACTGGAGCCTCGCCTCCTCCAAGCCTTTCATGACGGACTCCCGCTACTATCCGGCCCCTGCATCGGGGGGCACCGTCGGCATGCAGATCGTCTCCAGCGGACCGGACTCGGAATGGCAGCATATCAAGAACGGCTACATCAAGATGATCAACGCGGCGAAGATATCGGTCATGCTCCAGACTCCGTATTTCGTCCCGGACGACAGCCTGCTCAACGCCCTCAAGATGGCCGCGATATCCGGCGTGGACGTCAAGGTCATGCTGCCGAACAAGCCGGACCACTTCTTCGTCTACTGGGCGTCGCATTCCTATTTCGGGGAGCTGCTGTCCGCCGGGGTGAAATGCTATCAGTACGGCAACGGCTTCCTGCATGCCAAAACCCTTGTCGTTGACGGCAATATCGCCTCTGTCGGCACGGCCAACATCGATATCCGCAGCTTCAAGCTCAACTTCGAGGTCAACGCCTTCATCTATGATTCCGCGACGGCTCAGCGGCTTCAGCGCATTTTCCAGGACGATCTGCTGCACTGCAAGGAGCTTTCCCTGGAAGACTACGATTCCCGTTCCGCCTGGCACAAATTCAAGGAATCGGTCAGCCGGCTGCTTTCTCCCATTTTGTAGAAACTGGATGCTTTGAAAAGGCCATCCAGCCGAGTGTGGTATAATAGAGGTCGCTGGCCCGCCGCTCCGACCCTATCCACACCCAAGGAGAGTGATGACCGATGTCCGTTGACGCTGCGCAAGCGAGCAGAGCCATCCTCGATGGCGAGAGCTTTTTGGCGGAGGAAATCGTAAGGCTTCAGTACGAGAGGCAGCCCGGTCTGGCGGAGCGCTTTGGCCGGATCGGCCACGAGAAGACGCTTGAGGACACCCGCTACAGCCTGAAGTATCTGGTCGAAAGCGTGAGCCTCCAGAGTCCGCTGCTGTTCTCCAGCTATATGACCTGGCTTCGGGTGCTGCTGATTCAATATAAGGTTTCCACGGAGGACCTGTACATCAATATGCTTTGTCTTCAAAACGTTCTGGGCAAACACCTGGAGAAACGCGACTACGAGCTCGTCTCTCCCTATATCGATGCTGCTCTGAGGCAGCTGGACACCGATGCGGAGCTGACGGACTCCCATCTGGACAGCAGCGCCGCAGCCGACGAAGCGCGGGCTTACTTATCCATGCTTTTGCAAGGAGACCGGAGCGGAGCCAGCCGCCTCATCATGGGGCTTGTCGACGGCGGGATGCCGCTTCAGACGATCTACCTGGAGATTTTCCAGAAGTCGCAATACGAAATCGGCAGGCTCTGGCAGCTCGGCAGGCTGACGGTAGCCCAGGAGCATTACTGCAGCGCCGCCACCCAGCTGATCATGTCGCAATTGTTTCCCTATCTGTTCCATCATTCCCGCAAGGGAAAGAAGCTGGTCGCGGCCTGTGTCGGCGGAGAGCTGCACGAGATCGGACTGCGCATGGTGACGGATATCTTCGAGCTGAACGGATGGGATACGTACTACGTCGGAGCCAACATGCCGATCGGGCCTCTGATCCGGTCCCTCAAGGAGTACGGAGCCGATGTGCTGGCCATCTCCTGCACGATGACCTATCACGTCGGGCTGGTCAAAGAACTGATCGCCGAGGTGCGGCGCGATCCCGAATGCGACGGGATTCGGATCCTTGTCGGAGGGTTTCCATTCAATATCGACCCTGAATTATGGGAGAAAGTAAGCGCGGACGGATATGGACGCGACGCGGAGGAATCCGTGCTCAAGGCAGGAGAGCTGACGAAACGATGAAGGCGGTGAGTTCATGGACAGCATCAATGCGGCTCCGAAGACGGACCAGAAGGTCATCTCCCTTCTCTGCAGCCGCACAGGAAGAATTTCGACCATCGTCAGAGACGACTATGGCATTTCCGCTCGCTTGAGCGGGGGCGGCCATGTGATTTCCGTGATGGACGAAATGAACGCTCTTAAATTTCACGACTTTCTAAACCGGCTTGATCAGGAAAAGGCGATTTTCAATTGGGAATTGAACCTGACCCTGGAAGACAGGCCGGTTCTTTTTTATTTCAACGGGGGCGTTTTCGACGACCATCTGCTCGTCGTCGGCTCCACGTACAACCCGGGGTATTCGTTCTTTTACGATGAGCTGATGAAGATCAACAACCAGCAGATGGTGACTCTTCGCGACACGATCAAGAAGCTCTCCAATCAGATCGTGGAGAAGATGGAGCAGGAGATGAGAACGTTCGACGAGTTCTCCGCCCTGAACAATGAGCTCGTCTCCTTGCAGCGCCAGCTGGCCAAAACGAACATCGAGCTGAAGCTGGCCAAGGAGAACGCCGAGAACGCCGACCGCTCGAAGAGCGTATTCCTGGCTACGATGAGCCATGAGATCCGCTCTCCGATGAACGGAATCATCGCCATGAGCGAGCTGCTTTCCCAGTCGGAGATGTCCGAGCAGCAGCGGGAGTCGGTATCCATCATCATGGACTCCGGGCAGCTGCTGCTCACCATCATCAACGACATTCTTGATCTGTCCAAGATCGAGGCGGGAGAAATGCAGCTCGAAACGGCGCCGTTCGACCTGCGCGCCGCGCTGGAGCACACGATGCAGCTGCTGCAGTCCAGAGCGCAGCTGCAGCAGGACTCCCTGCGCTGTTATATCGATCCGCGCATCCATACGCCTGTCGTCGGGGACGCCGGCCGCTTCCGGCAGGTGCTGATCAATCTGGTCGGCAATGCCGTCAAGTTCACCCAGGACGGTGAAATCGAAGTGCGTCTCTACCTGCTTTCCCGCAGCGGCGGGCGCCAGAAGATCCGCATCGAGATCCGGGATACCGGAATCGGCATATCGGAGGAGAATGCCAGGAGACTGTTCACGCCCTTCTACCAGGTCGACAGCTCCTTGACGAACAAGTTCTCCAGCACGGGTCTCGGCTTATCGATCACGAAACATCTCGTTGAAATGATGGGAGGCCAGATCGGGGTCGACAGCCGTTTGGGCGAGGGCTCGGAGTTCTGGGTCGAGGTCGAGCTCCAGCAGCAGGAGCAGCAGCGCGGCTCAGCGGATTCGGCGGGACGGCCGACGGCCGTCGACGGGCTTGCCGGCAAGGACACCGCGACCGTAATCCTGCTGGCGGAGGACAATCCGGTCAATCAGCATGTGACGATGCTGCAGCTGCGCAAGCTCGGCTTCAGCAACGTCATTGCGGCAGGCAATGGCGAGGAGGCGGTTGAGCTGTGGAAGAAGCATGAGCCGCGCCTCATCCTCATGGACAACCAGATGCCGCTGCTGGACGGCTTCCAGGCGGCAGGCCGAATCCGCAAGCTCGAAGCCCGCGAGGAGATGGCGGCAGTGCCGATCATCGCGCTCACGGCGAACGCCATGATCGGCGACCGCGACCGCTCGATCAGCGCAGGGATGAACGATTACCTGGCCAAGCCGGTGACGCTGGAGAAGCTGGCGGGCATTCTGCTCCGCTGGCTGCCCGACGCGATGGGACATCGCCCGCTCGCCCCGCCGAACACGGCGCCGGACGAACCGAAGCTCGTCAGCGTGGATACTTTGGCGGACATCGCTCCTCTTCCGTGGAGCGGCGACGATGTCGGCATGCTGCTGGAGCTCGTGCTTCTGTTCGAGCAGGACACACCCGCCAAGGTCGAGCAGCTGAGGCGGGCTGCCGCTGAAGAAAACCATGAGCAGGTGGAGCTCCTGTCCCACCATATCAAATCCGCTTCCTTGAGCATCGGCTTTGTCGCGCTTGCCCGCCTTGCAGGCGATCTGGAGCAGAAGGCGAGATATTCCGCCGGCAGCTACGGTCCTGAAGCGGAGCGCCTTGAAGGGCTGCTGGAGGCTTCTTGCCGGGAGATCCGGGAGCTGCTCGAAGCCTGATTTTCCGCCCGATCCCGATTCCGCCTCCTCCGCTCCGGGTAAGAAGGACGAAGAAGACATCCTAATTCCCGTCCGGCCGATAGGGAAACCGGGCAGAAAAATCGGAGGCGAGCGACGTGACGATAAGATATGCGGGAGTATTCCGCGATGACGATCATGCTCTTCGAGCAATCGAGGAGCTTCAGGCATCCGGCTTCAAGCGGGACGAGCTGTCGGTGCTTACCCAGGACAAGGAACGCTACGAGGGCATGATGGACGAATCGGGAACGATGGCTCCGGAAGGCATTGCCGCCGGCGTGACGACGGGAGGGCTGGCGGGCGGGGCGGTCGGCCTGCTCGCGGGTCTTGGAGCGCTGGCGATTCCCGGGATCGGGCCTCTGCTCGCTGCCGGGCCGATCGTCGCCGCGATCAGCGGCGCTGCCGTCGGAGCCAGCACGCTCGGCATCGTCGGCGGACTGGTCGGGATGGGATTCCCGGAGAGCGAAGCGGAGCGGTTCCAGAACGAGGTGAAGGACGGCCGCATTCTCGTGTTTGCGGAAGGCGACCGGCATGATGCAAGAGACATCCTGGGCATCATGGAGCGCGCCGGAGCGATCCGCACCCATAAGCTTGATGCCGGCAACGATCCGGGACGTCCGGGTGCGGGAGACGTCACGATCGTTTAGATCGATTATTTTTCAAGCGGAGGTGCATGAGGATGCCATGGGCTAAAAACGATTATCCGCCGTCGATGAAAAATCTCGACAAGCGGGTGCGGGACAAAGCGGTGGAGATCGCCAACGCGCTGCTGAAGGATGGATACGAGGAGGGCCGGGCGATTGCCATCGCCACTTCTCAGGCGGAGAAATGGGCGGAGGAGCATCCCGGCGGCGGAGGCGGACATGCGGAAAAATCCGAAGAGCGCGACGGCCGGGAGAAGGATTCGGATGCGAAAGGCCGTTCCGGACAGCGCGGCAGCGAAACCGGAGGCTCCATCCAGCATGTCGTTCCTCACGACGGGGAATGGATGGTGAAGGATGCCGGCGCGGACAAAGGCGACACCTATTCCACCAAGGCAGAGGCGGTGGAGGCCGCCAGGAAGTCGGCTTCCGACCGCGGCGGCAGCGCCATCGTCCATCGGGCCGACGGAACGGTGGAGACATCCCATAACTACTCCTGAGCGGGCAGGGTGCTGGAGCGCAGGGCTCCAGGCCATGCCGCTTCTGCGGATGGATGTGACCGTTCACTTGAAGCGAATTGAAATGAAAGTCCGTTAAAGCGGCTTGAAATGAGTCCCCCTGAGTAGGATTAAAAGCAGATCCCCCTTCGCCGACCGCTAGGTCTGCAAAGGGGGATTTGCTACTTCTGCAGGGTGACGCTGTCGTCCCCGTAGCTTGCTTTGGCATGGAGGATTTCCGTGAAGAAGGCCAGCGGCACCGTCATCCGGCCTTTGCTGTCGTAGGACGGAGCGGCTCCGAGCGCGACCGGGGCCATCTTGTTGTAGGTGTAGGAGTCGCTGCCGATCGTGACGGCCGTCCATTGGCTGCCTTTGCTGAGCTCGAGAGTCGAGGTGCGCTTATCCCATTTCAGCTTGTAGCCGAGCGCTTCGGCCGCATCCCTTACCGGTACGATCGCGACCCCGTCCTTGTTGGGGACAGCCTGGACGCCGCTCAAAGCCTTGCTGCCGACGATGACCTGCAGAGGTTTTGAATCCTCGCCGTGGGTGGGAAGAGGAATTTTGAACTCCGGATTGCCGCTCGCGCGGGGAGCGATTTCACCCTGCTGAAAGACGACATAGACGTCCTGGGCTTTCACGTAGAACACGCTGTCCGCCGTCACGCCTCTGAAGCCGTCATCATCGGCAAAGTAATTCTCTTTGTCCTTGGAGATCGCAGCCTGAACGGCCGCCCCGACCTCGCTCTCGTAATGGCTGCCGAACAATGCCGCCAGCGTCACGGGCGAAGCTTGCGAGGCGTTTCGGAAGGTCGCCGCGCTTATATGCGTATCCCCGTTCGCTCCGCCTTCGTAGGTGTACGTGCTCATTTTAATAGAGACCATTCCACCGGCAGCCGGAGAACCGTCCGAGGCGACTTCGAAGGTCGTCTTGATCTCGGAAGGGATGAAGCTCGTTGGGTTCGCTTTTTTGCGCTCGGCGGCCGCCTTTTTCAGCGAGTCCAGCTCTTTGGCCGCAGCCTGCTCCATCTGCGCATTCCATTCCTCCTGGAACTTGGCATCGAGCAGCCCGCTCAGGACGGGAACATCGATGTCGGCTTTATACAACTCGTCCTCCGTACGGACCGGTTTGGCATCTACCTGGACGGAAGCGGCAGGAATCGGTTTGGATGAGGCCGGGAGCGGAACCGCGAACACGGGAATTCCAGCCGCATAAGGAGCGATCTCGTAAGGCTGGAAGACGATCTGTGCGCTGCCGTCCTTGATATAGAAGGACTGATCCGCCGCCACGCCGGTGAAAGCGTCCTTGAAATAACCATTCGCGTTCCGGGCGATCTGCCGCTTGATCTCCGTGTTGATTGCCGCCGGGTAAGAGTCCCCGAACAGCGTCTTCAAGGTGACGGCTGAAGCGGAGCCGGCGTTCTTGACGTTGTAGGTGTCAATCCTGGAAATGCCGTGCGCTCCTCCCGCAAAGATGTAGGTATTGAGCTTGAGGGAAACAATGGCACTGTCCGTACCCGTTCCGGATAAGCCAGCGGAATATTGCAGCTTGATTTCATAAGGATGGAACTCATAGCCGGCTTTTTTCGCTGCGGCCAGGCCGGAGGCGGCCTGCTTCTTCACGGCATCCAAGTCCGCCATGGCCGTGCGCTCCATCTTTTCATTGAGCGATTTCTGGTAGGAGGCATCCTTGAGCCCGGAGACGACGGGAACGAACAGAACGGCTTTCAAAGCCGATGTCGATTGAACGATTTTTTTGGCGGTGACCGAGACGCTAACCGCTTTAGCCTGCGTTGAAGCGGGCAGGGAGGCATAGGCGGCCGGGCCGACGGAGACGCGAGCTTGTCCAGGCGCCAAAGCGGATGCATGAGCGGAGGGCAGAGAGGCCGTGCTGAGCAGGGCAGCGCCGGTCAAGCCGAGGAGCAAAGCTTGGATTCGCTTTTTCGATTCGTTGCGTTTCGCCATGTTGTTTCCTCCATCTATAAGCCTCTGGCAGCAGAGGTCGATTTCATTCTGTATACTAGACCGTTCTGACGGCGCGAAGGTTACAAACGGGTAACGTTCTCTTCCCATTCCATGGAGAAGCTTGGAATTCCTTCTCGAATGGGGCAAAAAGAGAATCAAATGCTGAAGGGATCTGTCGAACTATCGTTGGGAGAATAGTCCTGACAAGCCCTTGATCTTTCTTTGCTTGAGCGAAAAGCCGTTCCCGCCTCGCTGCTGAAAGTTCAGGTTGAGCTTCCGGGCCAACGGGTAATATAACTTATATTCGACTGACCGACAGCAAAGGAGAGGATTATGATGGCGAAAATCGCATTCCTGCTTGGACCGCAATTCGAGGACAGCGAGATGAAAGCACCGTATGACGCTATCCGCGCGGATGGTCACGAGACGGTGATTATCGGCCTCAAGGCCGGCGAGAAGCTTGAGGGCAAGCAGAAAAAAGCGGAGTATACGACCGATCTCGGCATTCAAGACGCCGATGCTTCCGACTACCAGGCCGTTGTGATTCCGGGAGGATCATCTCCTGAAGCTCTTCGCAACGATCACGACATTCAAAAATTCGTGCAGAAATTCGATGAGGAAGGCAAGACGATTGCCGCGATCTGCCACGGACCTCAGATTCTGATCAGCGCGGGTCTGGCCAAAGGGCGCACGCTGACCTGCTACCCGCCGCTGCGTGACGACTTGGCCAATGCAGGCGCTCATTATGTGGATCAAGAGGTTGTCGTGGACCGCAATTTCATTTCTTCCCGAACGCCGAAGGACGAGCCTGCCTTTATCCGGGAAACGCTGGAGCAGATTAAAAAAGGCTTGCCCCAAGCATCCCGATAAGGAAGGGATATGCCGGATGGAAATGAGCGGAAACGCAGCGTTTCCGGCGTCCAAAGCCATGCCGCCGAAGAAGCAGTCTCAGCTGCTCATCCGGCGGTTTTTTGGCGAGTTGGCGGATTTGCGTTGTCATCCGAATTCAAGTAGGATGAAGAAAGCGGCTTCGTCCATTAGATGGAAAGCCCCGCCGGCAAAAAGCCGGCATCTTCTCCTTGGGAGTGTCGATCTCCGATGAACCTGAATATCCAACCATCGTCGCTATGGTCGCTGCTGATTCCGCTGATCGGCGGACTCGCCGTTATCGTCCTGCGGGTGCGTTCTACCCGGAAACCGACAACCATGCGCAAAATATTGATTCCACCTCTAGGCATGTCCACGGGCTTTCTCATGTTCGTCGTGCCGCAGACTCATATTCCGTGGCTGTGGGGATTGGCTGCCTTCGCGGCAGGGGCGCTGTTTTTCGCGGCGCCGCTGATCACCACCTCCAAGATGGAGTTTGTCGGAGATGACGTTTATCTTCGCCGCTCGAAAGCTTTTTTCTTCATTATCCTGATTTTGCTTGCCATCCGTCTGGTCCTCCATGACTTCGTGGAGCAGTATGTGACGGTCATGCAGACGGCGTCCTTGTTCTTCCTGCTGGCATTCGGCATGCTGGTGCCATGGCGGCTGGCGATGGCCTCGAAGTTCAGGCGTCTGCAGCGAAGCCGGGCTTCCTCGCTTCAGTCCTGAAGCAGAATCAATCGAGCCTTCCGCATCAGGCGGCTTCTGCGCATCTCTCCCTCGCCGGGTTTCCGGCGGGGGAGTTTTGTTCCTGCGGAAGGCATGGAGTTGGGCCGCTAGCATGTGTCCGGACGATTCGGTTTTCGGTTGCAGGTGCAGGCAGCTTCTTCTACAGTGGCGGCGATCCTTATCCAGCAACCGAATATTCGATGAAGGAGCCTCCGCTATTTGGGACCGAGGCGGGTCTACATAGCGAAGAGATGCGATCGGAATCGTTTGACAGTGCGCTTAGGGATGTGCTAAGTTAGTATCATCCAATTTAATTGTATGCAATATAGTTGCGGAAGGAGTCGATCCCTTGCTGGATTCCCACCATGACCAGACCGCGATGCCCGGCGAGCAGGGCGATCATTCGCTTCTCCAGTTGGATCATCAGCTTTGTTTTGCGCTATACGCCTGCTCCAAGGAAGTAACCCGGTTATACCGTCCTCTCCTGCAAGAACTTGGCCTCACGTATACGCAGTATGTCACGCTGTTGGCTCTATGGGAAAGGGACGGGGAACCGGTCAAATCGCTGGGAAGCCGGTTGTACCTGGACTCCGGCACGCTGACGCCGCTGCTTAAAAAGCTCGAGTCGATGGGCCTGGTGAACCGGGTGCGGGATCGAGCCGACGAGCGGATGCTGAGGGTGAATCTGACGGAGGCAGGACAAGCCATGCGGGCAAAGGCCGGCAGCATTCCGCGGAAGCTGTGCGAGGTCACAGGCATGGAGCTTCGCGATCTTGAAGCGCTCAGGCTGCAGCTGCAGCAGCTGAACGCCGTTATCCAACACCATTATGAGGAGGATTCGGAACATGGCGAAGATTGACAACTACACGCTTGAGACGATCAAAGGGGACAAGAGCGAGCTTTCCGACTACACGGGCAAAGTTCTTCTGATCGTCAATACGGCCAGCAAATGCGGCCTTACGCCGCAATATGAAGGGCTTCAGGCTTTATATAACAAATACAAGGATCAAGGCCTGGAAATTCTCGGTTTCCCGAGCAACCAATTCGCGGGCCAGGAGCCGGGCAGCAGCGAAGAAATCGATAGCTTCTGCCAGCTGAACTACGGCGTCAGCTTCCCGCTGTTCGCGAAGACCGACGTCAATGGCGATGCTGCGCATCCGCTGTTCAAGCAGCTGGTCTCCGACGCCCCATTCCAAGGCTTCGACTCTTCTCCGAGCGGACAGAAATTCCAGGGCATGTTCCAGCCGGAACAGCTCGAAAGCAACGATGTGAAGTGGAACTTCACCAAGTTCCTGGTGGCCAGGGATGGATCGATCGTGAAACGCTTCGAGCCGAATGTGCTTCCTCAAGATATCGCGGCGGACATCGAGAAGCTTCTCTAGAGACTGGCTCGGGCAGCCTTTTCGTTCAGATATAGCTGCAACTCTAACAAGCCTTTAATCCAATGTGCAGGGCGAGAGCCGTACTCTTTCAACGGATGTTGAAGGGGAGCCCCGCTCATTAGCCGACAGAACGTTGCAGCAGGGGAGCCCCGCTCATTAGCCGACAGAACGTTGCAGCAGGGAGCACCGCTCATAGCCCGACAGAACGATGCAGCAGGGAGCACCGCGCTCATAGCCCGACAGAACGATGCAGCAGCGGAGCCCTGCTCATAAGCCGACAGAACGATGCAGAAGGACTGCGCCGGGCTGTCGGCTTTTCTTGCAGGAGCCCCCTTATATTCAAGCCGTATTTTGTGTAGAATGGTAGGATACAATTTATCAGAGAGGTTGTGGTCGCATGGATCCTAAGAATCCTCCGGTTTCTAATTTCATTCGCGCTATTGTCGTCGACGACGTGGAGAGCGGCCGCACGCAGCAAGTCGCAACCCGGTTTCCTCCCGAGCCGAACGGCTATTTGCATATCGGACATGCCAAATCGATTTGTCTCAACTTTGAGCTCGCGGATGAGTTCAAGGGCCGCACGAATCTTCGTTTCGACGATACGAATCCGGTCAAGGAAGATACGGAATTCGTGGAATCTATTCAGGAGGATGTCCGCTGGCTCGGCTTTGAATGGGAAGAGCTTCGATTCGCATCCGATTATTTCGAGGAGTTCTATGAACGCGCCGTCCTCTTGATCCGCAAAGGGCTGGCGTATGTGGACGACTCCACTCCGGAGCAAATGAGAGAGCTTCGCGGAACTCTGACGGAGCCCGGCAAGAACAGTCCCTACCGCGATCGAAGCGTTGAGGAAAACCTCGATTTGTTCGCCAGGATGCGTGCGGGAGAATTCCCTAACGGAGCTCGCGTGCTGCGTGCCAAGATCGATATGAGCTCGCCGAATATTACGCTTCGCGATCCTGTCCTGTACCGAATCTCCCATTCCCATCATCACCGGACAGGGGATGCTTGGTGCATTTACCCGATGTATGATTATGCTCATCCGCTCGGTGACGCGATCGAGGGCATTACGCATTCGATCTGTACGCTTGAGTTCGAGGATCATCGCCCGCTGTATGATTGGACCATTGAGAACTGCGAAATGGAAGCCCGCCCTCGCCAGTACGAATTCGGCCGCCTGAATCTGACCAATACGGTCATGAGCAAGCGCAAGCTCAAGCAGCTTGTAGAAGAAGGCGCCGTTGACGGCTGGGACGATCCCCGGATGCCGACGATCAGCGCGCTCCGCCGCAAAGGCTTCACGCCTGAAGCGATCCGCACGTTCTGCCGTGAAATTGGCGTATCCAAAGCCAACAGCATGGTTGACGAGCAAATGCTGGATCATTTTATTCGTGAGGATCTCAAGCTGAAGGCTCCTCGTACGATGGCGGTCGTTCGGCCTCTCAAAGTGACGATTACAAACTATCCCGAAGGCCAAGTGGAATGGCTCGAGGCCGAGAACAACAACGAGAACGAAGAAATGGGAACCCGGCAGATTCCATTCTCGCGCGAAATTTATATCGAGCAGGACGATTTCATGGAAAATCCGCCGAGCAAATATTTCCGGCTGTTCCCTGGCAACGAGGTTCGCTTGAAGCATGCCTACTTCATCAAGTGCGAAGAGGTCGTCAAGGATGAAGCCGGCAATGTGGTCGAGCTCCGCTGCACTTACGATCCGGAGACCAAGAGCGGAACCGGCTTTACCGGACGCAAGGTCAAAGGCACGCTGCATTGGGTCGAAGCGACTCATGCTGTAGCGACCGAGTTCCGCCACTTCGAGCCGCTGATTACGAGCGAAGCCGAGGAGACCGGCAAGCCGTTCATGGAATGCTTGAACCCGAACTCGCTGGACATTCTGAACGGCTTCGTCGAGCCGGGAATGAAGGAAGCCGCAGCGGGCGACAAGTTCCAATTTTTCCGCCATGGCTACTACAATGTCGATCCCAAGCTGTCCGATCCGGGCAAGCCGGTATTCAACCGGGTCGTTTCGCTGAAGAGCTCGTTTGATCCGACTAAGGGCTGATAAGAGATCTATTGCTTCTATTAAAAGAGTCGTTTGCGTGGGCGTCCTCGGACACCTTGCAAAACGACTCTTTTTGCTTGCCGTTGGAATGATTGGGCATGTGAATGAAAGAGACCTCTGGGGGGAGGCGTGCTGCCGTTACTGATTCTTTCCTAGAGAAGGAGATCAATCTCATAAGAGAATCGGTAGTCTCCGTCCACACGGATAGCACTCCGACAAAACGGTCAGAAAACCAAAAGAGCGGCCCCGAAGGACCGCTCTTTCTACTGGTATAAAGAAGGATTAGTTCGTCAGACCAGAGATAGGCAGGTAGCGTGCGATCAGTGTCGTTGCCTCGGCACGGTTGGCGAAGGAGTTTCCAGCGATTTTCGTCGCGGATTGTCCTTTTACCAGACCGGCTTTGACAGCTGCAGCAACCTCAGCTTTAGCCCATTGGAGATTCGCAACGTCGGTATATCCAGCCAGAGCTGCGTTTGCTTCCGCATCGGACAGCTTCAGGGATTTACCGGCATACTCCGCCGCGCGAACGACGATAGCAGCGATCTCTTTACGCGTGATCGGGCTGTTCGGGTTGAAGTTTCCTTTTTCATCTCCGATGACCAGACCCAGCTCAGCAGCCGTAGCTACCGTGCCAGCGTACCATTTGGAAGATTGAACGTCTTTGAACGTGTAGGTCGAAGACGTTACAGGAACTGCGCCCAGCGAACGGACGACCAGCGCTGCGAATTCCGCACGAGTGATGCTGCGTTTAGGCTCGAACAGGTTTTTGCCTGTGCCTTCAACGATCAGCTTCTCGGACAGAGTCGCGATGTCGTTCTTGGCCCAGTGATTCAACGTGTCGTTGAAACGAACTGTTTTGCCTTGAACGACGGTGTAGATGGAAGCACCGTCACGCTTCAGCGTAGCGATCGTTTTGTTGTCAGCCGTTGCGAAGGTGCTAGGCACGAAGCTCAGCTCTTTCGCAGTCGGGTTGAACATAACGCCCGCTGCCGTTGCGGTAGCTGCGGAAGTCAGAGGAATCGTACGGGATACGAGTTGTCCGAACTTCTCGATAGCCAATTCTTTGCCACCGCCCATTGCTACGACACGGAAGTCGTAAGAATCGGCCAGTTGCGTAGCGCCCAGAGCTTTCACAGCATTCGAAACAGCGTCAGCTGCTTCGCCCGTCAGTTTCTTCATTTCCACGCGGATAACCAGATCCTTCAGCTCAACCCCGAGGGATTTAGCGAGATCAGCCAGTTTCAGAGCGGAAAGAGGAAGCGTGATGGATACGCCTGCATCGTTGTAGATGGTCAGCGTTTTGCCGTTCAGCAGAGCGTCAGCAGGCAGGTACACGGTGTCAAGAGTCGTTTTGATCTTGGCATCGGCATTTGCCGCAAGAAGAGCGATCAGCTGTTCACGGTTGACTTTGCCGTCAGCACCTACCAGGTCACCGCCGGTTACCGGAGGGAAGAATCCTCCCGGGAAGCCGCCGCCTGGTGTGTAGCCGTTGTAGACCAGTTTGCTTACGACACCATTATCAGCGCTCTTGTCGGAGTACTGCAGAGTGTAGTAAGTGGAGTAGGCCACGGATTCGTCCAGATTGTAGTAGTACTTACCGTCGGTGTATGTACTGTAAGTTGCATATACCGTTGTAGGTACCGTCGAGCCTGCAGCGTAGACCTGGATGGCGATACGGTTTTGACCGTCGATGTAGACGCTCTTAGCCGCATATGTATCCGCATCTACGTATACCGAAGCCGTAACTTGGTTGTAATACGAGGAAGCGGATTGGAATCCAGAAGCTGCGAAGGCCAGAATCGGCGACAGAGCCGATACTACCATCATGAAAACGAGCAGAGCTGCTGTTTTCTTTGTAACAAGCTTTTTCATTTTTGTATTTCACCTCCTTTCAAGAGACGTTTTGTAATACGCCTATTAAATCGTAAAGTTTCGAGAATGAGAAAAATGTCTATAATTGTTGAGATATTGTTAATTGTGACGATAGAAGGTATTTAATCACAAATCCCAAGTAAAGTAAAGGGCATATATGGAATTTAAGTAATTATTGGGATTTTGATATGGGTTATGAAAATAACATTCACTCTTCTGCCACTAATTGATTAAGCAGATTCTCTTCGTTTGAATCAGCTTGTATCAATTTTTCTTTCAATGGCTCGTCATTTTGGCCCAAATGGTGGAGAGAAGCCAGATAGAAACGAACTGCCTGGCGGGCAATGGATGCTCTTTCGGCTTCTTCGGAAGTCGAGTTGGCTGGATCTGGCACAAGGGAGTCGCTGGTGATCGGTTTCAAAAGATCTACAGCTTCCTGATATCTCTGAGTATGATAGAGAACGATACCTAAACCCTGCCTGCTGATGGGAGCCACATCAAAACGCTTCCCTTGAAGCTGTTCCTTCGGGAGATCCTTAAGCTTGTCCATCCCTGCTAGAATGTCCTGGTAGAGATCTTCGGTACGCTTCCACTTGGCGGCATAGTCGCCGTTGCCGGCTTTCTTTTCTGCCAAGCCGGTCTCAGCATACTGCTTGATGCCCATCTCATAGAGGCTGATATCCCATGGGAATTTAGTCAGACCTTCCTCGATAACAGCCAGGCTCTGGTCACTTTCGCCTTTTATAGCAGAGTTCTGGTAGCGGGCTTGTATTATTTGACGCGAGTAGGGCTCATGAAGTTGCGCTTGCTGGAGAGATTTTTCAGCTTGCATTAAATATTCGGCATTTTTCGTCTGATTATACACCTGCGTCAGCCAGTCCGCTTTGACCAGAAGATACTGGGTGTTGGACGGAGAAAGCTCGATGGCGCGGTCCAATGGAGGAAAAATCTCCTCGATGGATCGCTGCTCTTGGCCCATTGCTAGTGCTTTGTCAAATTGAAGATAAGATGCATAGCTGCGGTAGGTAATGACACCAATTGAAACGGTGAGAACCATTAGAGCTATGGGATAGATACGGTTTAAGGACGGCTTTTTGAAATGGAAAGCGGGAAGGGCGAGTTCTTTCTCGTATCCTCCCAGCATGCTCCCTAAGCTAAAGAAGAACAAGGCTGCTATGGTGATGTAGCTCATATCGAAGTCAAACAGACTGTGCAGCAGAAGCGATACGGCAAAGATATAGTAGACGAGCTGGTTGCCTCGTTTTTCAGGATGGCGTATCCACGTGCGGATAAATAAGATGAACGCCAATGCGAAGAATCCGAAGTGGAGAACCAAGCCGACGTACCCTGTTTCCACCAGGGTTTGGATGAAGTAGCTATGGGCTTGATTGCTAGTGTATGGATTGCTTTGATACTTTTGGTAGAGAGCATTCCATGCCCCTCCGCCGCCGCCAAGAAGCGGATAATCGGCTGCAATCTTGAATCCGTTCTCGTAGAAGGTGCCGCGCTCCAAGACGCTGTGCTGCTTGAAGCTGATATTTTCAAGACGATCGGCAAGGTTCGGCGGCAGCAGTCCGCGGACCATGCTGCTCGAGAGTACGATAGCGGCACCGCCTGCGGCAAGAATAATCATGGCTGCAGGAGCAATGATATAAGAGAGCTTGCGTTCGGAGAAGTTGTGGAGCTTGCTTTCCAGCCATGGCTCGATCCATCTAGACACTGTCAAGCAGAGAGCGGATGCGACGATAGAACTTCCTATCAATACACCCCATAAGGTAAGAACCTCTGCGCTGCCCATAGAAGCAAGCTTTTCCGGAGGAACTTGGCTGCCTGATTCGTTGAAACGAAGAACCTGTTTAAGAATGGCTGCAGATTTCGTTTCAATGAGACTTAGAATAGAAAAGGATACGATTACGGTCACGACAAGATGAAGGATATAGGCGATTTGCTTGGATAGTCTCATGAAAGGAAGAGTGGCCAACACGGCAACAGGAATGATAACTAGAGCAGCGCGCGAGTAGGTCAACATGAAAGAGATGAATACAGGGACGAGCATGAAAGCATGGATGCCTTTCCACCATGCGTTTTTTGCATGAGTGGCGTAAAAAGCGGAGGCTAGCATGACGGCGATTAGGAGAGCGGCGTAAGTGTTGGGGTATTGGAAGACCGATGTCATCCTGTAGTTCTCCATCTGGAACCAAAGGGCATCCGGGTACCAATGCTGGCCGAATAGATTGAGGATGCCAAACCAGACCAAGACGTATGAGGAACCCATAAGAATAAATTCCAGAGCAACCCTGGTATACTTGCTATCGTTAAAGTAGAGGCCGAACACAAAAAAACCGGCCAGCAAACAGCTGATCATCGTCATGATATTGGCGTAGTTATCAGACACGGCATTTATGGAGGAAAGGGCAAAAGAAAGCGGAAGAAGCCAAATGCCGATGGAAAGGACGGACTTCCAGCTCTTATCCTTCCAGGTTTTGAAGAGTTGAAGGGACATGACGAGAATGAAAATCAACGAGAATAAAGCAGCTCCTACAAGCTTTTTCTCAAATGAAAACCCGTAACCGTTAAATAGCCCTGTTCGGAAGGAATAAAAAAAGAAGAATATTCCTGCCATTAGAATTGCTGCCCACTTCAAAAGCGATACGTCAAATTCTTCCTTTTTGACGTACTTGGGTGGTGAAGGTTGTCGATTCATGGTAAACTCCTTTTTAGTGGCTTGAAAACTACTTTTATTCTATCTAGATGATAGATAAAGATCAAAGATTTCTTTGGCTGCGAAGTAATGGATTCAACTTACATATTTGGCGGTGTTTTTTATAAAAAAACTGTTATTTAAAGGGATATACAAAATAGCCCTCGGATTAAAGACAGTAGTCAGGCCTCTTCTCTCTCCCGAACAACGGCAAAAGTTCAAGAAAATGCTGCTGAAAAAAGCCTATCCTCTTAAAAACAACGAATCCTCGAGTGAAAAGCATTTTGCTGGGAATTTCGGCGTCAATCTGATTGGATATGCAAGAGCCGAGATGGGCATTGGGGAATCTTGTCGTATTGCTGCCAAGTCTTTGGATGCAGGGAACATTCCATTTGGAATTCTCAATTATACCGGGACCAATAAAGCGAGAATGGGCGATCTTTCCTGGGGGCACAAAGAAATCGGCGAGCCTTCTTATATGTTCAACGTCTTTCATCTTAATGCCGAACAAATGATGGAAGCTTACGCTCACTATGGAGATCGTATTTTCAATGGAAGGTACAATATCGGATTCTGGCATTGGGAGCTTCCTGAGTTCCCGGACGAATGGCTTGAAAATATGAATCTAGTCGATGAAATCTGGGTGCCTTCGACCTTTGTTGCCGATTCAATCGCGGCCAAAAGCCGTGTACCCGTCGTCAAGATTCCGCATTCAATTGAAGTGAAGATTGATGAGCCCCGATCACGAGAGTATTTCGGGCTTCCGCAAGACCCTTTTTTATTTTTGTGCATGTATGACCTTAAGAGTTATCAGGAAAGAAAGAATCCGATGGGCGCGATCAAGGCTTTCCAATCGGCTTTTGATCGGAATGATGATTCGGTCGGGCTGGTTGTCAAAGTCAACGGTCTTCACGATGGGGACAAGGATACCGATATCCTGAACGAGATTGCCGCTGGATACCGAAATATCCATTTCATCAAGCAAACTCTGTCAAGAAGCGATACGAACGCTCTCCTTCAAGCCGTCGACAGTTTCGTATCCTTGCATAGAAGCGAGGGCTTCGGATTGGGACTGGCGGAAGCCATGTACTTGGGCAAGCCGGTCATCGGCACGGGCTGGTCCTCGAACATTGATTTCATGAACGCCTATAATTCCTGCATCGTTGACTACGAGCTTATCCCCGTCGGGCAGGATCATGGGCCGTACAAAAAAGAGCAGCTGTGGGCGGAGCCAAATCTCGGCACGGCGGCATCTTATATGGGCAAGATCTTCCATGACGCAACGTTTCGCGAACTAATTGCGTCAAATGGACAGATAACGATACGGGAGGAGTTTTCTCCTCAAGCTGTAAGCAAGAAAATCAAACGACGGCTCGACTACATCAATCTATGGAATTCCGGAGGCTTGAAATGACGATTACATGCGTAATAATGGCCGGCGGCAAGGGAGAGCGCTTCTGGCCCAAAAGCCGGACGAATTTGCCGAAGCAGTTTCTGAATATATCCGGGAATAAGTCCATGATCCAGCAATCTATCGAACGTTTGGAGAAATGGCTCCCGATTGATCAAATTTTCGTCGTAACCAATGAGTTGTATGCAGAACTTATCCATGTGCAGATTCCGCACCTGCCTAAAATGAATATCATCATCGAACCTGTGGGCCGCAACACGGCGCCATGCGTAGGGCTTGCCTCCGTTCTTATTGAAGAGCGGTTCCCGGACAGCACCATGATCGTAATGCCTTCCGACCACATTATCGAAGATGCGGATGGATTTATTCGAATTCTGCAAACCGCCGTCGAGGTGGCTCAGGAGAACAGCAACCTTGTTACCCTGGGAATCAAACCTTCTTACCCGGAAACAGGCTACGGGTATATCGAGTGCACAAGCAACACTCAAATCGTAAACAGCTTTGAGGTACATAAGGTGAATCAGTTTGTCGAAAAACCGGATTATGCCACGGCGCAAAATTATGTGGAATCAGGCAATTACTTATGGAACAGCGGAATGTTCGTCTGGAAAAACTCCACTCTTCAAAGCTACATCAAAGCGTTGATGCCTGAAGTTGATGATATTCTTCAGACGATCATGGCGGTAACGGATTCAGAGAAGCGAAATCAGGCCATTCGCAGTGAGTTCGTTAAAATGCCCGACCAATCGGTCGATTACGGAATCATGGAGAAGGCGGAGAATATTTACGTGATTCCGGTTTCTCTGGGTTGGGATGATGTCGGATCATGGACGGCATTGGATCGTATTAATGACAAGGACAATGACGGCAATGTAATTAAAGGAAACATCTTAAATATAGCAACGAAAAACTGTATCATCGAAAGCGATGGCAAGCTGATTGCAACGCTTGGCATCGAGGACTTGATTGTGGTGGATACGGAAGATGTAACTTTAATTTGTACTAAAGATAAGGCTCAGGAGATTAAATCCCTGCTGAAGGCTTTGAGAGAACAAAAACGAGTTGAATACCTTTAAAGGAGATTTTTAAATGACAAAACGCGCATTTGTAACAGGTGTAACTGGACAAGACGGATCCTACCTCGCAGAGCTTTTGTTAGAGAAAGGCTATAAAGTATATGCTCTTCGCCGCCGTACAAGCACACCGATCATGGAGAATATCGAGCATATCAAAAACGAGATTGAGTTCATCGATGGCGACCTTCTCGATCAAGGCTCGCTTATTAACGCGATGCGTATTTCCAACCCGGATGAAGTTTATAACTTGGCTGCCCAGTCTTTCGTTGGCACCTCCTGGATTCAACCTGTCCTGACCGGGCAATCGACAGGCATCGGCGTCACGAACATGCTGGAAGCAGTCCGTTTGACCAAGCCTGATGCCCGTTTCTATCAAGCTTCCAGCAGTGAAATGTTCGGCAAGGTTGTCGAAACTCCACAAAAGGAATCCACGCCTTTCTATCCGCGCAGCCCATATGGCGTGGCAAAAGTATACGGTCATTGGATCACAGTCAACTACCGCGAGAGCTTTGATATGTTCGCTTGCTCAGGGATTCTTTTCAATCATGAATCTCCTCGCCGCGGCGTCGAGTTCGTTACTCGCAAAGTGACGGATGCGGCCGCTCGTATTAAACTTGGTCTTCAAAAAGAGCTTCGCATGGGCAATCTGGATGCCAAACGCGATTGGGGCTTCGCAGGAGATTATGTTAAAGCTATGTGGCTTATGCTCCAACAGGATGCTCCAGAGGATTATGTTATTTCTACGGGAGAGACACATACCGTCGAAGAACTGGTAGAAATTGCTTTTGAACATCTTGATCTTAACTGGCGCGATTATGTCGTTATTGACGAGAAGTTTGTTCGTCCTGCAGAGGTTGATCTTCTCCTTGGGGATTGTACGAAAGCGAAGCAGCAGCTGGGTTGGGAACTGGAAGTCGGATTTGAGCAATTGGTAACGATGATGGTAGACAGCGACTATAAGAAATATAAACGCTAATTCGGGGATAATGACTATGAGGGCATTAATTACCGGATATTCCGGATTCGTAGGGCAGCATTTAGCAGCACGATTGTCGGCACTTAATTATGAGGTTTTCGGGACGACAAGAAGTACAGATCTCTCTTCATCCATTATCCAGCTTTTGCAGTGCAATCTTAACGATGAGGAAGGCGTTATACGCCTTCTTAATCAAGTTCGGCCGAATGAAATCTATCATTTGGCTGGTCAAAGTTCGGTTCACTTATCTTGGTTGAATAAAGTGGAGACTTTTGAGAGCAATGCAAATACAACATTGACTTTCTTGGAAGCCATTCGAAAAAGCATCGTAGGACAAACGGCGAAGATTCTGACAATAGGCTCGTCTGAGGAATACGGAAAGACTATAAGTGCCAGTCTGCCAATTAATGAATATACTCCGACCAATCCTATAAGTCCGTATGGACTTTCAAAAACAACTGTTTCCATGCTAGCTCGTTATTTTTATCAAAATCATGGAATGCATATTGTGCACTCACGTCCCTTCACCCATATCGGGCCCGGGCAAAAACTCGGCTTTGTCACCTCGGATTTTGCTAAACAAATAGCAGATATTGAAAAAGGGTTGCTTCAACCTACTCTATCTGTCGGGAATTTAGAATCAAAACGGGATTTTACGGATGTGAGAGATATTGTAGTGGCTTATCAGCTTCTTTTAACTAAAGGCAAGCCAGGCGAAGTTTACAATGTATGTTCTGGCAAAGCTGTGGCGATTAGCGATATTCTTCAAACCTATATTGAAATTAGTACCTGTGCCCATATAGAGGTTAGACAGGATCCGAATAAAATGAGGCCTTCTGACTTCCCTGTTTATTATGGAGACGCTCGAAAAATAACAGCTGCGACAGGGTGGAATCCGGAAATATCCTTTTCCGATTCCCTGAATGATATTTTGAACTATTGGAGAAATTGCCAATAAGGAGCCTATAAATGTTGAGCAAAATCAAAGAAATATATACGTATAGGCAAATGCTTGAGAGCCTCGTGTTGACAGATCTAAGAACCCGGTACAAGGGTTCTTATCTGGGCTTTTTTTGGACATTATTAAATCCACTGCTCATGTTGCTGGTATATTCTATAGTGTTTAAATATATTGTACGTATCCAAATGGATCATTATACGACTTTTCTTTTTGTTGGATTGATGACCTGGACACTTCTTGCTCAATCTCTTAATAGCGGATCCGGAAGCATAATCAGAAATGCTGGCCTTGTTAAAAAGATCTACTTCCCCAAAGAGATTCTTCCCCTTTCCGTCGTACTCGGTGGAATCATAAACTATTTATTCAGTCTTATCATCTTGTTCCCCATGATATTTTTGAGCGGTTTAAAACTGGGATTACCGTTGTTGATTTTCCCCATTGTTCTGCTTGGATATTCGCTTTTTGTACTAGCGTTAACGATGCTGGTTTCAGCTTTTAATGTGTACATGCGGGATCTAGAGCATATTGTTGGCATTATCATCATGGCTTGGTTTTATCTTACTCCAATTGTTTTTACTAGCGAAATGATACCTAAAGATCTTCAGTTTGTTTTTCAATTGAACCCTATGAAAATCATTATCGAAAGCTTTCATGATATATTTTTCTACAACAAATTTCCCGATCTTTCTGCTTTGGGGATTTTTTATATTTTCAGCATTGCTTTGCTCATAATCAGCTTTGCCGTCTTTCGCAAACTAAGCCGCAACTTTGCGGAAGAGATTTAAGGAGTGGTTGAGATGGAGGCAGTAATCGTAGAAGGGGTCACAAAGACTTTTCGAATATATAAAGAAAGAGCATCCACTCTTAAGGAGAGGCTTATAAGAAAGGATCGCAATCGGTTCGATTTATTTCTTGCCTTGGATGATGTATCTCTGACAATCAATAAAGGCAGTACGGTTGGATTAATGGGTAGAAACGGCTCTGGCAAGAGTACTCTGCTTAAGCTCCTTACCGGCATTCTGTATCCGGATAAAGGAAAAGTTGAAATGAAAGGGAAAGTCTCCAGTTTGCTTGAATTAGGAGCCGGCTTCCACCCTGATTTTACAGGCAGAGAAAATATATATATGAATGCCTCGATACTCGGCCTAAGTAAAAGAGAAATTAAAAGAAAACTAAATGATATTATCCTTTTTTCCGAATTAGGAAAATACATCGAGAACCCGGTGAAAAATTACTCTTCGGGTATGTATATGAGGCTTGCTTTTTCAATTGCAATTATGGTCGAACCCGACATTTTGTTGATTGATGAGGTTCTTGCAGTAGGGGATGCTGCTTTTCAGCAAAAGTGCATGGATCAACTGATTAAATTAAAAACAAACGGGACGACAATTGTTTTTGTATCCCATGATCTCGGTGCTATGGAGAAGCTATGCGATCGGGTTATCTGGCTAAATCAAGGAAAAGTTCTAGCGGATGGTAAACCGAAGAAGACGATTGATCAATATCTCGCCTTTTTAGCAAATGAAGAAAATAAGAGACTTATCTATGAGCAAGAATCAGTTCCCGAAGAAATGATCTTGCCCCAAGACGTATCCAGTAACGAGGAAGATGTGAGCCCAATCGTTCCGGATGTAAGGGACGAAAGCCGCTGGGGCGACAGATCCGTCGAGATTATGGATGTTGTAATTATGGATAAAGATAGACAGTTGAAGAAAAGTTTTATCTCCAATGAAGTATTGAAAATTAATATCAAGTATAAAGTGAATCGTACGGTGAAGAAGCCTATCTTTGGAATTGGCATTTTTACAATGGATCATATTAATTGTTACGGTACTAACACATATATCGATCAATATGAAATTGATCTGCTATCTGAGAACAATACCGGCGATATGATTATTACCATACCTGCCTTGCATTTAGGATCAGGTACGTATTTGCTGTCAGTAGCTGTTCATGATGAACATGGAAATCAATATGATTACCATGATAAAAAGTATTCTTTCAAAGTATCCAGTCTAAGCAACGAGACAGGAATCGTGAAATTAACTCCGGAGTGGGAGCTTTCATCATTTAAGGGGTGATAATTATGGAAAGAGATCCTGGTTATATTATGAATCAAATCAGACAAAGTGTCCGGAATTCTTCGGTTGCTCCAATTAGGGAAGACATAATTGAGGTTAGTTCAGTACCTGTAAACAGCAGTGAACTGTTTAGGAAAACTAAAACAAACCTTCAAAAAGTAAGGCAAAGAATTACAACCAACTTGCCCGTTGCATTCTTGCCTGGAAGGCTTGTTTCGAGATATAGGTTGGGGCAGTTAATTGTACCTTGGAGGAAGATAGGTGCAAGACTTTTCACGAAATGGTATGTAGATGCATACACCCAACAACAAAAACATCTTAATCATGACTTATGGTACGGTCTAAATGCTCTGATAGAACAATCAGAAAATCAACTGGCGTTGATTAATGATTTGCTTTACAACCAGGAAGAGCAGAAAAAACAAATAAATACGAATAATGAGGAAATTGCTTGGCTTAAAGAAAGACACAAAGAGTCTCTGCAAATTCTAAATGAACAAGCGAAATTTATCTCTTCTCATTCAGGATTTACGGACAAATTTAAATACTCTGAGTTTGCAAAAAGGTTTAGTGCATCCGAAGAGGCTATTAAGGAAAACTACTCTCCATATCTACCTGTATTTAGCGGATGCAAAAGAGTTCTTGATATAGGTTGCGGCAGGGGGTATTTCCTGGATTTGCTGCAAAGCAAGGATATTCATGGAGTTGGTATTGATTCTGATCCTGAATTAATAGCCATTTGTAAGAAAAACGGTCATGAAGCATATGTCGATGATGGCAATCATTTTTTATCTCAACTTGATAACGGAAATTTAGATGGTATTTTTGCTGGACATATTATTGAACATTTAAATCTATCTGCAAAAATAGGGTTCTTAGAGCAGTGTTACGATAAACTTAATGACAATGGGGTTTTGTTGCTGGAAACACCAAACACAACTTCTGTTTATGTCATGCATAATCTATACTATTTGGATCCAACCCACGAAAAGCCTCTGTTTCCAGAAGCATTGAAGCATTTGGCAGAGATTGTTGGTTTCGAAATCATAAACTCCTATTTGAGTGGAACAATTGATGCCAGCAATCAAAAAAATGACTATTACAACTATACCTTAATTCTAAAAAAAGTAGTTGGGGGCAATTCATGAAGATAGCTATTGTGACACCCTGGTTCACAGATAGTATTGGTGGTGGGGCTGAACGTTTCGCCGGGGGAATTGCAAAATGCCTTCAGGATGCAGGATGTGAGGTGGAAATTTTCACATCCTGCGGAAAGGATTCTTTTTATGATTGGGGTTCCAACTTTTATCCGGAAGGAATCAGCACTGTAGATGGGGTTGAGGTTCGGAGATTCGCCCTTAGAAAAAGAAATAAATCTCTCTATGAGGAATTACTTGGAAAATTGCTCTCTAAGGAAAGCATATCCTATGTGGAGGAATTGCAATTATTTCATGAGACGGTCAACAGCGACTCCTTAATTCAATACATAGAAGATTTAGGTGATGATTATATCTTCCTTTTCATTCCCTACCTATACGGAACTACTTTCTGGGGAAGCAAAATAAGACCTGAAAGAAGCTTTATTATTCCTTGCTTGCATGATGAAGAAATGGCTCGTTTTCATTCAGTTGGGGACATGTTGGCCCGGAGTAGAGGCCTGCTGTTTAATACAATTGAAGAGCAAGAACTTGCGGTAGCTTTTCATGGCATAGGGACTGAAAATTCTGTGGTTTCGGGTGGTGGAGTTGAGGTCGACTATCAGCCTAATTCGGAAACATTTAGAGAGAAATACAAATTGTCTGATGATTATTTTATTTATGTAGGCAGACAGGTCAGCGGCAAAAACGTGCCTCAACTCATAGAGTATTTCAACGAATTTATTCATAATCATCCCCAATCAACAAAGCTATTATTTGTTGGAAATGGTGAAGAAAATCTCATTGAGATTATGAAAAATTCCCCCAATATCGTTCGACTCGGGGAGATTTCAGATCAAGAAAAGTATGATGCAATTGCGGGTGCGAAGGCGTTAATTCAACCCTCTTTAATGGAGAGTTTCTCTATTGTCATTATGGAAAGCTGGTTATGCAATACGCCTGTTATCGTTCATAGCTCCGGTGTTGTAACGAAAGGGCATTGTGTGCGAAGCCAAGGCGGATGGCATTATAAAGATAGCAAATCATTTGGTGAAACCTTGACAGAGGTTTTAAACCGGCCGGAAGAAACGTTGAAGCGTGCACAGAATGGAATGAAATATGTAAAAGAAAATTATACTTGGACTCAAACTGCAAATAGAATAATTGATTTCATTGAGAAAAGCGGGTTTGAAAGGAGGTTGTTTATTCGTGAGAATATTAATTGATGTTCAGACTTTATATACAAATGAAAAGAACCGCGGCATCGGTATATATACCTATCACTGGATAAGAAATCTTTTGAAGCAGTCTCCAATGCATAGGATTTATCTCTATAGAAAATCAGATTCAGGATGGGAATTTACTTTCTGCACATCTCAAATGGATTTCGACAGCAGACTACATGATGCTTTTAAATGGCAAAAATTTAATATGGATCGATTTATTGAAAATAAGAACATTACGCATATTCATTTCACCAGTCCCTTTATGTTTGATATCGAACTTCCTGAAGTCAGCAATACCAAAGTTAAAAAGTCATATTTACTGTTTGATCTCATTCCATTGGCGATGAAAGATCAGTTTTACTCGAAATGGCCAAGTAAATTACAGAAAGACTACGATATGCGCTGTAAAAAGCTTCAGCAAGCAGATCAGATTCTAACAATATCAGAAGCATCAAAAGAAGATGCTGTAAAGTTTCTTTCCATTGATTCTGGAAAAATAGAAGTTGTTTACGCGTCCACAAATGAAGAGTTGTATACTTCCGATTATACGGGGGATGAAGAAGATTTGCTGCGTAGTGAGCTTTCAATAGACTCTCCTTACGTATATGCATTAACCGGATATGATGCTCGAAAAAATAACGAGGGAATGATGGAGGCATTTGCTGCCCTGTCAGATCCTAATTTAACTCTTGTCATAAGCGGAATCAAGCAGCAAAACGAACGCGACGAGCTTTTAAAAGTGGCTTCAAAATTAAATCTGGAACAGAACCAACTGCTTTTTCTTGGCCATGTTTCAGAGGACCTGCTTCTTGCCCTTTATAAGAAATGTGAAGTATTCGTATTCCCTTCTTTATACGAAGGATTCGGGCTTCCTGTGCTCGAGGCAATGCGCTGTGGAGTTCCAGTCATTACAACAACCTCCTCTTCATTGCCAGAAGTAGCTGGGCAAGGAGCTGTCCTTGTTGATCCCTTTGATTCCCAAGCACTTTCAGACCAATTGAGGATTCTGCTTGACTCGGAAGAAGAGAGAGAAAAGTTGAAATTACGGGGAATTGAACAAGCTTCCAAGTTTTCTTGGGAGCGTACAGCAGAATTAAGTCTCTCCGCATTTGAAAAGGAGCTTCCCCGGTCTATAACTAGCAGCGGCTTGGCGATTAAGCCGGCTCTTGCTTTCTTTAGTCCGTTGAATCCGCAGCAATCGGGAATTTCGGATTACAGCGAGGATCTCATTCCTTTTTTATCGCAATATTTTGAATTGACGATTGTAACGAATGGGTTTCAGCCTGCACATCCGGCTCTAAAGAAGTATGCGGTTCTAGATTATTCCACAGAACCTCATAAATTAGAGGAACTTCCTCTTCGCCTATATCACATGGGAAATAACAGCTTACACAAATGGATCTATAAAGCTCTAGAAGACTATCCAGGACATGTGCTTCTCCATGATTTCAACCTATCCGGGTTCTTTATACATTCCTATTTCCTTGAAGGGGATAAGGATGAACTTTTCCATCAATTGAACTATACCCATCGTGAAGATGGGAAAATGGCAGCGGATGAGTTGAGAGACCAAGGCATTTATCCCGACAGCCAACGATTTCCTTTATTTGGGAAAGTCATTGATTTGAGCACGGGAGTTTTTGTACACAGTCAGTGGTTAAAAGATCAAATTGAATTGTATCCGGGGTATAATGGAAGCGTGAAAGTAATTCCTCATGGCTTTATTCAACCGCCTGCAATCAATAAAACAGAAGTTAGGAAAAAAGTAGGAATCAATCTCGGGACTATAGCTATTGGTATCTTCGGTAATATAATTCCTAATAAAAGAATCCATCTTATTTTATCTGCATTTGCTCGGTTGCAGAAAACTCATCCAAACACGATGCTTTATCTGGTTGGGCACTGCACTGCAGATATGCGTTCTGAATTGAATAATTGGATTAAGGAAAATGGAATCAAAAAAAGCGTACTATTACATGAATCGCCAGAAATAGAGGACTTTAACGATTTTATTAGTGCCGTAGATATCTGTATTAATCTTAGGTTCCCAACGATGGGAGAAACTTCTGGAACCTTAATTCGTGCGATTGGTTACGGAATTCCTTGTCTTGTTTCCAATTTAGGTTCTTATCAAGAATATCCGGATGATTTTGTGTGGAAAGTGGATGTCGATTACTATGAGGAAGACCTACTTTTATCGTATTTAATCGAATTATGCAGCAACAGATTGCTTCGCATCCGGATGGGCAACATTGCAATCGACTATGTTGAAAAAAATTATAGCTACGATAAGGCTTCAAAATTAATACACAGGGAAATCACTGCAGTAAAATAACACTTTTTATGGACTGCATCATTATGTGGGGATGCAGTCCGTTCTCTAATTAATTTACGGAAGGACAGTAGCAATGCTTTTAACTTTATCTCTTTTGGTTTTTTATATAATGGTTTCTTTCGGCTACGGTAGCCTGATCGATATAATCACATCGAGGAATGGCAGTACCAGCAAGAGCAACTGGATTCTTATATATCCATTTTTTGGTGTTGTCTTGTGTATTTCTATTGCTCAAAGCATAGGAGCATTCACCGGGGTTCAAATGTATTCCTACTTAATTATTTTAATAGGCTTTCTTCTTCTATTTAGAATGTTGAGAAGTAAATTGTTTTCGGTATATGATGAGTTGCGAGAAAATGCTCTTACTTATCGTACGTTTATTGGTTTTTTCTTTGTTATTTTCATTGTTTATATGTATCTCTATCCGAGTCTTTATGCGGGATTTCCAACTTCTTTTGCAAGTATCAATAATGATTTAATTTTTTATTTATCCATACCTGAATTTTTGCAAAGATACAGCTATTTCCACGAAGCAGTTTCCGATAACCTTCACCCTTTTTACTCCATAGCTGAGCTTCATTTCAGTCGAAACTCAAGAGTAGGTGCCGATTATTTCAATACCTTAGGAATGAATTTTTTTCAAGTAAATGCATTGAGTACATTTAATGTTATTTCCTGCTTTTTTGTTTTGCTAGTCCCCCTTAGCGCCTATTATACGGCTTTTTATTGTTTTGAATTAACCAAAAGAATTGCTGTTATCTTTACGATTCTCGTATCGGTCAATAGCTTGTTATATTGGATGTTTACGACACAATACATGCCACAGATAGCAGGGAACGCATTTTTTATTTTATGTATAGGAATATCTTACCAAGCAATAACGAAACGCAAACCGGGTTTTACGGTCATGGCTGGCTTAGTTTTTTCGGGCTTGATTTCGGTATATAGTGAGTATATGCTCTATTATCTGCTTCCAATGGGCTTGTTTGTTATTATTCAGTCTATAATCTATAAACAGATTTGGATTTATATTAAAACGGTTGCACTCCTCTTGCTTTCGACAATAATTATAAATCCAGTATCGTTTTATATAGCGTTAAAATATAATTATTTTGCTTTTACATCTACTCAAAATCAAACAGGAATTGTTGATTACATTCCATACATAAACCAAATATTGATGATGTTTGGAGCTAAGACTTTAGATTATTCTCATCCTTCAATTCAATATACTTTATCTGCAATCTTGCTAATCATCATTACCATATATGGATTGCTTAAACTTAAGAAGAACGTAAAGCTGATTATGGTAATCCTAACTATTTTCTATATGGCGCTGTTTGTTTATTTAAGCACTCTTAATCAATTTCCTTATGGCTACTACAAAACAATGATGTTTGCTTTCCCATTTGTAATTCTATTGTTTGCAAATGGAATTAGTGAAGTATTGGATAAAAAGATTTGGAGATATGGGGGTGGAGCCGTTCTAATCATCCTGGTATGCTCTAATTTGATTCAGTGGAAAAATCTCTCTTCCATTATTGTCAAAGAGGGAACAGTGGTCACTAAAGAATACAGACAGTTGGGAGAGATAGCTTCGTTGATCTCGGATAGGAGGCCGCTTCTAGTAAAGGAGCTCGATATGAATCAACAGCATATAGTTGCAACTTTATTGAAAGATAAACCTATATTTTTTGAAGGTGATCCATCGTACTTCAAAACTTCTAAGAATGAGAACTACGACTTCAAGTATGTATTGTCCCCAGTTCAAGGAGGGGACATTATTGCTGATAACTCAAGCAAAGAAGTTTGGTCCAATGAAATATTCAAATTAAATGAACTCAATCCGTCTTCTGCCCAGATTCATCTGGAACAAGGATGGTATAACTTGGAGGATTGGGGCGGCATCCCATCTCGTTGGACAGAAAAGAATTTTACAATGTCTGTCTCCACGAAACAACCGTCCCAAAAGAAATTGTCTTTTGATCTCATACTTCCTCCTGGCAATCCAGTCCGGACACTGAATATAAAAATCAATGATCAGAATTTGCAGATTGAGGTTCCTAAGAACGGATCATATACGACGGGGTTTATGAAGCTGGAAAGTGGTTTGAATCAAATCTCGTTTGAAATAATTCAGGATTCTGTTAGGATCGATGGAGATTCCAGAGAGTTTGGGATAGGAATCCAAAATGTGCAGCTTCTTTCATCCTAGGAGGAATGATTTGTGTATAAAATAGCTGCTATTGTGTTTTTTATTATTTTTACAGGGGTTAGTGGTCCCCCTCTAATTAAGCTTGGAGCCATGCGTGAGACAAAAAGGATCCAACAATTGATGAGTGGAGAAGTCATGTCTGGTCTGCTTGTCCTTTTTAATCCATATATTTTAGTTGGATTATTCATGTATTTTATTAGTGCAATCCTTTGGATCGTAGTTCTTTCTAAATACGATTTGAGTTATGTCAATCCCCTTCTTGCTGTTAATTATATATTTTCTATGATTATAGGTTATTATCTATTTAATGAAGTCATTAATAGTTATCGGATTGCAGGTGTATTCATCATTGTAGTCGGTGTCGTATTGATTACTCTCAAAGGGTAAAGGTGGATGGAATGAAGATCCTAATTGTACTAAACTATTATGTTCCATATATAAGCGGGCTAACAGAAGCGGCAAGATCAGTCGCTGAGGCATTGGCTGAAAACCATGAAGTGACTGTTTTGACGGCCAAACATCAAAGCAGCTTAAAAGATGAAGAAACAGTAAACGGGGTTCGGGTTGTACGAGCCCCCGTTTTATTGCGAGTAAGTAAAGGATATATAAGTCCGGCATTTATTCGTCTGTTTCTAAAGCTGTCCAAGGACGCGGATATTGTCAATCTGCATCTTCCCATGATTGAATCCGGATTATTCGGGTTGTTAACTCCTAGGAACAAATTAGTTACGACCTATCAGTGCGATGTTAACTTGAATAAATCCGTCTTAAACAAGGTAATTGAAATGACAATGGATCTTACTTGCAGAATCGCCCTATCAAGATCATCAGCTGTGGTAGTATCCAGTGAAGATTACGCTAAGCATTCGCGAGTACTCCCAAGATTTCAAAAAAAGTGGAAAGAGATTCATCCTGTGTCACCTGCGTACAGCAATATTCCTGAACCTGTGACTAAAAAAACTGACTCTCGCATTATTGTTGGATTTTGCGGTAGGATCGTAGAAGAAAAAGGTATTAATATTCTACTGAAAGCGGTCCCGATCATTAGACAACAATTGGGCAATGTGGAATTTCGAATCGTTGGGAGTTACGATGATGTTGCTGGCGGCAGTATTTTTTCTCGATTAAAAGAGGAAATTGGCTGGGATCCGTCTTATGTCAAATTCCTTGGAAAAGTCTCTCAACAGGAACTTTATGATTTTTATTCTTCCATCTCGCTTCTTGTCCTTCCTAGCATAAATTCCCTGGAGGCTTTTGGAATGGTCCAAGTTGAGGCTATGCTGGCAGGTGTTCCTGTTGTGGCCTCGAACCTGCCTGGTGTTCGTGAAATACCGACAAGAACGGGAATGGGCTTGGTTGTCGAGCCGAAAGATGTGGAAGGACTTGCTTCCGCTGTTGTCGAAGTAGCTCTAAATAAATCGGAATACATCAAGGATAGAGCATACATTGAAAGCCTATACGGCACAGGTCCATCAACAAAGAAGTATATTTATTTGTTTGAGAGTATCTTGAATAGGAAATCAGGTGATTAGAATGTATTATTTCTTGATTCCATTTATAGCTTGGTTTGTTGCTGGCATCACAAAGTTTATTATTAATTATGTTAGATTTGGTGCCGATGCCAAAAAAAGAATTGGTAACGGTGGTTTTCCGAGCAATCATACAACCATTGTTACGGCCACGACAATGGCAGTTGGTTTTCATGAAGGGTTGACCTCGCCTATTTTTGGTCTCGGGGTTGCTGTAATTTTTATCGTCGTTATAGATGCGACGGGATTAAGAAGGCATGTTGGCTATCATGCTGCCAGCCTAAATCTGCTTCAAAATAACAAAATACATAGAGAAAGCATGGGGCATACAAAAGTTGAAGTTGCTGGCGGTATATTTTTAGGCGTAATTATTGGATTCGTAGCTGATTTTCTAAGTTAGGAGTGTTTTCGTGGAACCTAGAGCAGAAATTCTTCAACATGGCCGTACTTCAGTAATAGTAGATATTATCCAAGAGATAAGGATAAAACAATGGACAAAAAACTTGCTTGTATTTGCCTCTGCACTTTTCGCAGGCCAGGTGCTAAATCCATCTGTTTTCCTAAATGCATTATTGGCTTTTCTAGCCTTCTCTCTCATGGCCAGCACGATTTATGTCATTAATGATATTTTCGACGTGGAAAAGGACAAGCTCCATCCAGATAAATGCAACCGCCCTCTTGCTAGAGAGGCGATATCCATCCCCATGGCAATCGTACTTGCAGTTGTGACGTTTTGCTTTTCGGTGACACTGGGGCTGATGGTTAACACTGCCTTGACGGTTATTCTTTTAATTTACTTTGTTACCAACCTGTTATACTCGCTTCAATTAAAACACGTCGTTATCATAGATGTCATGCTGATTGCTCTAGGATTCGTACTTAGAGCAGTTGCCGGCGCATTAGCAGTTAACGGCTTGCTGACCTCTTGGTTTATCTTGTGCACCATGGGACTGTCTCTTTTCTTGGCATTAGGAAAAAGAAGGCACGAATTAAAGATTTTCAATGAGAATTCTTCCAGTAGAAGGAAGGTTCTGGATTTTTATTCTATTGCCATGCTCGATCAGCTCATGACCGTCGTAACGGCTGTGCTTATTATGTTTTATTCCATGTATGCAGCTTCCGAGGGCCAGCGAATGATGTTTACCATTCCGATTGTCTTGTACGGCATATTTAGATACTACTATCTAATCCATATGAAAAATGCAGGTGGAAAGCCGGAGGATATTTTGGTTAGCGACCGTCATATTCTTGGAACTGTTCTCATATTCTGCATAGCCATCGCTTTCATAAAAGCTTTCAACTAATTTCAAATGAGGTGAACTCATATGAAAGGAATCATTCTTGCAGGCGGGACAGGCTCCCGCCTGTTTCCTTTAACCAAAGTAACCAATAAACATCTGCTTCCAGTAGGCAAATATCCCATGATTTATTACTCCATCGCTAAACTAAAAGAAGCCGGCATTTACGACATTCTCATCGTCACCGGAAAAGAGCACATGGGCGACGTGGTGAATCTGCTCGGAAGCGGCTATGAATTCGGCGTATCCTTGACTTATAAGGTACAGGATCAGGCCGGAGGCATCGCGCAGGCGCTCGGACTGGCCGAACAATTTGTCGGCGCAGATCAGATGGTCGTCATTTTAGGCGACAATATTTTCTCGGACAGCATTGCTCTTTATGTGGAACATTTCCAGAAGCAAGAGACAGGAGCTAAAATACTCCTTCAGGAAGTGCATGATCCGCAGCGATACGGCGTTCCGGAGCTGAAGGGCGATCATATTGTATCGATCGACGAAAAGCCGAAGGAGCCGAAGAGCAGCTACGCAGTGACAGGAATTTATATGTATGATTCCGCGGTATTCGATATCATTCGATCCTTGAAACCTTCCAACCGGGGCGAGCTGGAAATAACGGATGTGAACAATGCCTATATCAAAACCAATTCGCTAACATATGATATATTACAAGGCTGGTGGACCGATGCGGGAACCCATGCTTCACTGACCTACGCAAACGAGTTGGCAAAAGAAATCACTCTCGGCACCGAGTTCGGGGAACTTAAGATCTAGCCAATTGCCTGGAAGAATCGGGTCTTGCAAGCGTGAACCGGAAGGGTGCAATCCTACCAAGGAAGGGGCTGAAGGAACGTGATCGTCCAGGAAACAATGCTGCCGGGATTGAAATGGATCGAGCCGGCTGTCCATGGAGACCAGCGAGGTTTTTTTGTGGAGAGCTACAACGAAGCGCGATTTCGGGAGCACGGAATAACCCATCGATTTGTCCAAGACAATCATTCTCTTTCCGTGGAAGCAGGAGTATTGCGAGGACTCCATTATCAGCTTAATCCCAAAGCCCAAACCAAGCTGGTCCGTTGTACGGCAGGAGCGATCTATGATGTCGCTGTAGATATCCGCCGAGGCTCGCCGACCTTCGGGAAGTGGCAAGGATTTATATTGAGCGCCGCCAATCATCGCCAGCTGCTGGTTCCTCGAGGCTTCGCTCATGGGTTCTGCACGCTGGTGCCGAATTCCGAGGTTCAGTACAAAGTCGACGAGCTCTACTCAGCCCAGCATGACCGGGGAATCGCCTGGAACGACCCGGCTCTCGGCATTGATTGGCCTGTCCGCAATCCCGTCCTTTCGATGAAAGATGACATGCATCCCGCATTGATGGACGCAGAGATTGATTTCATTTACGACATCAACGGTTAATTCCAACAACCGGGAAGAAAGGGACGTTGCCAAGTGAAGCTGCTCGTTACCGGCGGAGCCGGATTTATCGGAAGCAATTTTGTGCTGTATATGGCGCAAAAGTACCCCGGGTACGAAATTGTTAACGTAGACGCTCTGACCTATGCCGGGAACCTAGAGAATTTGAAAGCTGTCGAACAGCATCCCGGATATCATTTTGTCAAAGCGGACATTACCAATCGCGCGGAGCTGGAGCCCATTTTCCAAGCTGGCGTGGATGTCGTGGCCAACTTCGCGGCGGAGTCTCATGTGGACCGCAGCATTCTTGAACCGGATGTATTTGTAAAAACGAATGTTCTTGGTACGCAGACTCTGCTGGATCTATCCAAGCAATACGGAGTCAAAAAGTTTGTCCAGGTGTCCACGGACGAGGTTTACGGGACTTTGGGGGAGACAGGCCTCTTTAAGGAAGAAACGCCGCTCGCTCCTAACAGCCCTTACTCGGCAAGCAAAGCAGGGGCGGATTTGCTTGTACGGGCCTATCACGAGACGTTCGGACTTCCCGTGAACATTACGCGCTGTTCCAACAATTACGGACCGTACCAGTTCCCCGAGAAGCTGATTCCGCTGATCATTCAGAACGCCCTGCAGGATAAGCCGCTGCCGGTGTACGGAGACGGGCTTAACGTCAGGGACTGGCTTTACGTGGAGGACCATTGCAGCGCCATCGATCTCGTCATCCATCATGGCGTGAACGGCGAAGTGTACAACATCGGAGGGCGCAACGAGCGAACGAATATTCATGTCGTCAAAACGATCTTGGAGGAGCTTGGGAAACCGGAAGCACTGATCCACTATGTCAAGGATCGTCCGGGTCATGATAAACGGTATGCCATCGACGCCGATAAAATCCGCAGTGAGCTAGGCTGGAGCCCGCAGCATGATTATGAATCCGGAATTCGGACAACCATCCGATGGTACCTGGACAACGAGGAATGGATGAAAGACGTGCTGAGCGGAAGCTACCAGAATTATTTCAAGCTCCAATACGGAGATCGCTTAAATGAAGCGGAGTCCACGGAATGAAGCCGCTGGAGGATGCGGGGATGAAAATGAAGATTCTCGTAACGGGAGCAGGAGGGCAGCTCGGCAAAGAGCTCGCCTTGTGGCCGAAATCGGACGAATTTGAAATCATCGGCTTGGATCGGGGGGCCTTGGACATCTCCTCCTGCGAGCAATGCCGCGAGGTCATCGGGAATCTTCAGCCTGACATCGTCATTCACTGCGCGGCGTATACGGCCGTGGATCAGGCGGAATCCGATCTTGAGGGCGCATATGCCGTAAATGCAACCGGGTCTGGATGCGTGGCGGAGGCGGCTGACGAGATCGGCGCCAAGCTGATCTATGTCAGCACGGATTATGTTTTCGACGGGAACGGAACGTCGCCTTACCGTACGGACGCTCCTGTCAACCCGCAAACCGTCTATGGGAAGTCCAAGCACGCAGGAGAAATGCTTGTGGAGACGTTGAACAGTCGGACGTTCATCGTGCGTACTTCCTGGGTGTATGGCAAGCATGGGAACAATTTCGTCAAGACCATGCTGAAGCTTGGAAAGGAAAGAGGAAGCGTCAAGGTCGTCAATGACCAGACGGGATCTCCTACCTACACGAAGGACTTGGCCCGCTTCCTGCTCCAGCTGGCAGGTACGGAAGAGTACGGGACGTATCATGCTTCCAATAGCGGGAGCTGCACCTGGTTCGAATTCGCTCAAGCGATATTTGAAGAGAGCGGTGTGGCAGCCCAAGCATTGCCTTGCACCTCCGAGGAGTTTCCGCGCCCTGCTCCGCGTCCGCGTTATTCGGTCCTTGATCAGAGCCGAATCAAGGAAATCGGACTGGAGGAGCTTCCGGAGTGGCGGGACGCTTTGGCACGATTTATTCATGAGATTAGGGAATAAACGCGAAATAAAGTCGGCTCATCCAAGTGATGGCCGGCTTTATTCCTATTCCTAGCTAGTTTTCCGGGTGGATCGGCTGAAAAGATCCCCAATCATCGCTCCTATGATCCAGGCCAAGATCATCAAGTTGGCATAAGCCATTCCAACCGCAAAATAGTGTTCCCATCCGCTAAGCGAGCCGTTGCCGAACCCGCCTCCTTGACGGGCTCCGCCAAAGCCTCCTTCGCGCATCCCTCCTGCGCCTCGTCCGGAGATATCCATACCGAAATTAGGATTGCGGCTGATGTCTACCCGCCCCTGGGCAGTTTCATTCATTCCGCTGTGCCTCGAGCTTCCGAACCCCGCGTCGCCGTTGCGGAAACGGGGGGAAGAGACCTCGATGCCCCCCCGCAGCCACTTCCCCCCAAACCCTCCATTCAGCACCAGCCAAATGTTGAGCGCCGTCGACATCGTGAACAGCCCGGCCGGAACTCCCCAGCGGATACGTTCCCGCCCAGGCTCCAGCAGGAACGGGATGAGCAGCAGGAACAGCATGGCGGGAACGCCGTAGCGCTCGTGGATTTCCGTCGGGAGCAGGAAGAAGGCCAGATTGACCAAAGCGGCCGCCTTCAGAAGATGAACGGTTTTAAGATCGCGCAAAAGCAGGATATAGGCCGCAACGAACAGGCAGACAACCCCAAGCAGGATGAACCCGAAGGTCTTATAACTGACGCCGCCAAAGAAAATCGTATCGTCGTGGACGGACGGATTCGTAAAGAGATGGTACCAAAGATTGAAAGCGTTCAGCGAAAGCTGGGGATACATATCCGTTGCGCTGAGATACGCCATGCGGACCATGTCGTCCAGCGCGCCTTTCATCGCGAACCAGCCTGCGGTCAAAGCCGACGGGATGGCAAAGCCGGCGATGAAGAGCAATGGACGGCGCCAATCGCGCCGGAGCAGCTGCCGGAGCAGCAGCGCCCCCAGGACGGGGAGGACGACGATGGCTTGGAACTTGCTCAGCAAGGCGACTGCAATGAGGATGCCGGCGGCTAGCGGCTGGGTCAGCACGAGCAGCACGGATATTGTCATCAGCGCGCTGTGGAACACGTCGATCTGTCCCCATACCGCTCCGTCCGCGAGCAAGGCGGGATTGAAGGCCAGACAGGCAAGCAGCGTCAGCCGGCGCTTGCAGGTCCAGCGGCGGAACAGCAGCAGCAGCGCTGCCATGGTGCCGAGATCGAACAGAATCGGAAGCATCTTGCTGCTCAGATGGGCGGTCCGGATCTCGATGCCGAGGAAGTCCAGAACATGCCCGTATCCTTCCAGAATGGCGATGAATACCGGGGGATAGTTCTGCATGTCGGAGCTGAGATAGGAGCCGCGCACGCCATGCTGCATGGCGGCTTCCATCCAGCGGATGAAATACATCTGGTCTCCTACATACCCCTGGGTATAGATGCCCAGCAGAACGCGTATGGCAAGCCCGCCGGCAACGAGGGCGGCAACCGCTGCATAGAATTGCCCGGGCCTCATCCCCCCCGATGGAATCCGGGCATTGTTTTTCCTGTCTTTAAACTCGCCGTCCCTCGGCAGGCTGTCGTTCCTCATTTGTCGGCTCTCCTTTCATTATTATTTTATTGCTCCGTCTATCCTGCTTGTACCATGCATGTCCGAGGTCTCTTCTTATGCATTCTGTCAGCAAGTCAATATTCCCGCTTGCGGTAGGTGCCTGGCGATAGGCCATAGCGATCGCGGAATACGCGGTGGAAATAGGTGTAGGTGCCGAAGCCCGATTCGTCCGCGATCTGCTCCAGCGTCAGCTGGCTGTTGTCCATGAGCCTGAGCGCCATAGCGAGACGGACCTGCTGGGCGTACTGCATGATGGAGCAGCCGATCTGCTGCTTGAACAGATGCACGGCGCGGGTTTTGCTGATGCCGGCATGGGCGGCCGCTTCATCCAGAGTGAAGGAGCCGGTGGCATTGGCTTCGACAAAATGTTTGATTTTCAGCGCCTGCAGCGCGGTCGCGCCGCTTTTCGCAGCCGGCGCCTCCGCGATGGCGCGGTCCAGCAGCAGGCAGAGCGCCTGCAGCAGAGCGGCCAGGATGGCCGGACTGCCTCCGTCGAGCCTGCGCCGCTCCAGCATGAGCTGCTGCCAGACGCTGTCGATCTTCCCGTCGTCCGCGATGCGGATCCGGGGAGGACGTTCCCGCATCTGCCACCATTCATCCAGCCAAGATCCGGTGGCCATGAAGTAATAATCCGCACTCGGACCATAGCGGCTGTCGGGGCCGGGAGCCTCTATTTGCAGATCGTAGGCATCTCCGGGACGATACATCAGCAAATCTCCTGGCAATACGGCCGTCATGGATCCGCCGATGAGCGCGCGGGCCTCCCCCTCCGTCTGCAAGCGGAGAAGGTAGGTATCGAGGGTCCGGAACGATTGGCGAAAAGGCTGCAGGTGCCTGGAAAAGTCGGACAGCGTCAGCGTAAGGGGAAGACGATCCAATGCAATCACTGCCTCTCTTATCTAGCATAATCTAAAAACATGAAGCTTGAATGAACGGGATGTTAGCAAATCTTGAACTTCGCAAACTTCGCAGCAGCTTGCCCGCAAGGATGGGAAATGGAGAGGGCGTCAATCCGAACGACCAGATTGTGGAGGTTCATAGCCATATTGTTTCTTCATCCGGAAAGGCCTTTCCTTTTATAATAGAGTCAATTGTACAGGAAGGGAGGAGAGGCATGAGGGAAGGAGCCCAATTGACCCGAAACAATGTAAGCGCATACGCTGCCCTGGAAGCCGGCATGGCAAGGGTGCTGCAGACGGCTGGAGACACGGGAGACAAGCTGCGGGAGATCATCGACGCGTATTTCGATCCGGAGCATGGAATCGGCTGTACGCTGTGCCGCTCCCATATTCAGAGCCGCGATTTCTCGCTCGGCAATTACGCCTATTTAACAGACGGTGACGAGGGGCTGGAAAGTTTCAACGTCGACCGCGACCACATGTCGATTCTGCCGCTGATCAAGCGCGCGGCCGGCAAAGCGGGGAGTTGCTTCCGGCTGTTCTCCTCCCCGTGAAGCCCTCCGGCCTTCATGAAGACGAATGGAGAGATGAGCCGCGGCGGGCAGCTCAAGCCGGAATACCGCCAGGTGGGCCGACATGTTCGTGAAGTATGTCGAGGTCTACAAGCAGGAAGGAATCGAGATCTGGGCGCTGAGCGTCCAGAACGAGGCGAAGGCTGTCAGGAAGGCGGCGTCCATCTCGGCTCCTGGGATACGTGAGAGCGTTACGGCCATGACATTCTCGGCAACCTGAACAACTGGACGACCGGATGGACGGATTGGAACATCGTGCTCGACGAGCAGGGCGGCCCGAACCATGTGGGCAATCTCTGCGACGCGCCGATCATTGCCGACACCGTGAAGGATGAAGTCATCTATGAAATCTCGTTCTACTATATCGCGCATTTCAGCCGTTATATCCGTTCGGGCTCGGTGCGCATCGGCCGCTCCCGTTACACGGACAAGCTGGAGCAGACGGCGTTCCGCAACCCGGACGGCACGATCGCGCTTGTCGTGATGAACCGCACGGATGCGGAGCTTCCTTATGTCGTGAGGCATCGCGGCGAGCTGGCGGACAGCAGCATTCCGGCGCACGGCATCCAGACGCTGCTGTACCGCTGATTCGGACGGCAAGCTCAACTTCTATTATTCTACTTTCGGAGGGACTTATAATGGCTAAAATCACTTTCCCCAAAGACTTTGTCTGGGGCACCGCGACAGCTTCCTATCAAATCGAAGGCGCCTGGAACGAGGACGGCCGCGGCATGTCCATCTGGGATACGTTTGCCCGCACGCCCGGGAAGGTCGTGAACGGCGACACGGGAGACGTGGCCTGCGACAGCTACCACCGCTACGAGGAAGACATTGCCCTGCTCAAGAAGCTGGGCGTGACTTCGTACCGCTTCTCCATCGCATGGCCGCGGATCTTCCCGCAGGGCACGGGAGAGGTCAATGAAAAGGGACTGGACTATTACGGCCGCGTCATCGACGGCTTGATCGAAGCAGGCATCGAGCCGGCCGTCACGCTGTACCACTGGGATCTGCCGCAAGCGCTCCAGGACAAGGGCGGCTGGGACAACCGGGAGACGATCGACGCGTTCGTGAAGTACGCCGAGGTTGTGTTCAAGGCTTTCGGCAGCAAAGTAAAGCAGTGGATCACGTTCAACGAAACCTGGTGCATTTCCTTCCTCTCGAACTTTATCGGCGTGCACGCTCCCGGCCACACGGACCTGCAGCTGGCGACGAACGTCGCTCATCACTGCATGGTCGCCCACGGCAAGACGGTTCAGCTGTACCGCAGTCTGGGACTGTCCGGCGAAATCGGAACGACGCATAACCTGAGCTGGTCGGAGCCTTACACGACGAGGCCGGAGGATGTGGAGGCGGCCCGCCGCTCGCGCGCCTGGGGCAACGAGTGGTTCCTGGAGCCGACGTTCAAGGGGACGTACCCGCAGTTCATGGTGGATTGGTTCCGTCGCAAAGGCGTCGAAGTGCCGATCCTTCCCGGAGACATGGAGACGATCGCGCAGCCGATCGACTTCATCGGCGTGAACTTCTACACGGGCGGCTACACCCGCTACAAGGAGAACAACGGGCTGTTCGACAGCGAGGATGTCCAGGTCGGCTTCGATCAGACGCATATCGGCTGGAACGTCTACCCGGAGGCGCTCTATAAGGTGCTGAGCTGGCTCCACGAGGAATACGGCGATACTCCGATCTACATTACGGAGAACGGGGCTTGCTGCGACGACAAGCTGGACGCCGACGGCAGCGTCCATGACGCCGACCGGGTCGACTACTACCGCAAGCATTTCATCCAGTGCCAGCGTCTCATCGACTCCGGCGTGCCGCTTGCGGGCTACTTCGCCTGGTCGCTGCTCGACAACTTCGAATGGGCTGAAGGCTACGCCAAGCGCTTCGGAATTGTATACACGAACTATGAAACACTGGAACGCACGCCGAAAGACAGTTATTATTTTATTCAAAAGGTCATTTCGGAAGGCGGGTTCGAAGTATAAATGAATAGCCAGGTTTCAGCGGCGCATTCGTCGCTGTCTCCGGACAAGGGCGGCAGCGGGGCGGCAGGCTTCGCTGCCGCTCCTGTCCGGGGGACGGTGAGCGTCCATATTGTGACTTACAACAGCGAAGAGGATATCGAGGGCTGCCTGGACTGCGTTCTGGCGCAGTCGTATCCCATCGAGAAGATTATCGTGCTGGACAATGCGTCCAGAGACGGCACGGTGGAGCGGCTGCGCCGCTATGAGGCGGGGCTCGCGCGGGAGCGGGAAAGAGACCTCCGAGCGGACCGGGAGCGGCATGCCGACAGCCAAGAGCAGGGGGATGAAGGCAGCCGATCCGGAAGCGGAACAGCCTTGCTGCCGTCAGGCGGCAACCGCGCGCGGCTCGTCATCATCGAGAGCGCGGTAAATACCGGCTTTGCCGGCGGCCAGAATCGCGCGCTCGCGGAGGCGGGCAGCGATTACGCGCTCGTCCTCAATCCGGATGTCAGGCTGCATCCGGACTATGTGCGCGGGCTGGCGGAGCGGCTGGACCGCATGCCCGCCGCCGGCAGCGCCGCCGGCATGCTGGTCCGCCAGCCGGAGGGAGGCGTCGGCATGCCTGCTGCT
>NZ_BIMD01000038.1 GCF_004000905.1 Paenibacillus humicus NBRC 102415
GAGCCGGCACCGCTGCGCCAGGCTTGCGGCGCGCCGCGCCTTGGCGGCGCCCATGACGGGATAGGCGATGAAGATATCGCCGATCCCGCCATCCGCCATCACCTCCGCCTCCGACAGCTTGGCGGCGGTGATGCCGACGGCTCCCGCAGCAAGCTGCCGGGCCGCAAGCTCCGACAGCTTGTGCGTCTTCACATGCGGGCGCAGCTTCACGCCGCGCCGCGCCGCCGCCTCCGCCATGGACGCGATATTGGCGTCCACGCGGGCGCTGCGGATGAGGATGAAGGGCGTCTGCGGCCCTTCATCGCCGAGCTCCCCGCCCGGCAGACAGCCGCGCTCCGGCGCTGCCTCGACAGCTTTCTCCGCCATATTTCCGCCATTCATCCGCTCCGGCGCTGCCCCGACAGCTTTCTCCGCCATATTTCCGCCATCCATCCGCTCCGGCGCTGCCTCGACAGCTTGCCCCGCCTTATTTCCGCCATCCATCCGCTCCGGCGCCGCCTTCCTTTCGCCACCCAGCCGACCGTCGCCTGACCCTATCGGCCCCTTCGACGCTTCAATCACCGCCTGGGCGGCGGCCTCCTGCCCCGACCGTTCCTCCTCCCGCTCAGGAGCGCCTGCTTCCATTGCTTCCCGTTCCTTCTCGCCCATCAGCTCTGCTCCCCCTCCGCATCCGTCGCCTTGGCTTCCTCCAGATCGCTGTAAAGCGTGTACTTCGAGATGCCCAGATAGGCGCATACCTTCTCGCCCGCCTTCTTGATCAGAAACGCGCCTTTGCGGTCCAGCAGCGCGATGAACCGGATCCTCTCCTCGCGGCTCATGAGCGCAGGCGGCCTTCCGACGGCGTCCTCCGCCTCCTGGATCAGCGAATCCAGCAGATCGCCGACGTTGCTGACGAACGACTCCTGGACCGGCGGCAGCTCCTGCATGCCGACCAGCCCCTGCAGCGCCTTCTCGGCGGCGAGCAGCTCCGAGATGTCGAAGTTGATGCACAGGGCGCCGATCGCTGTTCCTGCGTCATTTTTCAAGTAGATCGAAGTCGATCTCAGCAGCCGTCCGTCCTTGGTCCGGGTGACGTAATTCTGCCGATGGCCGCCCTCCGACGTGCCTCTCATGACCTCGAGTCCGAGGTTCGTGCCGGGATCGCCGACCTTCCGTCCCGTCACATGGCCGTGCTCGATATGCACGATCGTGCTTTCATAAGGCTGCGACCAGTCGTGCACGACGACCTCGCAGCGCTCTCCGAACTGGGCCGCGATGCCCTGCGCCAGCTCCCGCAGCAGCGGCAGCGTTTGCGATACCGATTCCATTCCCACCGCTCCTCATGACCGCTTGAATTCTCTTTGCCTCCTATCCTACACCCGCTCCTTCTTCTCGGCAAACTTTTTTTCTGTTTTCTAACTTTTATTCATATCAAGATGGGCAACCAATTTGAAATTCAGCCGAGACGGATAAGCCGATCCCTCCCAACGGCCGCGTCCATGTCCCTCTGAGAACGCGGCGCCAGACCGGCGCCGCGGCGTCCGTCGACTGGGATCCGAAGCCAGGCCAGGTGCGGATCAAAATAAAGGAGGAGCTGCAGTCCTGCTGGAAGGAGCTCGTCTTCCCGATCGGCAAGCCGGGCCTTCTCAGCCCGCAAGGCGACATCATCGCGGACCCCGAGACTCCGGCGCCATTCCTGAGCAAGGGCATCACCCGTGCCGGTCGCCGCGATTGGGCATAAGCCCTTCCTACGCGGACGGAATGGTCCGGCTGAACTGGAGCAGCAAAATGATGGAGAAGCTGAAGCCGTCCTGGAGCACCGATTCTGCCGAGACGTCCTTCGCCGTCCTCTATGAGAAAGGCTTCTACTCTCCAGATGTCATGCAGCCGCTCGGAGCCGGCGGAGGCGGCGGATCGAGCGGAAATTCGGCGGGCAAGGACATCAAGGTGGACGGACGCGTCTACGATCGCGCCTCCTTCACCGTCAAGCTGCTCCCCGTCGCCAATCTGTTTACCGTTGGAGCCATTTCGGCCGGCAGCGTCCCCATCTCCGTCGGCCGACCGTCTCCGATCCCGACTCCATTCCAGTCTCTTATACGGAAGAAGGGACGCTGAATCTGTCGCTGCCGGAGCCTTCGCTGCCGGAGCCTTCCTCCGGTTACGTGAAGCCTTCGCCGCCAGCGTGACGCTGAAGGAGCCGGGCCAGTACCTGATCTCGGTCATCAGCCCGGATGATATTCCCGCCCCGGGCGGTGCGGCCGCCACGACCTGGGCAGAAGTAGTCGTAGAGGCCGAATAGAAAAGACAAAAACGGGATGAAGCCGAATTCTCGGCTTCATCCCGTTTTGGTTCCAAAATCTAGAAGGAATTGATTTCCCTGATCTTCTCCAGTGCAATCTTGGGCTTGCGGTCCTCCGTCAACAGGCCGTTGACCTCCTGCTGCACATCCGTGATCTGGGTGTAGCAGTAGCCCGAGATATATTCGGTCTGCTGGATAGCCTCGTGGATGCTGCGGAACCGATCCAGGAAGCTTTCCTCCGAGCCGACCTGATTGCCGTAGCCCCAGCCTTCCTCGGATTGGAAGGCGATGCCGCCGAACTCGCTGACGATGACCGGCTGCCCCTTGTAGGCGTAGCTGTCCGCAAATGCGTATTTCCAGTGGTTGAAGCTGCGCAGGTTGCCGGTGATCTCGTCCTTGCCCGCATACCGACGGCGGAATTCCTCTCCGCTCTCGACATAGTCATGCAGCGTGAGGATATCGGAGACGGTATGCTCCCAGCCGTCGTTGGACACGACCGGGCGATTCGGATCGAAAGCCTTCGTCAGATGGTAGATCGCTTCCGTGAACTTCTGCTGCCGGACATCCTTGGCGATGTTCATGACGCCCCACGATTCATTGAACGGCACCCACGTAATGATGGACGGATGATTGTACTGCTGCCTGACGACCTCCATCCATTCCCGGGTGAACCTCTCCACCGCCCGGTCGTTGAATTCGAAGGTGGCGGCCATTTCCGACCATACGAGCACGCCCTTCACGTCGCACCAGTACAGGAAGCGGGCATCCTCCACCTTCATATGCTTCCTGACGCCGTTGTACCCCATTTCCAGCAGCTTGTCGATATCCTCGAGAATGGCTTCCTCCGAGGGCGGCGTCAGATGCGTATCCGGCCAGTAGCCTTGATCCAGAATCAGCTTCTGGTAGATGGGGGCATTGTTCAGCAGGATGCGGTCTTTCTCGATCGAGATTTTCCTCATGCCGAAGTAGGCGTATACATGGTCGATTTCGGCGCCGTTTTTGTACAGAATAAACTCGACGTCATACAGATTCGGATGGGCCGGCGACCAGTGGCAGTGCTTCCAGGGGCCGTTGGCTTCATGGACGAGGTCGACATCGAGCTGCAGCCATGGACGGTCGATCGCGAGGCTCACCCTTTTGACCGGCTTGCCTTTCAGGCTGACGAGCGTCTCCAGGGTGATATCGTCCGCCGCTCCGGCCCCCTGCACCTGGTATTCGAACCGGATCGACCGCGCATCCAGATCCGGCGTCATCTTGACGGCCTCTACATAGGACGGCTCCACATACTCCAGCCAGACCGTCTGCCAGATGCCGGTCGTCTGGACATAGAAGCACTCGAAGCTGTCCTTCACCCAGCGCTGCTTGCCGCGCGGCTGGGCCGCGTCGAGGCTGTCCTCCGCCTTCACCGTAATCACGTTGCTCTGCCCGTACTTCAGATAAGGGGCGATGTCGAAATGGAACTCTGCGTAACCGCCTTGATGGCTTCCCGCATAACTTCCGTTGATCCACAGCTTGGCCTTGTAATCCACCGCCTGGAAGTGGAGAAGGGCAAGCTTGCCCTCCGCCTCGGCCGGAACGTCCAGCTCGCGGCTGTACCAGACATAGGCATGATGGGACTCGTCGCCGATGCCGCTCGCCTTGGTCTCATAGGTGAACGGGACTTCAATCGTCCGATCTCCGCCGAACCGCTCCGGCCAGCCCAGCCGCTCTCCTTCGTTGCCGTCGTCGAAGCCGAACTGCCAGGCTCCGTTCAGATTGATCCAGTTGTCCCGCACGAACTGCGGCCTCGGGTAGTCCTTGATGTATCTTTTCGTTGTCATTGTCTTCTCTCCCGTTCCATTAACGCGCCTGGTCGCAGCGTTCTCTGTCATTCATGGCGGACCGGCCGCACTTCAAGACCGGAAAGGATCCAGTCCCGGGACGAGGAGCGAAAGCCGATTCTTCCTTGCAGGATCGCATCGGGGTCCAGCACATCCAGAAGCGGCTCCCCGTCTTCCCGAAATACCCGGATCCGGCTGCCCTCCAGCTTCACGGATACGTTGGACGGCTGGCCGGGCCGCAGCTCCAGCAAGGCCGAATCGAGCTCTTCCTTCCTCTCGTACACGATCTTCTCGAGGATGATCCTGCCGCTGCGGAACAGAAGCTGATACCCGATGAACGAGTCCGCCACCTGAGCCGGGTAGTCCGATTCCCGGCTCGTCCGCAGCAGCACAGCCGCTTCTCCGGCATCCTCCCCGTCCGCCTGAAGGCGGAAATCGAGCTCGTAGTCGCCCCACCGGACGTCGCCCGCGAGCAGCTTGCTGTCGCGGCCGGCTTCCGCGATCCGGCTGCCGGCCTCGCTTTGCTCCCAGCTGCCGAACAGCTCCTGCTTCTCCAGCTCGGCCTGCGCCGAGCCGTCTACCTCCGCCGATTCCAGCAGCTCGATATAACGGAGGCGGGAAACCCCGGAAGACGTCTGCTTGACGGTCAGCCACTGCAATCCGCCCTTCAGCTCCAGCTCTCCGAGCGGCACCTTCGTCCAGTCCGACTCCGAGGCGAACAGGGCGGCATCAAGCTCCGCCTTGAGCTTCCGGCCCGAGGCCTCCACCTCCAGCACGGCTCCTTCCGAGCCGAGCTCCGCCATGACGGCGATCCGGTAGCGGCCGTCCTTCTTCACCTGAACGGGAAAGGCCAGCTCCCCGTTCCCCCCCAGCTCCGCGGCCAGACTCCCGTCCGGCGTGCCGGCCGCGCCGGCCTTGATCGGAGAGGAAGGATTGCCGGAAGCATGGGCTGCCTCCAGCGTCCCGGGCACAGGCTTGACGGCGCTTCGGTCGCTGCTGCCTCCGGCTTCATTGGAAAAGGCGGTATAGGCAAGCTGCGGCTGAGAGCCTTGCGGCCATCGGTAGCCGATCTTTCCGGGCTGTCCCGTCCACGCCTTCACGTCGGCAAGCAGCAGGCCGTCCCAATAAATTCTCGTCCCGTCGCCATCGGATTCGGCCCGAAGCGCGTGGAGGACGTTCAGTTCCGTCCCCTGAGGCAGATCGGCCGAGAAGACAGTCTTTTCCGCCCCGCCCGCCTGCTCCGCCATGACCAGCTTTTTCTGCCGGCCGTCTACACGCAGGACTCGGCTGTTGCGTTCGTCCCGGTAGGAGAGCAGCACTTCCAGAGCCGCCTCGCCGCCCGCTTCAATCTCCTTGCCGTCCGGCTGGACGACGGCATTGAACTCGGCCGTATAGCGTGTGTCGGTGCTCAGCTTGCTCACCCAGGCATGGCCGCCGGAAGCAGGCATGGCGGCCTGCTCCCACTTCCCGGGCGAGGGAGCCGAGCCCGGCCGGTCATGGAAAATCGGCAGCCTGGGCGCTTCCGTCGGAATGCCCCAGGTCGGGCCCAGCACGCCCATCTTGTCGCCGCTGAAGGCGAGCCGGTCCATATTGAGATGGCGGACGGGAGGCCCTTCAGCCGATTTTCCTTCCAGATTGTGATAGAAGATATAGTAGGAATCGAGATCGGGTCCGAGCACGGTGGAGCTGTGGCCGAGGCCGTTGAACCCTTCCTCCGTGGAGATCAGGATCGGATTGTTGTCCGGAATCCGGTACGGACCTGCCGGCGATTCGTCGGAGACGGCGTAGTTGACGCGGTAGCCGCGGCTGAACACATGGTTGCCCGTGTAGGTCATGTAATACTTGCCCCCGCGCTTGATGATCATCGATCCTTCGGTCCAGTGGCCGAGCGAGGCGCCAAGCTTCTCTCCCGGGCCGATCGTATAAGGGTCGCTCATCGGCGCGGCCATGATGCCGCCGAATTCGGCATGCGTGAACGTCCAGCTGCCGTCGTCGTCGATGAACACCGAGCCGTCGATCGTGAGGCCCAGATTGTCGGTCTGCGCGAGGAACGGTCCGGTCGGCTTCTCGCTGCGCAGGACGTAATGCCCCTTGCCGGCCGGAGAGGTATACATATAGAACGATCCGTTCCAGTAGACGACCTCGGGAGCGTACGCCCCTTCCGTGACCGGCTCCTCGGCGACCAGTCCCTCATAGGTCCAATCCGTCAGATTGGCGGAGCTCCAGGCTTTCACGCCGATCCGTCCGTCCTTCGTGCTGCAGTACAGGTAATACTGTCCGTCATGCCGCAGAACATAAGGATCGCCGATGCCGTAATCCTCCCATTCCTGCGGGAGCGTCATCGGATTTTGATAGGAAGTCCCCATCTGCACCGTGGTGCGCGCGGCCGGATTCATATCCATTTCTCCCCTTCCCCAAAGGATGGCTGCCGCTCCTGCCGCACATGCCATGCCGCCAAGGAGCAGCAGAAGCCGATTCCTTCTTTTGATTTCTGACGGTTCCATCCCCGCGGCTCAGCCTTTGATTCCGCTGATCGCGAGCGATTCGATGAAGTAGCGCTGGGCCATGAAGAACACGATGATGACAGGCACGAGCGCGATGAGCGAAGCGGCCATGAGCGAGGGATAATTGGATGTGGAGATATAATTCGACTGCATGCTGGCGATGAGCACCTGAATCGTCTGCCTCTCCGGCGTATGCAGGTAGATGAGCGGTCCCATGAAATCGTTCCAGATGCCCATGAAGCCGAGAGCCGCTTGAGCCGCGATCGCCGGCTTGGCGATGGGCAGCGCGACGGTGGCGAACGTGCGGAAATAGCCGCAGCCGTCGATTTTGGCGGCGTCGATCAGATCGTTCGGGATGGAGCCCTGCATGAATTGCCGGAAGAAAAAGATCGTCACGATATTCCCGAACAGCCCCGGAACGATGAGCGGCAGCAGCGTATCCACCCAGCCCAGCTCGGAGAATCCGATGTACTGGGGAATCATGACGACCGAATAGGGAATCATCATCGTTCCGAGCAGGGCGAGAAAGATTCCCTCCTTGAACGGAAAATGGAATTTGGCAAAGGAATAAGCCGCCATGGAGGCGACGAACAATCCGACCGACAGCACCGCGACCACGACGATGGCGCTGTTCAGGAAGCCGTGCAGCAGCGGAGCTTTGGACCATACATCCGTATAGTTGCTCCATGTCGACGGCTTCGGAATCCATTGGGGCGGAACGTCGAATACATGCTGCTGGATCTTGAGCGAGGTCGACAGCGTCCACGCCAGCGGCCCGAGCATGACGATCGAGCCGGCCAGCAGCAGCACATAGATCAAGCTGTTCATCAAGCGTCTTTCTCTGGCCATAGTCTACTCCTCCTGTAAGGAACGCTTAGTCCTGGTAGACCCAACGCTTGGAGAAGCGGAATTGGATCAAGGTCAGAATGAAGATGATGACTCCCAGCACCCAGGCGACCGAGCTGGCGAAGCCCATATTGAAGTATTTGAACGCTTCCTGGAAAATGTAGTACACGATCGTCGCGCCGCTGTACTCCGGCCCGCCGTCCGCTGCGAGAATATACATCTGGCTGAACGACTGGAACGTGCCGATGACGCCCATCACCACGACGAAGAAATGGATAGGCGACAGCAGCGGCAGCGTAATGAAGCGGAATTGATGCCACCGCTTCGCGCCATCGACTTCCGCCGCCTCGTAGTAGCTGGAGGATATCCCCTGCAGTCCGGCCAGATAGAGAACCATCGTGCCGCCGACTCCTCCCCATAATCCCATCAGCAGGAACGACGGCTTGACCCAGTTCGGATCTCCCAGCCAGTTCGGACCCTGCACGCCGAAGATTTTCCAGATGAACTCGTTGATGATGCCGTAATCGTAGTTGAGCAGCCACTGCCAGAGCAGGGAGACCGCGATGATCGGCGAAATGACGGGGATATAATAGATCGTCCGGAAGAGGCTTACGCCCTTGAGCGGACGGTTCATCATGAGCGCCAGCGCCATGGCTGCGATCATGCCCAGCGGAATTCCCAGAAGCAGATAAAACGTGTTGTACATGGATTTGTAGAACTTCTCGTCCTGGGCCAGCTTCCCGAAGTTGTCCAGGCCGATGAACTTCGCCGGAGACATCATATCCCAGGACATGAAGCTGAGGCCCAGCGAGCTTATGAGCGGCGCGAGCCCGAAGATGAGAAAGCCGAGAACCGGCGGCGTGATAAACAGCAGGGACCAAAGCATTTCTTTACGCCGATAGCCTGTCATTAACGTTCCTCCCCGGCACGAAGCCGGAAGGGGAGGCGGCAAAAGCGCGAGACTGCTGAAAAAGGTGGCGCCGCGTGCGCGGAACATTCTTCCGATCGCCGGTTGTGCCGAATGATTCCGCGCCGTTCGCCTGTTTTTCAGCGGCCTCCGTCTGAGCCGCTCTCCTTCCGAGCCAAGCCTGTTACTTGTTGTCTTCGTCGTAGATTTTCTGCAGCTTCGGCTGCTCTTCCTTGACGAACTCCGCTGCCGTCTTCTTGCCGGTCCACACCTGGCTGGCATCCTGCCAGAACGTGTCGATCCACTTCACGCTCTTGGAGTTCACCTCGATCGGGGGACGTCCGTAGTCTTCAATGATATCGAGGAATACTTGACGGCTCTGCGGCGCTTTGTCCATCTGGAGGAACTCGCCCTTGGCCATGTCGACGAGGTTCGGCACCGCCTGCCCGAGCTCGTAGTTCTGCTTCTGCGACTCCCGGTCGAGGCTCAGATAGGAAGCCAGCGCGAACGCATCCTCCGGATGCTTCGTCGATTTGGACACGACGAATCCGAGAGAGCCGAGCCAGGTCGCGGTTTTGCCCGTATTCGGGCTTGCCGGCCAGGCGGCGATATCCCATTTGAACGGAACGTTCCAGAAGCCCGGCTGATCCCAAGGACCCATCGGGAACATCGCCACTTTGCCCGCGACGAACCGGGCGTAGCCGTTCTGGGCTTTCTCGTCATCCGGGGATGGGCTGACCTTGTGGACGAGGCTGAGATCCGCCACGAACTGCATCGCCTGGGCGAATTCCGGCGTATCGATCGTCACCTTGCCGGTCTTGTAGTCGATCCAGTCCCCGCCGTTGGCCCATACCGCGGACTCCGTCGAATAGGCGGCGACTCCGAACGTGTCGATTTTTCCGCGCGCGTTGGCCGTCGTCAGCTTTTTGGCGTCGGCGATCATGTCGTCCCAGGTGTACTCTCCCGCCTTGGCGCTCGGGTAAGGCAGGCCGGCCTTGTCGAACAAATCCTTGTTGTAGGCAAGCGCCCACGGCCCTACATCCTTCGGCAGGCCGTACAGGCTGCCTTGGCCGACGGTCTTGCCGTCGTAGCGGTAACGGTCCAGCCCCTGCTTCCACACATTGTCCGGATCGATCGTTTGGTTGCCTTCTAGATAGGGGTCCATGTTCAGCAGCAGGCCGCTGCTGGCGAGCTTATTGAAGTGCGCGCCGCCGGCATAGAACACATCCGGCGTTTTCTTGGCGGCGATCAGGGTGTCGAGCTTCTGGTAATACTCGCCCGACGGAACGACGGTGTACTTCACTTTTTTATCCGGGTGTTCCTTCATGTAGGCATCGATCAGCTTCTGGAAGACGGCTTTCTCGCTGTCCCCGCCCCACCCCATGAACTCGATCTCGGACTTGGAGTCCGCCTTGGGACTTGCCGCTCCCGATGTCGGCGATGGAGACGAAGCTTCTCCGCTCGGAGCCGGCGCGCCGCCCCCGTTGCCGGAGCAGGCCGACAATCCCATTCCCGATACCAGCACAAGCGCAAGCGATACGGCGGACCATTTGCTTTTCAGAACCATGGATACGCTCCCCCTGACAATAGTGGCTTGAAACAAATAAGGACCAAACACCGGAGCCGCGTTTCCGTAAGGATCGGGCGCCGATTGCAATGGGCCGGATCATCCACTCCGAATATTTGTTTTGTTACAACTTATTTGTTTATATCCAGAATATAACGGTTTCAATCCCTTTATGTCAACGCTTTCTTTCCGTTTTTTTGTTTTGAAGGATGACTTCTCTATCTCCATCCTAGGCGCGCCAACGGAAAAGGCCCGCAGTCCTTGACCGGACGGCGGGCCTTGCGGGAAACCATCTTAATCGTGCTGCAGCCTCATGACGATTCCTTGCGGATAATCGCCGAAGCCTTTGCCGAACAGATTCATTCCTCCCTGATGCTTCGCGTCGGGCCTCAGGCCGATGCGGAAGCTGATGTACGGCTTGTCCTGCAGGTCCAGGTCGTCCAGCGTGACGGATGAGCAGCGCTCGTTGTCGATCGTGCTGCGCCCCTCATCGACGCCCCATGTCTTGAGCAGGCCGTGCTGCGTGCTGTTGTCGTTCCACCAGGCCGGATTCAGCTTGCCCCGGTGGTCGCCGAAATCGCCCGGCGATATCCAGGAGCCGATTTCCTTGCCGTTGATCCAGGCCGTAATTTCCGAAGGCCAATCGTTGTTGTAATTGGGCGCCTCCGAGCACAGCTCCAGGGAGAACTCCAGGGATGTGACCTTGGCTCCCTGCGGGAGCTTTTTGGGAAAGCGGTATTCGACCCAGCCCTTGCGCAGCCAGATGATCTCCGCCGAGCGGCTGTCCGGGTGATAGAAATTGTCGGGATCGTCCTCGGCGAACAGCATGCCGGTGCTGCTCGCCATGCCGCAGGTAGGCTGGATGTCGAACTGGATGAAGTGCCCGATCGGCATCTCGACCTCGATGAGCTTGCTCGTGTTGTGATAGAACGCGATCGGATTCAGAATCATGCGCACATCGTCGAAGTTCCGGCTGCACACCTTCATGGCCCCTCGCGTAGCCGGCTGCAGCTCGGTGAGGATCAGCTCCGCCTCCTCCAGCACCTTCACGTTCGTCGCCGCCGTCGATACGGGAATATCCAGAGCTTCGGCAATCTCGATAATATTCACGTTCGGCTTGGACAGCAGCAGCCGGATGATTCCGATCCGGGTATGCGTGCTGAGCGCATGCGCCACCTTGACCAGCCGGTCGGGGTCTTCAATAGACAGCTCAAGCATGATCGAAACTCCTTTCCTGACATTCTTCCAATAATATAAGGCTTAATCCACTCATATGTCCAGTTTTACTGGAACAAACATTAAATATTGTTTTAATACATATATTTTAAAATTATATCTTCCGCATCGGTTCCGGTTTTGCTATACTCCGATCTGCAAGCGCTATCAAATCAAACGAGAGAAAGGAGGAGAAGTGAAGCCAAGCTCTCTGTTTCCATCCTTGTATAGCCGCGTTTCTCCCATCCGCACTTGCAAAGGAGATGAAGGTCCCGATGAAGAAATGGAAATCGTTTCTTGCCGCTGCCGCGGCTCTGCTCCTGCTCCCTTCCGCCGCCCATGCCTACAGCAATCCGTATGCCCTCGCTTCCTCCTGGAAGTGGGCCAATGGGGATTTTTACGGAGAAGGGGATCCTTACATCCTGAAATTCAACGGCGTCTATTACCTCTATGTCAGCACGGTCGATGACCAGATCGGCGTGAAGGTATGGTCCTCCACCGATCTCGCTTCGTGGACTTACCGCGGGCTGTGCGCCGCCGATCCGGTGACCAAGGCCGCCTATGCGCCCGAGGTCGTCTACTGGAACGGAATGTTCTACATGTACACTTCTCCGGGCGGCGGCGGGCATTACGTCCTGTCGAGCGGCAGTCCCGTCGGTCCGTTCACGCCGCAGACCGGCAATCTCGGCATGGGCATCGACGGCAGCGTCTTCATCGACGACGACGGGAAATGGTACTTTTACTCCACCGGCGCGGACCGGATCGATTCCCGTCCGATGACTTCGCCGACCGCCTTCGGAGCGGCGGGATCGACCGGCCTGTCGATGGCGGGATGGACGGAAGGCTCCACGACGTTCAAGCGCAACGGAAAGTATTTCATGACCTATACCGGCAACCATGTCTGGAGCACCGCCTACAGAGTCGATTACGCGTCCGGAACCTCTCCTCTCTCCGGCTTCGTGCCTGCCCGGAGCCAGAACCCGATCCTGATTTCCACGGAGGGCTCCAACGTCGGCCTCGGACACAACTCCATCGTGAAGGGTCCCGATCTGGATTCGGACTACATCGTGTACCATAGCCACGCTTCCCAAGGCAACTCCGTCTATCCGGGGCGCAAAATGAATCTGGACCGCATCGTCTGGAACGGAGACCGGATGTCCGTCCTCGGTCCGACGACGTCGAGCCAGCCGAATCCGGCCGCTCCTTCGTTCGAGGACCGCTTCGCTCGCACCGCGATCGGCTCCGGCTGGACCAATGTCGGCGGCGGAACCTGGGGCATCTACAACCAGGAGCTGATGTGGCAGGATACGATCGGGACGACGGCCTGGTACCGGCAAGTAACGGCGGCCTCGACAGCCGCCGATTACACGGCCGAGTTCCATGCCAAGCAGATGAAGATGGGAACGAGCTCCTCGCCGCTGTATGGAGCCGTATTCTCCTATGCGGATGAGAACAGCTACGGAACGGCCGTCCTGAACCGCAGGCTGAATCGTCTCGAAACCCATTTCGTGGTCGGCGGCGTCAGCCAGGGCTGGGAATATTCCTCCCTCCCTGCAGGCTATGACTATACCAAGTGGCATCAGATCCGGGTGGAGAAGAGCGGTTCGGCCTTTGCCGTCTACGTCGACGGCATGAAAAAGCAGTCCCGCACCGTGAACGGTCTGGGCGGCGGGAAAATCGGCTATGCGACTCAAGACGCCCATGCCGACTTCGGCTACACGGCGTTCAGCAACGACGTCGGAGGGAGCAGCGCCTGGAATGCGTACAAGCCGCTTCCAGGGACGATCGAAGCCGTCCACTACCGCAAAGGCGGGGAAGGGACCGGCTATCACGATCTGACGCCTGCCAATATCGGCGGCTCCTATCGCAGCGATGCGGTGGACATCCGCTCCTCCGCGGCGGAGGGCAAGGAGGTCGTCGGCTGGAACCAGACGGGGGAATGGCTGCTCTACCGGGTCAATGTCGCGGAGAGCGGCACGTATGATATGACCGCGAGGCTCGCCACAACCTTTCCGAACGTCAGCTTCCGCGTCTGGGACGGGGCGGCGGATTTGACCGGAGTCGTGCAGGCGGCCGGAAGCGGCGGCTGGGAGAATTGGGTGAACGTCTCCAAGAAGGGCCTCTACCTGACCGCCGGCTATCATGAGCTCCGCTTCGAGACGGTCCAGGGCGAGTTCGACTTCAGCAGCCTGTCGTTCGAGAGGGGGCAGGCGCCCTCGCCGCTGGCCGACGACTTCAACGACGGCAACGACAACGGCTGGACGCGGTATGAAGGCGATTGGTCCGTCGTATCCGGCGAGCTGAGCGCGGCTGCCGGGGGTCCCGCCAAGACGGTCATCGGCTCCGGCCTTTGGTCCGATTACACGGTGGAGGCGGATGTGAAGCTGGTCGGGACGACCGGGGACGCCGGCGTGCTGGTCCGGGCGGCCAATCCGTCGAACGGCAAGGTGCTCGCGAACAATCCCGATTACATCCAGGCCTACTATGCGTTCATCAAGCCCGACGGAGTTTATTTAGGCAAAATGAATTACGGCTACCAAACGCTGGCCTCGGCGCCGGCCGCGCTCGCCGCAGGGGTCTGGCACCGGATGAAGGTGTCCGCCGAGGGGAACTCTATCCGCGTCTATGTGGACGATATGAATGCCCCCAGGCTGAGTTATGCCGACAACAGCGCCCTTCCGTTCCTGCATGGCAAGGCCGGCCTCCGCTCCATGAACAATGCCGCCCGGTTCGACAACTTCTCCGTCTACGCCAGCCCTAGCTGAACAAGCAAGGTTCAGGCTATAAAGCAAGCTTCAAGCATTCATTCGAAAACCTCGGGCAAATAAGCAAGCCCTGCCGGACCGCGATCCAGCGCGGTCCGGCAGGGCTTTAGGGTCGTTCCTTCGCATGCGGGCCCGTCAAGACGACGGCGTCAGCGCATTTTCGTCATGCTCGCCGCGCCGCCTTGTTGGACATGGCCAGGATCAATTGAGCTTCGCTGCCGGTCTACCTGCCGTCATCCGGCACATCCTGCGGATGCGGCTCCGTGACGAGCTTCACCGCATCTGCGTTGCCCTGCACCTGCTCGGGATTTTTGCAGCCGGGAATGACGGAAGTAACGGCAGGATGGCGAAGGCACCAGGCGAGCGCCCAGGCAGCCATGCCGACGCCTTCCGGCACTTCCTCCTCCGCGATCCGGCGAACCTCCTCCAGCCGCTGCCTCACCTGCCCGGCGTCCTGGCGATGGCGCACATCCGTCTCGCCGAATTCCGTGCCGGGCTTGTACTTGCCGCTCAGGAAGCCGCTCGCCAGCGGCACCCGCGCCAGCACGCCGAGATCCTGCTCCAGGCAGGAAGGGAATACCCGCTCCTCCGGCTTGCGGTCGAGCCGGTTGTACACGACCTGGATCGCCTGCGAGCCGACCTTCGAGGAGGCGGCCGTCTGATGCAGGTTGTCGTTGCTGCCGATGGACGTGCCCAGATGCCGGATCTTGCCGGCCTGCACCTGCTTGTCCAGCGCCGTCCACAGCTCGTCGCTGTCGAAGGCGGCATCCGGGCCGGAATGGAATTGATACAGATCCACATAATCGGTCTGCAGAGCCTTCAGCGACGCGTCCAGCTGCCTCACGACATCGTCTCCAGAGAAGACGTCCGTACGCTTGAACCGCTCATGGAAATGATGGCCGAACTTCGTCGCGATGATCCAGTCCCCGCGTCTCCGCCTGCCGATGTAGTTTCCGATGAAAGCTTCCGACAGATGGTCTCCGTAACATTCGGCCGTGTCGATCAGGTTGATGCCGAGCTCGGCGCCCTTGTCCAAAATCGCGTCGACCTCGCCCTGCGCGAAATCCATGCCCCATTCCCCGCCGAACTGCCAGGTGCCGATGCCGACGACCGACACGTTCAGCTCCGTTTTGCCTAAACGGCGATACTTCATGTCCATCCCTCCTTATCCACAGATTACCTCCTGGAGAGATGCCCAAGCAACTTTCCCGGCCTGGCTTCCGGAATCTAGCCTGTCGGCCCGATTCATGCCGGTGTCCGCCTGCTGGCAATACTACAAAACCAACATATCCGCTAGGAATAATTATTTTTTCATTGACTTCTGTACCGTCCGGTCCGTATAGTAACGGCAGGAGGTGCGCCATGGCCGCCGCTTCAAAACGAAACGCCATTCTCCGCATCGCCTGCAAGGTGGTGCGCGAGCAAGGAGCCTCCAAGCTGACCTTGGACGCCGTCGCCCGCGAGGCGGGCATCAGCAAGGGAGGCCTCCTGTACCACTTCCCCACCAAGGAAGCGCTCATCCAGGCGACGCTGGACGATTTCCTGGACCGCTTCGAAACCCAGACGGAGGCCAGGGCTGTGGAAGGCTGCGGATCCCATCCATGGACGCATGCCTATCTGACCCAGAGCTTCCAGACAAGCTCCGAAGACCTGGAGACGAGCGCCGCCGTTCTGGCAGCCGCTTCCGGCAACCCCGCCCTGCTGGCTCCCATGAGGGAAAGGTACGAGGCTTGGCAGAGCCGGATCGTCTCCGAAAGCCGCTCCCCCGCCTTGGCTACGATCGCCCGGCTGGCTGCGGACGGACTGTTCTTCTGCGAGCTGTTCCATCTCGCCCCGCTGGAGCCTCGGCTCCGCTCCGAAGTGCTCGACGCGCTGCTTGAACTGGCGGATGCACCGTCGTCATCACCGGCACGGCAACGGCAAGGAGTTCCAACCGAATATCCCTGATTCGATCCGACCAACGGAAGCATCAATCCTCGCAGCTAAGGGATTGATTTTTTTGCGTTTCAGCCTATCTCATCCTGCAATTCCATCGTGCCCGGCGCCTGATTTCTCCATGCGCCGGCGCCGGAAGCCGCTTCGCCGGGCGGACTTGTTCCCCGGCAGGCCGTCCATCTAGCGCTTCGGCGCCCCATTCCTTGCAGAAAGGAGCATCTCTCATGGCCATAGCCCCATCCGCCGCGAACAAAAGGGAAGCAAGGCGCAGCCGCGCCGAGTCCCGCTTGCTGCCGGCAGCCGTCTCGGCCGGCTCCGTCCTAGCCGTCCTCCTGCTCTGGTGGCTGTCCGGACGCTTCGGCTGGGTCAGTCCGCTGTTTCTGCCGCCGCCCGCCGACGTCTGGGCCGCCTTCGCGGATATCGCGCAGCACGGCTACAAGGACTCGTCGCTCGCCGCCCATGTCGGAGCGAGCCTGCGCCGGATTCTGATCGCCATCGCGCTGGCGGCCGTCACGGCCGTGCCGCTCGGAATCCTGTGCGGACGCAACCGCTGGCTGAGGGCCGTATTCGATCCGTTCGTCGAATTCTACCGCCCTCTTCCCCCGCTCGCTTACTACTCGCTGCTCGTGCTCTGGTTCGGCATCGCCGACGAGTCCAAGATCGTCCTGCTCTTCCTGAGCGGCTTCTCGCCTCTGTTCATTGCCGCCGTCCACAGCAGCCGCCAGGTGCCGGCAGAGCGCATCAACGGCGCCCGCTCCCTGGGCGCGCGCGGCTGGAGACTGTACGCCTACGTCATCCTGCCGTCCTGCCTTCCCGATGTGCTGACCGGCCTGCGCACCGCCGTGGGCGTCACCTACTCCACGCTTGTCGCCGCAGAGATGGTCGCGGCCATCTCCGGCATGGGCTGGATGGTGCTGGACGCCAGCAAATATCTTCGCAGCGACATCATCTATGCCGGCATCATTCTCATGGGAATTATCGCGATCATCATCGATTCCTCTCTCCGGCTGCTGATCCGCAAGGCATCGCCGTGGGCTCGGGGCTGACAGCTTCCCAACCCGTTCAGCCGACCGTCCCCTCTCTTTTCCAAGCTCCCCATTCCCCGATCAGATCAGGAGGCTCCATCCTATGAACAGACTTTCCCATTCCACCGGATTCCGCCGACAAGGACGCGGATTTCTCTATGCCCTTTCCCTCGCGCTTCTCCTGCTTGCACTCACGGCATGCGGCTCATCCAGCAAAGGAAGCTCAGACCAAGGCGGCGGAAGCTCCGGCCTGCCCAAGGAAATCCGGATCGGCTATCAGGTCAGCCCGAACGGCGAGCTGATGGCCAAAGCTCTCGGACTGGCCGAGAAGAAATTTCCCGGCGTCAAAGTCTCGTGGCTGAAGTTCGACGCCGGCCGCGACGTCAACACTGCCATGGCGGGCGGCAGCATCGACTTCGGCATGGTCGGCACGCCGCCGGGAGCTTCCGGCATCGCGCAGGGACTGCCCGACGAGATCTATTACATCCACGACATCATCGGCGAGAGCGAGGCGCTCGTCGTGAAGACTTCCGCAGGCATCGGCAGCCTGGAGGATCTGAAGGGCAAGACGATCGCCACCACATTCAGCTCTACTTCCCATTTCAGCCTGCTCTCCGCCTTGAAGCAGAAGAACATCGATCCGTCGGGAATCAAGATCATCGACATGCCCGCCCCCGAAATGGCCGCAGCGTGGCAGAGGGGCGACATCGACGGAGCCTACATCTGGCAGCCCGTGCAGTCCAAGCTGATCGCGGACGGCGGCAAGGTCATCGTCACCTCCAAGGAAGTGGCGGCCGGAGGCGGCATTACCGGAGAATTCGGCGTCGTGAGCAAGGAGTTCGCCTCCAAGTATCCGGAAGCCGTCAAAGGCTACATCGAGGTGCTCGACGAGGGGACCAAGTATTACCGGGACCATGCCGAGGAAGCGTCCGGCCTGCTCGCCAAGGAGCTCGGCCTGTCCCCGGAAGAGACGCTGACGGCGATGAAGCAGATCACCGTGCTGGACGCCTCCGAGCAGACTCTTCCCGAGTATATGGGCACGCCCGACAAGCCCGGCGCCTTCGGGGCGCTGCTGAAGGAAACGGCCGATTTCCTCGTCGAGCAGAAGTCGATCAAATCCGCGCCCGGCCTGAAGACGTTCCAGGAAGCGATCCGAAGCGATCTTTATTTGAAGTAACGGCCTGAGGCGGGCGTATCGCCCGCATGCCATTACCGTCCTTAAGGAGGATCCGCCATGACCGTGACAGCCCAACGAACGGGCGCCGCATCCGTGCCTGTGCCGCCGCCCGGCGAAGCCGCTGCGGGCCGCATCCGTCTGGAGCATATCTCCCTTCGCTACGGCCCGGCTTCACCGACTGCCCCTTCCGTGCTGCAGGACATCGGCCTGGAGCTGGCGGGAGATGAATTCATCTGTGTCCTCGGTCCGTCCGGATGCGGCAAGTCCTCCCTGCTGAACCTGATCGCAGGGTATATCCAGCCGTCGGAGGGACGCATCGTCATTGACGGAGCACAGCATTCCGCTCCGGACACCAAGGTCGGCGTCGTCTTCCAGCATGCCAACCTGTTCCCGTGGCTTTCCGTTGCCCGCAATGTCGAGTTCGGCCTGAAAATGGCCGGCATGCCCAAAGCCGAGCGCCGCCGCAAGGCACAAGCCTATCTGGAGCTGGTCGGCCTTGCCTCCGCAGCGTCCATGTATCCCCACCAGCTGTCGGGAGGCATGAAACAGCGGGCCGCCATCGCCCGCACGCTGGCCGCCGACCCCAGCATCATCCTCATGGATGAGCCGTTCAGCGCGCTGGACGCCCTGACGCGCGAGTCCATGCAGACTCATGTCGGCGAGATCTGGAGGAAGACGGGCAAATGCATTCTTTTCATCACGCATGATGTCGACGAAGCGCTGCTGCTCGGCCGGCGCATCCTGCTCCTGCATCCGTCTCCGGGCCGGATCGTCGAGGACTTCGCCAATCCTCTGCATGCGGAAGGAAAGGCTCCGCTGCGATCCAGCCGGGAGTTCGCCGAGCTCCGCGAATGGCTGATCGGGCGCATCGCGGACGGGGCGCCGTCAGGCGCAGCCCGGCAAGGGCGCACCGGACGAGCGGAAGCCATGCCGCTGGGAGGCCCGTCCTCCAGGCAGGAGCCGTACCGTCCTTAGATTCATCGTTCAGACGGAAAGACGGGAGCTATTCCATTCCTAGGTTGCCAGCCTGCCGGGTGCTTCCCGTTCATAAATTCGACATCAGGCAAATCGGACAATAATGCAGGAGGAGACATCATGGAACTATTCTGGTACCTCCCTACAATGGGAGACGGGCGCTACTTGGGCACGACGCAAGGCGCCAAAATAACCGACTTGCCTTATTTCCGGCAAATCGCCCAGGCCGTCGACAGGCTCGGCTATACCGGCATGCTCGTGCCGACAGGCCATGCCTGCGAGGACGGCTGGGTCGTCGCATCCGCGCTCATGACCGCCACGGAGCGCCTGCGTTTTCTCGTGGCGGTCCGCCCGGCAGGCGTCTCGGTGACGATCGCCGCCCGCATGGCCGCTACGTTCGAGAGGCTCTCCTCGGGCAGGCTGCTCGTGAACGTCGTCACCGGCGGAGATCCGCATGAAATGCGAGGTGACGGCATTTTTCTGAGCCATGCCGACCGGTACGAGGCTACGGACGAGTTCCTGCAAGTATGGCATCGCCTGATGGCCGGCGAGGAGGTCACCTTCCACGGCAGGCATATCCAGGTGGAAGGGGCCCGGCTCCAATATCCTCCCTTCGGCCGCAAGTCGCCGCCGCTCTATATCGGAGCCTCCTCGGAAGCCGGCCATGCCGTCGCCGCCAAGCATATCGACACCTATCTGACCTGGGCCGAAACGCCGGAGATGGTTGCGGCCAAAATCGCCGACGTCCGCTCCCGCGCCCATGCTCTCGGCAGGCAGGTCGACATCGGCCTGCGGGTGCAGATCATCGTCCGTGAGACGGCGGAGGAAGCCTGGGCCGCAGCCCGCCGGCTCATCCGCCATGTCAGCGAGGAGGACGCCCGGAGCGCGCAGGCCGTGCTGGATCGGTTCGATTCGGTCGGGCAGCGCCGCATGACACAGCTGGTCCGCGACAGCGAAGGGCAGGACGAGATCGCTCCCAACCTGTGGACCGGCATCGGCCGCGTGCGCGGCGGCGTCGGCACCGCGCTCGTCGGCGATCCCGAATCGGTGGCGCTTCGCCTGAAGGAGTACGCCGCGCTCGGCATCGACAGGTTCATCCTGTCGGGCTACCCCCACCTGGAGGAGGCGTACCGCATCGCGGAGCTTCTGTTCCCGCTGCTGCCCGTGTCCAGCCCGACCCGCCCCCCGGAGCCGGACTGGTCGCCGATGGGCGAGCTGCTCGCGGAAAATATCGCTCCCCGCTGACCGCCGGCCATAATCCCTCTTGCCGCTTCCCGATTTTCACGTTATAGTAAGGACAATTTCCATAGCATGCATGGGGGCTCGATGAAGTCGGGCTGAGACTGCGGCCGTATGCCGCTGACCATTGATCTGATCTGGGTAATGCCAGCGTAGAGAGAATGCACCGCGCCGCCGGGCTTGCGCCCATCCTGCGCGGATATGCCTTTATTCCCTCTGCCCGCCGGCTTCCGGCGGGCTTTTCCTATGCCCCCGGAGGAGGTCGGGCCGGGTCAGCAGCCATCTGTGGGGAACATTCCAATTTTCCTTGAGAGGGAGTCTGATTTCTTATGTCCACCGCCATGCCCAATGCCGACCGTCCAAAAGGACTGACGCTCGCCGACATTCTCGTCACGCTTGTCGTAGCCGTCGTTTTCGGCATCATCTACCGCATCTGGAATCCGATGTACGACATTCTCAAGCCGCTCGGCCTGCATGCGGAGCAGCTCAGCTACGGCATGTGGTTCATGGCCGGCACCTTCGCCTTCCTCCTGATCCGCAAGCCCGGGGCCGCGCTGCTCGCCGAGACGGCCGCGGCCGCGCTGGAAGCGTTCATGGGCGGATCGTGGGGAGCCTCGACGCTCGTCTATGGAGTGCTGCAGGGTCTCGGAGCCGAAATCATCTTCGCCGCCTTCCTGTACCGGAAGGCAGGTCCGATCGTGACGGTCCTTGCATCCCTGGGCTCCGCCTTCGTCTCCATCTTCATCGACGCGCATTACAGCTACATCGATAAAATGACGGCCTGGAACTACACCTTGTTCGTCTCCATGCGTCTGCTCGGCAGCGTCGTCATCGCCGGCCTGTTCGCCTGGGCGCTGGCCAAGGCGCTGGAGCGCACCGGCGTGCTGAGCCTCATCCGCCCGGCATCGGCCAAGGATTACGAGGCTCTCGGATAAGGCGATGAAAGCTGCAGACATCATCCTAAAAGGCTGCATTCGCAGCCACACTCCGACGAACGGCGGGGAGATCGGCGCGGCTTCGACGCCGCTTGCAGCTCTCGCGCCCGCCATCGGGAGCGGCCGCTTGCCCTCTATGACGAATGCCTCCGGAACCGGCACCGAACGGCCGCGTCATGCCGACGAGGCTGTGCCTGCAGCGAAACGGCCGACGCCGCCCGTCCAACATGCCGGGCCTGCGGCGCGCGTAGAGAACCTGCGGCTCCGATATCCCGGAGAAGACACTCCGCTCCTCTTCAAAGGGCTGAGCCTGACCATCGAACGCGGCCAGAAGGTGCTGCTGCTCGGACCGAGCGGCTGCGGGAAGTCGACGCTGCTGCAAGTGCTCGGCGGCCTGGTGCCGGCGGCCATCCGCATCCCGATGAAGGCGGACTGCTGCCTTGTTCCCGCCCGGCCGGGCTATGTGTTCCAGGATCCGGATTCCCAGTTCTGCATGCCGTATGCCGACGAAGAAATCGCCTTCGCGCTGGAGAACGCGGGCATTGCGCGCGAGGAAATGCCGGCCCGCATCTCTCGCTGTCTCGAGGCTGTCGGCCTGTGCCTGGCAGACCCCCATTTCCCGGTAGCCGGCATGTCCCAAGGAATGAAGCAGCGGCTTGCCATCGCGGCCATGATCGCCATGGAGCCCGATGCTCTGCTGCTCGACGAGCCTACCGCCCTCCTGGACGAGGAGGGCACGCGGCAGGTATGGAGCTCGCTCCGCTCCGTCTGGGGCGGGCGGACCGTCATCATCGTCGAGCACAAGATTGCCGGCATCGCGGAAGATATGGACCGGGTCATTGTATTCGGACCCGACGGAAGCATCCAGGCCGACGGCTCTCCTCGCCTCGTGTTCCGGGAGCACCGGGAGCTGCTGCGGGAATACGGCATCTGGTACCCCGGCTTCTGGGAGGACTACGATCGGAATGCCGCCATCCGCCCCGCAGCGACCGCTCCGTCGTCTGGCGTCCGTTCCGCCGAGCTGCTGCTCGAGCTGGACGGTCTGGAAGGATGGCGGGGCGGCCGGCCCAAGGTGCGGACCGGCCCGCTCGCAGTGAACGCCGGCGACTGGATCGCCGTCACCGGCGTCAACGGAGCCGGCAAGAGCACGCTGCTGCTCGCCATCATGAAGCTGATCAAGACCAAGGGAAGCCTGTACATTCCCGGCATTCCGGTCCAAAGCCTGAAAAAGCCCGGGGATATGGCCAAGCATGCCGCGCTGAGCTTCCAAAATCCCGAGTTCCAGCTCGTGACGGACTCCGTCCTCGACGAGCTCGCCTACTCCTTGCCGCGATCGCTGCGGGAACCGGAGCGCAGCAGCCGGGCAAGGACGCTCATGGAGAACTACGCGCTCGACGGCCTCGGCGGCCGCCATCCCTATCAGCTGTCGATGGGACAGAAGCGCAGGCTCAGCGTCGCAACGGCCATGGTCGGCGGCCAGCGCCTGCTGCTGCTGGATGAGCCGACCTTCGGCCTCGACGCGAGCGGCACGGTGCGGATGATGGAGCAGTTGGAACGGCTTCGCTCGGGCGGCTGCGCCATTCTCATGATCACCCACGACCCGGAGCTGGTCCGGCGCTTCGCGACCCGGCAGTGGCTAGTCGACGGCGGGCTTGTTGCGGAAAGGAGCGGCGGCACGGCATGCATCTGACCTTTTCCCATCGCGAAACCTGGCTGCATCGCGTCAACCCGACGCTGAAGCTAGCGGTGTCCGTGCTGCTGTTCGTCGCCGCCCTGTTCGTCCACAACCCCAATGTCATGGCCCTGCTCGCAGCCGCATCCCTGCTGCCGCTGCTTGCAACCGGACATCCGCCTCTGCGCGTGCTGCTGTACGCTTCCCCGTTCCTGCTTGTCTTCATCTCGTCAGCCTCCGGCATGATCATGTTCGGGACCGGCGCTACGCTCTGGTTCGAGCTCGGCCTGATCCGGATCACGGAGGAAAGCTTCTATCGCGGGCTGCATCTGGGGCTCCGCTCGCTCCAGGTCGCGGCGGTCGGACTCGCCTTCGCGCTTACGACCCGTCCGGTCGCCTTGTTCTACTCGCTCATGCAGCAGCTCCGGATGCCGTCCAAGTACGCCTACAGCTTCCTGGCCGCCCTCAATATGGTTCCGCTGCTGGCGGATGAATTCTTCACGCTCCGCCAAGCGCTCCAGATCCGGGGAGCCGGCCCCGGACGCAAAGGAATCTACGGCCGCCTGCGGATGTATGCCCTGCCGCTGCTGGCCCAGAGCATCCGGCGCGCCCAACGGACGGCCGCCGCCATGGAGGCGAGGCGCTTCCGCAGCGGCAGCGGCAAGCGCACGTACTATTACGTCTATGGCTGGTCGCGCATCGATGCCCTGTATGCGGTCTCCATCGCCGCCCTCTGGCTGCTGGCTTGGCTGCTCGGCACCCATTATCCCTTGCTTGCCGCAACCGACGTTCGTTGACGGACGAAGGCAGGAGGCAGCCGTCGCGGCGGTTCCTAAAATACCCAAACAGACCCTGGAGAACTGCTCTCTCCAGGGTCTTTTTTGTGTATGGACGTTCCTGCTATTTAAAAAATGGCTGCCTAATATGCCCTGGGGGAATCTGCGCCAATCTCTATTCCCTGAGCAGGGCATCCGTTATCCTCAGCGCCGGCGTCGGCTCTCCCATGCAGTTCCCTTGACTCAAGTCAGGCCCTTCCAGTCGATTCCCTTCAGCAGCGCGGCCGTCTCCGCATCGTCAAGCTCCCATTTTGGAGACATCCCCGTATCCGTCATTACATAGGCAACCAGGCTGGCTTTGTAGTCCTTCCCTCCGGAGTTGAACGGGTACAGCACCGAAAAAGCCGTTCCGGCGCGATCATAGACCGTGAATTCCAATCCGTTTTTCAGAACCTCTCGAGATGGAATTGTATCGGAATTCTGCATGGACGAGCTTCCCTCTCCGTTCAGCACGGATAAAAACAGAACCGAACCATTCTCCCCTTCGTAGCTGAGACTCAATTCATTGATATCCTTTTTTTCAACTGTCTTGTCCGACGTATAAATCCGATTCGGCTCCAGATCATCCAGATTGCCCGCTCCGAAAGCTTTTTCGTCCAGGATGGCAATCACGCTCCGGAGAGAATAGCGCCCCACGCTCTGAGGGAGAGAATAACCCGGATATCGATTCTGGAACTCCACTTTATCCATGTTTTGATACGGGTTCGAGACCAGCTCCCGAATGTTCTGCTCTTTATTCTCGAACAGCTCGTACTGCTTGAACGCCAGTTTGGCCATCTCTCTTTGCACCAGCTGCTGCTTGACGTCCTGGTATTCATACATCGATTTCTCCCGGCCGAACGGATATAGCTCCGCGTGGTTATGCTCCAGCTTCGCCTCTTCGTCCTGCTTTTGGACAAAGTCGAGAATGATGCCGGAAATTCGCGACAGCTCCCCGTAATCAAGATTCTCTGCCCGGTCCCGGACCGTCCGCACGCTGTTCGGCTCCTCCAGCCCGAACGACACCGCAGGGAGCGAATAATAGCCGAAGGAAGCATGATCGCCGTCAAAGTTGTGGCGTATATCCGCATTGAAGCCGTCCTGCTTCAATACATCCGCCAGTGAGGTTACAAAACGATTCTTCGTGTTGTCGGTTAGCAAGTTGAGCTTGCCGCCTTTGACCCCCACCGCATCCAAGCTGACCGCAGAAAGGTGTACATTGGAATCATAGAGGGAATCGACGAGAGCCTGGCTTCCCTGAAGCCCGTTTTCCCTCCCATTGAAGGCGCAAAAGACGATGTCGGAATAAAACGGCCTCTCTTCCGAAAGGGCCTTCAGCGATTCCGCCAGCCCCGCGAGCACGCTGACAGCCGCGGCCCGGGAAGCGCCCTCATAGATCTGCCCGGCGTCCGAGCCCAGGGAATCGAGAGGCGCCGAAAGGACGAGGACATGGTGATCCGGTCCGCTTGCAGACGTGCCTGAGATTTTGCCGATGACGCTGGCGGCCTTCGCCTCTTCCTTGTCCTCATACTTCATTCGCAGAGAGATGCTTTCAATTCCCTCCTGCTTCTTCTTCAGAAAGATATATGTATCGTCATTGATATCCACGACGGGCACATTAAGATTCCGCCGGGCGGGATATTGCTTGAGCATGTCGGTGCGGGCCAGGATGAACCGAGTGCTCCCCTTCTGCGCCCGATCGAGCTCCTCCTCCGATGCCGCCACGAATGCGGTACCGGCCGTCAGCGAGCCGATGGAATCCTCGCCCAGCTTCAGCTCGGCCGTAGCGTCGAGATCCATCCGGATGACGCGTTCCCGGAAATGCTTACCATACACCAGCTCCTTGACGCTGCCGTCCTTCATCGTCACCTTCAGGCCGATCTCCCTGCGTTCTGCCGATCGGTACGGAAATAGGACCGGGTAGTCGTCTCCGCTGTATTTCTCCAGGCCGATACGGGCAAATTCCTCTCCGATCGCTCGGACAGCCTCTTCGTTGCCGGCCGTCCCCGCCAGCCTGCCCTCCATCTTCTTCGCCGTCAGCAGCTTGACGATCCGCTCCTGAGGCGGCCGCTCCCCCGAGGCCTCGCAGGCGGCCAGCAGGATGGCCGAGGCGATGGCCAAAAGGAGTAAAGCACGCCATGCTCGCAAGCGATTTCCCCCTGTCTATTCATTAGTCAGGGCAATTTTACCAACAACAGGCCATTTTTTCTACCTGATATCCCCTATTGTTGTCGTTTTCTCCCGCATTCGAGAGAAATCGACAACCCTATCTTAGGTTTCCTTTTCCGATTCCGGCCATAACCGCGGCCTCCGATCCATGTCCAAAAAGGGAATAAGTGATGCTGCTGTCTTTGAATCAATAGGCAGGATTGGGTTCATATCCATCCCTTGCTCAAAACAAAAAACCGGGATCCCAAGATCCCGGTTCTCTTCGCAATCAAGCTTACAGCTTAACTACGTTTTCAGCCTGCGGTCCGCGGCTGCCTTCTACGACGTTGAACTCCACGCTTTGACCTTCGTCAAGCGTTTTGAAGCCTTCGCCCGTGATTGCGGAGAAGTGGACGAATACGTCGCCGCCACCTTCAACCTCGATAAAGCCGTAGCCTTTCTCGGCGTTGAACCATTTCACAGTTCCTCTTTGCATGTTGACACCTCCTGCCCTGGTTACCCTGGTGAAGATACGACATAAGCGAAGCGGGTTACGGCAGGCCTTTCGGTACGCTCAAGTAACTGTTCAGCTATGCGAATTCATCCGAGTAGATATTACGCCTATACTACCATAGGCAGAATTGTCACGCAACAAGTCTGTATCAATCCTTGCCCGAAACGGCCGAATTCTCCTCCAGCCGCCCCGTCTGTCCGTCCCAGAGCCAAGCCGGGCGGCTGCCCGCAACATGCGCGCCTCCGTACCAGTCGTCCCACTCCCCGCCTTCGCCGCGGTTGGCCGCGCCGTCCAGCACCCGTCGCCCGAATGCCGTCAATGCGAGCGTCCCCTCCCGGAATACCGCACGGTCAGACGGCGAATCACAGTCGCCGTCCATCCAGGCAAGCAGAGGCTCCGGCTGCTCCGCCAGCCCGTTCAGGATATGGCGGAATTGCAGATCGCCCATGCCGAGCAGCTGCATCTTCACGGTGAATATGCGGAACATCCCATCCGCCGCGAGATTTCCCTCCCTTGCCAGCTCCAGAATCGCGCGCTCTGCGCTGCCAAGCCCGTCCCGGGAGGAAGGGAAGCGCGCCAGATGGGCCCGGAACGCATCGTGGGCCAGCGGAAGAGCGGACGTATCGCCGTCCAGCAGCCGCTGCAGCCTCATCGGATCTGCGGACGCATACGCCTCCCATAAGCCGCTCCCAAGCTCAAGCTGCTCTTTCCCGATCGGCTGCCAAGTGCCGGACAATGCTCCCAGCTGCCTGCCCGAGAGCTGGCCGAGTCCGATGAAGGGCTCCACGCCCGGATACTCCCCGATGCAGAGCAGGCTGAGCCTGACCGATTCCGGCTTGCGCCGGGCAAGCTCATGCAGCAGATAGGCAAGCATGCTCTGGTCGTACAGATCATGCTCGAACCAGAGCACGACCTCGCCGAAGCGCTCCAGCTCTCCCAGCTTGGCTTCCTGAGCCTCGCAGGCAGACAGATATTCCTCACGCGGCACTCCCAGCGTCTGCTCCAGATAGTGCGCGCGAATCTCCCTGCCGTCCTTATCTGCGCCGTCTGCGAAGACAGGGCCGTGGTTGTACGCTTCCCGCCAAGCGACGATCTCGCCGCCGATGCCGGACTCCCGCAGCTTGTGCGCGGCGCAGTCTCCGTTCGTGATATGAAGCATGTCGTCTCCTCCTTCATATAGTTCCTTCAGCATGGCAGCGGCATCCGCTACCGGCATGGCGCGCCTGAGGGAACGGCGGGCATCGTGCAGCCTCTTCTTGAGCGCTGCTGGAGACACGCCGAGGAAGGCCGACATCTCTCCGAGCGAATACCCTCGCCAGTAATACAGCTCGGCGGCGGTCCGCTGCTTCGCGGGGAGAGAGGCCAGCGATTGACGGAGCTCCTCTGCCTCCAGGCGCCTCTCCACCTGTTCTTCCAGCGACTCCCCGAACGCCGCCAGGAAGCCGTCGTCATAAGGGGCCGAGGGCAGCTTGCGGCGCCGGGTCATCCGGTAGCACTGACGCTCCACGATCCGCCGGAACCAGCCGGGAAACGCCCCTGGGTCCTGGAGAGAATGCCTGTGCAGGTACGCCTGCGTGAAAGCCTCCTGCACGGCGTCCTCGGCGTCGCCGGAGTCCATCAGCTTCTCCCTCGCGATGGCCATCGCCATCGGCGTGAACTTCCGGACAAGCGGCTCAAAATCCGATTGTTCCAAGATTGCCGTTCCCCCTTCGTCTCCATGCTCTCCTTAAGTGCCATCGAAGCGGCCGAAGGTTACCCGGAGGCAAAAAAAGAACACCTCTCCGTCTCCATCACAGGAAAATCCGGTAAGGCGCCTTTGCCGATGCTAAATATAAAGGGTCTCGGGGGCATGCAACGAGCTTACGTCCACGCCCAGAAAAATCCGTCCCGGTCCCAGGCGACTCTGCCCCGGTGCAGCTTGCGGAAGGCCTTCTTCACTTCCTTCTCCAGCGAAGCATGACCCTGCTCGTTGGTGAACACATACTGCTCCCCGAACTGCTCGCGCACATGGGCAACAGCTTCTTCCTGGCGAAGCATGCCGCGATTCTCGATCTCCCCGACCATCCACTTCGCAATCTGCTGCTCTACCTGCGTATCCTTCACTTCCTGTGAATGCTGCAACTGCTGTGCCGCATCCGTTTGCTGCGTCTCCCTGTTTCCCTTCGTTTCTTGCGTCTCTATCCTTTCCTCTGTCTCGATCGTTCCCTGCTCGTCCTGCTTGCCTTGCTGCTCCATCGTTTCCGCACCGCCTTCAGCCTGATTCTGTTGCCATCAGTATAGCATGTTCGGCTTCCGCCGCCGAATCAGGCAGGAGCTCGCGGTCCAGAAAAGGATACTCATATAGGGGCCCTTCAAAAATTTTATCGAGTCCGGGATGAAGGAGGAAATCATGCGGGGCTACCAGCGCTGGCGGCATTTCGAACAGACCGAATCCGCTCCGTTCCAACGCCTCGGCCACGAACTGCGAGCAGAAGTAACGGTCGCGGGGCTCGATCCGAATATTCAAGGCGATTCCAAGCAGTCCGATCAGGTTGTATTTGCATCGCTCTCCGGCCCTTCCAAAGCCTTCAAGCACCGTGCCTGCATGCTTGTACTGCTCCTCGGTCGCGCTCAGACGAAGCAGCACGCATCTTGTATCGGGGTGTCGGCGGAATATGCCGCCATATATATCCTCTTCCACAAATCCGGCAGCGAGGGGGTTCGACAGGCTCTTGCGTCCAAAGCTGTACGCCCGATGCAGATCCAGATCAAGCGCCAGCGACGCGTGATTGTAAGGCGCTCCGGTAAAGCTTTTGATCAGCTTCGTAAACAGAGTGCCCGTGTCCGTAAGCAGAATGTACACATTTCTCGGCTTTCGCTCTTCTTGGCCGCCCATCCGTCCGCCCCCCTCGCTTTTTTTGTTGGCTGAGCCTCAGGATAGCATGGCTGCGACCGGAGCATAAGCGTCTGGAGGTTGAGGATGCTCTGGACCTTAGGCGGGCATGTTCAGCCGCCGAAGTCCGGCTTATATAGGAGGAGAGGCTCTGCAAAGGGGCTTTGGCGCCCTTCGATATGCCGGCCTGGCCGGACCGAAACCTGAAACCCCCCGCCTGCTTGATCGGTACTATAGACATACCGCAACGAAAGGTGGACGCTTATGATCAAAAAACATCTGCTGCCCCTGCTCCTCGTTCCCGCCCTTTTCCTGCAGGGCTGCTCCTTTCTCGGGGGCGTCAGCGACTCCTTGAGCTACACGAACGAAACCGTCGCCTATATCAACGAAGCCGCCGACTTCTCGCAGCAGCTGCCCGAGATGACGCAGCAAGCCCTGTCCGATCCCGCCGCCCTGGACCGGCTCACGGCGGAGCTGCAAGCCATGCAGGCGGAAATCACCGCCTTCAAGGATCTCCAGGCGCCCGAATTCGCCTCGGAAATCGACCAGCAGCTGACCGCTTACAGCGATACGCTGAACACACAGATCAGCGGCCTGCTGAAGCAGGCGGAGGCGGGCGCCGTCAGCCTGCAGGCTCTGGAGCAGTCGCAGATCATGCAGACGGCATCGCAGATCACGGAGATTCTTGATCAGGTCAAGCAGTTGGGGTCGTAAGGCTCCATCTGCTTGGCCAGGGCCCGATTTTGCAACCCGGAAAGCAAGAGACCGTCCCGAAGCCAATGGCTGGCTCTGAGACGGTCTCTTTTCCTTGCTCCGGCAAGCCGGCTTCAGCTCAATAATAAGGAGCCATGAACAGATACACGATGACGCCCGTGAAGCTTACATACAGCCAAATCGGCATCGCCCAGCGGACGATCTTCTTATGCTTGGCCACCTGCATCGTCCATCCCCATACGAGCGCGAACAGCGCGAGGGGAACGATGACGGCCGCCAGGAAGCTGTGGCTGATCAGGATCGTGAAGTAGATCGGACGCAGAATGCCTTCGCCGCCGTACTTCGCCGTCTCGGGAGAGACGTAATGGAAAGTCAGGTACGTGACAAGGAACAGCAGCGTCGAGGTGAATGCGGCGAGAATGAAGCCCTTGTGAAGCCGGATATTTTTCCGGATGATCGCGATAAGCGCGGCCACGAGGAAGATGAACGTGAAGCTGTTCAGAATCGCGTTGATCCGCGGCAGGATCGTGACGTCGAAGCTGACCTCGCCGCCGTATCCGATCGGACCGAAGAACAGCAGCAGGATAATCGCGTTGGCCGCGATGGATATGCCGATGATCCACGCCGTGAAGTTGCGGGTCGTGGACGGCTTGTACGAATCGGGGGATTGGCTGCTCAAAAGGAAACCCTCCTTGGGATGCCGCCGAACCGGCTGCGGCCGGATGCGGACTTGTCTTGTCTTCATTATAGGCCAAGACGAACAGCCGCTCCGCCGGCTTCTGTGACAACAACTTGAATCTTGCCTCTGTCAGGGCGGGCTGAGAGGCTCCCGATTGCCGGTGCGCTCGGCTGCTTCAAGCCGTATCCCAGCCAGGCCTGATCCGCGATGCCGGATGCACCGCCATCGGCGGAATCAGATCTTGTCCGCGACGAACGCATGCACGGCCATCGGCCTCATGGGCCGGCCCGATTCGGCATAAGCCCTCAGCAGCTTCAGCTGGGAGCGGACCAGCTGCTTGGCCTTGTCCGGCATCGGAAGCGGCGAATCGAGCTCCGCCGGGGCTTCCGCGAGAGTCAGCTCCGTCTCCCACCTCGCGTCGTGCATTTCCGGCGAGTGGACGGCCGTCTGACGGGAGACGGTCCACCCGGCTTCGGACGCCAGCTCGCGTATATCCTCGGGCGTGAACAAGGTCCGGACGTTGGAGAAGCTGTTCATTTTGTAGCATTCCACCTGCGATTGGATAAGCACGGCCATATAATGCGCCAGCTGTTCCGGTTCGTCGACTCCCATATCCCACTCGGCGAAGCAGAGCTTGCGCGCCCAGCGCCGCACCTTCGTCAGGATAGCGGCCAGCTCCTCGAACGACTTCAGATACCAGGAGCAGTGGGAGAGTACGACGAAATCGAACTCGTTGTCCTCAAAGCCGACTTCATCCGACAAGACGTCGATGCCATAATCCATCCGGATTCGGCTTCCCAGCGGGGACGCCTTCAGCTTCGCGGCCGCCTCTCCAACCGTCATCGGCGACCCGTAATCCGGCGGCGCGATGTCGACTCCGTGTACGAATCCCCGCTCGCCGGCAAAGTGCGCCAGCACGGCCGTCGTGTCTCCTTGGCCGCAGCCGATTTCCAGAACTCGGCTTCCTTCTTTTATTTCCCAAAAACGAGCCAGCTTAATACGATGCTCGGTCTGAATCTGCTGGACGTCGGACAAATGGCCTTCCAGGCCCATTCCCTCCACGATCGCTTCGATAATGTCCTTATTCATAAGCAGCCTCTCCTTCCGCGAATCGTTTCTCGCTCTGCTCCCACTTTAATCCTCGACAGCCTTCAACACAATCCCTGAAAGGGCGGCCAACTATCAAGAAGAGGCGATCCACGCCAGTTATCGCGAGATTAGACGCATGGGCTTATGCAGTCAGAGGGACAGTTGTCGCGAGTTCAGACGCAGGCTAGAAGGACTTAGGGTCCGTTCGTCGAACAAATGCTAACCAGAACATGGCATAAAGGGAGTGTATCTCTAGATGGACAAAACGAACAAGGAAAGTTGGATAGAAGCAGACATCGTTTCGCTGCAGGCAGCCATGGAATCAGGCGCGCTGTCGGCGGCGGCTTGCGTCCGCTGGTACCTGGAGCGGATCGAACGGCTCAACCCGAAGCTGAAAGCCGTGCTGGAAGTCAATCCGGACGCGATTGCGGTCGCGGAGGCGCTTGACGCGGAGCGGTTGGAGCGCGGATCCCGCGGACCGCTTCACGGCATCCCGATCCTGCTCAAGGATAATATCGATACGGGCGACCGCATGCACACAAGCGCCGGCTCGCTCGCTCTTGCGGAGCATTTCGCTGGGATGGATTCGGCCGTCGCCGAGCAGCTGAGGGCTGCCGGAGCTGTATTCCTGGGCAAGGCCAACATGACGGAGTGGGCGAATTTCATGTCGGGCACGATGCTGTCGGGGTATAGCTCGAGAGGCGGCCTGACGCTCAATCCTTACGGTCCCGGCGAGCTGTTCGTCGGCGGCTCAAGCTCCGGCTCCGGCGCGGCGGTTGCCGCAAATCTGTGCGCGGCCGCCATCGGCACCGAAACCTCGGGCTCGATCATCAGCCCATCCTCGCAGAACGGTCTTGTCGGCCTCAAGCCGACGATCGGACTCGTCAGCCGCAGAGGCATCATCCCGATCGCGCACAGCCAGGATTCGGCCGGTCCGATGGCTCGTACGGTCCGGGACGCCGCAATTCTGCTCGGCGCCATGACGGCGGCGGATCCAGCCGATGCGGCCATGCAGGAAAAAGGGCGAAAAGCATATGCGGATTATACGCCTTTCCTGGACGCAAACGGTTTGCAAGGCGCGAGAATCGGCATTCCGCGGCATTATTACCAAGGACTCGATGACGCACGGGCGATGATCATCGAGCGGGCGATCGCCTTGTGCAAGGATCGCGGGGCGATCATTGTCGACCCGGTCTCCATGCCTTGCGAGAGCGCGAAATGGGATTGGGACGTGATGAGGTTCGAATTCAAAAAAGGGCTGAACGATTATCTGGCCCAAGCAGGCCCCGGCGCTTCCGTCCGGACGCTGGATGAACTCATTGCCTTTAATGAACAGAATCGCGAAGTCGCCCTGAAATACGGGCAAGACACGCTGATCTGGTCGAACGAAACAAGCGGCACTTTGTCTGAACCGGTGTATGCCGAGAGCTTGCGCCTTAACCGCGAATTAGCCCGGAATCAAGGCATCGATCATGCGATTCGCGCTTACAGGCTCGACGCGCTGTTGTTCCTGGGCAACGAGGAAGGGCTCGATGTGTCCGCTCGCGCGGGATACCCCGTTATCACCGTGCCGGGCGGGTACGCGGAAACAGGCATCATCGCTGAAGACGGCTGTACGACCAAAGGGCCCCAGGGAATTACTTTTGTCGGAACCGCCTACAGCGAGCCCGTGCTTCTACGGCTGGCCTACGCCTACGAACAAGCGAGCCTGCACCGGCTCGCGCCGGCCGATCCGGACTGAAATCGAAGCCGGAATAGAAAGGCTGAAATCGTTCATGCAGACGTTCTCCAAACGGGAGCGGAATAAAACAGCGGCGGAAGACAGGGCTCGCGCCCGGCTTCCGCCGCCTTTGCTTGGTTCAGGAGAACATTTATGGCGCCGCTATTCCAGCGTCACGTCGTCGATAAACACCTTGCCGCCGCCCGACGCCTTGGCGATCTGCACGCCGACCGCCTGGATGAACGACTTGTCGATCTTGCCTCCATTGGCATCCTTCGTGCCGTTGAGGTCGAGAGTGATCCACTGGTATTCGTCCGTCAGCTGAACGGTTCCCGAGGATGCCCAGGCCCATCCGCTGCCATGCTTGATGAACAGCTGGGCCGAAGCGCTTCCGCCGGAGATGCGGGCCTTGACCTTGATCCTCGAAGCGTTCGTGAAGTCGAGCGCCCCGTAGCGGGTCAGCTCGCTCGTCGCTTCCCCGGAGACGCTCGCCGGAATGGCCGAGCTGAGAGCCTTGCCGGCGCCGTCGTCCTCCAGAGCCGGAGCGGACAGGTTCAAGCCGTTGCTGTCGACGCTCCAGCTCGATGCCGAGGATTCGAAGTCGTACAGAACTCCAAGCGGAAGGCCGCCATTTGCGCTGCCGTTCGGCACCGTGCCCGCATTGGGGTCGGTCAGCGCCTTGATATCGTCGAAGTACATCGAGCCGGTCAGCTGATTGCCGTTCGGCACGGCGTTGGTGTAGATGGAGAACGCCTGCACGTTGGCCAGCTTCAGCTTGGTCAGCGTGCCGGTCGCTCCGTTGGCCGGAGCGAATTCATTGAAAGGAGCGATAATGAGCTTCGCTTCCGTTCCGGTCGTGTCCGGGTAATACTCGTAGGTTTTGCCGTCCGCATTGATCTGCATGACGAGCTTCTGGCCCTTGCCGTCCGGCTGGTACCAGAACTGGAGCGCATTGAAGCCCGACCAGTCCACGCCGCCGAGCGACTTGGTGATGCCGGCATACCCGCTGCCGGCAAGCGTGTACGTGTATTTTAGGCCGTAGCTGCCGCTGCTTTTGTGCGCGCTGTCCAGCGCGGTACTCGTGGAATCGCCGCCGGCATGGACGAATTTGGAGCCGAGTGCTTCGTTGCTGCCGAGATAGCCCTCGAAGTCGTCGACCATGGCCGGATCAAGCACGGCATCTGCATATGTGCTGTACAGCTTGATATTGTCGATGTAGACCGGAATGGAGTTGTCCGCATTCAAGCCGCTGCCGACAATGGACAGGGCAATCGAGCCGGCCTGCTTCAGCTTATCCTCGTTGGGGAAATCAATGACTGGCGTATACCGGTAGTAGTCCACGCCGCCGATTGCGACGATCGGAAGATCGCTCAGGGATACTTGAGTCGTGCCCATTCCGTATTTGTCTTCCCAATCCGGGGGCAGCTGGCCGACAGCCTGAAGGCTGCCTTTCCCTTCGCTTTTCGCCCCTGCGGACACAGGCACATAAGCCTCGAATTGGATTCGCTTGACGCCGCCCAGGTCTGCCGATCCCGCGACTTCCTTGGCGTTCTTCAGCTCCAGCTTCATCTCCTGCCAAGTATCGCTGTAGACGAGGTCGCTAACCGTCAGCTTCAGCGCCGTGCTTCCGTTGAAGTCGGCGGCATCGATCGCATCGACGCTAGCTTGATAGCCGCCGTTGTTCTGAACGCCTTGAATGCCGGACTCGAAGTCGTACGTCCCGATCTCAATCTCCGGAACCTTCACGAACACCGTGTTCGTCTGTTCATGCAGCACGGAGCCATCCTCTCCGTATACTTTCACGGTCAGGGCTGCCGTCTTGCCGTTCAGGGAACCGGCCGGCGACCATACAGCCGTATAATAGCCGGTGGCGGCATCCAGGGTCAGAGGCATCTCCCGGTTCGAGCCTTCGACGAGGTACACCGCTTTGGACGGCGCCGCGTCCAGCACCCGCACCCGGATCACGGCCGTGTTGGAGCGGATCGTGCTCTGGTCGGTCGGAGAGGCCACATGGACGAACGGCTGCTCCTCGGACGTGTCGGCCTTGCGGTTATAGGCTCCCGTTACGCCGGCCGCGAACAGGGAGTACGGCTCGTTGTAGAACTGGATGAAGTCGGGCAGCATCTGGTTCTCCTGCCCATCCGGCAGCGGGTAGGGAACATAGGTGGAATCCGGCCCGAAGTTGGCCCATGTCAGCATGTAGGCCATTCTTTTCGCGTCGGGATCCGATTGCAGCGCCGCGGACAGCTTCGTGAAGAAGTCCGGCGTCGAGTTGCCGCTGGTCATCATCTTCTGGTAGCCGAATTCCGTCAGGGCGGCGACCTTGCCCCGTTCGTCCGCGATTCCGGAGACCGTCCTCGCTTCCGTCACGACGCCGTCGAACCAAGTCTGTCCTTCGCCGTTGTAATAGCTGTCGAAGCCGATGATATCCGCATAGTCGTCGCCCGGATAGGTTTCCATGTAGCGGCTCTCGTCCGTGCCGAAGCCCCCGCCCGGCGAGAAGCCGTACAGGAAGTTGCGGACTTCCTTCTTGTCCCGCAGGTACTCCACGGTATAGCGGTAGATTTCCTTGTACTCGTCCTTGGTCGTGAAGGCGGCGCCCCACCAGAACCAGCTGCCGTTCTGCTCGTGGAACGGACGGAAGATGACCGGAATCGGATTGCCGTCGTCATCCTTGAGATGATGGGCGAAGTCGGCGATGTTGTCGAGGAAGGCGTTGAACTCCGCATTCTTGTCCCCGCCGGGGAGAATATGGGAGACGACATTGCCTTTCACGTCATAGAAGCTGCCGCCCGTGACGAAGTTCGGCATATGCGAGCTGAGCGTCAGCACGCCTCCGTCGTCATAAGCCTTCTTCATGACGCCGACCAGGTTGTCCCGGCTTTGCTCGAAGTCGCCGGCTACGCCCGGCTTCTCCTTGCCTTCCAGGCTGAGCGTGTCCCAGCCGAAGAGCGCCGGATAGTCGCCTACGGCGTTTTTGGCGTCGGACTGCGTGCCGTCGCGATCCGTGATCGACAGCCCTTCCGTCGTTGCGTGCTGCTGGCCGAACAGGATGTTTTTGCCGCGCAGCTCGTTCAGGTACAGAAACAGCGAGCGCGTCTGGGCGCTTGCGTTGCGGTCAACGAGATTGACCGCCGGAGGCGCCGGCGTCACGGTTGGCGCCGGTGTCGGCGTAGGGGCAGTCGTCGGCGACGGAGCGGCCGTCGGTGCCGGTGTTGCCGTTGGCTCTGCCGTCGGCGACGGATTGACCGTCGGCGCTGCGGTAGGAGCCGCAGTCGGAGCCGGCGTGACGGCAGGAGGCGTTGACGGCGCCGGTGTCGCGGTCGGAAGCGGACTTCCGGACGGCTTCAGAGCCCCGTTCTCCACGTAGTAGACGCCCCTCTCGATTGCGCTTCCGTTCCAGGTCGCTCCGGAGACATTCACGGCCAGGCTTCCGATGGAGAAGCTGTCGCTAGCCGTAATGGAGGCTGCCGCGTTGATCTCCACGGAACCGACTTTTGTCCCTCCTTCAAGCTCGACCTTGGACGGGCTGCCCACGACCAGACGGCTGATCTCCGTTCCGCTTGCCCATACGCGGACTTGTCCGTCCGGACGGTTGACGAGCACCTCGTTCAGCCTGGAATCGCGGATATGGACGGAGTTCGGGCCTCCGCCCGCTAGGAAGGTTTTGCCTGCGACCTTGACGCCGTCCAGCGTCGCGTCGCCGCTGCCGATGCCTGGCGTCAAATACAAATTGCCGCTGATGGACAGTCCCTTCAGGACGACGCCGTCATGATTGACCAGCGCATTGCCCGCCACCTTGCCTTCAGCGGATGTGCCTGCTTGCGCGTAGTACCCGGCAACGAGCTTGTTCAGCAGCGTGACCGCCTCGGCTCTGGTCATGTCGCCGGACGGACGGAAAGAACCGTCCGGGTATCCGCTCACAATTCCTGCCAGCGCCTGGACCGCTTTCCGGGCGTAACCGCTGATTTGAGCGGAGTCGATGAACGTCAAGCTTCCGGAAGCGCTGTCATTTGCCTCCAGCTGAAAAACCCGGGAAAGCATCGCTACCGCATCCTGGCGGGAGATGGCGGCCAGCGGGAGCGCTTTGTTCCCGTCGCTGCCCTCATAATAGCCGGCGCTTCTGGCCGAGGAGAGCGCGGCCTGGTACCAGGCGCCTTCCTTGACGTCGCTGAAGGGCTGGCCGGATGACCCCGAGAAGCCGAATACCTTGTTGATCAAGGTCGCGAATTCCGCTCTCGTAATGCTTCCATCCGGCTTGAAGGTGCCGTCCGGATATCCGGCTGCGACGCCGTTCGCCATCCATTGGGAGATCGCCTCGCGAGCCCAGTGTCCTTGCGTATCTGTCGCGCCTTGGCCGGCTGTCTGCCCTGCCGGTGCGGCGGCCGCTGCCGCCGACAGGACGGGCGCTGCCGCCAAAGCGGCTGTAAGGAGCGCAGCGAGCATTTTGGGAGTCCTCTTCATCTATATCCTCCTCGACTGGATGGAATTGAAACCGCCGCTGAAGCCCTGCTTCGATATGTAAGCGGTTTATTTTTCCATTATATAAGTCCACGGCTAGCGAAAAACATGCTCCCGGTTATGATTAATAGCTCTCAGTTGTCTTTCTTTGTTAGGCCTCGTTAGCTGGCTCCGTTGCAGCGCCCAAGCATCTGAGCAACAAAAAAAGAGTCCGGATCCGGACTCTGTTGTTGCCTGTACGGGGCGGCAATGCCCGATCCGCGCCTGCAGCGCTTGGAAACGAGGCGATGCCCCGGCACTCCTGCGGCTATGGGCGCATAGGCTAAAAAGCATATTCAAGGATGGGGGAATGACCATGCACTGGCTCAGCATCATCGGCATCGGGATTGCCGCCAATCTCGACAATCTCGGCATCGGGATTGCTTTTGGCGCGAAGAGAACGCTGATTCCATTCCGATCCAACCTTCTGATCGCGCTCCTCTCCATGGCCGCGACATGCGCCGCTATGCTTGGCGGCCATTTCCTCGCCGACTTTCTCGATCCCGATGCCGCCAACAGCATCGGCGGAGCGCTCATCGCCGTCATGGGAATGCTGGCGCTCATATCCGGCTTGAGAGAGGCAAGCAGGGCTGGCCGGACGGCTTCTCCAAGCGGAGGAACCCTCCTCCAAAACCCTCTGCAGGCCGACCGCGACGGCAATCAGATTCTGTCCTGGAGCGAATGCTGGGCTCTGGGGCTGGCCTTGTCGCTCAACTGCATCGCCAGCGGCATCGGAGCCGGAGCCACCGGACTGTCCGCAACGGGCGTGACGCTCTCGATCGGAATCTTCTCGCTGATCACGGTCGGAATCGGAGCCGGAATCGGCGTCCGCTTGGCCCGAACATGGCTGGGCCGCTACTCCAACGCGATCGGAGGCCTTCTGCTCGCGGCCATCGGACTCTACGAAATCTTCATCTGACCGGCTACCAGCGGATCTCCTTGAGCGCCGCCGCATACAGCCGCTTCCGTTCCTCCGCAAGCTCCCAGCCGTCTATCTCTTCCAGAATCCGCTGGCGGTTCGTATATCCTTTGGCCAGCCCGTTGAGACGGGCTGCCAGCGTGGAAGCCTCCCATTCCTTGCGGGACGGGAACAAGAAGTCGAGCTTGCTCACCGCATCGGGAAACCTTTTGAGGGCATGCTTCTGATGCCGCTCCTCCGCCACCCAGAATTCCGCCGCCTCGGCAATCTCCGTATCCGGGACGGGCTTTCCTTCGAGCGCCAGGCCGCTCAGCTTCTCCCGGATCGCCTCCAGCTGCTCCCGGCCGCTCCAAAAGACGATGGACTGGTACTGCCTGTCCTTGTATCCGTTGATATTGGCCGGATTATGGCTGCTCCAGAACAAATCGAGCAGCTCGCGATAGGAGATGACCGACGGATCGTATTCAAGCTGCACCGTCTCCGAATGGTCGCCCATGCGCCTGTAATCCGGGTCCGGCGACGTCCCTCCGGCATAACCGGTCACCGTACGCAGCACCCCGGGCAGCGAGCCGAACAGCGCCTCCGGCCCCCAGAAGCAGCCCATGGCGAAGGCGGCCGTTCCGCTCAGCCCCGCGTTTTGGCGGCTGCCTTGCTCCTGCATGTCTTTCCCCCCTCAAAAAGCTGTTTTTTCAATCTTAGTAGGTATACCCATTGCCGCTCCGGATTAAAAAAAGGCTAGCCCCCAAGTCATGAAATGACCGGGAACAGCCCTTGACTTGTTTCGGCGCATCCAAGCCTCAGGAGAGGAGGGATGCTTCTACCGGGTTTTCCGCCTGCTCAATGAGCCGCATGAGCGGACTGGCCGTCCTTGGCTTTCTCCGAATCCCGCTGGATCCGCTTGCCTCCGACCAGCAGCGCAACGAGGATGCCGAGCGCAACGAACACGAGCCCGGTCAGAGCGACCGTTTCGAAGGAATCGACCCAGGCCTGCTGGATGAACAGCACGACCTTGTCCTTGAGCTCCGCCGGAAGCGGGAACTTGTCGGGATACACGATGACGCTGAACAGGTCCACGCCGCTCTTCTCGATGCCCTCGACCGTCTGGACGACAGCTTCTCCGCCGCCGGCCTTCGCCTCTGCGGACATCGTCTCGACATTGGAGCGGAAGGTGTTGTTCATGACGACATTGAGCACCGTGACGCCGATCGTACCGCCGATGGAGCGGAAGAAGGTCGAAGCGGACGTGACCGTGCCGAGCCGGCTTTTCGGGAATTCGTTCTGCACGGCGATCATCAGCGTCGGCATCACGAGACCCATGCCGAAGCCGAGAGCGATCATGTACAGATAAGCGGTCCATTGGGCCGTGTCCAGCCCCATCGTGCTGACCAGATAGAAGCCGAGCGTCGTAATGATCATGCCCGCTGCCAATACGGTACGGTACTTGATGCGGAGCAGAAGCTGCCCGCCGACGACGCTTGCGACGATCAGAGCGATCATCAGCGGTGTCATCGTGGAGCCGGCTTTGGTCGGGGATACCCCCAGAATGCCTTGCATGTACAGCGGCACGAACATGATGGCGCCGAACATGCCCAGGCCCAGCAGGAAGCCGAGGCCGTTCGTCACGGAGAAGACGCGGTTGCGGAACAGCGAGAGATCGAGCACGGGCTCGGCCGCGAACTTCTCTGCCAGAAGAAATAGAATCGTAAAGAGCAGGGCGCCTCCGAAAATCAGGTAGCTTGTGCTCGATGCCCATGCGAACTTGTCGCCGCCGAAGGTCAGCCCGTACAGGAACAGGATCAGCGCCGGAACGAGCGTGATGATGCCCAGGTAGTCGATGTTGGCCTTGCCCTCCAGGCGGACCGTCTCCCGCTTCAGGCCGATGTAGATCAGAAGCGCGGAGATGATGCCGAAGGGCACGTTCATCAGGAAGATCCAGTGCCAGCTGACGTTGTCGACGATGACGCCGCCGATGAAGGGACCGATGACCGAGCTGAGGCCGAAGATCGCACCGAATACGCCCTGCCATTTGGCCCGCTGCTCCGCAGTGAAAATATCGCCGATGATCGTCTGGGACAGCGGCATCAGCATGCCTCCCCCGATGCCCTGGAGGCCGCGGTACAGCACCAGCTGCTCCATGGAGGCAGCTGTGGCGCACATCGCGGAGCCCGCTGCGAAAATAATGGCGCCGATCAAATACAGCAGCCTGCGGCCGTACATATCCGACAGCTTGCCGACGATCGGAACGACGACGGTCGAAGCGATCATGTAAGCGGTCGTCACCCAGGCGAAAATCTCGAAGCCTTGAAGCTCGGTAATGATGGTCGGCATCGCCGTCCCCACGATCGTCTGCTCAAGGGCGCTGAAAAACATTCCCATGATGAGGCCGGTAAGCACCCATTTCCGGTTGATGCCGGTTGATTGCATGTTGGTTCCTCCACTTTTTGACCGATCGGTCATGTGCTATAATGTTGGTAGAAAAGGATAGAAAATCTTGCTGATGACTGTCTTTACATTCACCCTTCCAGTCCTATCCATTCAAAACATAAAGCTTATTATAGTTCCGTTTGACCCGTCGGTCAACTGCTTTGGGGGCGAATTATTCATGGATAAAAGAGACCTGATCCTGCATTGCGCCATGGAGCAGTTCATGCAAAAAGGCTATCATCAGACGACCATGCAGGATATCGCGGACGCGGCCGGCATCGCCAAGGGCGGAATCTACTTCTACTTCAAATCCAAGGAAGAACTGATTCAATCCGTATTCGAATCCTATCTCGAACGGATGTCGGGCATATTGGCGGAAACGGCTTCCCGTTACGAGCCGGGCTCCAGGGAGAGCCTCTTCCAGCAGATCAAAACCCAACTGGACGAGCTGACCTCGCACAGCAAAATGCTGCTCCTGCTCTCCAGCGGCCAAATCAGCCTGAGCGAGCAGATGAGAGAGCTTTCCATGAACGCGCGGCTCCGCTCGTTCGTCTGGTTCCGCAACCAGCTGGTCGGCATCTACGGCGCGAGAATCGAGCCTCATGCCTTCGACCTGACCGTGCTCGTGACGGGATTAGTCCGCGAGTATATCGGATTCATCCTGTTGAATGGCGCGAAGCTGAGCTCGGCGAAGCTCGCCAGGATGATTGTCCGGCGGCTGGAAGACTCCGTCCGCGGGCTCGAGAATTCCGGGGACGAGCCTGTGCTGACTTCGGAGGCATTCCGCACCTTCTACCCCGAGGGGGACTTCGGGGACGGGGCGGAACGGCGCCGCCTCGTCGAGGCGGCAGCAGCTCTGCTCAAGCGGCTGGAGCCGGAGCTCGAGAGCGATGCCGGCCGGCTCCATCGGCCTGCGGCCGGCATGCTCCAAGAGGAGACGGCTTCACCTGCTCCAAGGCCGGTCGTGATCGAGGGCATGCTGGCGCTGCTTCAGGCCGTGGACGGCTTGAGCGGATGGCCGGAGACGGCGGCGGTCCGGGCGGCGCTGGCCGCTTGGAAGGCTGTGCCTCAACACGAGCCGAATCCTATGGCGGCGCAGGAAACGTGAATGAATCGGAAAGCCCCAGCCCCTTTAGGCTGCGCTGCATGAATGGCCATGCGAAATGAAAAGGCCGCCAGCCGGATTACCGGCTGGCGGCCTTTCTTTTTGTTCACACCCATTTGCTCTGAAAATCCGCGATGCTCTTGTACTCGTCCTGCAGCAGCCGCGACACGCGGATATAGATCCGGGTAAGCTCTTGATAGATTTCCGTATGCCTTGGAATCGGCTCATGCCGGTAAGTGCCGCCGACCATCTCCGACACGACGCCGAGAGAATCGGCTTCCCCGATCGCGTACAAGCCGAGAATCGCCGCTCCGAGGCAGGAGCTCTCGACGCTCTCCGGCACATGCACCTCCTGGTTGAAGATGTCGGCCATCATCTGCCGCCACAGCTCCGAGCGGGCGAAGCCGCCGGTGGCCTGGATTTTGCCCGGCTCTCCGATCAGCTCCTGCAGAGCCAGGAAGACGGTGTACAGATTGAGGATGACGCCCTCCATCGCGGCACGGATCAGATGCTCCTTCTTATGGTGAAGCCCCAATCCGAAGTAGGAGCCGCGGGCATTGGAATCCCAGAGCGGAGCCCGCTCGCCGGACAGGAACGGATGGAAGATCAGGCCGTCGGAGCCCGGCTTGACGCGCGCGGCGATATCCGAGAGCAGATCGTACGGATCGCGGCCGATGCGCTGCGCCGTCTCCTTCTCGGATGCCCCGAGCTGGTCGCGGATCCAGCGGAAAATCATGCCGCCGTTGTTGACCGGTCCCCCGATGACATACATGTCTTCCGTAAGCACGTAGCAGAAGATCCGTCCCTTGGGATCGACGCGCGGCTTGTCGGTCACGGTGCGGATCGCCCCGCTCGTGCCGATCGTCACGGCGACGACACCGGGTTCGATTGCATTGACGCCGAGGTTCGAGAGGACGCCGTCGTTGGCTCCGACGACGAACGGAATCGCGGCAGGCAGGCCCATATGCTCCGCCCACGTCTCGTCCAATCCCGTCATGATATGGCGGGTCGGGACCAGACGGGACAGCTTGGACGGGTCGATGCCCGCCACCTTCAGGGCGCCGGCGTCCCAGTCCAGCTCATGGATGTTGAACAGTCCCGTCGCCGAGGCGATGGAATGGTCCACGACGTACTCCCCGAACAGCTTGTGGAACACGAACTCCTTGATCGAGATGAACTTGTCGGCCTTGCCGAACAGCCCGCTCTCCTCATTCCTCAGCCATAGCAGCTTCGCCAGCGGCGACATCGGATGGATCGGCGTGCCGGTGCGCAGATAAATCTCGTGCCCGTCATGCTCGCTCTTGATGATGTCCGCCCAGCGGGCGCTGCGGCTGTCCGCCCAGGTGATGCAGCGGGTGAGCGGCTTGCCCGTTCCGTCGACGGCGATCAGGCTGTGCATGGCGGAGCTGAACGACACGCATTTCACCTGTGCCGGGTCCACCCCGCTCTCCAGCATGACCTGCTTGATCGAGCCGACGACGGCGGCGAAAATCTCCTCCGGGTCCTGCTCCGCGGTCGCCGGCGTCGGCGAATAAAGCGGATACTCGATATGATGCACGGCCTTAAGCTTGCCGTCTGTCGTGAACAGGACGGACTTGGTGCTCGTCGTCCCGATGTCGGTGCCGATCATATAGGCTTGGCCCACTTTTCAACCTCCTCCGATGGATGACCGTCATGAACGCGGAAATGGATTTCTCCTTACGGCCGCTGAAGACGGATTGCTGCCCCTCGGCGAAGGCAAAGCTCGTCTTCAATGGCAAGCAGCTGCCGCTTACGGAGAAAAACGCTTCGTACGCATGCGACTGTTTCTCCTGAGCATCCATGTTCAGCGTTTTCCGGTCACCCTGCAAAGGGAAAAGCGAACGCTGGCGTCCGCCTCTCCCCGTTACTTCTTAAATAAACAGATCCAGCACAAGAATGAACCCGAGCGCCGCCACCGAAATGATCGTCTCCAGCGCCGTCCATGTCTGCAGCGTCTCCTTCACGGTCATGCCGAAGTATTCCTTGATCAGCCAGAAGCCGGAGTCGTTGACATGGGACAGGATCAGCGATCCCGCTCCCGTCGCCAGCACGAGCAGCTCGGGGCTGACGCCCGGCATGGCGACGGCGATCGGAGCCACGATGCCGGCCGCCGTCATCATCGACACGGTAGCAGAGCCCGTCGCGACGCGGATCAATGCCGCGATGCCCCAGCCGAGCAGAATCGGGGACAGATGGGACGAGGTCGCCAGCTCCGCGATGTAATCGCCGATGCCGGAATCCAGCAGCACGCGGTTGAACGCGCCGCCCGCTCCGATGACGAGCAGGATTGTCGCCGTCGGCGCCAGGCAGTCGTTGGAGAACTTCAGCACCTTCTCGCGGCTCATGCCGCGGAAGAAACCGAGGCTGAAGAACGAATAGACGGTGGCGATGAGCAGGGCGACTACGGGGTCGCCGACGAACTTGAAGAAATCGTACAGGCCGGCATAATCCGCCTTGTCCTTGAGGGATACGTCTGCGATCGATGCCGCCAGCATAAGGATAACCGGAACGAGAATGGTGAATACGGTGTTGAAGAAGCCGGGAAGCTCCTTGTTGTCCACGTTCTCCGTCAGCTGGTCGCCGATCGCCTTCGGCACTTCCTTATGGATGCGCTTGCCGATCCAGTTGCCGTACAGCGGGCCCGCGATAATGGCGGTAGGCAGGCCGACAATGAGCGAGAAAAGAATCGTTTTGCCGACATCGGCGTTGAAGATGCCTACGGCCGTCATGGCTGCCGGATGCGGCGGCACAAGGCCGTGCACGACGGACAGGCCGGCGACGAGAGGCACGCCGATCTTCACGAGCGACACGCCTGTCTGGCGGGCAATCGTGAACACGAGCGGGATGAGCAGGACGAAGCCGACCTGGAAGAAGACCGGAATGCCGACGATGAAAGCGACGACCATCATCGCCCAGTGGACGTTGCGCTGGCCGAACAGCCGGATCAGCGTTGTGGCGATGCGCTCGGCGCCGCCGGATTCGGCCATCATTTTGCCCAGCATCGTGCCGAGCGCCAGAACGATCGCCAGCAGGCCGAGCGTGTTGCCCATGCCCGTCTTGATGGAATCGATGATGCCGACGGGGCCGTCCTTGACGGAGAGCAGCGGCATGCCCGCCGCCAGTCCGACGCCGATCGCCGTGACGATAAGCGCGACGAACGGATTGATTTTCGCGACCGTGATCAGCAGGAGCAGCACAACGATGGCGAGAAGAACGATTACTAACAGCATAATACAATCACCTCTTGATTGTCATTTGGTTGGGGTGCCGGGTTGAACGTCCGCATACAGGTCCCGGTATTCCTGCGGCGTCATGCCGAACTGCTTCTTGAACGCGAAATTGAAGGAATGCGGCCTCTGGTAGCCGAGGCTGGCCGCGATTTCATAGATTTTGGCGGAGCTGCCCTTCAGCAGCTCCTCGGCCTTGGCCATGCGGGCAGCCTGCATGTAATCGCTCAGGTTCTCCCCCGTCTCCAGCTTGTACAGCTTGGAGAGATACACCGGGTGGAGATGGACCCGGTCCGCCACCGCCTGCAGCGACAGGCTGCCGGTAATCTGCTCCTCGACATACCTCTGGATTGAGCGGATCAGATCCGCCCGCGAGTCCTTCGTTTCCTTCTGCATGTCCTCCCGGATGCGCCGCAGCGTGCGCAGCGACCATTCCTTCAGCTGGTTCACCGAGCGGAATGGAGGCGCCTCGGTCATCGCCGCGTAATCGCCGCCGAGCAGATCCGACAGCTGGCGGCCGTTCTTGTGGGCGATGTAGGCATAAGCACCGGCCAGCGTGAAATAAACCTCGAGCAGCAGCTCCTGCGAGCCGGCTCCATCGGATTCCAGCTCGGCGAATACCCGCTGCAGCTTGTTCTCCATCTCGCTCCATTTGCCCGCGTCGAACAAACGGATCAGCGCAGGCGGCTCATAGAGGCTCTCCAGCGGCTTGATGCCGGCATCGAGCCCCGTATCCTCGAGCCTCATGAACAGCTCCCGCTCGTCGCCGATGCGTCCGCGGAAGGAATCCACGAGCCGGCCGTACAGGCCGGGAATCTCCTCCGGGAATCTTCCTTCCTTACAGACCATGACGGAAATCTTCGCCTTCAGGTACGAGGAGACCGCCGTCTGCAGATCCGCAGCCGTACGCTCGAACCAGGCGGCATCATGGCCATGCGGCGAATCCCGGCGCGGAGCCATGGCGTACACATAATATCCGTAGGCATCCTTGGCCGGCCAGATGGCGTAGCGCGGGCCGAACAGCTCTCCGGCCATGTTGCCGATCGCGTATTCCTTCCACTCCGGATTTTGCGGCCCGTACTGGAGGAACAGCTCGTCGAGCCGCACGATCATGAGCGAGCAGCGGCTCCACTCTCCGCCCGAGAGCTCCAGCAGCCCCATCTTCTCCCGCAGGGCGGCCTCTTCGGGAATCCGCCCCTGCAGCAGATCGAGCAGCAGGGAAGCCCTCATGAGCGGCAGATTTTCCTTCACCACGTAGCTCAGCCGCTGCTGGGAGATGACCTCCTCCCATTCCTCCTCGAGCTTGCCGATGGCCGAGCGGACGGCGGCGGTCAGCTCCTCCTCCTTCACCGGCTTGAGCAGATACGCCTCCGCCTGATGCCGGATCGCTTCCTTGGCATAGTTGAAGTCGGAGTAGCCCGACAGCAGGATGCACTTCGTCTTCGGCCAGCTGCCGCGGATCTCCGCGATCAGCTCCAGCCCCGACATGCCCGGCATCCGGATATCGGATACGACGATGTCGATGGAGAACTGCCGCAGCAGCTCCAGAGCCTCCACGCCGGAGTAAGCCTTGAATACCTGCTCGACTCCGGCTGCCTGCCAGTCGACGGTAGCCGCCAGCCGGTCGACCACATGAGCCTCGTCATCCACGATGAGCAGCTGCGCCATCTTCTCCGCCTCCTTCTTCCTCGGTCGGGCCGCCGCCGCAGCGCCATCTCAGCTCCGCGCGGAAGCCCCCGCCTTGCCCGGCCTCCAGCAGCAGCCCGGAACGGTCGCCGAACTGGTACCGCAGCCGCTGATGCACGTTCCAGGTGCCGCAGCCGATCTCGTCCGACATCGGCTCGCTGAGCTGCCTGCGCAGCCGGTCCAGCCCTGCCGCGTCCAAGCCGGCGCCGTTGTCCTTCACGGTCAGGCTGCACCAGCCGCCTTCCTGCCGGCCTTCGATGACGATGCAGCCGCCTTCGAGGCGCGGCTCGATGCCGTGCACGATGGAGTTCTCCACGAGCGGCTGCAGCAGCAGCCTCGGGATGAGAACGTCCTGCATCTCTTCCGGCACGTTGATCTCATATTGAAGCCGGTCCATTCTCAGGTTGTGGATCGTCAGGTAGCTGCGGACCAGCTCCAGCTCCTCCCGCACGGGAACGAGCTGGTTTTCCAGGCGGGTCGAGTAGCGGTAGTAGTCGGCGAGATTTTCCGCCATCGCGATGACCGCATCCCGGTCCTCCATCATGGCCGAGTTGGCGATGAAGAACAGCGAGTTGTACAGGAAATGCGGATTGATCTGCGACTGCAGCTGCTTGAGCGTCGCCTCGCGGGAGCGAAGCCGCTCCGTATACACATCCTCGACCAGCACCTGGATTTTGCCCGCCATTTCGTTGTAATGCCCGATCAAATCGTCGAACTCGCTCCCCGCCTTGTACTCGATCCTCGAGGAGAAGTCCCCGCTGCTCATCCGGCGCACGCCCCGAATCATCTTCTGCAGCGGAATCTGTACGTTGCGGTAGAGCAGCAGCGCCGAGACGAATCCGATCAGCACGAGCGCCGCGATCGAGCCGTAAAACCAGTTGCGGACGGATGTAATGGGACTGAGAATCCGCTGGACCGGGACGTAATCGGCCAAATACCAGCCGAGCTGAGCGGACTTCACATAGCTGACCAGATAGGACTGGCCGCCGACCTCGATCGTCTGCTGGCCTCTGGTCGCCTCCGTCCGGCTCAGCACTCCGTCCCGGATCGCCTCCGCCATGGCGCGGTCCGAGCTGCTGCCCAAAATAAGCTCCTGACCGGAACGGTACAGGAAGGGATCGCTGCGCTTGTCCTTGCGGTACAGATCCAGCAGATCCCGCAGCGCCTCCGCGGGGAAGCGCACCTGGAACACCGCGTCCGCCTCGCCTGCAAGTCCGGCGTCCGCAGGCTCGGCCGTCTCGCGGAGGAACGTTCCCGCCGGGTTGCCCCGCGACAAATCCTCCTCGTACGTCCATTCCTTGCGGATGGGCTTGTCCCAGCCCCAGGCGTCCGCTCCGTTGACGTAAATGTTCGAGCTCAGCACCGAGCTCTGCCCCGGCAGAGCGATCGACAGGTCGTTCGTCCAGCTGCCGGAAGCGCTTTGCAGGCTGAGCTTCTCCCGAATCCGCGATTGCGCCTTCAGCGGGTTGATCTGCGCCTCCCCCTCGCCGGCGACATAGTCGCGGATATGGGGGTCGTAGCTGAGGATGACCGGAAACAGCGACAGGCTCTCCATGACGTTGTCCATCCGGTTCGCGAAGAAGCCGAGCTCGCTGAGATTGGAGGAGCGCAGCTGCTCCTCCACGACCTTTTCCGCCTGACGGTTGGAATAGCTGTACAGCAGCAGGACCGGAATCAGCAGCAGCGCCAGCACGGCGACCACCTTGGTGAACAGGGACACCCGGCGCCGGCCGGCGCTGCGGTTATTCGCGATCCAGAATCGATTGAAGAACCGCATTCTGCTCATCCGCCTTCTCCTTGATGTCCGGGTAGCCCGTCATCACCCGCTGCACGATTTCCCCTACCGCCTCCCGCGCTTCGGCTACATGGACCGCCACCGGACGGTCATGGTCGATGCCGGTATCTCCGTAGCCGCGAATCACAGCCGCCAGCTCCGGCGGAAACGCCGCCGTGCCTTCCGGCAGGCTCCATACGGACTTCCGGGCGCCGGTATTGCCCAGCGCCTGAGCGGCCAGGACGTTCTCCTTGCTGGTCGCCCAGCGGATGAACGCCCACGCCGCGTCCTTGTCGGCGGTCCGGGGGTTCATCGCCATGCCCCACGAGGTGATGCTGTAGGTTCGGGAGCCTCCCGAGCCCGCGGGGAACGGCGCGAAGCCGACCTTGTCCGCCACCTTGGAGCGTCCGGGGTCCGTCACGCTGTGGTAGATGGATGTCGCATCCGTGTAAAAGGCCGCTTGGCCTTCTGCGAAAAACGCGATCGCCTGCGGCCAGGACATATTGATGACATCCGGGGGACCGTATTCCCGGAGCAGCCCTCCGTACAGCTTGAACGCCCGGATCGCCTCGGGCGAATTGATGGCGGCCTTGCCGCCTGTGGTGAAGTCTCCTCCTTCGGAATAAAGAAACGACGAAACCTGCGTCACGAGCGGCGAGCGCTGGCCCCGAGAGACGAAGCCATAGATGCCGCTTGCCGGATCATGGAGCCTCCGTGCCGCCTCGGCCAGCTCTTGAAGCGTCTTCGGCACCGGAATTCCGGCCTGCCGGAGCAGATCCTTGCGATAATAAAGCACGCCCTGCTCCGTAACGACCGGAATGCCCGCCAGCCGACCGTCCACCGTAGCGGAGCGGACCGCCTGGGGCGAGAAATCGCTCCAGTCGTACGCGGAGTCCTGCTTCACATAGCCGTCCAGATGCTCCAGCCAGCCGTTGCGGTCGAACATCCGACCTTCCTGCAGCGGCCGGTACATGAACACATCCGGCGTGCCCGTGCCGCTCGTCAGCTGCAGGATAAGCTTCTGAGTAAGCTGATCTTCAAAGTAACTTTGGACGATGACGTTCATGCCCGTCTCCGCCTCGAATTCAGGCAGGAGCGGCTTGATCGCATCCGCCCAGGGATGATTTGCCGCCGCGAACACGAGGGTTTTGCCTTGAAACGGCTTGTCCGGCCCCGCTCCGCCTTCTCCGCCGGACCCTGGTCCCGCGCAGCCGGCGAGCAGCGCCATTGCCGCCAGCAGGCCTGTCCGGGCCGCTTTTCGCCCGTATTTCATGCTGCTTCCCCCTTGCTGCCCTTCGGCATGCTTAACGATACCCCAGCGCGCAAGCCCGGGATATAACGAATACTAAATATCATAACCACCGCTCAAGCAATTGTTACGGGAAAGGGAGATTCAGGAAAAAGAAAGACTCCTCTCAATAGCGAAGATGCATTTTCACCAGGACATAGGTCGACGCTGCACCCTTCGCATCCTGTGCACATTGGTGTATAGTCCTTCCCATTGCGAGGCCGTTATCCGATTGTTTCATGGATATCGCATCTCTATGGGTGATTTTGGCTCGGGTGCGGCTGCTTTGGGGTTGGAGGGGGTTGCAGGGGTTGTAGAACTTTAATGGTTATGAAACCTTTGAGTTTGCCGGTTTGTCGGGGTTGGGGGTTGGGGTTTGGGGTTTGGG
>NZ_BIMD01000039.1 GCF_004000905.1 Paenibacillus humicus NBRC 102415
CGCACCGGCTCCCCGCCGGAGAGGCGGGACTTCTCCGCCGCGAACGCCATCAGGTGGCTGCGCACAGAGGCGGCTGCGGAGGTCAGGCCTTCCTGGCCGTCGTAGGAGCGGACCTCCTGCAGGAAGCTGCGGACGATGCCGCTGTCTCCGCCTCCATGGCCGGTCCACTGCTCCGGAATCGTAATTTCGTTCTTGCGGTGCGTCAGGAAATCGTAGACGGTGATCTTGTCTTCCTCTCCCCGGATCTCGCCGCGCGTGCCCATGATCTGGATGCGCCGTTCCTGCTCGTAGGTGAAGCCGCTCATGCTGAACATGGCCGTCGCTCCGCCCTCGAATTCCATCGCCACGACCTGATGGTCCACGACGTTGTTGTCGCTGCGGTAGACGCAGCGGCCGTAATCCGTCGTGCGCAGCCCTTCGAGAATGGTCTCGCGCTCCAGGTTCGGCGAGAAATGCCCGGCCCAGCCCTTGTAGGGCTTGCTGAGATAGAAGCGCGGCGCGGAATAAGGGCAGTCCGGCTCCACCGCGCAGTCCAGGCAGCGGGCGGCGGATCCGGCCGGAGCCTGCTCCTCGCGGAAATGCATGAGCGAGCCGAAGGAGCTGACGCTGACGCAGCTCTTGTCCATGAGCCAGCTGAGCACGTCCATGTCATGGCAGGACTTGGCCAGAATCATCGGGCTCGCCTTGTCGGAGTTGTTCCAGTTGCCCCGTACGAAGCTGTGGGCGATATGCCAGTAGCCTACGTTCTCGTTGAGCTGAATGGAGGCGACCTCGCCGATCTCGCCCGAGGCGATGATTTCCTTGATCGTCGACCAGAACGGAGTGTATCGCAGCACATGGCAGATGCTCAGCAGCCGGCCGCGATCCCTGGCCGCCTGCTCCATGTCGAGGCACTCCCGCGGATTCGGAGACATCGGCTTCTCCAGCAGCACATGATAGCCGGCCGCCAGCGCCCTCATCGTCGGCTCGTAATGCATCCGGTCCTGGGTGCAGATGATGGCGATGTCCGCCTTCCTCGGCTCTGCCAGCAGGCCTTCCCATGACGGGTAGCGTTCCTCTGAAGCGATGCCATGCTTCTCCGCCGTCCGCTCCAGACGCACCGGATCGGCTTCCGCCACGGCGGTCAGCCGCAGCTCATGGGGATAATCCAGCGCGTAAGGGGCGTAGCCGCCGGCGCCTCGCGCGCCGGCTCCGATCAGCACTGCTGTAAGTGGGGGCATGATTGTACCTCTTTTCTCAATTCTTGTTGTTGCGGTCCAGCGCCGCCTGATAGATTTCGATATACTGCTTGAGTCCCATGCCGTCCAGCGTCGAGACATAGGAGTCCCAATCGCTGAGCTTGGCGTCTCCGACGATGAATTTGTCCCTCATCTCGTCCACATAGGTCTGGATGTCGGTGCCGACCGTGGAGAGCACCTCCTGCTCCTCCGCCGTGAAGCTGAAGCCCGGCCAGACGGCATCCGGCTTGAGCACGTAGGGATCGGCCTTCTTGGAGTTCGCCACGGAAGTCGGCAGCGCCTCGGCGCCCTTGAAATACTTCTCCTTCACATAACCCGGATAGAGGCCGCCCGGCCAGATGAGATAACGGCTGACCGCCTGGTCGAGGCTGAGGCCGTCCTTGTTTTTGGCCATATCGTCGACATACTCCACGCTGCCGTCGGCGTTCTCCTTGTACGTATCGTCCTTCCAGCCCATGAAGAAGTTCTTGATGCCTTCGTCTCCATAGAAATAGTCCATCCAGCGGATCATCGCCTCCGGATTTTTCGCCTTGTCCGTCAGGACGAACTGCGCGATCCCGCCTAGCGGAGCCCCGAGATAAGTGTACATCCGCTCGCCGTCCGGCCCCTTCAGCACCGGCAGGCCGACATAACCGTTGTCGTTGTAGATGGCGACGGGATCGACGTTGTCGACGACGCCGAGCAAGCCGGCCGTGCCCTTGGCGTCGATCTCCTCGGCTTTGACGGAGGCGATGTCCTTCTCGATCAGGCCGTCCGCGTACAGACCGTGCACGTACTCCAGCAGCTTCTTGTATTCGGGAGCGGCCGCCACGAAGCGGATCTTGCCCTTGTTCGCGGGGTCCTCGTCGACATAGGGATTGGCCGCTCCGCGGTTGTTGAGGCCGAAGGAGCCCTTGAGATACCCCATGAGACCCGCCGTACCGGTGCCGCCCCAGGCGATCTCATCCGGCTTGCCGTTGCCGTTCGGATCTCCCGTCTTGAACGCCTTCAGCATCGCCTTGAACTGGTCCAGATCCTGCGGCTCCTGAATGCCCAGCTTCTGGAGCCATTCGGTCCGCACCCACGGCGTATTGAAGAAGACGGAGCGGAAGTCGGGATCGTAGATGACCGGCAGGGAGTAGATGTTGCCGTCCGGCATCGTGATGCCCTGCTTGATGCTCGGGTATTTGTCCATGATCGCCTTGAAGTTCGGCGCGTACTTGTCGATGAGGTCGTTGAGCGGCAGGAAGACGCCCTGCTCGCCGTACTTGACCACCTCGGAGCGGCTGAAGGACGAGGCATAGAACACCTCCGGATAATTGCCGCCGGCAAGCAGCAGGTTGCGCTTCTCCTTCAAGCCGTCCTTCTGGACGGTCTCCCAGTTCATATGGATGTTGGTCTTCTTCTCGTATTCCTGCCACAGCTTGAGATGGCTCCAGTCGACGTTGGCGAAAAACTTGCCCGCAAAGCCGGACACCTCGATCTTGTCCTTGACGATCGGGAAGCCGGACGCTTCGATGCCCGCGTCCTCACCCTTGGAGCCTCCCGCTTCGGCGCTGCCTCCGCCGTTTCCGTTGTTGCTGCATGCCGCAAGCATCGCAGCCGTCAGCGCAAGCGCCAGCGCCCCTTTTGCCTGCCTCTTTCCGATGATCACCCTAACCCCTCCCGATGTCGTTGGTATGCCTCTTCATCAGCTCGTAATGCATGTATGGAAGATCAGCCCTTGATGGCGCCGACCATGATCCCCTTCACGAAGTAGCGCTGCAGGAACGGATACAGGAGGAACATCGGAATGTTCGCGACGACGAGCACCGCATACTTGATGCCCTCGACGGCGCGCTGCTGCTTGATCGCCGATTCGGTGGAGGCCCGCACCATCTCGTCGGTCTGTCCCTGGATCAGGATTTCCCGCAGGATGAGCTGGAGAGGGAACTGCTTGCGGTCGGACAGATAGAGCAGCGCGTTGAAGAAGGCGTTCCAGTGGCCGACCGCGTAATACAGCACCGTCACGGCGATGATCGGCATGGACAGCGGCAGCACGATGCGGATCAGCGTCTGGAAGTTGGAGCAGCCGTCGATGACGGCAGCCTCCTGCATTTCCGCCGGGATCGACTGCTGGAAGTAGGTCCGCATGATGATGATGTTCCAGACCGATACCGCTCCCGGCAGAATCATGACCCAGAATGTATTCAGCAGATGAAGGTTCTTGATCAGCAGATAGGTCGGGATGAGGCCTCCTCCGAAGAACATCGTGAACACCATGACGCCCATGAACAGATTGCGACCGGCAAAATCGCTCCGGGAAAGCGGATAAGCGGCGAGAATCGTCATGACAAGATTCAGCCCCGTGCCTGCCGCGGTGTAGAGCAGCGTGTTCAGGAATCCGCGCACGATCGCATCGTTCTTGAAGATGCTGGCGTAGGAATCGACCGTCATTCCCTTCGGCCAGAGCCAGATTTCCCCGCCCATGATGTATTGGGGATCGCTGAAGGAAGCGCTGACGACGTAGACGAGCGGATACAGCACGCACAGGGCGACAAGGGAAAGCAGGGAATAAACGACGATATTGAACATCCGGTCTTCTCTTGCTGCGGTCATGCTACTCTCCCCTTTACCATAGGCTGGTCCCCCCGGCGCGCCGGGCGACGGCGTTCACGAGCACGAGCAGCAAGAAATTGATGACGGCGCTGAACAGGCCGATCGCGGCCGAGAAGCTGTAATTGGCGTCCAGGATGCCGCTGCGGTACACATAAGTGTCGATGATGTCCGAGCTCGCCAGATTGAGGTTGTTCTGCATGAGCAGCACCTTCTCGAAGCCGATCGCCATGACGCTGCCGAGGTTGAGGATGAGCAGGATGACGATCGTGGGACGGATGCCGGGAAGGTTGATATGCCAGATGCGCCGGATCCGGCTCGCTCCGTCGACGCGGGCCGCTTCATGCAGCTGGGTGTCGATGCCTCCGAGCGCGGCGAGATAAATGATGGAGCTCCACCCCATCGTCTGCCAGACGTCGGACAGCACATAGAGCGTCTTGAACCACGAAGGATTCGCCATGAAGTTGACGGTGTCTCCCCCGAGCGCGCCGATGAACTGATTGACGAGGCCGTAGCGGGGGTTCAGGAAGATCATCATCATGCCGACCACGACGACGGTCGAGAGGAAATGCGGAGCGTATGTGATGGTCTGGACAAACTTCTTGAATCTCTCAGCCTTCGCTTCGTTGAGGAGGAGCGCCAGAAGGATCGGAATCGGGAAGCCGATGACGATCAGATACAGGCCGAGCTCGATCGTGTTGAAGATCAGCCTTTCGAAGAAGAAGCTGTGGAAGAAGCGGTCGAAATGCTTCAGTCCGACCCATGGGCTGTCCCAGATCCCTTTGTTGATCCGGAAGTCCTTGAATGCGATTTGAATGCCGTACATCGGAACGTAGTGGAACAGAATGTAATAAGCAAGTACCGGAGAAATCATGACATAGAGCTGCCAATTGCGAAGGATTTTGCTGAAGCGGGAGATTCTGGCTGTGCTTTTCAACGGTTTTCGGCCCACATGCTCTTGCTGAAGCATCGCCATCGGTTGATCGCCCTCCAGGTGCGGTAGGTTTGTTTACGTGAATCTATCATATGAGAACGATATCCAAATTGTCAACGAAATAATCCAAATATTTTTGGCTTTTTCCTCACGTTTGGATTGAGTTTTAGAAGAAAATAGAGTCTGTCCCTATCCGAATTCGAATAGATAACGCTTTCATTTTCTGTTTTGCTCTGCTCCTTTGCAATCCTGTTTTCTAACTTAGCAGAAAAGATCCGAATCGGCAACAAGTATTTTGGAGTCAATTATCCAAAATATTTGGATAAGAACCCGCAAAAAAACCTGACGATAAAACGTCAGGTCAGGGAAGAGTCCAGCTGCCAATCGGAGGATTCGCGTACAACGAGCGAGCAAGGCAGCAGCAGCTTCGGCACATCCCGGTATTCGCCGCGGGCGAAGTCGTACAGGAATTTGCAGGCGGCCCGCCCGATCTCCAGCCTCGGCACATGCACCGATGTCAGAGGCGGCGACGTATACTGCGCCAGCTCGATGTTGTCCATTCCGGCGAACGCGATATCCTCCGGAATCCGGCAGCCCTGGTCCATGGCAGCCCGCATCGCGGGAATGGCGAGCGTGTCGCTGGCGCAGAACATGGCGGTCGGCCTGTCCTCCGGCGCCAGCGCGCTCAGCATGGCGGACGTTTCGGCATAGCTCTTTTCCACGCTCCAGTCCGCATCCACGATCCATTCCGGCCGGAACGGCAAATCGGCCTGCAGGATGGCGAATTTGTATCCGAGATACCGTTCGTCGTTCTCCATGATCTTGTCGAAGGCGGGGCCTCCGACATACCCGATCCGGCGATGACCCTGGTCCAGCAAATGCCGGACCGCCATCCGGGCCGCCGACATGCGGTCGCAGTCGACGGTCGGAATGCGGATGGAATCGTCGTTGAGGCTCACCCCCGCCATCGGGATGCCGCTGTCGACCAGCGTCCGATGCATGCCCCGGTCATACCAGCCCAGAGCCAGCACCGCTCCCGCACCGGTCTCGTCCAGCATGGAACGCAGCCTGCCGGGTTCCCGCAGCTCCTCATAGGAGCGCATGATCGCCGGCGGCAGTCCCATCTCGGCCAGCCTGCCGTGGAAGCCTTCGAGCACTTCGGCAAAATAAGGATGGTTGCCCATCAGATTGCCGGGCAGGATGCATACATATTGCAAAGGCAGACCGGCTGCCGGAAACGCCATTCCCTGCAGCGGGTAGCCGACCTGGATGGCGGCCGCCTTGATCTTGCGCTTGGTCTCCTCGCTGACGGGCCTCGACGTATCGCCGCTGATCGCCCTGGATACCGTAGAGATCGACACGCCGAGCAGATCGGCGATGTCCTTGAGCTTGGCCACTTGCCCGTACCTCCATTCACTCGCTCCAATTATGCTTCAACCATCTTATCATATCGGAGAAGCGGAGATATACTTGCCACTTCACCGGCCTGACGTGATAAAATAAACGATAATGAACCGAGCGGATAGACAGGCCGATTCCGGCTGAGAAGCAGGCAAAAGGGAAAAAGGGAAATAGGAACGCTCATGGTCTCCATTGGGATCTGCGGACCAAGACAATAAAGCATGGAGGTTATGCAGTGGACACGATGGTGCTGCGGGTTGCCCGCAATTTGAAGAAAATCCGCAAGGCCCGGGCCTACAGCCTGGACAAGCTGTCCGAGCTGACCGGGGTCAGCAAGACGATGCTCGCCCAGATCGAGCGCGCCGATTCCAACCCGACCATTACGGTGCTGTGGAAAATCGCGAGCGGACTGCGAATCTCCGTCTCCGACCTGATCGAAGAGGAACGGCCGTCCGTCACGCTCGTGAAGGCTTCCGTCCGCTCTCCCATTCTGGCCGGGGACGGCAAATATAGGAGCTATCCGCAGTTCTCGTACAACGACAGCTCCCGCTTCGAGATCTACCGGGTCGTCATGCTGCCCGGCTGCGTCTATGAGGCCGAGCCCCATCACGAAGGCGTCGAGGAGTTCGTCACCGTCACGCGCGGAACGCTCCGAATGGTCATCGGCAACGAGTCCTACACGGCCGGAACGGGCGACGCGATCCGCTTCGACGCCGGGCAGCCGCATACGTATCTCAATGAGTCGGGGGAAGAGGAGACCGAGCTTCAAAGCATCATTCTCTACCCGTTCTAAAGGGGTCGTGTCTGCCCCTCGCGGACGGCCGTCCAACCGGCGCGAACGCGCGCCCCATAAGGGATTTCCGACTTCCAACAACCTTCGCAGAAGGTTGTTTTTTGTTGTTTACAAAGCAGGGTCGACTAATATACTATTACATACGAAGCAGTACCATATACTGCACATATGTTCGTTATGACGATCATTCTTGATCAGAGGAGAATGAAAAATGAAGGATACGATGATTGGTTTGGTCAAGGCGGAGCGCAAAGCCGGCGCCGTGCTCATGGAAGTGCCGATTCCGCAAATAGCCGCCGACGAAGTCCGCATCAAGGTGAAAGCAAGCTCCATCTGCGGCACCGACATGCATATTTACCACTGGGATGAATGGGCGGAGCAGAACGTCGTGACGCCGAACGTATTCGGCCACGAATTTTCCGGCATCGTCGAATCGGTCGGAAGCGCTGTCACGAATGTCGCCGTCGGCGACCATGTGTCGGCCGAGGGCCACATCGTCTGCGGCACCTGCAAGCAATGCCGCTCCGGCAACGCGCATGTATGCCCGAATACGCGCAGCTTCGGCATCAGCGCTCCGGGCTGTTTTGCGGAATACGCCGTGACCAAAGCCGTCAATATCATCCACAACGATCCTTCCCTGCCGCATGAGCTGGCCTGCCTCCAGGATCCGCTCGGCAACGCGGTCCACACCGTCATGGCCGGAGATATCGTCGGCAAGTCCGTCGCCGTCATCGGCTGCGGCCCGATCGGCCTCATGGCGATCCAGGTCGCCAAAGCCGTCGGCGCGGGCAAGATCATCGCCGTCGACCTGCATGATTACCGGCTCGGCATGGCCGCCAAGCTCGGCGCGGACGCCTGCATCAAGTCGGAGCCCGGCAAGGATGTCGCGGCGGAGCTGCGCGGCCTGACGGACGGCGCTGGCGTCGAGGTCGGCCTCGAGATGTCCGGCAACGGCCACGCGATCAACAGCCTGCTCGAGGCGATGGCGAACGCCGGACGCGTCTCGCTGCTCGGCATTCCGTCCAAGGCGGTGCCGATTGATTTGGCCCGCCACATCATTTTCAAAGGCTTGCAGGTATACGGAATCACGGGCCGAAGAATGTACCAAACCTGGCATCAGATCAAGGGCCTGCTCGACGCCGGCCGGATCGACCTGCGGCCGCTCGTGGACCATACGTTCACGCTGGACCGCTTCGAGGAAGCCTTCGAGCTGATGGGCTCCGGGCAATGCGCCAAGATCGTGTTCAAGCACGAGTAGAGTCATACTAAAGGGCCGACGCGGCCCCGTTCAAAAAGGAGAGATCCGCCAATGGCTGGACTAGACGGATTGAAGGACGAACTGGAGGAGCTGAAGCGGCAGGGGCGCTATCGCCTGCCCGCCGTTTGGGAGAGCGGCTCCGGCCCGTGGATGGAGATGGGCGGCCGCCGCATCCTGCAGATGGCCTCCAACAACTACCTGGGCCTGACCGACCATCCCCGGATGAAGCAGGCCGCGATCGAGGCGATCGAGAAGTACGGCGTCGGCAGCGGCTCCGTCCGCACGATTTCGGGCACGCTCGACATCCATGACCAGCTGGAGCGCGAGCTCGCCGAATTCAAGGGAACGGAGGCCGCGCTGGTGTTCCAATCCGGCTTCACGACCAACCAGGGCGTGTTCGGCACGCTGCTGCAGCCTGATGACGTCGTCATCAGCGACGAGCTCAACCATGCCAGCATCATCGACGGCATTCGCCTGACCAAGGCAGCCCGCCGCATCTTCAAGCACAAGGATATGAACCAGCTGGAGGAAATTCTGAAGGAATCCGGTTCGTTCAACCGCCGCTATATCGTCACGGACGGCGTCTTCAGCATGGACGGCGACATCGCCCCGCTGCCGGACATCGTCGAGCTGGCCGAGCGTTACGACGCGATCGTCTGCGTCGACGACGCCCATGCGAGCGGCGTGCTGGGCAAGAACGGCAAGGGCACGACCGACCATTTCGGCCTGAACGGCCGCGTGCATATCCAAATCGGCACGCTGTCCAAAGCCGTCGGCGTTGTCGGCGGCTACGCTGCGGGCAGCCTCGCGCTCAAGGAGTACCTCATCCACAAAGCGCGTCCGTTCCTGTTCAGCACATCGCAGACTCCGGCCGTCGCAGCAAGCTGCCTGGAGGCGATTCGCGTGCTGCGCAGCAGCCCCGAGCTCGGCGAGCGCATGTGGGCGTCGGCGAACTCCTTCCGCTCGCAGCTCCAGGCGGACGGCTTCGACACCGGCGCCAGCGAGACGCCAATCATCCCGATCGTCGTCGGCGAAGCCGCACGCACGATGGAGTTCTCGGCTCGGCTGCTTGAAGAGGGCGTATTCGCTCCGGCCATCGTCTATCCGACCGTCGCCGCCGACAAGGGCCGCGTCCGTTTCATCATCACCGCCTCCCACACGGCGGAGGATCTCGAGTTCGCGCGCCAGGCGCTGCTCAAGGTCGGACGCGAGTTCGGCCTGCTGGGCTGACCGTTTGGATATTGAAAAAGCTGTCCCCCGTCCTTCGACGGCAGGGACAGCTTTTTTGGTTGGCCGGGACGGCCTTTTTGATGTCTGATCCGCCCTATTGTTCCGTGCTTGCTTCGTGCTTGCTTCGTGCTTGCTTCGTGCTTGCTTCGTGCTTGCTTCGTGCTTGTAATGGCCTTGTTCCGTGCTTGTTTCGTGCCTGTTCTGGGCTTGTAATGGCCTTGTTCCGTGCCTGTTTCGTGCCTGTTCTGGGCTTTGCGACCTCTCGGAGGCTTATCGATCCCTGTTTCAACTACTGGTCAATTCTATCGGACATAGGATCCGCTATTTCCCCATTTTCAGGCATTAAAAAAAATTTAACGGACATCAGATCCGCTATTTGAGACTTTAAGTCACCAAAAAGCCTATTTTGATATAAATAACGGATCTGATGTCCGATAGAAGGCCCTTTTCCAGCAAAACAGACGAAATAACGGATCTGATGTCCGTAGCAGTCAGGAGCCCAAAGAAAAGTTGGTTGGTGCGGTCCGAAATGATGTTCGATGGTGGATAGCCGATTGAATACGGTCGGGCTGGTTTTTCGCAGTTCATTGAATTGCTCAGCTGCCTCACTTCATCATGGCTGGCTATTTCCGCTTCCGAGATTTTGTTTCTCAAAGCTACGGCTGGCTTTATTTGTTTCGGGCTGTGACCACAGCATTACGCCATGGCCGCTTATGTCTGTTCCTGCCCGTCGTCGCATTAAGATGGCTGGTTGGTTCCATGCATATAGGTTTAGCGAAGGCTGGCTCCAGCTCTCTGACGTGAACGCCGCTCACTCTACCTTATCGACTTCACGACGATAACACACTCATTCTCCCTTATCGACTTCCCGACGTTAACACACTCATTCTTCCTTATCGACTTCCCGCCGCGGGCCTCCAACTCTTTCCTACCCGCTCTCCGGCGTAAAAACCTCCGACTCATAGACCGGCGAGTAAGCCCCTGCCCGTCCATCCGGCGCATGAGCCTTGACGCGGTACCACGCCTTGGCGGAATGAGCCCGCAGCGGATCGCGCCAAGGCATGTCATAATCGGCCTCCCGGGCAGCGAATACCGTCTGCCATGGCCCATCCGCTCCGCGGCTGGAGCGCTCGAGCGTGTACATCGCCGCCCCGGCTACGCCGCGGAACATGATCTTCTCCTTTGCCGCCGTGATGACAGGGGCTTCCGGAAGCGGGAATTCCGGCACCACCCTGCCGCTCATCCGGAAGGCATGCTCACGCAATCGCAGCACCCGCCTGCCGATCTCTTCGTTGACGCCCGTGCCGGGATAATGAAGCGAGAACCCGTCGTAATGCGGCACGTACCCGCCCCCGTCGCCATGTCCGAAGAGCGACCAGAACAGCGTTCCCGCCACTCTTTCATCCTCCTCGGCATGGCGGACAAAACCTTCCAGATCGCCTTCAGGCCATCCGAACTCTCCGGCGATATACACCTTGCCTGCAGCGGCCGTGTCGGCAGCGTCTGCAGCCAGCTTCACCGCGTCGGCAGGATAATAATGCACGTCGAGAATATCGAGCTCCTCGATGCCCAGCTTGTCCCGATCCAGCTCGAACTGCTTGCCGTGCGAGATCAGGTGGCGGCCGTCCTCGGACTTGATATGACAGGCGATCTCCCGCACCCATTCGGCCGGAGCGCCATTGAGCTCATTTCCCAGTTCCCAGGCCATGATCGTCGGATCATCCTTGTAGGCCGTCTCCGTCAGGCTGTTGACCCTGTTCAGCACAACGCTTATGTACGACTTGAAGTCCTCGATGACGGCCCGATCCGTATAGAACAGACCTGGGTCGTCGAGCCCGCGCCAGGAGGCAAAGGTTTCCCTGCCCCCATGGTAATAAGCCCAATTGCACACAAAAGGAACCAGCAGCCTGAGTTCTCGGCGGCCGGCTTCTGCGATGGCAAAGTCCACTCGGCGAAACGCCTCTTCATTGTACTCCCCGCGCTTTGGCGACAGAGCCTTAGGACAGCCCTGGGACGCGGCCAGCGTATGCGAACGAACGACGGCGGCACCCATCTGAACGGCGGCATCCAGCGCGTCGAGCACCCGGAATTCGGTCGGCCAGTCCACTCCGCCTACATTTTCGTCGAGCCCAAGCCAGTAAATATTGGGGCCTCCGAACCGGAACGGCTTGCCGCCAAGCATCAACCGGCTGCCTTCGCGGCTTATGAATTCCCTGCTCGTCATGGATGCATCCCTGCCTTTTCTTGGATAAATGAGAACGATTTCAAGAAAAAGCATACCACGGCCTTTATTTTCGTTCAACATAAATAAACATTTTATTATGTGTTTAAAATTGTTAAAGATCGAGATTTCTCTCTTCCTTTTTCAATCCTTTCCTTTTGCAATCCAACGATGGATTCCATCCCTATATCTTCTATAATGAAAGTCAATCCAACTATGATAGGGTTGCTACTATGCAGCTGAAAATCGTTCATGCCGATCATTCCCGGCGCGAGACGCTGAGCCGGTTGATCCAGCGGCTAGATCCCCTTTGTCGAAGCTGGCCAGCGGAGCAAGAGCCTTCGAGGTAACGACAAAGAAACCGCCCTTCAGCTCGTAGAAAGACACCACTTCATTAAAAATGGAATGGAGCGGCCTGCCTCTCCTTCCAGGAACAGAAAGGTATTTCTGAATCCCTCAAACTGATTCGTGGTAACCAGCGGATTCCGGACATACTGCGCCTGCAGGCCCGCTCGGCGGATGCCGAAGCTCCAGCTTGATGCAGATCGAGCCGAGATGCCGCCCGTCTGACTCCAGAATCCAGATCCTTTCGCGCGAATCGCTGCGCTCCACGATTCCTCTCACTCTCTCGTCGACGATCTCCCGAAACGACTCGTCATATCCGTGCTCCCGCCCGTATAGCTCGGCATGGGCATCGACTATCGCCCGGGCATCCTCTTCCTTATATGCTCTCAGGTTCACATTTTCGCCTCTCTCCAACTTCAGCTTTCCTTCAAATACATCCCGACCGCGGAAACGATCTCCTGAAGAACATCCAGCGACCGCCCGGCATCCGGCAGCTCCAGTCCATGGTCGCCTCCGTCGATCGTCAGCAGCCGGACCCCATTGCCCGCCGCTGTGCGCTGCATATGCTCCGGGCCGAACACCGGGTCGGCTGTTCCGACTGCAACCAGCCCTCCATTCCGCAGGATAGAGGAAATCGCCGGAGCGATCGGGGTCAGGAAGATCTGGCGGATTTCCTTGCCTCTCGATTGTTCCGCAAGAGACTCCCGAGCAAGGCTGGAGACGACCGTTCCCACGCTCTTGCCGATGTAGGCAAGGCGGTCATATCGCTCCAGCAGCGGCCTGAGGACGGCCGCGCTGTCGGCGCTTGCCGCAGCTGCCGCTTCCTCGAAGGGACCAGGATCCCGGCGCGCCGCCTGATAGCCGTATTCCAGCAGCAGAAGGTCGTAGCCTTCCTGCATCGCCGACTTCCCGGCATAGTGCAGCAGCGGCATTTCGCAGGAATAGCCTTGTCCTGGAAACAAAGCGGCCAAGGAGCGGCTGCCGTCCCTCCGAATCCAGCGGCAGCGGATGTCCGTTCCCCAGGCGGATGGAGATTGAATCCAGCTCATATGCATACCGAAGCCCTCCTTATCCTTCCATATCTTCCTTGTTATTCTAGCATATGTATTCTTAAAAACGCCTCCGCATCTTCGGCAGCAGCAGGCTGCCAGCATCAAAAAAAGACAGGGCTGAATGTACCATCCCTGTCTTTCTGTCTTTCTGTCTTTCTGTCTTTCTGCCTTTCTGTCTTTCTGCCTTTCTGTCTAGCCCGACCCGTCCCGAGCTTCTTCCCATCCGGCCCGCTACGCCTCGGCTGTCTCCGTCTCGCCAGCAGCGGCAACGACCGCTCCGGCCGGCGGAGCTGTCGACTCTCTCTTGATCAGCGACGTCGACAGCATCACGAGCTCCGGCAGCCGCTCGGGCTCTCCGATTCTCCCCAGCACGAGCTGGGCCGCCCTCGCTCCGATCTCTTCCTTGGGCACGCTGACGGTCGTCAGCTTGGGCTGATTCAGCTCGGCGAGTGTGAGATCGTCGAAGCCGACGACGGACAGATCGCGCGGACAGGAAAGCCCCATCTTGCCGATCAGGTTGAGCGCGTCGAAGGCGATGAGATCGTTGGCGCAGAAAAGCGCCGTAAGCCTGCGCTCCGCGTGCAGCTCCGCGCCCAGCTCGGCCGCGAACGCCGGCTGGGTATACATGCCGCTGCCGCTGACGCCCATGCCCTCGATCATGACGGCCTCGGCCTGGTCGGCCGGCTGGCGGCGGTTGTGCACGGCAATTGCTTCCGCAAAGCCCCGCTGGCGCTCCGAAAAGCTCCAGGTCGTAAAGGCGTCTCCGGCAAAGCCAAGCCTGCGGTGGCCTTCCGCCAGCAGCGCCTGCACCGCCTGGTAAGCGCCGAGGTAATTGTTCGCAAGCACCTGGTCCATGTCGGGATGCTGCGCGTCCGGATCGACCAGCACGAACGGAAGCTTGCGCCTGGTCAGCTGATCGGTGTAGGCTTCCGGCAGCTGCCCCAGCACGATGACTCCGTCGACCTTGCGCTCGGTGATGGCGGCTGGCATGCCGTCCTTCACCCGCATCGTCACGTCGATGCTGGAGAGTACCATGCTGTACGTCTGCTTGGCGAGCTCCGCGTCGATGCCCTTGATGATTTTGCCCCAATATTCAGGGTCGTCCAGATAGGCGCGGGGCATGAGCACCGCGAGATTGCCCGTCAGGGAGGAGCTGCCGAGCCGCTTGCTCCCCTTGATCCGGTAGCCCTCCTCCTCGGCCGTTTTCCAGATGATTTCGCGCGTCACCTCGTTGACGGCGCTGTCTCCGGAGAGCGCCTTGGAGACCAAGGCTTTGGAGACGCTCAATTTATCGGCAATCATTTGCAGCGTAACCTTTTTCATGATGCTCACCCCTTAGGTTTACGACCCTTTCCGGTTCGTCTTCATTCCTTCTAAGTGTAAGGGTTCCTTCAACTTTTTTCAAATTATTTCAGCCTTTCTCAGCGCCCTTTATCTTAGGAATGAAAAGTTTGTTTGCAAGAAATGGCAACCATTCCTATTCGGGGGTCGTAAAAAGATGGAAGGCCATGGAAGAATTTCTCGGGAAAGAACAATCGGAACCGCAATCCTTCGTTGCGTTCAGATCAAATGGGGAGGACATCCAATGAAAACGACACGCATCCTGCTAACCCTCGGCCTGATTGCAGCTCTATTGACCGCCTGCTCCGGAGCCGGGTCGGATGAAGCGGAAGCCATATCCGTTCTGGATAAGGCCATTCACATTCAATACGACGTCAAGCATCGCGATATTCCGGAAGATCATTATTCCATGATCAAAGAACGCGGCAGCTTGCTTAAGCCTCTCGTAACCGGAGAGCTGCTCGACAAGCTGGAAGCCAACATGGATACGGCTATGCCTGCCCGGATTGCAGCCTATAACAAAGCCGATCTGGAGGCAACAGTAACAGAGATGAAGATTGAAGCGGTCAAGGATGCAAAAGACTCCTACGACCTTAAATATACCGTTGTTGTAAAGGTGACCGAAGACAGCGGTAAGGTTCAGCCCTACAGCGTCCCCGGAGAAGCGACCGCCGTCCGGACAGCGGAGGGCTGGGTTCTGAGCCGTCTCTGGTCCGATTACCGCTGGATGGCTAAGCTGTATCCTTGACCAACAACCGGAGCAGATGGCTTCACCGTCTGCCGCGCAACGCCGCCCAAGGAGCTTCAGACAAAAAAAGCCCGCCCGGCTGGATGCCGGTGCGGGCTGAAGCCGTTCTATTCGAACTTCACGAGGTAGTAATTCTTCTTGCCGCGGCGCAGCACGACGTAGCGTCCATGCAGGCGCTGCTCGGACGTCAGCATCGTGTCGATGCCGGTCTGCTTGACGCCGTTCACGTAGACGGCGCCGCTCTCGATATCCTGCTTGGCCTGGCGGCGGGAAGGAGCGGCCTTCGCCTCGACGAGCAGGTCGATCAGCCCCGTTTCGGCCGCCTCTCCCATAACCGTCGTCGGCATGTCCTGCAGCGCCTCGACCAGCTCGTCCTCGCTGAGCTGCGTGACGTCGCCGGAGAACAGCGCAGCCGTAATCTTCTCGGCGCTCTCGACGGCATCGGCTCCGTGCACGAGCCTGGTCACCTGGCGGGCGAGCTCGCGCTGGGCCTCGCGCTTCTCCGGCTGCGACGCGACAGCCTGCTCCAGAGCCGCGATCTCCTCGCGGGAGAGGAACGTGAAGTACTTCAGGAAGCGGATGACGTCGCTGTCATCCGTGTTGATCCAGAACTGGTAGAACTGGTACGCGCTCGTCTTGCTCCGGTCCAGCCATACGGCTCCGGATTCGGACTTGCCGAATTTTTTGCCGTCGCTCTTCGTGACGAGCGGCATCGTGATGCCGTAAGCGTCGCTTCCGCCCATTTTGCCGATCAGGTCCAGGCCTGCGGTAATGTTGCCCCACTGGTCGCTGCCGCCCAGCTGCAGATTGACGCCATGGTCGCGGTTCAGCTTGAAGAAGTCGTACGCCTGCAGAATCATGTAGCTGAACTCCGTGAAGGAAATGCCGTTCGCGAGGCGCGAGTCGACGGAGTCCTTGGCCAGCATGTAGTTGACGGTGAAGTTTTTGCCGATGTCGCGCAGGAACGTGATGATGTCGAGCGGCGCGAGCCAGTCGTAGTTGCTGACGAGCTTCGCCGGATTGCCCGCCGCCTCGAAGTCGAGGAAGCGCGACAGCTGGTTTTTCAGGCTCTCGGTCCAGTTCGCGACCGTGTCGTCCGTGTTGAGCGAGCGCTCGGTGGAGCGGCCGCTCGGATCGCCGATGAGGCCGGTGCCGCCGCCGACGAGGGCGATGGAGTTGTGGCCCGCCAGCTGGAAGCGGCGCAGCGTCAGGATCGGAAGCAGGCTGCCGATATGCAGGCTGTCTGCCGTCGGGTCGAAGCCGCAGTACAGCGTGACGCGGCCTTCGCTCATCTTTTTGCTCAGTTCCTCGCGGTTCGTCACCTGGTACACCAGACCCCGGTACTCCAGATCCTCCAGCAATTCCGGATTGACGGCCGCAGCTTGTTCTTGTGTCATGTCTGTTCCCTCCACTTGATTGAATGTTTGTTGCAGCCGAGCCTGTTGATTGAAAGCCGCCTGACTGTATCGCTCCATGTCTGAGGAAAAAAAGAAAGACCCCTCCCTGTCCAAAGACAGGGACGAGTCATCGCGGTACCACCCTATGTTGAGCTTCCCGTACGGGACGAGAATGCTCCGCTCTGCCGGGTAACGGCCGGCTGCCGTCCAGGCCCTTCTGCCTCAGGCAGTTGCGGACGCGGATGCTCCAGGATGTAATTCGCAGCCCGACCCCGCACCGGCTTGCACCAACCGCCGGCTCTCTAGAGCGATGTCGCTCGGGCGCTACTGATTCCCTTCAACGCACTTTATCGCTATCACTTTAGCGAATCCCGACGGATCTGTCAACCGGCCTACAGAAGACCGCTGTACACTTCCGTCTCGTAATCGAAGCTGACGGTTCCGTCCTGCTGCGTCTCGTCGAAGATCTGCCGCAGCTCGGCCAGCATCTCCACGTGACCGGGCTGTCCCTCGGCGGGAGCGTAGGAGGAAGACAGCAGGCGGCCCTTGACGCCCTCGTAATCAAAAATCTGCCGATTAGGGAAAGTCTGCCATTCCAACGTTCCCTCGCGGAAGAAAGCCTGCAGCGCTTCCGGAGAGACGTTGCGGTGATTTACGCTCGCATAGTCCGTCCCGTACTTATGCAGCAGCGCCTCGTACCTCTCCAGGAAGGGCGTGCCCGTAAGCACGCGCGAGTTCCAGATCAGGAACGCGCGTCCTTCCGGCTTCAGGATGCGGCGGAACTCCGCCTGCGCGGCAGCCTGGTCGAACCAGTGGAAAGCCTGCGCGCTTACGATCGCGTCGACGGAGGCCTCGGCCATCCCCGTATCCTCCGCAGGCGACAGCATCAGGCCGAACCGCTCGTCGGGGCCGAGCTTGGCCCAGGCCGCCTTGGCCATATCCGGATTCGGCTCCACGGCCATGACCCGGAGCTGCCTCTCCAGCAGCAGCCCGGAGAAGATGCCCGTTCCGGCACCGATATCGGCTACCGGAGAATCCTCCTTGAGCCCGCCGCGGCTGATGATGTAGTCTACCGCTTGCGCCGGGTAGCTCGGCCGGTATTTCTCATAGTTCTCCACACGGCTGGAAAACCGCTCCTTGCTGTCCATCGATCATCCCTCCAGATCTCGTCCATGAGGCCAGGGTTGCCGTTCGAACGAGCCGATGCCGGCGCGCACCCTGGCTTGTCTGCATGCTTAACCGTACCAGACAAGGATCGCTCAGGCAACCGGAGGCTTGCAATAAATGATCTCGGGATCGCCTTCGTCCAGGTTGTCGACGACCCCGCTGCGGACGTAGCCCATCGCTTCGCACAGCTGCTGCATCGGCTTGTTGGATTCGTTGGTCGAGGTGAACAGCTTATGTCCCGGAAGCTCGGCCTCCCAAGCCTCCATAAGACTGCGGCCGACTCCGCTCCTGCGGTCGTCCGGATCGACAATGATCAGCTGCAGGAACCGCTGCCCGAAAAAAGACCGGTCATGCGCGGCGAAGCCCGCGAGGCGGCCCTCTCGAAGAGAAACGAGGCAGCAGCCGCTGCGCACATGCTTCTCGAGCTCGGAAAGCCGTCCGCCATGTCCGACTGCCTTGGCATCCAGAGCGGCTATGGCCGGCAAGTCGGCCATCGATGCCTTGCGGACGTCGCTGGAGCAGGCAATGCCTTTGCCGGACGTTTCCGTTCCTTCAGACACTCCCCCGGAAGTTTCCGCCGCCGATGAGAAGAGAAACAGCTTGCTGCAGCCAAAGTGCTCCAGCTCCAGATCCTCCTCCGTATATCCGTCTTCCCCCGCATGGCGGGCCAGCGACTTCCGCCAGAAGGAGATGGAACCGCGATTGCGCTCTCCCGGCGTCGTAAACAGCGACCAGCTTCCGGGATGACGCCGGAACAGCTCGCCGGCCGCTGCTTCACCGACGCCTTTGCCTCGGTAGGGCCTGAGGATGAAGAATTCGTTCACCATATAATCGCTGCCGGACTCGGTGTACGGCCCGGAAGCGATGAGCGCGAAGCCGGCCGGAATTCCGTCCGCGAGGATCAGATAGGGGAACAATAGGCCTTCCTTTTCCCACCAGATGTCGAATTCGCCTTGCTGCTCCTGCAGTGTCTGGATTCCGTCATCCTCTTCAAACACACCGCAGCGGTTCGGCAAAACTTCGCGGATTCCGGCCAGATCATGCAGATACAGCGGATACAGATTCATGAGAATAAATTTGCGGTCCAAGCCGCACGGTTCTACGGATATGTTCATGTTTATGGCTCTCTCCCACGTTTTGTCCTGCACTTACTATACTTGCAGGCTGAGGCGGGAGGATATGGAAAGAACGGTTATAGCCGAAGAAACACGAGGATTCGGTCTGCGGGCTTGATAGGACAACTCTGTTCTTCAGATGTTTCCGCCTCCCTTGACCGCAAGCAGCTCAATTCGCTTCAGTCCATAGTCCGAAGAACCGCCAGGGAATCGCATCCATCCTTTTCAGACCCCGTCCGCTTCATAAAAGGTAATCCGGTTCCCGAACGGGTCCATCACGGTCGCTTCGCAGCCGCCCCAGGGGGGCTTTTCCAATCCCGGCCTGGCATACCGGTAGCCGCTGTCCAGAAGAGCCTTATGATAGTCAGCCAGACCTGCCGTCTCAATCCGAATGTTGGCGCTGGGACTTCCATCGCCGTGATGCTCCGAGAGATGCAGCTCGCAGCCTCCCAGCTTTATGGCCATATAGAGAGGCAGCGCCTCCTCGAATCGATGCTCCCAGAGCAGTTCAGCCCCTAGAAAATCCAGGTAGAATTCCTTTGCCTTGCCGACGTCGAACATGCGCATAATGGGGACGACTCGATTGAATTCAGGCATTCTTATATCCCTCCTATAGATAGGTTTACCGCCATTTTCAAAAACTTCCGCGGCACACTCGACAAACCGCAGCGCCGCCGGAGGAAGACAACCCTCTTTTCTTGTCATCATGCCTATTCGGCAGATGGAGCCCTCATCCTCCAGCGGAATCAAAGTTAGTCCTTCCAGCATTGCTTCCGGCAGGATCGAGACACCGAGCCCGGCTGCGGCGGATGCAGCCGCTGTCATGAGAGCCTCGCCCCGCCTGAAAGGATGGCTGCGGCTTGAAATCCAGCCCAAAGCAGTCGTCGATAGCATCCTCGAGGCTGTGTGTGCCAGATTCCAGCCCATTCGGGAATGTTTCGGACATCGTCAACTCTGCTGCCTATGTATTGGCGGTTGGCGGCCATTTCGGAGTTCTTTTGCACATCATCAAACCTGCTAACCATGGTTCCCAACCATTTCGGAGTTCTATCGGACATCAAATCCGTTATTTGGGCATTTCAACCCCATTTTGGACTTTATCGGACATCAGATCCGTTATTTTCTCAAAAACCTGACATCTGAGGCGATTTTCGCATAAATAACGGATCGTATGTCCGCTAAAAAGTGAAATCGTCCCAAACTGGCAAAATAACGGATCGTATGTCCGATAGGTTTGCTGCGCTGTCTTCGCCACGATCCGTTGGGACTGAAATGTACATTCAAACCATGAGGCTGCATTCGTCAGAGAAAGCATGATATCGCTCGGTAAATCAGAATGTTGGGCTCGGTAAAGTAGATTGGACTACACAAAGAAGACCGCTCCCTCATCTCCAGATGAAGGGTAGCGGCCTTTCCTCTATCGTTCTTTATTCAAACAGCTTCAGCATCCGCTGCAGCATAACCGCTGCCTGAGCGCGGGTAGCCTTTCCCTTCGGCGCAAATCCGTCTCCTCCGGCGCCGTTCATGACTCCGAGGGCAGCAAGCTGCGCAACCGACGAGCGGGCATAACCCGCTATTTGGCTGCGGTCCTTGAAGCCCGCGAGCTTCGCATTCACGTCTGTGGACTTGAGACTGCCGAGATAGTTAAGAACATTTGCGGCCATGACCGCCATTTCCTCACGTGTAATCACTCGGTTCGGCTCGAAGTTGCCGGCACCGGTGCCGCCTGTTATGCCCAGCCTGGCAGCAGCCGCCACCGCCTCGGCATACCAAGAATCGGGTTTCACGTCGCTGAAGGCTCTCATCGGTTTCACATCGCTGAGTCCTCCCACCGTTTCGGCGGCATCCAACCGGAACGCCCGGAACAAGGCTGTAATGAATTCGGCGCGCGTAAGAGGTTTGTTCGGAGCGAACTTGTCGCCCCCTACTCCCAACATGATTCCTTTGGCCGCCATCTCTTCGATGGCGGAACGCGCCCAATCGGTCCCGTCCAAATCGCCAAAGGAAGGAACGGGATTCGAGCTTGGCGGCGGCTTCAGACTTGGCGCTGGCGTGGCGCTGGGCGAAGGTGCGGCGCTAGGCGAAGGAGCCTCGCTAGGCGCTGGTGTCCAAGCTCCTCCAGGCGTCGGCGTCGCCCCTCCTCCGGGCGTCGGTGTCGCTCCTCCCCCGGGCGTCGGCGTCGCCCCTCCTCCAGGCGTCGGCGTTGCCCCTCCCCCAGGCGTCGGCGTTGCCCCTCCTCCAGGCGTCGGTGTCGCTCCTCCCCCGGGCGTCGGCGTTGCCCCTCCTCCAGGCGTCGGCGTCGCCCCTCCTCCAGGCGTCGGCGTTGGCTCTCCGCCCGGCAGGTCCGCCGTTTTGATCAGCGACACATCGTCCACCTTGATCCAGTTGCCCCCGCTGTCCTTGGAATGGAAGCCGACGGTGAGCTTGCCTTCCCGAACCTCAAGCCCGGACAGCTTCACCGATGCCCATGAGCTCTCTCCTTGCGGAATCGCCGCCTTCCGTACGGCTCCCTGATCGCCCGTCGCCGTCAATTCGGCGGCAATCTGGCCGCCCTTGGACTTCGTCCAGGCTCTCAGCTCGTAGATGCCGGGCTCGAGGCCGTCGACTTCCTGCGAAGTCGTGGCTTCATAGGCTTTGTCGTTCCAATGGACGAGCGCATATTGATCCGTACGCGCCCCGCCCTCCAGCTTGACAATGCCGTCCGTAACCTCGGCGCCGGAGGCGTCCTTGCTGGACCAGTGCTTCGGCAGCACAGGCCATGCGCCCGCATCGACGGCTTCCTCGAAGCCCGGATTGAGCAGCCGGTTGTTCGCCGCAGGCGCCGTGCCGTCATCATAAGGGTTGCCCGGCACGTTCACGTTCAATGCCGCCATGCTGCTGTGAAGGACGGTCCCGTCAAACAGCTCGATGGCAGCCGTCGCCTCCTTCATGCCGTTGGCGATTTTGGAAGTGGTGTACGACCAGGTTCCGTCCGGCTTCACCGGGGCATGGAACGTCTGCTTGCCGACCTGGATGCGGACGAATTCCGCTCCGACGGCCGTGCCGCTGAAGGTGTAAGGCAGCGTTCCGATGACGGCTCCGCTATCCCGGATGGCTACGGACGCCGCGTTCAGCCTGTCGGTAAAGTCCGCTCCCTGGATGTCGTCGACATACAGCGTCCCGGAAGAGGACAGCGAATCCGGCGATCCGCCGAGATAAAGGGAGAACGTCTTGATCTGCCGGGTCGGATCCGGACGGTCGCCGGGATCGCCGCCATACCAGCTCGGATAGCGGAAGGAACTGAACGGCACGTACATCAAGCGCGGATCGCTGCCGCGGAAGACCGCCTTCGTCTCCCAGAACTTCCCGGCGTCGTCGGAAAACTGGATCGCCAGCTCATTGTTCGACCCGTCCGGCTGCAGCCAGAAGCTGAAGCCGTCATAGCCGTCCAGCTTCAGGTAATCGGGGCTGAAGCTGCCGCCCGCATATCCCGGACCGCTGAAGTCGTAGTCCATCCGCAAGCCGTAATCGCCTTCGGATTTGCGGGAGCCGTCCAGCGATACATCAAGAGCTCCGCCGCCGGTGTTGCGCGCGAATGCTTTTTGCACCAGGGCGTTGTAGCCGCCGTACCCTTCAAAATTGTCCAGCTTGGAGGCATTGGCCATCCGCACGTCGTCCACGACGATGCTGCCCGCTGGGGCGGAAGTCCCCTCCGTTTTGCCCACATACAGGCCGAATCGAGTCACGTCGGACAGATCGATCGGCCCCCGGCCCGCATCGCCCGCCGCAAGCGCAAAGTCCGCAAGCTTGACCTCCAGCGTGCGCGCTGCCGTGCCGTTCAGCGAAGCGGCTGCTTCCCATATCCGTCCGTCTCCCGTGGAGAGCCTGAAGCCGAGCTTATTGCCGCTGCCGTCCGGCTTCACCCAAGCATGCAGGGCATCAAAGGAAGACAGGTCGGCATGGCCGATCGGCCTGCTCAGTCCCGCAAACGAAGCGGAGCCGAATTCGTAGCTGATTTTCGCTCCGTAGCTGCCCCGGTTCTTCGAGCCGCCGTCCAAGGCGATCGAGGCATGGCCCCCATCCTCGTCCCGCTCATAACGGGCAGCGATGCTCTCATCCTTGCCGTAATCGTATTCGCCATCCTCGAGGACGTTGGCGGGCGGAGCTTCCGTGAGCGGAATCAGCGCCGACCCGAAGCCGATATCGGCTTTGGCGAGAGCCGGAGATTCCGGGTTTCCGCCTGCCGGGTAATCCGCTTTGATGTAACGGGTGCCCGCCGGCAGCTCGAATCCGGCATACACCTTGCGGCTCCATCCGCCGGCTGTCTCCTTGCTGGTCACGGCCGGCTGCAGCGGCTGGTAATTCAGGCCGTCGATAGAGCCCGACAGCTGCAGCTCCTCTCCGCCGTTCGCATACGAGGTGAACCGGTAGGAATTCATGTCGCCTGCGGCTGCGTACACAAGCTCCGCATGCTCTCCGTCCAGGCGGCTGAGGACCGGCAGCCCTTCCGTGCCGGCGGAAGCGCCGCGAACGGCCAGATTGCCCGATGCCGAGTCCGGCTGTCCGTCGAAGCTGCGGTCTACGATCAGCCCGCTGCGCACCGGCGCCGGAACAGGCCGATAGCCTTGACCGGAATAGGCGTATTCCAGCTCGACACGGTCGATCAGAACGGAGCTGCCGCCGTCGATGACCAGCTTCACGTATCGTGTATCCGCCGGAAGCGCGTCCGCCGTCCAAAGCCCGTCCTTGAGCTGCGGCTGGATTTCCGCATACTTGCCGTTGACCGAGGAGACGAACAGCCGCATCTTTCCGCCGCCCTCGCTCTTTATCCGCACCGCCTCCAGCGGAACAGGCGCCGCATAGGTAAGCGTGCCCGGCAACGCGCCGGCGGCATAGGCTTTGAAGCCTTGGCCGAGCTCATTCCAGTTGTCCGCCTTGTTCAAGACATTGGAGGACTGGTCGTAGGCATAGGTCCGGCGATTCTCCTTCGGACTCTGCATAAGGCTCATTTCATCCGTGATGAGATGTCTCGCCGTCGTACTCACGACGTTGGACCACGCCGATGCGCCGGACTCGTTGACTCCGCGCACCCTGTACTGGTACGACGCGCCGGTGATCGCCTGCTCGTCGTGGAAAGCCTTCGTTCCGGCGCGTCCGCCGTCGGAGACGCCGGTCCCGACCGTCTCCCAGTTCATCCCGTCTGCGGAGCGCTGCACCTCGTAGCCCGATGCTCCGACAACGCCCTGCCACTTGATGTCCGCGACCGAATCGATCGGGAACAGGCCCGGAGCTCCTTCCGGCGCCTCGATTGCGGGAACCGCGGACGTCTTGCCTTTATCCAGCGCATTCATGTAATGGGCGTAGTTGTATACTGTCCGGATAATATCCGTCTCGCCGTAATAATCGCCCGAGGCGAAGCCCGGCCAGTGATACGAGGCCCAGTTGCCCGGATCCTCGTCATGCCAGTAGAATCCGCCGTCCTCCTTATGCGGTCTCAGCGACCAGATCATGATGCCGGAGGTGCCGTTTTGCAGCGCGGCGTTGTACAGGGCCTCCACCGGCTCCTTGGTCGTATAAAGGCCGAACTCGCCCAGTATATAAGGCTTCTTGCCTGCAGCCATAGCCGCATCGGCATTGATCTTGTCGATAAAATTGCCGGTATAGAAATGATTGCCGACGATGTCGATATGATCGTCCGTCAGCGAAGCGGCGTTGATCGAGAAGCGCCCGTCGAGCAGCAGCTGCTTGGGCTGCTCCTCCTCCTTGATGTAGCGGGCTATTTCCGCCGTCCATGACTGCGGGAACTTGTCCTGGTTGTAGCCGCCCAGCTCGTTGCCCGTCTCCCAGGCCAGAATCGCCTTATCGTCCTTGTATTTCACTCCCGTAATCGTGTTGGTGCGGTTCATCATGTAATGGACGACCTGCTTGAACAGGCCGATGACCTGAGGGTCGGTGTAGAACTTCCAGCCGTCCGGATCCGTCGCCGCATCACCCGTTATCGTACCGGGATAGACGAAGTTGACATAGCTTTCAATGCCGCCGACCCACTGCCATTGATCGACGAACGGGATGATGATCCGGACGCCGGTCTCATTGGCAAGCGCGAGCATGCGGTCCATCTTGGCGAAGCCTTCCTCGCTGAACTGCATCCTGCCGCTGGAATCCGGTCCGAGGATAAAGGCCGAGCCTTTGTTGGATCCGTCGTAACGGAGAACGGACGGCACATAGGAGCGGGTCACTTTCCCGCCCATCGCCTTGATCGTGCGCAGGGCGTCGTCCTGGGAAAATGCCGAGTCCCCCAGCGCACCGGGATAGTTGAGGCTGGCAAAGCGATATTCCCTGCCGTCCTCCATCAGCTTGTCTCCTTCTGCCGTAATGTAAGAGGAGAACATGGTATTTTCTCCGTATACCTGATCCGGAACGCCGCCGTATACGGATTCCGGCACGCTCCCTTTTTCCGACGCCCCCGCTGGAGAAGCTCCGGCTGCCGGCCCAAAGGCAGGCGTCATCAGACCGAATGCCAGCACCCACGATAAAAGCGCTTTCAATATAGGTTGTCTCGAACTTCCAGAACTGGACAATTCCATTCCTCCCGTCATGAACATGGTTGACGCTTCCTTGCCGCCCTGAGCCCTCTCTTCCTCTCCCCGATTTGCAGTCCTGCTTCAGCCTCCCTTCCTGTTTTGTTTGGTAAAACAAGGTACGAAGACATAATTTCAACGAAATTATAGGTATCTCATAAATTTATGTCAACTATTTTCAAATTATTTATACCTTCTTATTCTTGAATTCAAAAAAAAAAGACCCTTCAGCTAACGGCTGAAAAGTCTTATCTCGCGTTGCGGAACCGGATGATGGAAAACCGGCGCAGCGACGATCCCAGAATGACATCCCTGGCGGGAAAGAGGCTTGGCGTCACGCGGAGCTCGGCGCCGCTTCGCTCGATTTCTCCCAGAAGATCAGTCATGCGCTCGACCGATCGCGGGACGACCGTCTCCTTCGAAACATAGTATCCCGCGTTTGCGTCCTCCACCCGGAATGCGGCGGCAGGCATCTCATACCGGTACAAAACCGCGGCCCGAATGCGCTCCAGCCATCGGCTCTCGACCATAACGATCCGAGCGGCGCCGGACATCCCGAACAACAGCTGCTCCTCCCGCTCATCAAGCCCGGGCTGGCGATCGTAGATGATCCGCGGGCATTCCCGCGGGAAGAAATAATTCACGCTGTGCTCTTCGTCGACAGCCCATACCGCGGCAGGCAGACCGTCACGTCCCGGCCTTGGCCGGGGGACAAAGCGGCTGATGAAGGACTCCTCGCTGAAGTGGTAAAGAAGAGGCTCCAAGGCGTCGTTCTCCTTTCGGTTGCTGCATAAGATAGCTGGGAAGACAGAATACAAAGCGGAAGAAGGCATCCCATGACTTGCGCATCCTCCGCCGCCCGTTCCGGCGGGAACGACGGCATCATCCGATTCACCGGCTGCAGGCGATGTTCGGCCGATGCGCCGCAGCCCGGGCTCGCGTTCAGCAAAAGCTGCCCGGCCCGGCATCCAGCCGTCTCTCTGAGCTCATCCGGCGCCATCCGGATCAAGGCCGGCGGAATCTACCTGGCCGGCATCGCCATAACAGGCGGCAGCTCCATTCTTCCCGCGCTTGCGGTCAACGGAACTCCCCTGACAGGCGCCCTGCACGGTCCGAACGGCAAAGAAGCGCGAACCGCTTATCAGCTGGTCGCGCTCCAGCGCAGCGACCTGCTCGAGCTGCTGGATCTGTCCGCTCCGCTGAACAGGCTTCTCCGGCCGTCCGGCGATCATGCCGGACCGGATGACGCCGCTTGGACTTTGACGCTCCGCCGTCTTGAGGATCAGGAAGACGCCGGATTCGGCGCCATCGGCAAATGAATCTCGCAAATCGTCCCCTGATTCGGCTTGCTGCGGTAATACGTCCGGCCGCCCATCGCCTTGATCAGGTTCGTCACGACCATGAGTCCGAGTCCGGTTCCCTTGTCCTTGGTCGTATAGAACGGCATCCCGATGCGCTTCAGCTGCTGCTCGTTCATCCCCACTCCCGTATCCCGGATGAAGATCAGAGCCTTGTCGTTCTCCTGCCTCGTGCTGACGGTAAGGACGCCGCCTTCCGGCATCGACTCGATCCCGTTTTTTATGATATTCAGCAGGCATTGCTGGAATTTCTTCGAGTCCCCGACAATGATGAGCGGCTCTTCCGTCGAATGGCTCGTCACGAACTCGATGCCAGACATGACGCATAGAGGCTTGACCCACTGCTCGACGCTGCTGAGCTCTTGCCGGATATCGAGCGGCTTCGGCTCTTCGACGGAGGGCTTGGAATAATTGAGATAATCGGTAATGATGGCATTGGCTCCGTCGATGCCTTCAAGGGCATGGTTGCGGTATCGATCCATCGCCTGCTGGTCCAGTCCCGGCTTGCCCATCAGCTGGAGGAAGCCTCTGGCCGTCGTCAGCGGGTTGCGCACCTCATGCGAGATGGAGGCGGTCAGCTGCCCGATGAGATGGTATTTCTCCGCGTTGAACAGCTCCTCGGTCATCCTCTCCTGATGCTTCACCAAATAATAGGTGTAGGATACAAGCGGAGCGGAGAGAAGGGAGCCCACTGTAATCAACAGCACTTCCGTCTGGCTGAAAGTGATCCCCTGTTCGGCCATGAAGCCGTAACTGATTCCGATATGAACGCTCGTCAAGAGAATATGCAGCAGAATCATGAGCCTGATCGACTCCGACAGCTTGATCCGGTAATGGAAGATGATGCCCAGCACGGTCACGACGGCGCAGGCGATGGTAGGCGGAAGCCAGTCGTTGCCCGCAATGAAGACATTGCCCCATACGAATGCCGCCGCGGTCGCCGTCCCTGGAATCCACCCCTCGAACAAGGCGACCATGGCGACGCACACCGGCGTCAGATGGAGCGCGTAGACCAAGGGATCGATTTCTTCGTAGGCCAGATAGAAGTAGCTCTGGACGATGAGGATGAGAACGAACAGGATTTTGCGGCCATGGCGTATGAACGATACTCTGGGCGTAATGATCAAGAAGAGCAGACACGCGGTCAGATAATACATCAGCCCTTGGAATTCGCGTGCAATTATATTTTCAATCACGGCAGGAAATCCTTCCTATCCACTCTAGCCGACAATTCTGCCGTTCCAGGGCAGCCCGTTTTCCCACCGGGATTTGTCCCTGCTCCGGTTCAAGATCAGCCAATCGTATTGGTACATATCCCATATCTTGCATTTGTCGGCCTTGAGATCATAATGATCGATGATGGCGTTGACGGCTCTGCGTGCGGCCTCGTTCGCGCCCTCCATCGTGGCGAGATCCGTATTGGTGCGCACGTAATCGGAAGCCAGGAACAGATTCGGCACGGCCGTATAGGCGTTGGGCCGCAAGTCCCATGTATGCACCCTGTTGACGAGCAGAGGCTCCATGTTGGTCACGGAATTCGGATTGGGGAACTGGATGTCCTCGTCGAGGAACCAATGCTCCAGCTGCTCGTCGCGCAGCAGCTCCGCCTCATGGTTGAAGCTTTTCTTGAGCTGCGCCCACACCTCGTTCTTGATCTCCTCGGCCGAGCATTGCATGGCGGGACGGCCGTAAAGAATGCCTTTCTCCTGCCAATCCGAGATATCGACCGAAATGACTCCCCTTACCCGCCCGTTGCCGTATTGGGTCAGATCGATGCCGGGCCAGAACTGCTTCTGCGAGACGAGCGTCAGCGCCCAAGGGCTGTCCATGCAGATGATGTGGCCGTGGATCAGCTCGACGTCCTCATTGAGATAGAACTGGATGCCGTTCATCCACTCGACGGATTCGCTGAGCGTCCTGAGCTTGCCGAGGAGAGGATCGGCACTGGCAAGCTCAGGCGTGACGAGTTCCGCCATGACCTCTACGGGCAATGCAGATATGTAGGCATCCGCCACAACCGTCACCTCCTCGCCGCCGACGATGACGGCAACGCCGGTCACGGCGCCGTTCTCGCAGGCAATCGACTTGACCGGGGCATTGCGATGGAACTCGACCCCGAGCGAGAGAAGATAGTCCTGCCACGGCTTCAGCCAGGCTTCGTTGGTCGGGGCGTTCAGCAGCCGGTCGGCGCTGCCTCCCGGGGTGATCATATCCATCATCAGGGTCGCTCCCACCGTGCCGATCGTGCAGGCGTTCGCCTCCTTGGCCTTGGCGGCGACAAGAATGCGGGACAGCCCTGCGAGAATGCGCTGGAACTGCTGGGATTGCTTGTCCGCTTCGATGAAATCCCACCAGGAGACACGCTGGTATTCCAGGTATCGGCGGAGGTCGCTGCTGGAGGCGAGCTGGTAGAGCTTGCCGGCATAGTGCTCGGCTTCCGCCCGGGTCAGGCCCAGATCGTTGCCGAAAATGGATTCCAGCAGCACTTTCCAGTCGGAGGCGTTCGCCGGGAACTCCGTGACGAACGGCTGCATCGGCCGATCGTCGAAGGCGACGCCGAGCCGGGAGCCCTCCACCAGATTATCGAAGACGCCGCGCTTGTTGCCCGGGAAGGGAATCCGCTTCATCGTGTCGGGAAGATGCTTGTAGAACTTAGGGAAGAAGCGGAAGCCGTGCTCTCCGGGGAGATCCTTTCTTCCCTCGGTGCCGCTTCCCTTCACATCCATGCTCCGGGCTTTGCCTCCAGGTATGGACCTTGCCTCGTAGACGGAAACGTTGAAGCCCCGCTCCGCGAGCTCATGGGCCGCGCTCATTCCCGCCACGCCCCCGCCCAAAATGACAATTTTCGGCATGACCTTATTCAAATCGCCATCTCCTTCTCTAGCATCCATTATTTGTTAGCGAACACCAATAGGCTGAAATACACATAAACTCTTTCCACATAGTACCATCGAACTAATGTCTATTACTGTCGAATTATATCAATAAATGAAATAAATTTTTGCAGCAGGCGTCCATCCCTTCCATTTAGGCGCGAACCTGCATTCGCTCTTCCGGACAGCAAACGCTTCCAGCAGCGAATGAGGATCAAAAGAGAATCATAAAAGGCGTCCCCTGGCGGAGACGCCTTCTGCCCCTAGCAACCCCTAGCGATTCGGGTCCGATCGTCCGGCTCCGTCGCGCTTGCTTCCCATTGATCAATACAAGGTTCTCCATAGATAAAAAGTCGCATAGGCCTCCCAGCCCTTCCATGGCCGGGCCAGCTCCCTGGCTTCATCCGCCGTCGGCCTGCGTTCCATGCCGCCGGCCGCCTTGATCGCGTTCAGCAGCCCGACGTCGGCGGCCGGCAGCGCCTCCGGCATGCGCAGGCAGCGCATCATGACATAATGGGCCGTCCACAAGCCGATGCCGCGAATAGCGACCAGCTTGCTTTCCGCGCCTTCCCAGCCCGCCTCGAGCAGCGACGGCTTGTCCAGCGTACCGTCCGCGACCAGACGGGCGGCTCCGATGAGGTATTCGGACTTGCGGCCGGTCATCTGCAGCGCCATAATGTCGGCCGGCTCCAGCGAAGCGACGACGGCCGGCTCCGGGAAAGCCCAATATTCGCGCCCGTTCCAGCTTACGGAGCGGCCGAACGTCTCGGTGAACCTTTTTTTGAGCGTGTAAGCGAACGCCAGATTGATCTGCTGCCCGATGATCGCCCAGCAGACCGCCTCGAACAGATCCGGGATGCCGATCATCCGCAGTCCCCGGAACGTCCGGCCGGCCTCGCGCAGCAGATCGCTGCTCTCCGTGAGGACATAAAACGGCTCCAGATCCCGGTCCAGATCGAACCATTCCAGCATATAAGCTCCAATATGCTCCCTCATGACTGGAGAAGGGGCGTCTCCCATCGGAAACGTGGCGACGAGACGGGGGACAGCTGCCGTACCGCTGCCATCCTCCGCGTAATCCACCCGGACCAGAATCTCTTCCCCGCCCCGCGCGAACAGCTTGACCAGCGAATTCCCCTCCACGGCATAGAGCGCTTCATCGCTGGAGCGGCTCAAATAAGCCAGGGCGGCAGCGTAATTGAAAGGTTCGGGCACCGGTACGACAATGGGCCCGGCGCCCGCATGAGGCGTAATTCGGTTCATCGACAGTCCTCCCTCGTTGGGCGGGGGCTTCCCGCCCTCTAAGGGCTATTTTAGCACAACCGCTATGAAATCCGGCCGGATTGTACGATCCGCACGCCTTTTCCCGGCACGGAGACACGGCCGCCGACGGTCGCTCCGGTCAGCAGATCGACGCCACCGCCTGCCGGAAGCGCCGCCCATCCCTCATCGACCCCATGGTTGAGCAGGAACAGGTACCGTTTTCCGTCTTTGACGCGGACGGCGGCTTCCAGCTCCGCCGACGCCTCCTCCACAAGCGCTTCAATGCCGAGTCTGCTGCACAGGCTTCCGAGGAAGTCCCGGAGGAAAGCCGGCTCCGGGCTGGAGGCCACGTACCACGCTTCCCCCTCGCCGAACCTGTTGACGGTCAGAGCCGGCATGCCGCTGTAAAAGTCGTCCCCGTAGACCGCCTTCACCTCCGCTCCTTCGCTATGGATCAAGTCGCAGAGCAAGCCGCATTCATACTCGGAACGCATGCCGGCGAAAGCGCGCGGGCCTCCGTCTTGAGCGTCCGGCCCGCCCGCAAGCTCTCCGGATTCCGTCATGACGATCCGGTTGCGCTGCTCCGGCAGAAGCGCGTCGATCTCCTCGGACCAGATGCCGAGCAGCTTCCGCAGCTCGCCTGGATAACCGCCGGTCCGGACGAGGTCGTTCTGGTCGACGATGCCGCTGAAAAACGTCGTGATGAACGCTCCGCCGGCGGCAGCGAAGGCTTCCGCCTTCTCCGCGAAGCCTGGCTTCACCATGTACATCACGGGAGCGATGACGAGATCGTAGCGGGAAAAATCCTCCTCGACGCCGATGATATCCGCCTGGATATGCCGGCTGTACAGCGCGTCGTAATACTTGTGGACTTCCTGCGCGTAGTTCAGCGCCACCGTCGGACCGCTGCTCAGCTCCGTCGCCCACCGGTTCTCCCAGTCGTATATGATGCCGACCTTGGAATCCGCCCTTGCGTCCAGCAGCGTATCGCCGAGCTGCTCAAGCTCCCGCCCGAGCTCCGCAACCTCGCGGAATACCCGCGTATGCTCATGGCCGGAATGCTCGATCACGGCCCCGTGGTATTTCTCGCAGGCTCCGACCGACCGCCGAAGCTGGAAGAACATGACCGTGTCCGCGCCCCGGGCAACCGCCTGCCAGCTCCACAGCCGCATGACGCCGGGGCGCTTCAGCGAGTTGTACGCCTGCCAGTTCTGCTGGCTTGGCGTCTGCTCCATCAGCATGAACGGCTGGCCGCCGCGCAGCCCCCGCATGAGATCATGCGCCATCGCCGTGAAGCTCGGCGGCGTGTCGATGGACGGATAGTTGTCCCACGAGACGATATCCATCTCCTTGCCCCATTTGAAATAGTCCAGCTCCGGATACAAGCCCATCAGATTCGTCGTCACCTGAATGTCGGGCGTCAGCGCCTTGACGGCATCGCGCTCCAGCTTGAAGCAGTCCAGCAGGCTGTCCGACTGGAAGCGCCGGTAATCCAGCGAGATGCCCTGGAAGTTGGTGCGGCTGCCGCCCCATTCCTCGCTGAGCGCGTTCGGCGGAACGATTTCCTCCCAGTCATAGAAGGTGTGGCCCCAGAAGCGGGTATTCCAGACGCGGTTCAGCTCCTGCAGCGAGCCGTACCGCTGCCGCAGCCAGCCGCGGAAGGCCGCCGCGCAGTTGTCGCAGTAGCAGTACCCGCCGTACTCGTTGCTGATGTGCCAGATGAGCAGAGCCGGGTGCCGGCCGTAGCGCTCCGCCAGCTTGCCGGCCAGCGCCGTGGAATAGCGGCGGTAGACCGGACTGTTCGGGCAGGAATTGTGGCGTCCGCCGAAGCGGCGCTTGCGGCCCTCCCAATCCACCCGCAGCACCTCGGGATGGCGCTTCGCCATCCAGGCCGGATGGGCTCCCGTGCCGGTCGCCAGACAGATTCCGATGCCTTGCCCGTGAAGCAGCTCGAACTGCTCGTCAAGCCAGGCGAAGTCGTACGTATGTTCGTCCGGCTGATCGAGAGCCCAGGAGAACACGTTGATCGTGGCGACATCGATCCCGGCCAGCTTGAACATCCGGTGGTCCTCCGCCCAGGTGTCCCCGTCCCACTGCTCGGGATTGTAATCGCCTCCATACCAAATCTTGGGCAGTTTCGAATTTATCATGATCAGGCACCTCTTCCAGGTGTAATATAAGGATATCTTCATTTTAAAAAAGGAATGATCTCCTTAAAATCCAATCTTATGGCCGACATATATAAGAATATGGAACTACGTTGAGCTTAGGAGGCGCATAACGATGAACATCGCCGGACATCGCCGGGTCGTTCCCGTCCAGCTGCAGGACAGGCCTCTGCCGGTCCAGCTGGAGAGCATCGGCTTCAACCCGGACCAGGAGCCGTTCCATCGCGGAGACGGCTACCCGGTCTACCACTGGCTGCAGACGCTCGCCGGCGAAGGACGCGTCTCCTGGAACGGCCATGCGGAGACGCTGCCGCCCGGCAGCGGACTGCTCCTGCCGCCGCGAGAAGCCCATAGCTACCGCAGCGGAGGCGGCGTCTGGCAGACGGCCTACCTGACCTTTGCCGGACCCGAGCTGCCGGGCCTCATGGCGTCGCTGGCGCTGTCCAGTCCGGCGCTCTACCGCTGGGAGCCGGGATCTCCTCTGGACAGCCTGCTGCTGAACAGCCTGGAGCTGCTGGAAGGCCAAGCCGATCCGCTCGGGCTGGAATCGTCCCAGCAGGCGTACCGGTTCCTGCTGGCGCTGCGCACTTACTCCAGCACCGACGAAGCCGCCGGCGTGTCGCAGCGGCTGCGCCAGCTCGAGCCTCTGCTGTCCTGGCTGGAGGCCAATCTTCACCAGCCGGCGATCGGGCTCGGGGACCTGGCCGCAGCCGCAGGCCTCTCCGGCCGCCGGCTCAATACGCTGTTCCGCAGCCTGTTCGGCCTGTCTCCCTACGCCTACCTCGTGCGGCTGCGCATCCGCCGAGCCCGCGAGCTGCTGCTCAGCCGTCCGGGCGAGCCGCTGCGAGTCATTGCCGGCCAGACCGGCTTCCGCGACGTCAGCCACTTCATCGCGACCTTTCGCCGCCTGACCGGCGATACGCCGGACCGATTCCGAAGCGGGCGGGCATGAAGCGGGCAGGAGTCGGGGCCGGCTTTTGCTTGGAATGGGACAATTCACCGTGCGAATAGGATGGTCCATACATGTTTCCCTTTGCAAGGAGGCCAGGCTATGACCGTCCCCATCCCGTTTGTCCGCAAGAGCCAGTTCATTTTCATCCTGCCCAAGCATGCCTTCCACCAGATGGTATGGCTCGACTTCGCCGCCGGATCCGCCACCGCCTGGCTGATGGAGGAGGGGCATCTGGCCAAAGTCCTCATCTTTGCCGGCAGCGGCTTCGTCCCCTATGTGCTGAAGAAAAGCGTGAATTCCAGCCTCAGTCCGCTTCAGCCGCGTCTGGTCCGGTACCATTGCTCCCTTTGGTCGAAGAGAGCAAAAAGCAGCCCGATCTGGACCCGGAACTGATCCGATCAAAATCCAACTTCCATTCAACCCCTTTTATTCCGTGACATGGATATTTTCTTTGGATAGGATAGAAGAGATCCTGCTTTGGAAGGGAGTTCTCCATGAAACTCGGCACCTATTCGAATTTAATCGCCAGCGTTGTCCTTGGCGCCTCCTTTATCGGCGGCTGCCTGATTGTAGCCTCAAGCAAGGAAGACGCTTCCCCAGCCATCGTCCAGCCCGCCGTCTCCAGCCCGGCCGGCTATGAATCTCCTTGGGACAAACCGCTGCTTACGATCGATGCGGCAGCAGGGTACCTCGGCATTCCCCAGGGCCAGCTGGAAAAAATCCTCAGCGCGGAGAGGGCACTGAGAATGAACTCCGGCGTAACGAACGCATTGCCGTACATCGTCGTGGAAGGAAGGATTTACATCAGCAAAGCGGCTCTAGACAATTGGGTGCTTGAGGCTTCGATGGCAGGGCGTACATACGTCAACGGGAAAATCGTGAACTAAACCTTCCCATCACTGACCGCAGCTGTCAGTGATGGTCCGTTATGCTTGTTCCGTAACGGAATCGGCGGCTGAGCCGCCCAGTGGAGGGATGCTTGATGTTTACGTCTATCGAGGATTTTGAAAAGGAATGGAAAGCGGAAGCGGAGCTGACCGCAAGCGTACTGGATGCTCTCACCGATGAATCGCTCGCCCGGCCGGTGGCGGAGAAGCGCCGCACGCTCGGAATGATTGCGTGGCATTTGGCGGAGTCGATCGGTTACACGGCCTCCATGGGGCTGGACTTCACCCCCGCGGATGCAGGGCAGCGTAATTCCGCAGAGGGAATCGCATCGGAATACAGGCGCGTCAGCCGTGATATTGCGGATGCCGTCCGCTCCGGGTGGAGCGACGAGACGCTGCTTCAGAAGCAGGAAATCGGCGGCGAGCTGTGGGCAAACGGCGCTTCGCTCCGATTCACCGTCATGCATCAGGCCCATCACCGGGGGCAGATGACGGTGCTGATGCGGCAGGCGGGCTTGCGCGTTCCGGATGTATACGGCCCGAGTTATGAAACCTGGGTGGAGAAGGGAATGGCTCCCCTGCCCTGACTCCGTTAAAATGGACGAAACGGCACCCATGATCTCCATCAGGCGCAAACGGCGCTGAATTCCATTCTCAAGCTGTCAGCGGCAAAACCGCCTGCTTATGACGGACATCTGCGAAGGGACTGAGTCCATTGGCCAAAGCCGACAATATGCTCTCGATTCTCTGGCTGCTCCGCTCCGGCCGCAAGATGACCGCCAGACAGCTGGCGGAGTCGCTGGAGGTGCACGTGCGCACGATCTACCGCTGCATCGATTCCCTTTGCGCCAGCGGCGTTCCGATCCTGGCCGATTCCGGCCCGAACGGCGGCTACCGGATTCTGGATTCGTTCAGCGAGTCCCCGCTGTTCTTCGATCCGGATGAGCAGCGCGCTCTCGTCCAGGCTTCCGTTTTTGCCCGGGAAGCAGGCTATCCTTACAGCACCGACCTCGTCCATGCGCTGGACAAGCTCATGCGATACGCGACGGACGAACAACGGAGCCGGCTGGCCAGGCATGCGGACGGACTGGAGGTCGTCCATTCCCCGACAGGCCCGCTGGAGCAAGAAGCTCTCCGGGTGCTGGAAAAGGCCGCCGCCTCGGGCGAGACGGTCATCATGGATTACGACAAGGGCCACGTAGAATCCGGTTCCATCACTGGTTCAAGCACTGGTTCAAGCCGCCGGGAATTCGATCCGTACGGAATCGTCCATTGGAAAGGGGCTTGGTATACGGTGGGCTTCTGCAGACTTCGGGGAGAGCTGCGGAGCTTCCGTGCCGACCGCATCCGAAGCGTCGAGAGCGGCAGCCTCCGGTTCGAAAAGCCGGAGGGCTTCTCCGCCAAGGAGTATTTGCTGAGCAGCCTGATGCCGGGCGCGCTGGAGAAGGAGCCGCTCGTCGACGTCGTCCTGGAAGGAGCGCCGCTTGCGCTCGGGGAGCTGTGCCGACACTGGCTGTTCGGGCATTCCGTCGCAGAGCGGCTTCCGGAACGGCTGCATCTTCGGCTCGGCGGCGATTCCCTCCAGACCTTCGTTCCTTACTTCCTCCTTCCCTACGGCCGCTCTCTGACGATTATCGAGCCGGCCAGCCTCATCGAGCGGATGGTGCAGGTGAGCTCAGAAGCGGCCGCCCATTATACGGATATGCTGAAACGACATTCAATATCAACGAAAGGCAGGTTGAAACCATGAGCAAATATGCAATGTTCGGTAAAATGAAAGCCCATCCGGGAAAGCGCGCCGAGCTGCTCGACCTTCTGCTCGGAGCCGCCAAGACCCTCGACGAAATGGAGGGCTGCGAGCACTACATCATCCATGAAGCGGCCGATGACGAAGACACGATCTGGATTACCGAGCTGTGGCTGAACGAGGAAGCTCATGCCGCTTCCCTGCGCAACGAGCAGGTGCTTGCCGTCATCGGCCAGGCACGCCCGCTCATCGCCGCAATCGAGCCGATCCGCGTCAGGCCGGTCGGCGGCGTCGGGCTATAGGCGGCAAACAGGACAAAAAGCTTGCCTCCGCAGGCGCAAATGCGCCTGGACGGGGACAAGCTTATCTTGGATAGTCGCGAACAGGCCGACTGACTGCTGCCCTGCCCTTGACCTTTATGTTTAATCGCCATGCCTTTGGTGCACTCAACAGGATGAAATGTTTCCGGGGCTTGGTCAGGATTGAAGCCTGCACCGATAAGGATTGCTCCGCTCAGCCTTGCAGCATCCCCTAATCATTCAATCCCTTGCCATCGAGAATCTGCTGCGTATATTTCTCCACCCTCGACTCTCGAGTTTTGGATTGCTTGGGGGCCGAAAAATAAAGAAGGTAAGCTCTCTGCCTTCCAGGCGTCAAGGCTTCAAAAGCAGCCTTCAAGGCAGGCATCTCATCGAGTTTCGTTTGAAATTCTTCCGAAATGGCATATTCGGTATTCTTTTTAAATTCCACTTTCAAACCGGCTTTTTCAACTTCAATGGCTTCATTGATATAGGCTTTCAAGATCGTTTCCTTATCAACGATTTCCTGGAGATTGGCGAACCGGATCTGGCGCGCCGCCTGTACATTTTCCGTTTGTCGAATCAGAATCCCGTTGGCATCCTTCAACAAGGCGCCTTTATGGAACAGGAGCGCGCAATAATCTTTGAATCCGTGGATGATCACGATGTTTTTGTTCTCGAACGTATAACAAGGATGCATCCACTTGAAGTCTTCGGTCAGCCCGCAGTCAAGAACGATCGCTCTCAGCTTCTCATATTCGGCCTTCCACTTTTTCGATTTCCGAATAAATCCATCTACCTTTGGATTCGTTGACATGGTTGAGGAACACTCCGTTTTCATACGAGAGGAGGGACGCGTATTTTCGGTTCCAACTGCTCGTTTATCCTGGTTTGGCTGTCCGGTTTGCCTTTGGTGCTGATATCATCTTATCACACCTGAAGCGCAGCCGCTTCCGATGGCCAATCAACAGTAAGGACTTGTCAGGCCCGATCATGCTCGACGAATGTCCTCTTCAGAAACTCTCTCGTGCGCTCCTGCTTCGGCCGGCTGAACATTTGCTCCGGTGTCCCTTCTTCGGCGATAACGCCTTTATCCATGAACACCACCCGATCCGACACTTCCCTTGCAAAATCCATTTCATGCGTGACGATGAGCATCGTCAGGCCGGAATGGGCCAGCTCCTTCATCACCTTGAGCACCTCGCCTACCATCTCGGGATCGAGGGCAGATGTCGGCTCATCGAACAACAGGACATCAGGCTCCATGGACAACGCTCTGGCAATCGCCACGCGCTGCTTCTGGCCGCCCGACAATTGCTTGGGCTTGGCGTTGATATAAGCCTCCATGCCCACTACCTTCAAATATTTCCGAGCCGTCTGCTCCGCTTCCGCCTTGGAGCGCTTCAACACCTTGATCTGGCCGACCATGCAATTGTTCAGCACATTATGATTTTCAAACAGATTGAATTGCTGGAACACCATCCCCAGCTTTTTGCGATAGGAGGGAATATGGTGGCTGCCATCCAGAATATTCCGGCCCCGATAATGGATTTCTCCGCCGCTGGGAATCTCCAAAAGGTTGATGCAGCGAAGCAGCGTCGACTTCCCCGAGCCTGAGGAGCCGATAATGGTGACCACTTCGCCATGATGGACGGAAAATCCGATATTTTTCAGCACTTCATTCATGCCGTAGCTTTTATTGAGCTGTTGGATTTCAATGACTTTTTCCATAGGTTTCTGTCTCCTCTTGCTTATCGGGCGGGTTCCATCTCGTAGCTTTTGGAACCATCCAGCCTTTTTTCGAAGTAGCGCAAAATTCTCGTGACGGTAAAGGTCATGACAAAGTAAATTACGCATGCGACAAAGAAGGATTCAAAATACCGGAAGTTGTTGCCCGCAACCGACTTCGTCAGGAAATAAAGCTCCGAAACGGAAATCACGTTAAGAACCGAGGTATCTTTGATATTGATGACGAATTGGTTGCCTGTTGCCGGCAAAATATTGCGGATGACCTGAGGTAAAACAATGTTGGCCATCATCTGCATGTGAGTCATGCCGATCGCATGAGCCGCTTCGAACTGTCCCTTATCGACCGACAGAATTCCGCCCCGGACAATTTCCGCCATATAAGCACCCGTATTGACGGACACGACAATGAAGGCTGCGGTGAGCACATTCATGTTGAAGTCGAAGGCCATTGCCGAGCCGTAATAAATGACTACAGCTTGCACGATCATAGGTGTGCCGCGGAACACTTCAATATATACCGTCAAAAGAAGGTTCGCGCTCTTGAGCATGATCCGCTGCGCGGCACGCCCAGGCGTCGGTATCGTCCTTATCACGCCAGCCAACAAGCCGATGACGGCGCCGATGACGGTTCCCACCAAAGAGATCAAAAGCGTCATCCCTGCCCCGCGCAGGAACATCTGCCAGTTCTCTTCGACAATTTTTACAATCCATTCCAAACTCATGCCGATGCCTCCCATTCATTCATTACAAAACCGACTGTATGGCATACAGCCGGTTCTCCGTTGGCATTATTTGGCTGCAGGCTGATTTTTTATCGCTGCATCCATGATGCTTGTGCGCTGCTCTTCCGAAATTCCTTTTAGAATATCGTTGATTTTCGCCGTATACTCGCTGCCCTTCTTGAGGCCGACTGCAATCGCCGTGTCATCCTCGGAGGTTTGGAAGCCGTCCTTGAATTCAACCATGACGAGGTTGCCGTTGGCCGCGGAAGCGCTCACCGCCTCCGGGCGCTCCGACACATAACCGTCGATCATTCCGGACTCGAGCGCTACTCTCATGACCGGGAAGTTGTCCATCGCCGTTTGCTTGGATACGCCTGTAATCTGGTCAATGACCGAATAGTGGAAAGTGTTTAGTTGAGCCGTCACTTTAGCCCCGTTGAAATCCTGGATGGAAGTGGCGCCTTCGTATTTCCCGCCTTTTTTCACGACCATCACCAAGTTGGACTTGTAGTAGTTGTCGGAGAAATCAATCGTCTCCTTGCGCTCTGCGGTAGGGGACATCCCGGCAATGATCGCGTCGATTTTTCCCGAAGTCAAGGCTGGAACAAGCCCATCCCACTCCGTCTTCACAATCTCAAGCTTTTTGCCCAAGCCGTCTGCGATCTTCTTCGCGACTTCCACATCGTAGCCGCCTGCGAATTCAGAAGTTCCGGCGATGCTGACGCCGCCATTGGAATCATCTTTTTGAGTCCAGTTGAACGGCGCGTAACCCGCTTCCAGTCCAACCTTGAACGTATCTTCATTTTCTGCCGTTGATCCGGCATTTCCCTTTGAACCGCAGCCCGTTATCATAAGCATGGCGGAAAGCAGCAAGATCGAAAATACCTTTGTCTTCATCTTCATTTTTTTATCCTCCCGGAATCTCTTTTTTCAAAACAAAAAAGCGGCCTGAGATCAGCTCAGGCCGCACGATGCCATAATACCTTATATGCCTCTGCTTCCCTGGGAAGATAGCTCAACTCAATGAACGGGGAGGTTCATTGAGACAGTCCTGCAGCTCTTAACTGCAGACCCAGCAAGCAATACGGAGCGTATTACCCACTTCGGCGGCATTTCCTTCTTCATAGCCTCATCGCCTTCTCGAGCTCCGCTACAAACTGTTAAACGCCGCGCCTCTACCTCACCGATAGTGTGAGGCAATATTCAGTTATCATAACTATGCTATAGGAAGCGGAAGATTGTCAATGTATATACACGGATCAATTGGCGGAAACATACCATTTCTAACGGCGGAATGTTTCTTTCATTTCTAAAATATCGTGTACATTATTTAACATGTATATTGTTGATACCTCTCGTACAACTAGCGTCGTGTTTCCCTTGGGCTTATTAGAATCGAGTTCTAATATTATCATCACTTGTCGTACCGTTCTCCGTGCTGCCTGTAACGGCAAGTTTAAGGCCATCCTTTTGCAGGATGGCCTTCTGCTGAAGCATGCGCCAGTCCCCCGCTGTTACCGATGCCGCATATGTTTTGACCAGTATTTCATTGCCCTTGGGCGTAGATTTCCCTACTCCTTCAGATGAAGAACACCGGGCGACCGTATTTGGATTACCGTTCTAGTGTTTGCTCAAATGGACTGCAGATTCATTAAAACCTTTCGTGATGAGCCATACCGCCAGGATCATTTCATTGGCGAATATTGGAAGCGCCAAGACCGCCCCCCAAGCAGAAACTTGATCAATGACCCCGAACATTTCTAAAAAGGCAGCTAGAAGAATCAGTGCAGACCCTGTCATGCCTAACAAGGGGATGAACCTGGGTACAAGTTTGGACTTATAAAAGATATAACTATACATCATCGTATTTATTCCTAGAAATAAATTAGGTCCAAGCAAAAATGTATAGTCATGCACTGCTTTTAGCAATGTACCCGAAACCTGATAAGACGCGATATCCGGGGCCCCCGCTGCTACATAGTTTTGACTTAAGGCCAGCAGGGACAGGACGCTGATCACCCCTACCGTAATAACAACAGCCTCCAAAAACCGGAAACAAACATGCCAAAGAGCAATCGTTTCATTGAATTTCCGTAAAAAAGGAAACATGGTTGTTGCAGTGCCTACCGCCGCAATGACAAGCATCAATTCCATAACCGCCCCAAGCACCACCTCGTTGGCATGCGCGGAACCTTGAACCAGGTAATCGGGATCATTTAGGACCGGTTTGTATAAGATAAGCCCTCCTATAATTGATGTAACGGCTGCAAGGATAAACAGAACACCTACGATTCTTGATGCTGTCTTCGTTGAAAAATCCATTTTCCTCATCCCTCCTCTGAGTTTTCTCCGTAAAAGAATACCTCTTCCAACGGCAAGTTAAAGGCTAGAGCAATACGAAATGCCAGCTCCAGAGACGGGGAGTAGTTTCCCTTTTCAAGAGCCACGATCGTTTGTCTGGTTACACCAACCTTGTCGGCCAGCTGCTGCTGGGTCATTTCATTACGATTGAATCGTAATTTTCGGATGTGATTGCCAACAAGAGCTTTACCCATCTTAGACTCCTCTCCTGTAGTGATACAGTCTCGATAAAGAACCGGTTACGTCCGAAAGAAAACCCGAGACAATTAGGACGATGAACATCACCTTCAAGGGTCGGTCGATAACCAAGGATCCCATAGCCAGAAGAAAACCGACGACAAATACAGCAAAAGAATTCCGGAAGGCCAACAAATCAATCCGCTTATCCAGCTCATCCGCAAATGCAGGCTCCTTTTCACCTGTCGTCATTCGGAAGACGATGTTGAAAATAATGCTGATCACGATGTGCGCTGCGATGGAAACCAAAGTCAAAACGAGTACAAAGGATCCCCAGTAATGAACCATTTCCTTTGAATCCAGTGCCCCTTCTGGATACTGCGGGTACCTGTACAAGCAATAAGCCGCAAAAATGAGTAGGGAACTGATTAACGATACGATGCTTTTCTTTTCTTGATAGGTCATGTACGACACCCACCTTAATCAAAGTAAAACCAACTGAACATAATGTATACCAAACTATACATATAGTCAACTTTAATATACAAAAAAGCCGATCAACACCTGAATAGAAGTGTTTCGGCTTGGGTGATAACACCTTTCCCTTACTTTTGGCTAAAATTCGCTTCAGCTCAGAAGTGATCAATTAATCCCAATTCTGCAACCCTTTATTTCCTCTGCAGCGCTTTTATCGTTGAGGCGATTCCCTCCTGGAAAGGCGTTGCAAGGACCGGACCGATGAGTCGTTCGTACTTGTCTCGGCTTAGCGTCAGCGGTTCTTCGGTCAGGTAAAGCATCTCCACGACTTCCTTCATGACGGGCAAGCCGATTCCGAGCAGGGACAAGCCCAGCTTCTTCAACGGAATGACCGGTTTGACGCTGCCGCTCGCCGATTGCGCGATCTTCGCGATTTCTCGTCCGGCGATCAATCCGGCCCCCGGGATATTCCAATTCTGCCCGTAGGCGAAGTCTTTGCCGGCCAACTCGACAATCATGGCCGCCGCGTCCGGCAGATAAATGAATTCGCGGGGAGTATGCATATTGCCGATGTAGAACGCCATCTTGCCGGCCGCGATTGCTTCCAGCGTCGAGCCCAAATAAGAAGCCTCGTTGGCCGTAGGTCCGTAATAATCGGGCAGACGGGCGATCAGAACCTTGGCCCGGCTCCACCGCTTGCTGAATAACATCCGTTCATATTCCAAGCGGACTTTGCCTTTTCGAGTATGCGGTTGCTTGGGATGCTCCTCAGTCACCGGGTTAGCCTGTCTCCTGCCGTAAGGGTAAATACCGTCAATCGCTACGACTCGGACAGCCATGCGCTCGGCCGCCTCCATCACCGACACGCCCAGCGGAATCAACTTGCTCGCCATCTCATGGTAAGGAACATTCGCGCAATGGAACCATACGTCCGCGCCGCCTGCTTGAGAAGCAATATCGTCGGGTCGCATCGCGTCCCCTACGGCAAGCGTCAAATGCGCAGGGTTGCCTAGCCGACCCGCGAACTGTTCTAATTTCTGGCGTGAACGCCCGAATGCAATCGTGTCGATCCCTCGTCTCACAAGTTCTTCCGTAATTGCGGCTCCCGTTCCACCCGTCGCTCCAATCACCATTGCTTTTGTCATCGTCATTTCTTCACGGCTCCTTCGTCATAGGGTATGAAATAATTTCCAACTAAGCTGAAGCCCTGCCGCTCCCTTTACTTGTCCTTCAGTTCCGGCATGTGGATGGCCTCGGCAATGTTGCCTAGCATCCCCCGAGCCAGGAACCGCATCGTGCTCTCTTCGGGATTCGAATTCTCCACCTGACGGAATGCTTCAAGCACCATTCGGCGCACCTCCCGGAACCCATAGCGCATAGCTTCTTGGATCGGCTCTTCTTGAATCGTCTGCGCCTGCATCTGCAGGAGCATTTCGTTGCGGTGGCTCTCCGAGATTTTCTCGTAGGTTCCGATCAGTTCGGCTTGCAGCCGCTCCGAAGACGCGGTCTCGATTACTTGGCGGAAGGACTTGATGATTCGCGTCCAAGATACATCAAGCGCTGACAGCAGCAGCTGTTCCTTCGTAGCGAAGAAGCGGAACACATAAGGCTGCGAGATTTGGACCCTCTGCGCGACTTGTGCCGTAGTGGCTATGTAGTAGCCGGTCTCGGCAAACACTTCAATCGCCGCAGAGATGATGTCGGTTCGGCGGTTGATGGATATCTTCGCGTCTTTGGTCATGAGATGAAGCTCCTTTGCGAATAACGAAAGTCTTTCGTTATAGATCGGGCAGATTGCCTGACTTGGTTCCTACCCGGTATGACGTTGTAATGCCTTCGTAATTCAGCATCATGCTCATGCCCATCGAGGCGTGTTTGAGGTTGTGGCAGTGGATCATCCAGAGGCCCGGATTGTCCGCTTCCAGATACAGCTCGTAGGTCTCGCCCTTCTTCGTCAGAAGCGTATCGAGATACACCGGGCTGCCTTGCAAGGCAGAGCCGTTCTTGCTCACGAAGCCTCGATCTCAATGGACAGGTAGACGATGACCTGAGCGTTCCGGTCAATATCGATTTGCTCCCCCCCGTTCAAACAATCCTTCCGCGTTCTCCGATCCCGACACGCCGGCTGCAACATTCGTTTTTTTCATTTTCAACGACCTCATTTCGCTGGATTTGGAATGGAATGATTATCCTTCTCCACCATGCGTTTTACCGTTGATGCTATCCCCTCTTGATAAGGAGCTGGCGATAAGCCGCCATACTCAGTGCCATATGTTCCAAGATCGTGGAAGCGCCCCTCGTAGCGATCCAGCATTTGCTTCACCTTCGGCTCATACCACTGAAGCAGTCGCCGCTGCCACCCTCCGATTGACTCGAAATGCGGCACCGCTTGAACGACTGAACCCGCGAGGTCAAGAAGCTCCGTTTGTGTAATTGGACCTTTGCCACGCAGATGCCAATCGCCCCCGTAGGAGGACTCCATCGACGCCAATTCCACGACATACCTCGCGGCATCGTCCACGTAGAGGTAGTCTCTTTTGACGGATGGATCGATCAGGAGCTTAACGGGCTTCCCTTGAACGACTTTGCGAAGCGCGTAGTGGATGAGCGTGTTGGAGACGGCCTCGCCGTACAACTCCGGGCTGAAGATTCGCATGGAAGTCGCGCCGGGAAGGTTCGGGTGCATCGGTTCCTCCTCATCGGCGGGAAGATAGACCCCTTCGAGGGTAACCGTTCTCGCTCCGGTCGCCGCGGCGGCGCTTCGAACGGCTTCTAGCATCCGCCGCACCTTCTCCGGTTTATCGTCGTAGGTCAAGTATACCCCGCAGAAAATCACGTCAACGCCTTCCGCGGCAGCCAGCAGCTTGCTCCGATTGCCGGCCTCTCCTCTCGCCGTTCGCAGAAGCGATGTGGATGAGAAGGCCTCCTCCAGCGCATCCAGCTTCCTTTGCGATCCCGAATAGGCAACGACTTCGACATTAGCCCCGATTAATTGCTTAACTAGCGCCTTTCCCCACCCGCTGCCTGCTCTCACTACCATTGCTTTAAGCATTCTGATCACTCCTAAGTTAAGGTATTTAGAGATTCTGAAGATTGCTGATTAGGTTCCTAACCGATACGGCTTTGCCATTAGCCTTATAATTGATTAGCCACTTACTTTGGAAGACGAGGTTTCCGCACAACCGCAAGGACCACTATCGCTCCGATAATCGAGAACGCGGCAGCTCCAAGGAACACCCAGGAGAATCCTCCGGTCAACGCTTGCGCTTCGGCTACGCCGCGGCCCATCAAGCGATCGATTCGAGCCGATGCCGCCGTTGTCAGCACCGCAAGTCCAATGGCTCCGCCAATCTGTTGGCTCGTATTGACCAAGCCGCTGGCAAGCCCCGCTTCCCCATCCGCCACGCCGTGAACGGCAAGCTCCGTTCCGGAGATGAAGGCGCCTCCCAGTCCGACCCCGATCAAAATAGATGGCCCCAGCAGATTGGCTGCGAATGTAGCGTCGCTAGGCGAAAAGGATAGCCCTATTAGCCCTGCGGCTAGCAGAATCAGCGATGCCGCCAGAGTCTTGCCCGTACCGATTGCCTTGATCGCTGCAGGAACGACTCCGGCGATGGCGACCAGCGCTCCGGCGAGGGGGAGCTGGGTGAGGCCTGCTTTTAACGCGTCATAATGAAGCACTTGCTGCATGTAAACCGAGAGCGCGAAGAACAATCCCGTCGTCGCTCCTCCGATGAGGAACATGGCTAGATTGCCGCCCGTAACCGACTTGTTGCGGAAGATGCCGAGCGGCATAAGCGGGTTCGAAGCACGCTTCTCGAGGAAGACAAACAATCCGAGCAGCACCGCCGCCAAGGCTGCGAGAATCAGCGTCTGCGGAGCCGTCCAGCCGACCCGCTCTGTCCCGGAAAGCGCAGCTACGAGCGCTACGATGCCGGCAGTTACAGCAGCCGAGCCCGACATATCCAGGCTGAGGCGTTCGCCAACCGAATCCTTGGCGATGAGGAAGGGAACAGCCGCCAGAATCAATGCGGCTACAGGAACATTCACATAGAACACCGCGGACCAGCCAAGCGAAGCCGTCAGCACGCCTCCCAACAGGACGCCCGCCGCGCTGCCGATACCCGCAACCGCGCCCCAGATGCCGAGCGCCTTCGCTCGATCCTTCGGATTCGCGAACAGCTTCGTGACGAGAGCAAGCGCGGCCGGGGCCAGCAGAGCGGCCGATGCGCCTTGAATCGCTCTCGCCGTGAGCAGCCAGGCTCCCGAGGTTGCCATTCCGGCTGCGGCCGAAGCAAGCGCGAATCCGGCCACTCCGGTCATGAACAACCTTCGATGTCCGAACCGATCCGACAGCCTTCCTCCGAGAAGCAACAAGCCCCCGAAGGGCAATACATAAGCCGTAATGACCCCGCTCAGAGTAGTTGTGCTGAGATTAAGTTCTGATCCGAGAGAGGGAAGAGCGATATTGACGATGGATGCATCAAGCACGACCAGGAATTGCGCGAACGCCAGCGCGATCAGCGCCCACCACCGCAGTGAAACAGCGCGGGAGTTCGCGATTGCCGATTGAACGATGGAACTCATCCGAATTTCCTCCTATTATTGATTAATCACTTACATTTGTTCAAAAAAATATTCGACCTGCCAAACCGCTTATCCGTCTTTATTAGAGTCCCTTTCCCCCCTGCCGCTCGACTCGTGACCAACAGGTGGATCGTGCTTGATCCCTCGCTTTCTCCGATAGTGATTGATCAATTACTAACTTGATGGTTTCACTATATCAGAGTGTTAGTGATTGGTCAATAACGATTTTGGGAAAATTCCACCCCCTCATCCTTTCATCAATTCAGGCAAATTAATCGCGACGGCAACGTTGCACAGCATTCCGCGCGCGAGGAACAGCATCGTCCGCTCTTCGGGCTTTCCGATACCGGCTTCACGGAAAGCGGTCAGCACCATATCGCGAACTCCCTTAAGCCCGTTGCGCATCGTCTCCTGGATGGCGTCCTCCCGAATGGTCTGTGCTTGCATCTGCAAAAACATTTCGTTCTGGTACATCGCCTGAATGTTCTCGTACTCTTGAATAAGCTTCGCTTCCAGCAATTCCGGCGAAGTCGTCTCCATCACCTGGCGGAACGATTCGATCACCCGAGACCAGGACACCTCCAACGCGGCCAGCAGCAACTTCTCCTTAGTCGCGAAAAATCGGAATACGTAGGGCTGCGAGATGTTCGCCCGTTCCGCCACCTGCGCCGTCGTAGCCCGGTAATACCCGGCTTCCGCGAACACTTCAATCGCCGCGGATATAAGGTCCGATCTGCGGTTGACTGACGTTGCTTCGGATTTAGCCATCTTTTAATTCCTCCTGTCGATAGTGATTGATCAATAATGAATTCAGTATACAATGGCCGAAGGAGCGATGCAAATCGTTCTGCAACAGCCCCGTGAGTGCAGATCGGGATCATCCGTACAAATATGAAATCCTTGAAAGAATCCTTGAAAGAAAGCATACTAAACCATGAATACAGGAACTCACAAAATGCAGGCTAAATAAAGGGATCCTTTAGGGGTACAATGAGGCGTTATTGATTGAAGCCGCCTGAAGGGCGTAGGACAAAATGTCGGTTCTTCTTAGAGCCTTTCCTACAATAATATAAGCAGTCGAAAGCTCAGGTGATCTTAGCACCGCTGATAATCCTGGCAAATACATCTCCATCTGCGACTTGTATAACAGTAGCTTCCTGAAATAGGAATCCTCAAAAACAAATTTCGCCCCACTTGTGGTTCACCGCGCTGTCAGTACGGCATGTATTTAGATAAGTCATGATCTATCTTTTACTGTAGGAATTCTGAGCCCGATACCATTCGACTGTAGCGGCCAGAGACTCTTCCGGCGTTGTCGCCTGCAGCCCGAACCGATTCGTAAATTTGGCTGCTTACAACAAAATCCTTCTCAAACTGATAGGACATCTCGATACTTCCCCTCGCTGCCGGGATGAATAACCCACCAACGCGGAGCATGCGTTCGGACAATACCTTCAACTCAATTAAGATGCGCTCCTCAGCAAGCCTCTCATTTAGAATTTTCAGACTATCCAACCGGCCGATTCGGTTCTCTATAGATTCAGCGGTTATTTGAAGACGACACATTTCCTTCAGCGTTTCATCCCTTTTCTCCTTCAGGGTTGAGCTTAATCCTTCTACACCTCTCTGTTTCAGGATGCTGCCGACCTCTTCTAATGCAGAATTTATAATCAACTATCAAAACTCATTCTAAATTCCGTTACATCGACGACTGTTTTGTTTTTAAGATTCTCCGTGCTGTCTATAACGGCAAGTTTAAGTCCATTCTTATGGTATGACCTTTTCTTTGCAAGCCCGAAATGCGAAAGAGTTGTAACCCCGGCTCCAACCGTCAATAGGGTTATTATCGAGCCGTACGGCATATCCCATAAATGAGAAAAAGGAGTCCCACCCATTGCAAGCATATGTGGAAGTTATTTTTCGAACGATCGCCGCTTTTGTCCTCCTCATGATCACATCGAGAATTCTCGGCAAGCAGACGATATCCAATATGACCTTCCATGACTTCGTGAGCGGCATCACGCTGGGTGCCATTGCGGCGAATTTGGCGTTTAACCATAAGCTCAACCATTGGCTCATCATCGCATCGCTGCTGATGTTCTTCGGCATCTCTTTCCTCGTGTCCAAGATCGCGCTCAAAAACCGGGCGTGGAACCGGTTGGTATCCGGCACTCCGACCGTCGTCATCGAGAACGGCAAAATTCTCGAGGACAACATGCGAAAAATCCGTTACACGTTGGACTCCCTGGCCCAATCATTGCGAGAAAAAGATATTTTCAATATGGAGGAGGTCGAGTACGCTTGCTTGGAGGATCACGGGAAGCTGTCCGTCAAGAAAAAAAGCGAGTATGAGTGGGTGACGCGCAAAGATCTGAAGCTACACGCCGCGGCCGTCCAGTCGTTCCCTGTCGAGCTGATTATGGACGGCACAATCATGGAAGACAATCTCGTCCACAACGGGCTGACCGTCCAGTGGCTGGAGCAGGTGCTGCGGCAGCGGAACAAGTCCGTTTCCGACGTGTTCTATGCCGTGAGAGGTACGCAAAATCAGTTGTATTTTGACTACTATCGGGACCACATTGACAAACCTATCGATTAGCCCCGACCTCACTGCGCTCTCCCCTCGCTTGCCGAGTGCTCCTCCCCCCATCAGGGAGGCAACCTCTTGTAGCACCTTCCTCCATTACTCCTACAGATCTTTAACACCCTTCTTGCCACCAAATATTCGCCGTCACTTATAATAAGGCTCACCCTATCACAAGTGATGAAAATAGATTGGACTCATTGCGAATCTCCAATCGGCATGATCGGCTCAGTGGAAGAGGGATGCCGTCTACAAACAAGGCTGCTTCGAGTTAGACTCGCAGCAGCCTTGCTTAGCTTCCTTTACTTGTTATTCGGCGCCAGAATGTTCAACGACACCGTTTCCGCCTCTGCTCTTGCCGCTTTGCCTCCAGAAATAAATTCGTTGGCGCC
>NZ_BIMD01000040.1 GCF_004000905.1 Paenibacillus humicus NBRC 102415
GGACCGGCGAGCGGCGGGGCCGGCAGCGGAGCGCCCGGGGCCGCCGCTGGCGGCAGCAAGGCCGTGTTCATCTATCATTCGCACATCCGCGAGTCCTACAATCCGGAAGTGGGCAAGCCCGGAACGAATCCGGAATCCTCCAAGGTCAACGTGGCCAATATCGGAGAGAGGCTGGCCGGGCAGCTGGAAAAACGCGGTGTCGGAGCCGTTCACTCCAGCACGGATTATCCTTCTGTGATCCCGGGCTTCAAGTATTCGATGAGCTACAAGTATTCCAAGAAGAGCGTGCAGGAAGCGATGAGCGCCAATAAAGGACTGAAGTTCTTTTTCGATATCCACCGGGATTCCGCCAAGCGCAAGACGACGACGGTGAATATCGGCGGCAAGGATTACGCGAAAGTATTTTTCATCATCGGCCGCAAAAATCCGAATTGGGAAGAAAACGAGAAATTTGCCGAGCAGATCCACAGCATGCTGAACGAACGTTATCCCGGTCTGTCGCGCGGAATCTGGGGCAAGACCGTGACGACCGGCAACGGAGAGTACAATCAATCGCTGGCTTCGGACAGCGTGCTCGTCGAGGTCGGCGGCATCGACAACTCGCTGGAGGAAGGCTATCGGACGGCCGACGCTCTGGCCGAAGTCATCGCGGATCTGTATTTCGCGGGCGAAAAAGCTTGATTCCATTACAATAACCGAGAGGAGAGGTCATCATGCGCAGAAGAAGCCAGCTCAAATGGACCGTGCTGGGCGCCGCCCTGGCGGCCGTGCTGATGTTCGGGATGGAGATGACGACGGGCGGCATCAACCGGGTATACGGACCGATCGAGGGCTCCGATCCCGCGGCGGTCGGGCGTTTCGCGGAAGCCGCGAAAGCGCGCGAGCAGCTGCAGGCGGCGCAGAAATACGAAGCCGAGCTGCGTCAGCTTCAGAAGAAGTACGGCGTCCAGCCGTCCGCCCCGGCGGAGGCGCAGACGGCATTCGCCGGCGATGCGGAGTCGTCCGGCGCGTCGTCCGGAGACGTCTCGGCATGGAACGGATACTCGGCCGGGGATGAACGGTACAGGCTGCCGGGAGTCGCGCCGCTGGATTCCGACACCGGCGTCAATCGCCTTGCCGACGGAACGGCCGGCATGCTGCAGAGCGTATCCAGCTCCGGCATCCGCATGATCGTAACCCTCTTCGACTCCTTTACCAAATAATCGGCTTGCCGTCTGGCCCGCTTCCTTTCCCTGCCGCTCATTGCCGCCCCGGTCCGCCTCGGGTATAATGGTACGAATGGGTTAGATAATTGAGGGGTGTGGATAGTTAAGCATGGCAGACGTACGCGACCGCCAACAGAAGATACGGAATTTTTCCATTATCGCGCATATTGACCACGGGAAGTCGACGCTGGCCGACCGTATTCTGGAATATACCGGAGCATTGACCTCCCGCGAAATGCAGTCGCAGGTGCTCGACCAGATGGATCTCGAGCGCGAGCGCGGCATCACCATCAAGCTGCAGGCCGTGCGCCTCGGCTACAAGGCCGACGACGGGGAAGAGTACATCCTGAACCTGATCGATACGCCCGGACACGTCGACTTCACGTATGAAGTTTCCCGCAGCCTCGCGGCCTGCGAGGGCGCGCTGCTGGTCGTGGACGCGGCCCAGGGCATCGAGGCCCAGACGCTGGCCAACGTCTATCTGGCGCTGGACAACAACCTGGAGATCCTTCCGGTCATCAACAAGATCGACCTGCCGAGCGCGGAGCCGGAGCGGGTCAAGCAGGAGGTCGAGGATGTCATCGGGCTCGACGCGAGCGACGCCGTCCTCGCTTCCGCCAAGGCGGGCATCGGCATCAAGGAGATTCTGGAGCAGGTCGTCCAGAAGGTTCCCGCTCCGACGGGAGATCCCGACCAGCCGCTCAAGGCGCTGATCTTCGACTCCCACTACGATCCGTACAAGGGCGTCATCGTCTACGTGCGCGTCGTCGACGGCAGCATCAAGGCCGGCTCCAAGATCCACTTCATGGCGACCGGCGCTGAATTCGAGGTCATCGAGGTCGGCGCCTTCAAGCCGCGCATGAGCATCGTGGACGAGCTTGCCGTAGGAGATGTCGGCTTCATCGTCGCCGGCATCAAGAATGTCAAGGACACGCGCGTCGGCGACACGGTGACCGAAGCCAAGCGCAAGGCTCCCGAGCCGCTTCCGGGCTACCGCAAGATCAACCCGATGGTATACTGCGGCCTGTATCCGATCGACAACACGGAGTACAACGACCTGCGCGAGGCGCTGGAGAAGCTGCAGCTCAACGACGCGTCCCTCACCTTCGAGCCGGAATCGTCGACAGCGCTCGGCTTCGGCTTCCGCTGCGGATTCCTGGGCCTGCTCCATATGGACGTCATCCAGGAGCGCATCGAGCGCGAGTTCAACATCGACCTCATCACGACGGCGCCGAGCGTCATCTATTCCGTGACGCTTACGAGCGGCGAGGTGCTCAGCATCGACAATCCGTCCAACTACCCGGAGGTCGGCAAGATCGAGCATGTCGAGGAGCCGTATGTCAAGGCCGCCGTCATCGTGCCGAACGACTTTGTCGGCACCGTCATGGAGCTGTGCCAGAACAAGCGCGGCGAATTCGTGAACATGGAGTACCTGGATACGAACCGCGTCACCATTACGTACCAGATTCCGCTTTCGGAGATCGTCTACGACTTCTTCGACCAGCTGAAATCCAGCACGAAGGGGTACGCTTCCTTCGACTACGAGCTGTCCGGCTACCGCCAGTCCAAGCTGGTGAAGATGGATATCATGCTGAACGGCGAGACGGTCGACGCCTTGTCCGTCATCGTGCACCGCGACCGCGCCTATCAGCGCGGAAGGGTCATCTGCGAGAAGCTCAAGGATCTGATTCCGCGCCAGATGTTCGAGGTGCCTATCCAGGCGTCGATCGGGCAGAAGGTCATTGCGCGCGAGACGGTCAAGGCGATGCGCAAAAACGTTCTTGCCAAATGCTACGGCGGCGACATCAGCCGGAAGCGCAAGCTGCTCGAGAAGCAGAAGGAAGGCAAGAAACGGATGAAGCAGGTCGGCAACGTCGAGATTCCGCAGGAGGCGTTCATGGCCGTCCTGAAAATCGACGAGGATTGATGACTGGACATAGGCCGGATGAGCGTTCTGTCCATTCGGCCGCCAGCTTCGCTGGAGGAGAGCCGCGGCTCTCCTCTTGCGGCGTTTAAGGGAACCCGAGGTGCAGCGGTTCCCGGTAGAGGAGGCATCGCCATGCTGAAGCACGCGCCCAAGGCGCTTTACATTCATATCCCTTTTTGCACGAACAAATGCTTTTACTGCGACTTCAACTCTTATGTGCTGCAGGGTCAGCCGGTCGACAGCTATTTGACCGCGCTGGAGAAGGAGATGGAGCTCACTCTGGCCGCGATTCCGGCCGAGCGCATCGATACGGTATTCGTGGGAGGAGGCACTCCGACGGTGCTGACTCCGCCTCAGATGGAGCGATTCCTTGCCGCCGTAAGGAAGCATTTCCCGCTGCACGAAGGAACGGAATTCACGATGGAGGCCAATCCCGGCACGACCGATCCGGACAAGCTTGCGGTCATGTTCGCGGGCGGGGTCAATCGGCTGAGCTTCGGTGTCCAGTCGTTCGACAACGGACTTCTGGAGCGGATCGGCCGCATCCACAACGTGGACGACGTCTACCGCAGCCTGGACAATGCGCGGGCGGCGGGCTTCCGCAACTTGTCCATCGACCTGATGTTCGGCTTGCCGAAGCAGACGGTCGCGATGCTGTCCGACAGCGTCGACAAGGCTCTGGAGCTGGATCTGCCGCATTACTCGCTCTACAGCCTCAAGGTGGAGGAGAACACGCTCTTCCACCATATGTACGAGCGCAACGAGCTGCCGCTGCCGACCGAGGACGAGGATGTGGAAATGTATCTCCATCTCATCGATCGCCTGCAGGGAGCGGGATACGAGCATTACGAGATCAGCAACTTCGCGAAGCCCGGCTTCGAGAGCCGGCACAACTCCACCTACTGGCGCAATGAGCCCTATTACGGGCTTGGAGCCGGCGCGCACGGCTATATCCACGGGCTCAGGCATGTGAACATCAAAGGCGTGCAGCCGTACATCGACGCCGGACTGCAGCGGCTGCCCCGCCTGTCGGAGGAGCGGGTCCCGGATACGGACGCGATGGAGGACTTCATGATGGTCGGCCTGAGGCTGCTGGACGGCGTCCGCGACCGGGATTTCGAGCAGCAGTTCCCGGGGCATACGATCGATGGCGTATTCGGAAGCCAGCTGCAGCCGCTGCTGCAGGAAGGCTTGATGCAGCGTGTCGACGGCGGCGCCGGGACGTTGCCGGGAGGCACGCCGCTTCGCCCGGGCACCGGCTATCGGCTGACTTCCCAGGGCGTGCTGCTCGGCAACGAGGTGTTCGGCGCATTCGTAGGGGTGCTGGGCGAAGAGACCGCCGACGTATAAACAGCCGTCACTGGCAACATGATTGATTATGAAGCGATAAAAGGGGAAATTTCCATTGAAACAGGAAGAATTCAAGCCGGAGCTGGAACAAGAACTGGACCCTATGGCGGAGCTCAAGCGTGCGGCCAGCCGCACTTCCGACTGGAAGGCGCGTCTTGCCGCCGTCAAGGAGCTCGGCAAGCACAAGCAGCCTCAGTCGGTTGAAATCATGACGCGCCTGCTCGCGAGCGACCCGGTCTATGCCGTCCGCGAAGCGGCCTACTCGGGGCTCAAGGGCTTCGGCGAGCCGGTCCAAGCTCCGGCGCGCAGCAAATCCGAGCCGGTCAAGGGCGTATCCAAAATTATCGTCCGCATCCGCAAAAGCCTTCCGGAAGGCCATTCCCTGGAGGATTTCAAGGAGAAGCTCAGGAAGACGAGAAGCGATGTCTATGACGTCTACGAAGGCGAAAAAGGCCCTGAGTTCGATTCTTGGCTGGAAGGCGTCTGGAAGGCTTCATTCGACCGCAAATAAGCTCGGCAAGCCAGGCCGGGCCGGATCTGTCCAAGACAGGTCCGGCCCGGCTTTTGTGTTGGATTCTGGACGGGCAGCGGCTGCCGGCTCTCATTCGGCGTGTTGGCAATCCTAGCGCTTGATGGAGAACGGCCAGGCTCTTATCCGGCTTTTTTATCCGGACGGCATTCATGGCTCGGTTCTCTTTGTTCCGACCGGTGCCGCATTGGGCATGCTCCAGCTCCATTGCAGGTTGTCGGGACAAGTAAAAAAAGGAATAAAAAAAACTGTTGCAAGCGTTTTCGGTTTTCCGTTATACTGAGCGGGTAAAGACTTCCAAAACGTTTTGGAAGAAAGGAGTGAGGAAGACTGACCACCATAAAAGACTTGGCGAAGTATGCGGGAGTCTCCGTCACAACCGTTTCCAGAGCGTTGAACGGCTATGACGATGTGAACGAGGGAACCCGCCAAAAAATCCAGAAAGCAGCCAAAGAGCTCAACTATCGCCCCAATGTGCTCGCCCGCAGCCTGGTCACCAAGAAAACGCGGACGCTCGGCGTGATCCTGTCGGATATCAACCGGGCCGGAGCGAAGGATGCGATGGCATTTGAGATTCTGTGCGGCATCAACGACCGGGCCGGAGAGCTGGATTACGAGATCATGCTGTTCAGCACGAACGCCAAGAAGCAGATGTCCAAATCCTACAGCGACCTGTGCAAGGAAAGGAACGTGGACGGCGCCATCATATCGGGCCTTCGAGTCCAGGACCCGTACCTGCAGGAAGTGACCTACGACTCCAACTTTCCATGTGTGCTGATCGACATTCCTGCCGAGGGCAGCTGCCTCGGACATGTCACGACCGACAACGTGGAGGGAGCTTCCATGGCGGTCAGGCATCTGATCGAGCAGGGGCATCGCCATATCGCGATGATCAACGGCCACAACGATGCGGCGGTCAGCCTGGAGAGGCTGAGCGGCTACCGGAAGACGCTGGAGAAGCACGGGATCGCCTACAGGCCCGAGCTGGTGTTCAACGGCAGCTTCTCGGAAGAGGGCGGCTGCGAGGCGATGTTCGAGATTCTGCTTCATCACCCTGAAGTGACGGCCGTATTTTCGGCGAGCGACTTGATGGTTCTGGGAGCGCTGAGGGCAGTCGAGCGCAGCGGCGGCAAGGTGCCGGAGACAATCTCGATCGTGGGATACGACGACATTGCGATCGCGTCCTACAGCTCTCCCAAGCTTACGACCATCCGCCAGAACAAATACGAAATGGGCTACCAGGCTGCCCAGCTGCTCGTTGACCTCATTGAAGGCAGGCCTGTGAATCACAAGATCATGCTCCATAACGAATTGATGATAAGAGAAAGCACGTCGCCCTGTGAAAAACCGTGACAGCGGAAGGGCGTTTTATTTTCGGAAATTACCAAAACGTTTTGGTTGACACGTAAGCGCTTCCTAATTAAGGAATATCAGTGTTTATAAGGCATGATCATTTATGGACATCATGTAAAGTTGTCCAAAACGTTTTGGAGATCTAAAGGGGATTGCATACACATGGACTACCGCGTGATAAAAGAGAACGATCTGTTCCTGATGACCGACCATTCGGGCGATATCCCGGAGCGGCAGGAAGAAGGACAAGGCTTCGGCTTGTATACAAGGGATACCCGCTTTCTGAGCGTGCTGGAGCTGCGGATCAACGGCAAGAAGCCGATTGTCCTCTCCTCGGAGGCGGATGAGAATTATTTGTCCACCATCCTGCTTACGAATCCGCATATGGAGATGGACGGCAAGCTCGAGCTGTGGCGGGAATCCATCGAAATCAAGCGGACCCGCTTCATTTACGGCGATGTGCTCTATGAAACGGTTGAAGCGACAAACTACAGTCCGACGACGTGGGAATTCGAGCTGTCGCTTCGATTCGCGGCCGACTTCACGGATATGTTCGTCATCCGGGGTTTCCAGAGCGGAGGCGCAGGCGTCGCAGCTCCGCCTCTGCCTGGCGAGAACGGGCTTGCGTTCGCTTATGACGGGCTGGACGGCATCAAGCGCAGCCTCATCGCCCGCTGGTCCAGGCAAGCGGACCGCTTCTCTCCCGAAGGGGAAGCGGCATTCCGGATGAAGCTGGAATCCGGACAGTCAAGCGCGGTTCATTTCAGCTTCGCCCCGACGTTCGGAGAGGAGGAAGCGCGGCTCGTTCCGAGGGACGAGGCATTGGAAGCATTGCGCCGGTCGTACCGGGAGTGGAACGAGCAGGCGACATCCGTCGACAGCGATCTGCCCGCCTTCAATCGGCTGTACGGACGCGGCCTGCAGGATATCCGCGTGCTGCTGACGGACATCGGCTTCGGACCGTTCCCTGTCGCAGGTCTGCCATGGTTCGCGGTGCCGTTCGGCCGCGACAGCCTCATTACGGCGCTGCAGCTGCTGCCGATCCAGCCGGAAGCGGCCAAAGGAACTCTTCTGACGATGGCTCATTTCCAGGGGACGAAGGAAGATCCTTGGCGCGACGAGCAGCCGGGCAAAATCATGCATGAGCTCCGCAAGGGAGAGCTGGCGAACACGAATCAGGTTCCCTTCAATCCGTATTACGGATCGGTGGATTCGACGCCTCTGTTCCTGGTGCTGCTCGGGGAATATGTCAGATGGACCGGGGACGTGAATACGCTCAAGCGGCTTCTGCCCCATGCGGACAGGGCGCTGGAGTGGATCGACCGGTACGGGGACCACGGCGGCAGAGGCTTCACCTCCTATTATCAGGAGTCATCCAAAGGCATTGCGAACCAGGGATGGAAGGATTCCGCCGATTCCGTCGTCCATCGGGACGGCCGCTACGCCGAAGCTCCGGTAGCCCTGGTCGAGGTGCAAGGCTACGTCTATCAAGCCAAGCAAGCTCTCGCCGGCCTGTTCCGGACCTTGAACGATCCGGAGAGGAGCGGTCAGGCCGTGCGCCTCGAGGCGGAAGCCGAAGCGCTGAGGCAGCGGTTCGAGGAGCGCTTCTGGATGGAGGATCGCCAGTACTACGCGATCGCCCTGGATGGAGACAGCGCGCAGGTCGGCACCGTGACGTCCAACCCGGGCCATGTTCTCATGTCCGGCCTCGTGTCGCCGGAGAGAGCGGAGGCGGTTGCCCGCCGGCTGATCTCGCCGGAGATGTTCAGCGGTTACGGCATCCGCACGATGGCGGAAGGCGAGAAAGCCTACAACCCGATGAGCTACCACGACGGCAGCATCTGGCCGCATGACAATTCGCTTTGTCTGATGGGCCTTGCCAGGTACGGCCTCGACAAGGAAGCCGCTGTCGTAATGGAAGGACTGCTGGAGGCGTCCGGACATTTCGAGAACGGCCGCCTGCCGGAGCTGTTCTGCGGATATTCGGCTTCAAGAGGCCGCGCGGTCCGCTATCCGGTCGCCTGCTCGCCGCAGGCATGGGCCGCGGCGACTCCGCTCGTGTTCGTCACGGCGATGACGGGGCTGAAGTTCGATCCGTCCTCCAGGACGATCAGCCTGAAGCCGTCTTTGCCGGAAGGAATGAACCGCCTGTCCGTGAAGGGGATGCGGATCGGCGACGGACGGCTGGCGGTGGAAATCGTGCGTACTGGAGGCGAGTATCGGACTACGGTGCTTGAGTTGCCGGATGGCTGGACCGTCGACATGGTTTCCTTGGCAGGACGGCAATAGGCGAATGAAGGTATTTCGGGCCCGCGCCCCGCGCCGGCCCTTAATATAACCACTATTTTAGAGGGGTGTTCCAATCATGAAGATCAAAGGAACCGCATTACTGGCCATCGGGATGTCGGCGGCGATCGCGCTGACGGCCTGCGGTACGAATTCAGGCTCCAATTCCGGCAACGCGGCGAGCGGGAACAGCGGCAAAGCCAGCAACGCAGACGCTTCAGGCGGCACGGAAGCGAAAGAAGTCAAGCTCCGCGTCGGAACGTGGGACGGAGGAGACAGCCTCAAGATCCAGCAGCAAATTGCGGACAATTATATGAAAGCGCATCCCAACGTAAAGGTGTCCATCGAATCCGTGCCGGATCAATACGGCACGAAGCTGCTGACGCAGATCGCAGCCGGCCAGGCGCCGGATGTATTCCAGATCGGCGACGGAGACATCAGCATGTTCATGAACAAGGGGTCGCTTGAAGACTTGACCTCCTATATTCAAGGCGACAACGGAATCAAGCTGGACGATTATTACGCCAACGTCCTCGACGTCGGCAAGCTCGGCGATAAATACTACACGCTGCCGAAGGACTATTCCGACCTGGCCGTATTCTACAATAAAAAATTGTTCGACGAAGCGGGCCTGCCCTATCCGCAAGCAGGCTGGACCTGGGAGCAGCTGTACGACACGGCCAAAAAGCTGACGAAGAAAGACGGCGACCGCATCACCCAGTGGGGAGTCAACCTGCCAGGCGCGTGGACACGTGCCGTCCTGCCTCTGATCAATGCGTACGGCGGCAGCGTCATCAGCCCCGACGGAGAGAAGTTCGACGGCTTCATGAACAGCGACGGAACGGTGAAAGCGCTTGAGCTGTACCAGGACATGTACCAGAAGGACCGCATTTCCCCGTCCAGCACCGAAAGCGCGGCGTTCAAGGGCGTCGATCTGTTCGCGGCAGGCAAAGTGGCGATGAGCGTAGGAGGCCGCTGGCCGGTGACGGATTACAAGAGCAACAAGGACCTGAGCTTCGGCGTCGTCGCCATGCCGGCCGGCCCGAGCGGAGCGGCCAATACGATCTGCTACGCCGGGTATGGATTGTATTCCAAGTCGGCCAACAAGGACGAGGCCTGGAGCTACCTGAAATACCTGACCGGTCCCGAAGGACAGGAGCTTCTCGGAGCCTATGCGTTCACGGCGGTCAAAGCTACCGCTGAGAAGCTCGGCCAGACGAATGACGAGGCTCTCAAGCCCTTCCTCGACGATATCCCGAACATCAAGGATTTCCCGGAAAAAACGAGCCCTTACTTCAGCACGACCGGGGGCAAGGCGCTGCAATCGGTCATGGACAAAATGATGCTTGGCAAGCCGATCGACGTGAAGAAAGAGCTGGACGCAGCCGCCAAACAAGGCGATGCGGACCTGCAAACGGCCAAATCCGAGTAAGCCTTGGGATGGCGCCGCTTGGCGGCGCTGCCGCGCAGCAGGAAGGGGAAGAGGATCGTCTTCCCCTGTCCCGGCTGCACGGATCCTGCCTGCAACCGAACGGACCAGCCGCATGCCTTGAGGCGGCGGAGTCGGTCCCACTTAATCCGCTTGAGGTGATAAAAGATGAATATGCCGGAGATGGACGGCGCTTCCGCAACAACCGCAGCTGCTCCCCGCAAGAAGGCAATGCGGGCTACAAGCAAGGAAGCCATATGGTTTTATGTGCTGATCTCTCCTTGGCTGATCGGATTTCTGGCATTCGTGCTCGGTCCGATGATCGCTTCGTTTATCATCAGCCTGACCAAATGGGATTTGCTGACGCCAGCAAAATTTATCGGGTTCAAAAACTATTCCAAGGCGCTGAATCATGATCCGCTTTTTTGGACTTCGCTCAAAGTAACCGTAATCTACTCTGTCTTATCCGTACCGCTGGGACTGGTGTTCTCGCTTGCGCTGGCCCTGCTGCTCAATCAGGCCGCCTGGGGAATGAGGCTGTTCCGCACGATCTTCTATATGCCGGCCGTCGTCAGCGGCGTTTCGGTCATGGTTTTATGGATGTGGATATTCAATCCGGAAATCGGATTATTCAATACGATCCTCGGTTATTTCGGCATCTCGGGACCGGGCTGGATCTACGATCCCAACTGGGCGATGCCTTCCATGGTCATCATGAGCCTCTGGGGAGTAGGCGGGGGCATGATTATCTGGCTGGCCGGCCTGAAGGGCATCTCGCCGTCCCTGTACGAGGCGGCCGACCTCGACGGAGCCAACGCTTGGCAGAAGCTGAAAAACGTCACCGTCCCGATGCTGACTCCGACGATCTTCTTCAACCTGATCATGGGCATCGTCGGCGCGCTGCAGACGTTCGGGCAGGCGTATGTCATGACGAAAGGCGGACCGATGAACTCCACGCTGTTCTACAATTACTACCTGTTCCAGCACGCGTTCGAGAACTTCAACATGGGCTACGCCTCCGCGCTCGCCTGGTTCCTGTTCATCATCATTCTCGTGCTGACGCTGATCGTCGTGAAGTCCTCGGACGCCTGGGTCTACTATGAAGGGGAAAGGAAGTAAAGGCATGCGAACAAACAAATGGCTCCATCAAACCATCGTGTATGCGCTGCTTCTGGCCGGCTCGCTCGTGATGCTGGTTCCTTTCGCCTGGATGCTGTCCACTTCGTTGAAGGAGTCGTACCAAGTGTTCACGGTTCCTGTCAAGTGGATTCCCGATCCGATCCGTTGGGACAACTACATCACGACCTTCACGGGCCTTCCGTTCGGCCGCTGGCTGCTCAACACGCTTGCCGTCACCGTGCCGAACATTATCGGAACGGTGCTGTCCTGCACGGTCGTCGCGTACGGATTCGCCCGCTTCAAGGCGAAGGGCAAAAACATGCTGTTCATCCTCATGCTGTCGACGATGATGCTGCCGACCTCGGTCACGATGATTCCGGTGTTCTACCTGTTCAAGGAACTCGGATGGATGAACACGCTGCTGCCGCTGATCGTACCGGCCTTTTTCGGCACGGCCTTTTATATCTTCCTGCTGAGGCAGTTCTTCATGACGATTCCCGTCGAGATGGAGGAGGCGGCCAAGATCGACGGCGCCAGCACGCTCGGCATTCTCGTCCGCATCATTTTGCCGCTGACCATTCCTGCGATCATCACGGTGGCCATCCTCCAGTTCAACGGCGTCTGGAACGATTTCATGACTCCGCTACTGTACCTGAACAAGCCGGAGCTGTATACGCTGGCGCTTGGCATCAACTTCTTCAAGAGTGAGAACAACGTCCAGTGGAACTTCCTCATGACGGCTTCCGTCGTCACGATGCTGCCTTCGCTGCTGTTCTATTTCCTCGGCCAGAAATACTTCGTGGAAAGCATCACGCTGACCGGAATGAAAGGATAACAAGCCTATGGCCAAGCTGACCTTGAACCGAAGCGGAGCGGGATGGCTGGCAGGCGTCGGCCTGCTGTCGGCATCCATGCTGGGGCTGGAAATCGCGCTGACGAATGTGCTCGGCGTGCTGCTTCAATATCATTATGTGTCGCTTCTGATCTCGCTGGCCGTCCTCGGCACCGGGGCCGGCGCTTACGCCGCCGTCCGCTTCGGAGGCAAGGCCGGCAGGATGCAGGCTGCGGCTCCTGCGGGCTGGGCAAGCATGGCTGCGGGAGGATACGCCATCCTCCTGAGCTTTGTCCTGGCCCGTTTTCCCTATTCGGGGCAGCTTGCCTTTTACGCGCTGTTGTGCGCGCTGCCGTTCCTGCTGTTCGGCTGGGTCACGGGCCGGGCTCTCGCTTCCGGGACCGCTCCGGCGCCTGCCGTATATGCGGCCGATCTGCTCGGCGCAGCGGCCGGCGCGCTGCTGGGCTACATCCTGACGGAACGGCTCGGCGGCTTCGCGGCCGTGTTCCTCATGTCGGCGCCTGCCTTCGCGGCGGCGCTCGCCTTGTTTGCCGGCGGACGGGGCATGAGAAGGAGATATGCCGTCCTGGCAGCCGTGCTGCTGCTCGCAGCGACGCCGCCCGCCTTCGAGACGGCCAGGCAGCTGGACGGCTGGCAGCTCGATTTCGCCGCTTTTCACGGGGCTGCGCCTGACAAGACGATTGTCGGGACGCTGCGCAGCGATCCTTCCGCCCATGTCGTCTCGACGCATTGGGACGGATTCGCCCGCACGGACACGGTCGCGACCGCGGATGACAGCCGCCGCATGCTGTTCGTCAACGGCGGTGCCGGAAGCTATATGTACCGGTTCGACGGCAGCCTGAGCTCCGTTGCCGGCCTTGCCCGTGATATCGAGTTCCTGCCGTTCGCCGCTGGACGCGCGGATCGGACCGCCGTCATCGGAGCGGGCGGGGGACGCGACATTCTGTACGCGCTGCTTGCCGGAGCCAAGGATGTCACTGCCGTCGAGCTGAGCTCCGGCATCGTCCGGAGCATGAGGGAGCAGGCGGACTACAACGGAGGCCTCCTGGATCGTCCCGGCGTCAAGACCGTCGTCGGCGACAGAAGAAGCGTGCTGACCCGCAGCGCCGGCGGTTATGACCTGATCGTCCTAGATCTCGTCTATTCGCAGGTGGGCGGCATGGGCGGCCAAGCCTTGTCTGAAAATTACGTGTTCACGAGGGAAGCGTTCAAGGAGTATTTGGCCAAGCTGGCGCCGGGAGGAAGGCTCGCCATCCTGTCCCATCAAGGCATCGAAGGCGTCCGCGCCTATTATACGGGCCTTGAAGCGCTCATGTCGGACGGGGAGCGCACGGCGGCGGAAGCTTCCCGCCACACGGCGCTGCTTCTGGCAACGGACCAGTCGTCCTCGCCGCAGCTTACCCTGTCCGTGATCCAGAACACGCCGCTCGACTCGAGCCAGCTCAACCTGCTTCAGACCGGGGCGCGCTCGCTGGGACTGCGGCCGCTGTTCCTTCCGGGCTCCGACGAGGAGCTGTTGAAGCCGCTCGTTCAAGGCCAGGTCCCGTTCGACCGGTTCGTGCGCGATTCCGACTACGCGGTCCATCCCGTCAAGGATGACCGGCCGTTCTTCTTCCAGGTGGACCCCGGCCTGCCGCCCGCTCTCGGGCAATGGCTGGCTGCCGCCGCGGCTTTGACCCTGCTGGCTGCATTCGTGATCGGAATCGGAGAGTACGGGCCAGGCCGGGCTTCAAGGCTGCGGGCTGGAAAGCCGCGCTTGAAATCCTACCCGCTCTATCTGCTGCTCGGGATCGGCTATATGTCCGTCCAGACGGCACTCATCCAAAAGGCTTTGCTTTATCTCGGCAGTCCTGCGCTTGCATCCATTGCCGTCATCATGCCGCTGCTGCTCGGAGGAAGCTTGGGAAGCGCGGCCGCAGGCCGTTTCCGGCTTCCCGCGTACGCCGGCGCCGGGGCCGCTTTTGCGGCAGCAGTCCTACTGCTGCTGGCGGAGCCTGCCCTGTCGGATAGTCTTCTGGTCTCCGGAGACAGCGCGCGGCTGGCGTTCGTCGGCGTTTCCGCCTTGCTGCTCGGCTTGCCGATGGGCATGCCGCTTCCGTCCGGGCTGCGCGAGGATGACCGGCGGCTGCCGGGCTCTTCCGCCTTTTTCTTTGCCGTGAGCGGCTTGGCCGGCATATGGGGCTCCTTGCTCGGCTCAGCCGTCTCGATGACGGCCGGCGTGACCGCTACGCTGGCTGCCGGCTGCCTGTGTTATGCCGCTGCCGCGGCAGCGGACCGCTTTTTTACCGATAGGAGGAAGGACAAGTGAACATGAAGCTGTGGGATACAGGGCCGAAGCTGGCTCCATATAAGGAAGAGGGAAGCACGGAAGGAGCCTCGTGGCAGGATCTGTTCCTATGTCCGGGCAGCAAGGCGTGCCTGATCGGGGGACAGAATGGAGGCTTTCCGGACTTCGGCCATCACGTCAAGCTTGAAATGGGCGGGCTGTGGCTGCATCCCGTCAAGCTTCTCGACGGATTCTGGCTCGGCATCCGGGACCGGGAAGAAGATGGCGGAGCTTCGGGACCTGTCTGGCTGACGGAGGCCGGCATCTTCGTGAACCATCCCTTCCACAATGAACATCGGTATACGATGAGAAGGCTCGGTCTGGAAATCGTCCGCAGGCAGTTTTGCCCTGACGGCGAGCAAGGCATTCTCGTTTCATTCGCCATTCGAAATCTTCTCGATCGTCCGCGCGATCTGGATGTCCATTTCCTGGTTCGGACCGACCTGAGTCCGGTCTGGTTCTCGGAAGGAATGGAGTGGCGGGAAGGGTTCGATCAAGGCCGATTCCATCCGGAGCGCGGCGTCTTTACCGCAAGGGATGAGCATCAGCCTTGGCATGTCGCTGCCGGCTCGGCGCTTCCTGCCTCGAATTGCGACATCGACCGGGAGCTGTTCGGACCGCATTGGACTGCGGGCAAGGGCGTCGGCGGCGAGCTGACATACGCCGGCGAGCACCTTCCTGCGGGAGGCGAGATCGAGATGCAATCCGCCGTTGCCGGCTCGCTGCACAGCGAGCTCGACGCGCTGGCAAGCCTCGAGAAGCTGCTCGGCTCGGCCGAAGAGCTGTGGGCGGCCAAGGTGCTGCGGTATGAAAGCCTGTTATCCGCCTCCGAGCTGGATATCCCCGACAAGCATTTGCAGAAAACATTTCATTGGGTGAAATTCCATCAAGACTGGCTGCTTCGGGATGTTCCGGGTGTCGGCAGAGGACTCGGGGCGGGCCAGCCGGAGTATCCCTGGTGGTTCGGCTGCGACAGCAGCTATGCGATTCCCGGGCTGCTGGCAACGGGAGGCATGCAGACGGCTCTGGATACGGTGCGTCTGCTGCACCGGGCTTCGGAGCAGGCGAACGGGAACGGCCGTATCATCCACGAGATGTCGACGAACGGGCTTGCCGCCCATCCCGGCAATACGCAGGAGACGGCCCATTTCATCTCTTGCCTGTGGGAGGTGCTGAAATGGACGGGAGATGCCGCGCTCCTTGACGAGCTCTATCCTTCGGTGCAGAAGGGACTGGACTGGCTGCTCGGGGAAATGGACCCCGACGGCGACCTGCTGCCGGAAGGCTACGGCATCATTGAGATCGAGGGCTTGAACGTCGAGCTGATCGATACAGCCGTCTATACGTGGTCCGCGCTCAACGCCGCATCGGAGATGGCGGCCTTGCTGGGAGACGAGAGCGGCCGCAGCCGCTGGGCGGAGCTTGCCGTCCGGGTCGGAGAGGCCGTCAACCGGGGCATGTGGCTGGAAGAGGAAGGTCTCTATGCGGACGCCATGGCTCCGGTGGGCAAGGTCCGGGACAGGATCGATCTCTACATCGAGAGGGCCAGGCAATTCGGAGCCGATAACGCCGTGCGCGATCTCCTGGCGATGAAGGCCGACATGGAAGGGCTGCATCCCGAGCTCGAGAAGCCGTGGCTGTTCAAAAACTGGGTCATCAACACGCCGATGGAAGCGGGGCTCGCTCCGCGGCAGCAGGCGATCCGCGCCCTGGACCGGATGGCAAGCGAGGAGTTCACGGGCCGCTGGGGAACGTATTTGTCCGGCATGTACCGCGATCAGATGATGACGATATCGACCGGCGTTCAAGCCGTGGCGGAGGCGCGTTACGGCCGGATGGACGAGTCGCTCCGCTATGCGCGGATGATCGCCTCCACCTTCAACCGGAGGCTGCCGGGCTCCATGTCGGAGATGTCTCCGGACTATGGCTGCTTCGTGCAGGCATGGACCAATTACGGCATCGTGTGGCCGCTTGCGGCGTACATGTTCGGCATCGGTCCGGAAGCGTACCGCAAGCATCTGACGCTGCAGCCCCGCTTGCCGGAGGAATGGAAGGAAGCCGCCATTTCCAACGTCGGATTCGGCTTGGGCGAGCACGCGGCGGAGCTGCAGCAGTATGAGATCCGGCTCACGGCAGCTGAGGATGTGTACCGCTGGAAGCTGCAGGGCGAAGGCTGGACCGTTAGGCTGCGCTTGCCGGGAGAAGCGCTGGGGGCGGCAGCCGTGCTGCTGGACGGACTCCGGGTCAGGCTGGAAGCCGACGGCGAGGGATGTTATGCGGACGTCGAGGGCGAAGGGGAGCACGAGGTCCGGGTCGTCAAGCTGGCGGCGGCCGGCTCCTGAATGAATAGAAGCCTGCATCCTTAGATGCAGGCTTTTTTGCGGCGGCATTGCCGAGGCTTGCTTGCCGTAAGCAGGCTGCTTGCATGTCGTATGCAGATCGCTAGTTAGTTGCTGGCCGCTGCGCCGTCAACGTCAACAGACGGTCACCCGGCTTTCGAGTCCGTTCCGTTCTCTTCCGTTCCATGAGGATCTTCTTCCGAATGGGGAGGGAGCTGCCGGTACAGGACGAGAGCCAGGATGAGATTGATTAGACCGAGGCTTCCGGTTGTGCCAAGTCTTATCCATGCGTACGCCGACATTTTCGGCGGCCCGTTCCCGATCGGCCCCGTTTTGGGCACGTTCAGAGCCCACCAGATGTCGATCAGAATGAACAGGAAGAAGACGACAAGAATCAGGCTGAAGACGAGATAGCCGGTCACGAAGAAACGGTTGTTCCTCATCCACCGCTTCTTTTCGCTTCATTAAAAGCGTCCGAGCCGCCCCTGGGGATGCTGAGCGTGTGCCAGTCTCCGGAACGGTACGCCTTGGCGGCATACACGATCTGCCCGACATGATGGCTGAAGTGGGCGACCTGGCGCTGGATCGCTTCGACGACGGTATGCCGCTCGCCGCGGATGAGGACGGTGCCGAGCAGATCTTCCGGCTGCAGGGAATCGAAGGCCGTCCGGAGAGCGGCCCATCCCTCCTCCCAGCCGGAGAGGACAGCCTGCCTGTCCGTCCCGGGCGGAAGCTCGAATTCCCCGTCGCGGTTGCGGTCCGGCTTTTCCCCGTCGGCCGTCAGAAAGTCGGTCCATCTGGACTTCAAGTTCCCGGACAGATGGCGGACGATGACGGCGATGCTGTTGGATTCCGGCGAGGGCGTCCAGAACAGGCCCCCGTCGTCGATTTGGCCGAGCGAGCGGTCCGCCAGCTTCTTCTGGCTTTCGAAGGTCGCGAGGCAGCTTTGCAGCAGATGGCTTCCGAGCTGTTGAGAAGACATGTCGTTTTCCTCCTTAGACTTGTACTCCCCCTATCATACTCCTTGCTGGAAATATCCGGCAAACCGATTTTGCGATCGGCAGGCCAAGCTATTTTTATCGGGAGACGGCAGATAGGCAGGCGGATTTTTTTCTTGAGCATTAATTCTATTTGATGTATATTTATTCATATTGTAAAAAAGGCCGAGAGGAGGACCATGGATGCTGGTAAAGGAAGCGTTGTGCCGCAAAGCAAGCCCCCAGGACGTGGATACGCTGTATGAGCTGATCAAAAATTATGCAGAGAAGGGGATCATGCTTCCGAGGTCCAGGGAAGTGCTCCTCCGGCAGATCGATACGTTCGTCATTGCCGAGCTCGATGGAGATGTCGTCGGCTGCGGCTCTCTTACGCGGCTGGGGCAGGACCTGGTCGAGATCCGCTCGCTCGGGATTACGGAAGGATACAAGGGATACGGCATCGGCAGCAAAATCGTCGATCTGCTGATCAAGAATGCCCAGGAGCAGGGCATACCGAAGATCATGGCGCTGACCTATGAAGTCCGCTTCTTCGAGCGCAATGGATTTGCCGTCGTGAACAAGGATATTTTTCCGGAGAAAGTATGGACCGATTGCATCCATTGCCCCAAGCAGCATGCCTGCGACGAGATCGCGGTTTTGCGAAATATTTGATCAGCCGGCTTCCGGCAGGAACTGAAGGGGCCGATCGCGAAGCAGAAGAAGAAGCCGCCCGGGGGACGGGCGCTTTTTCTTTCGGGCAGGCTGCCCGCCTGAATCGGCCGGGTTTATAGAAGGAAGATGAGTTTTCGGGTGAAAAGCCGGCCTGACATGAAAGCGATTTCTTCAACATATGCTTATCCTAAAGGAGATGCTGCCAAATGTCGTATTTATCCGTCAGCACATGGAGCCTGCATCGGCTTCTCGGTCCTCTTCGCTGGACGATATGGGACGAGGAGGACGGCGTACACAGGACGGCGCTGGAGCCGCAGCCGGAAGAGCTGTCCTTGCTGGAGCTGCCCGCTGCAGCGGCAGCGAAAGGCTTTCAGGCGCTCGAGGTATGCCACTTCCACTTTCCTTCCCGGGAGCCGGACGATCTCATGAAGCTCAGAGCCGCATTTCGGAATGCAGGAATCGCATTCGATACGCTGTTGCTGGACTACGGGGATCTGACTTCGCCGGATCCACGCAGAGTCGAGGCGGACGAGCGGTATATCTCGTCCTGGATCGATGCTGCCGCCCTTGCCGGAGCGAAGAAGGTGCGGGTCATTGCAGGAGAAGCGATGCCGACCGATGAGGGGGCTCTAGCCCGCTCCGCTGCGAGCCTGGACAGACTGTCGGCCTATGCGCACGAATGCGGGGTGCGCATCGTGACGGAGAATTTCAAGCCTCTGACCTCCACAGGTCCCAGCTGCCTCAAGCTGCTCGGGCGGACGGAGAAGCCGCTGGCGATGATAACGGATTTCGGCAATTTCAAGGGCGCGGCCAAATACGAAGAGCTGGCGATGATTTTGCCGAGAAGCTTGTCCGTGCACGCCAAGGCCGAGTTCGACGAGCACGGCATCCCGGACGAGCAGGAGCTTCGCCTTTGTTTGGAAGCTGTCCGCCATTCGGGTTACGACGGCTCCTACGTCATCATCTATGACGGTCCCGGGGACATGTGGGCCGGAATCGAGAGGGTGCGCCGAATCGTGGAGCCCTATGCGGCCGGCTGAAGCCTTGCAGATACCAAATCACTTGACAATCGTCGAGTAGGTTTGGTATTTTTGTATTAAATGTTAGCACTCATCAAGGTGGAGTGCTAACGGCGAACCGGCAAGCCGGCCGAAAATGGATACGCACGGGAGGAGAACGCGGATGTTAACCGAACGACAGCAGCTTATTCTTGGCGCCATCATCAATGACTATATCCGGTCTGCCGAGCCTGTAGGTTCCCGCAGCATCTCCAAGCGGGGAGACGTAGGGTTCAGCCCTGCGACCATCCGCAACGAGATGGCGGATCTGGAGGAGCTCGGCTTCCTGGAGCAGCCCCATACATCGGCCGGACGCATCCCTTCCATTCAGGGATACCGGTATTACGTCGACCATTTAATGAAGCATGACAGCGTCACGGACAACGAGCTCAAGACCATGCGGTCGTTTTTTGCGAGCCGGATGATCGAGATGGAGCAAGTCGTCCAGCATGCCGCGATGATTATCTCGAACCTGACCAATTACACCTCGATCGTGCTCGGACCCGATTCGGTCAATCAGGCGCTCAAGCATTTCCAGCTTGTTCCCCTTGGCGGAGACAAGGCGGTCGCGATCGTCGTCACGGATACCGGCCATGTCGAGAACCGCACGGTGACGATTCCGGCCGATCTGGACATGAGCGACATGGAGAAGGCGGTCCGTTTTCTCAACGAGAGGCTGAGCGGAGTTCCGCTGCTGCGGCTCAAGTCGCGGCTGTTCTCGGAAGCCGGGGAAGAAATGGGTCGTTACGCCGAGCAGATCGAAGGGCTTCTGGGCATACTTGAACAGGCGCTGCGGCCGGAGCAGGACGGCAGGCTGTTCGTCTCCGGCACGACCAACATCTTAACGCAGCCGGAGTTCAAGGATGTCGACAAGGTCAAGACTCTGTTCGATCTGCTCGACGAGACGCCGACGATGCTGAAGCTGTTCTCGTCCATGCCGGAAGGCATCCAGGTGCGGATCGGAACCGAGAACGACCATGAGGCGATAGCGAGCTGCAGCCTGATTACGGCGACTTATGCTCTCGACGGACATTCGCTCGGCACGATCGGCATTCTCGGCCCTACCCGGATGGACTACGGCAAGGTCATCAGCCTTTTGGGAGCGCTCAGCAGCAACATGCATTTGATGATCGGGCGCGGAGGGCAGCGCTGAAGCGGAGACATTGGATCCCGCACCGCCATGGTGCAGGATGACCGGGCTAGATCCCGGTACATAAGCCGCTAGCGGCGATTATTGCAGGAGGTGAGTATGCTTGGAATCCAAGAAGAATACGCTAGATGAACAGGAACAGCATCACGAAGGGGATAGGATGGACCCGGATGAGCAGACGGCCGAGCAGGCATCGGCTGCCGCGGCAGGCGAGCCGGCTCCGGCAGAGGGCGGGGCGGAAGCCGAAGCTCCCGCAGCAGATCCGCGCTACGACGAGCTGTCGAAGCAGGCGGAGGAGCACCAGCAGCGCTATCTGCGCGCACAGGCGGACTTCGACAATTTCCGCCGCCGCACGCAGAAGGAGAAGGAAGAGCTTGCCCAGTACGCCTCCTCGAAGCTTCTGACCCAGCTTTTGCCGGTCGTCGACAACTTCGAGCGCGCGCTAGCGGCGGCAGCCGGCAGCGGCGATTCCGATTCGCTTGCCAAGGGCGTGGACATGATTTTCCGCCAGCTGCAAGGCGTTCTTGAACAGGAAGGCCTCAAAGCGATGGAAGCGGTCGGAAGCCCGTTCAACCCCGAGTTCCATCAGGCGATCATGCAGGTGGAGTCGGAAGACCATGAGGAAGGCATCGTCGTGGAGGAAGTCCAGAAGGGCTATATCCTCAAGGACAAGGTGCTTCGCCCTGCGATGGTCAAGGTCAGCGGTTAAGCGGTCGTCCCGGCGCATTAAGCTGCCTTTAAGATACAGAGGTTATACTTCATTTATAAAATGTGGATGAAAACGAAGGAGGATATACTCATGAGCAAAGTAATCGGCATCGACCTTGGAACAACGAACTCCTGCGTAGCGGTAATGGAAGGCGGCGAAGCCGTCGTCATTCCGAATCCGGAAGGCAACCGCACGACCCCATCGGTCGTCGGCTTCAAGAAGGACGGCGAGCGCATCGTCGGCGAAACGGCCAAGCGCCAAGCGATCACGAATCCGGACCGCACGATCATGTCGATCAAGCGCCATATGGGCACAAACCACAAGGAAACGGTAGACGGCAAAGACTTCACGCCGCAAGAAATCTCTGCGATCATTCTGCAGAAGCTGAAATCCGATGCGGAAGCCTACCTGGGCCAAGCCGTGACGCAAGCGGTCATTACCGTACCGGCCTACTTCAACGATTCCCAGCGCCAGGCGACCAAGGACGCAGGCAAAATCGCCGGCCTCGAAGTGCTCCGCATCGTCAACGAGCCGACGGCCGCAGCACTTGCTTACGGCCTCGAGAAAACGGAAGATCAAACGATTCTCGTCTATGACCTTGGCGGCGGCACGTTCGACGTCTCCATCCTCGAGCTCGGCGACGGCTTCTTCGAAGTCAAAGCGACAAGCGGCGACAACCACCTCGGCGGCGACGACTTCGACCAAGTCATCATCGACCATATCGTATCCGAGTTCAAGAAAGAGCATGGAACGGATCTGTCCAAGGACAAGGCTGCCGTCCAGCGCCTGAAGGATGCGGCCGAGAAAGCGAAGAAAGAGCTGTCCGGCGTCCTGACGACGACGATCAGCCTGCCGTTCATCACGATGGTAGACGGCGTTCCCCAGCACTTGGAGATGAACCTTACCCGCGCCAAATTCGAAGAGATCGCAGCTCCGCTCGTCGAGCGCACTCTCGGACCTACGCGTCAAGCTCTGAGCGACTCCGGCCTGTCCGCGAGCGAGATCAGCAAGGTCGTCCTTGTCGGCGGCTCCACTCGCATTCCTGCCGTGCAGGAAGCGATCAAAAAGCTGATCGGCAAAGAGCCGCATAAAGGCGTCAACCCGGATGAAGTCGTCGCTCTCGGCGCTGCCGTTCAAGCGGGCGTCCTGACCGGCGACGTCAAGGATGTTGTGCTGCTCGACGTCACTCCGCTCTCCCTCGGCATCGAGACGGCCGGCGGCGTGTTCACCAAAATGATCGACCGCAACACGACGATTCCAACGAGCAAATCCCAAGTGTACTCCACCTATGCGGACAACCAAACAAGCGTAGAAATCCACGTCCTGCAAGGCGAGCGCTCCATGGCTTCGGGCAACAAGACGCTTGGACGCTTCATGCTGGGAGACATTCCGCCGGCTCCGCGCGGAATTCCGCAGATCGAAGTCACCTTCGACATCGACGCCAACGGCATCGTGAACGTCAGCGCCTTGGATAAAGGCACGGGCAAGAGCCAGAAGATTACGATCACATCCTCGAGCGGCCTCAGCGACGAGGAAGTCGAGCGCATGATGAAGGACGCCGAGCTGAACGCCGAGGAAGACCGCAAGCGCAAAGAGCTCGTCGAAGCGAAAAACAATGCCGACCAGCTGATCTACTCCGTCGACAAGACGGTGAAGGATCTGGGCGACAAAGTCGATGCGGGCGAGATCGAAAAAGCGAACAAAGCGAAGGAAGCTCTGCAGGCGGCAATCGGCGGCGAAGATCTGGAAGTCATCCAGAAGGCGACCGAGGAGCTGACGGAAATCGTGCAGCAGCTGTCCGTTAAGCTTTATGAGCAAGCGGCTCAAGCCGAGCAGGGCGCTCCTGGCGCAGACGCGGGTGGAGCTTCCGCCGGCGGCAAGGACAACGTCGTGGACGCCGACTACGAAGTCGTCGACGACAAGAAGTAAGCGGGTTGCTTCTTCGACGCGAATGGACAGGGATGGACTTGAAGGAGCCGTTCGCGTTACCATAGCAATAGCCATCCATCAAGCGGCTCCGCCTTTTTCCAAGCAGCGCCCTGCGGCCATCCGGCCCGGGGCACCGGGAGGGAGAGGGCGGCAAGCCGTTTGTTGCGTGTTTGAGCAAGGGTGAAAGTAAGAGTTTAGATGCGGATATGCGGGAGTGGTCTGTTCGGGTCTGGAAAAACGTCAGTGGTCGCCTTTGAAGACAAATTTCAACCCTTTTAAGGGGTTGTGAAAAAAGAAAGTTGTCTTCAACAGCGATGGGAAGATCGAACAGTTCCTACAGCATGCTTGAGCATATCGATAAAATCTCATGGGGGTGAGAGAGGTTGGCGGACAAACGCGATTATTATGAGGTGCTTGGAGTCGATAAAGGCGCCTCGGGCGAAGACATCAAGAAGGCTTACCGCAAGATGGCCAGGCAGTACCATCCCGACGTGAACAAGGAAGCGGATGCGGAAAGCAAGTTCAAGGAAGTGAAGGAAGCCTACGACACGCTGAGCGACGATCAGAAGCGTTCGGTGTATGATCAGTACGGCCACGTCGACCCGAATCAGTTCGGAGGAGGCGGCTTCTCCGGACAGGACTTCGGAGGCGGCTTCGGCGACATCTTCGACATGTTCTTCGGCGGCGGAGGCGGCCGGCGCGATCCTAACGCGCCGCAGCGGGGCAACGACCTGCAGTATACGATGACGATCGAGTTCAAGGAAGCGGTGTTCGGCAAGGAAACCGAGATCACCATTCCGCGGACCGAAAATTGCGATACATGCCACGGCTCCGGCGCCAAGCCGGGAACGAAGCCGGAAACCTGCTCGGTCTGCCGCGGCAGCGGTCAGCAGGAGGTCGTGCAGAACACGCCTTTCGGCCGCATGGTCAACCGCCGCGCCTGCACGAACTGCAGCGGCACCGGCAAAATCATCAAAGAAAAATGCGGCACCTGCCATGGCGCCGGCAAAGTCAAAAAACAGCGTAAAATCACGGTCAAGATTCCGGCGGGCGTGGACGAAGGCGCTCAAATCCGCCTGACCGGCGAGGGCGAAGGCGGAACGAAAGGCGGCCCGAACGGCGATCTGTACATCGTGCTGCGCGTCAAGCCGCATGAATTCTTCGACCGCGAGAACGACGACATCTACTGCGAGATCCCGCTCACGTTCGCGCAGGCGGCGCTCGGCGACGAGATCGAGATTCCGACGCTGACCGAGAAGGTCAAGCTGAAGATTCCGGCCGGCACCCAGACGGGCACGTATTTCCGCCTGAAGGGCAAAGGCGTGCCGAAGCTGCGCGGCTACGGCAACGGCGACCAGCATGTCAAGGTGACGGTCGTGACGCCGACCGCCCTCAGCGACGAGCAGAAGGATCTGCTTCGCCAGCTCGGCGGCTTAGGCGGCTCCTCGGCTCCTGGCCAGGAGCAGGAGCATCACGAAAGCATTTTCGACCGGATGAAAAAGGCTTTCCGGGGCGACTAGTTCTGCAAGGCAAGGCAATAAGGTGCGTTCTTCTCCTTGAAGAGCGCACTTTTTGTCTTTTGAATCAGCAATTATGATGGGTATCATGCTGACACATAAATTCTATCGCCGCAATAAAAGGTGAACGCGCTTGAGAAAGCACGACCAGCTTTGCATGTATGAAAGCGCTTGACACGATCCCATCCTGCGCTTATGATTAACCCGTGGTCAATTGGATGATCCAATTACGGCAACGTGCGAGATAGAGAGGAAAGACTTATTTATGACGATTAAGAAAATCAAATATCATCGGGTCTACGAGGATGTCATCGAGCAGCTGAAAACCCTTATTCTCGAAGGCAACCTCGCCCCAGGAGACTTCCTGCCGACGGAGAGGGAGCTGGCCCAGTCGTTCGGCATCAGCCGCGGCACGCTGCGGGAGGCGTTCCGCATCCTGGAGCGCGAAGGGCTGATCGAGGCCAGGCCCGGCGGCGGCCGCTTCCTGAGCAAGTCGCTTGAAGTCGCCGAGGACCGCAGCCGCATCCTCGACAATATCGAGCGGGCGACGATCATTGAACTGCTGGAGGCCCGCGAGCTGTTCGAGACCGGCATCGTGGAGCTCGCCGCCAAGCGGGCGACCGAGGAGGATATCGCGGAGATCGAAGACGCTTTCGAGGCTTGGGGAAGGATCGATCTCGACGGGGACCGCTCCAAGCCGGATCAGGCTTTCCACCTGTCGATCGCCAAGGCGACCCATAATGTCGTGCTCGTCAACATGATCGAGCTGCAGATGGATATGCTGCAGCGCACGCTGAGCAAGACGGCGGTCATTCCCGGCCGCAAGAGCGAGGTCTACGAGGAGCATCTGCTCATTCTGCAGGCGATCAAGGAACGGGATCCCGTCAAGGCGAGGCTTGCCTTGCTCAACCATTTGAGCCATGTGAAGGACAATATTCAACGAAACGCGGTTCAAGCCTAAGGGGAGATCCCCTTTTTCTTCACCCTAAATTGGGTGATCCAATTATCCAGCTGTCCAATCATCCAAATGTTTCCAGAACGATCTACTACGACTTGAAAAGGAGGGAGACCGAGATGAGCACAGACATTCGAATCTTATCGCCCTGCGGCATGCTGGGATACGGATTTCCGGAGAAATCCTTCATGAACGGAATGAGCCAGGAGCCGCACGGCATCGTCGTGGATGCCGGCTCGACCGATGGAGGACCGCACAAGCTGGGCGCCGGCGTCTCCATCGTCAGCAAGAGGGCGGTGAAGAAGGACCTCGGCATCATGATTCCAGCCGGACTATCCAGCGGAATACCGATCATCATCGGCTCGGCCGGGGGCTCCGGAGCGAGAACGCATGTGAACTGGACGCTGGAGATCATCGACGAGCTCCTGGAGGAAATGAACCTGCAGGCCAGCATTACCGTCATCTGGGCAGACTTCTCTCAGCAGGATATCCGGCAGGCCAGAGAGGAAGGGCGGATCGTCTCCCTGAGTCCGAACATTCCGCCGCTCACGGAAGAGGCCATCGCGGCTACGAACAGCATCGTGGCCCAGATGGGACACGAGCCGATCGTCGAAGCGCTGCGAGGCGGGGCGGATATCATCGTCTGCGGCAGAGCCTACGATCCATCGCCGTTCGCGGCTATCGGCATCTATCATGGCAAGGATCCGGGCCTGTCCTACCATCTGGGCAAGATTTTGGAATGCGGCGCGCTGTGCGCCGAGCCGGGCACGACCAAGGACAGCATTCTCGGGACGATCGGCGACGGCTATTTCACCGTCCAATCGCTCAATCCGGACCGGACCTGCAGCGAGACAAGCGTGGCGGCCCATACGTTCTACGAGAAGGAGCATCCCTACATCCTGCATGGACCGGGCTTCACGCTGGACCTGGAGTTATGCCGCTTCGAGGAAAGCAGTCCTGGCGTCGTGCGCGTCAGCGGCAGCCGGTATCTACCGGCAGAGACGTATAGAATCAAGCTCGAAGGCGCGAGGCAGACCGCTTACCGGACCTTCGTCGTGGCGGGCATCCGCGACCCGATCCTGCTGGGCAAGCTGGAGGCGGTCCAGGAGCTGGTCCGCAGCCAGGCGAAGGACTACTATCGGGACATCCCGGAGTCGGATTACGAGATCCGCTTCTACAACTACGGGATGAACGGCGTGCTGGGCAGCCAGGAGCCGGAGGCGTTCCGGGGACATGAGGTCGGCGTCATGTTCGAGGTTGTCGCCCGCACGCAGGAGCTGGCCAGCAGCATCTGCGCGACCGTCCGCTCGACCTTCCTGCATTACGGCTATGAGGGACGCAAGTCGACCGCCGGCAATCTGGCCTTTCCGTTCGCTCCCAGCGATATCGAGTTCGGGCCGGTATATGCGTTTTCCGTGTACCACCTGATGGAATCGAGACCGGATGTCTTCACGATCGAGCAGCGATAAGGAGGAAGCAAGCCATGACCAAGCTCGGCGATATGGCCAAGGTGCTGCGAAGCAAAAACTCCGGCCCCTTTGAACTTACTCTGGATGTGCTCTTCGACTCCAGGGAAATGTATGAACACGTCAAGAACTCCGGTTCCGTCACAAGAGAAGCCGTCAGCAAGGCTTATGGAATGACGGAGGAACGGATTCATCACTTTGTCTTTTTCGACCAGGCGCTCGGCTTCAAGGTGACGATGTCGCGGGATATCTCCTCCGGCAGCGCCGGAGACCGGGATGTGTACGGAGCCCAGCAGCATGCCCCGCTCATGCAGCTGGAAATCCATTGTCCCCGGGAGGTGTAGGCTATGAACGTCATGAAGCGGCTGCGGCAGGACTGGGTTCTTTACGCCATGCTGTTCCTGCCCCTGCTCTACTTCTTCATCTTCCATCTCATCCCGCTGTACGGCATGAAGCTCGCCTTCCAGGATTACCGCATCATCGGCGACCCTGTCTGGGTCGGATGGAAGCATTTCAAGACGCTGTTCAGCTCGCCGGCATTCGCCAGCGTGCTCCAGAACACCATCATCATCAGCTTGATGAAGATCATCTTCGTCTTTCCGATTCCGATCGCGCTGTCTCTCTTCATCAATGAAGTGCGCAGCTCCAAGTACCGCAAATACGTGCAGTCCGTGCTTTACCTGCCGCATTTCCTGTCCTGGGTCGTCATCGCGGGAATCTGGATCAGCCTTCTGAATCCGGCGACCGGCGGCGTCAACCAGATCGCGAGCTTCTTCCAGCTGCCGTCGGTCGATTATATGACGAGCAAGGAGCATATCCGCTGGGTGCTCGTCTTCTCGGAGATTTGGCGCAGCGCGGGATGGGATTCCATCATCTATCTGGCTGCGATCATGAAAATCAGCCCGGGGCTGTACGAAGCGGCCAAGATCGACGGCGCGACCCGGCTGCAGCAGATGCGCTTCATTACGATGCCCCATCTCTACAGCACTGTTGTAACCGTCTTCATTCTCAATCTGGGCTTCTTCATGAATGCCGGCTTCGATCAGGTGTTCAACTTCATGAATGCATCGGTCATCAGCGTCGTGGACATTCTGGACACGTATGTGTACCGGATCGGCATCGGCAACGGCCAGTTCGCCTATGCGACAGCGGCAAGCCTGTTCAAGGGCGTCATCGGCATCGTCCTCATCCTGGGCACGCATTTCATCTCGAAGCGCATCTCAGGCAAAGGCGTCTGGTAGGGGGGATAACAAGTGAGAAGACTGGAAGTTTCGAAACTCGTCATTTATTTGCTGTTGTTCGCCTTCACGCTCATGGTGCTCGTGCCTCTGCTCAATCTGCTTGCCCTTTCCTTCACGGAGCCGGGCAAGGCGCATCTGATGGGCGGTCTGGACATCATCCCGAAGGGCTTCTCCACGCTCAACTATGAGCTTCTGTTCGCCAATCCGCTCATTACGGGCAGCATCCTCAATTCGGTCTGGATTACCGTTGCGGGTACGGCGCTGAACCTGGCGCTCACCTCGATGGCCGCCTACGTGCTCGCCCGCAATGAATTCGCAGGCAAGAAATTCGTCCTTTTCTTCCTGATTGTCATCATGGTATTCGAGCCGGGCATGATACCCGAATATTTGCTCATCAAGGATATCGGCCTGATGAATACGCTGACCTCGCTGATTCTGTACAAGGCGGTCAATGTGTATTATCTCTTCATCCTGATGCGGTTTTTCCAGGACATTCCGGAGGAAATTCTGGAGGCCTCCCGCATCGACGGAGCCGGCCACTTCCGCATGTACAGCCGGATCATGATGCCGCTCTCCAAGCCGGGGCTGGCTACGCTCGGACTGTTCTACGGCGTGTACCACTGGAACGAGTATTTCCGGGCCACGCTGTACATCTCGGAGCCGGCGAAGTGGCCGCTGCAGGTCGTGCTGAGGCAGTTCGTCGTCCGCAAGGACAATACGTCGCTCATCGGCAGCCAGAATATGTTCGACAGCTCCATCCATTTCGACTTCGCGGCGCTGCAGGCCGGAACGATCATCATCGCCATCGTGCCGCTGCTCGTGCTCTACCCGTTCATCCTGAAGTATTACGCCAAGGGCGCTCTGGAAGGGGGAGTCAAGGATTAAGCCGGAGTGTTCCGGCCGCAAGGGCAGCTCAAGCGAGGCAGGTTATCATCTATAAGGGGAGATAAAAAACATGAAAAAATGGAATTCAATCGCGATCGCGGCTGCGATGGCCGTCGTCATGACCGCCTGCTCGTCCAACTCGGGCACTCCGGCCGCCAACCAGGGAAATACCGGCTCGGCACAGCCTGAAGGCAGCGGTCAGCCGGTTACGCTCAAAATCGTCTACAAGGACGAGGGCACGGCGAACGCCGCTTCGGTCCGGTTTTTCGGAGAGCTGGAGAAAGCGCTTGCCAAGGATGAGGGCCTGAACGTCAAGTTCGAGCTGGTCGACCTTGCGCAGGGCAGCTACGCCGAGAACCTGAACCTGCTGCTGCTCGGCGGCACGATTCCGGACATCATTTATTTCCAGGGCGGCGACCAGCAGATGGCCGAGCAGGGCCTTCTGGAGGACTTGACTCCTTATATCAATAAATCCAAGTACGTCAAAGACATCATGGAGCCTCATAACATCACCCGCATGACCAGCTATCCGTACCTGCTCTGGATCAAGCCGCTCGCTCCGAAGGCTCCGGTCGTCCGGGAAGATTGGTTCGAGGCGATGGACAGCTCCAAGGCGCTGACGGAAAACCCGACCGTGGACAACTATTATGCCTTCTTCAAGGAGCTGGTCGAGAAGAAGCCGGGCTCCGGCAAGCCGGCTTATGCGCTGACGGCGGCGGGCGACATCGCAGAGATCAATACGATCTTTAACTCGGCGTTCGGCCTCGACAAAACGTGGATCAAAAAGGATGACGGCACGTTCGAATACGCCAAAATCTCGGAAGGCGAAAAGGAAAAGCTGGCCTTCTACAACAAGCTGTACAAGGAAGGCCTGCTGGATCCGCAGTTCATCACGAAGCAGTGGGACACGAAGGAGGACGCCTTCTACAAGGGCGAAGCCGGCGTCATCACCGGCACGGCAGGCAAAATACTCGACCTGTACAACGGCCGCATGCAGGATCTCGGGGGAGCAGGCGCCAAGCTGGTCGTACTGCCTCCAGCCAAGGGCGTCGGCCAAGGCTTCGGAGCGACGGACGTCACGAAGGAATCCCGCGGGCTCGCGATCTCTTCCCAGTCGAAGAACAAGGATGCCGCGTTCCAGGTGTTCGATTACCTCGCCAGCCCCAAAGGGCAGATGCTTGACCGCCTTGGCTATGAAAACGAGGACTACAAGATCGTCGACGGCAAGATCGAGCTGAACGAGAACTATTACAACAATTGGTATGCCCGCTTTTGGGAGCCGGTGAACTTCAAGTCCGACATTCCGCTGAAGACGCCGCTGCTGGGCGAGCCGGGGGAAAAATCGCTGAAGATGGCTTCGGAGTACTACACCGAAGACAACAACTTCATCATTCCGGAGCAGTTCGTCGCCAACTGGGATGCGATGAACAATCTGTACAAGGAATACTCGACGGACTTCATTACCGGCAAGAAGGATCTGAGCCAGTTCGGCCAGTTCGTCGAAGCTTGGAACGCAGCCGGAGGAACCGAGATCACCAAATACGCGAACAAAACCATCAAGTAAGGAGCATGCATCGATGACGACATTCCGCAGTCGGGTAAGGGGCGTGGTGATTTCGACCGCGCTCGGGGATGCCATGGGAGCCCCGGTCGAGAAGCTGACTTATGACGAGATCAAATTGAAATACGGACGCGTAGAGTCCATCATGACGAGATGGCATAAGATGGATCTGCCCGAGGATGTCCGGCTAGGCCGGGTCAGAGGAGACGGCATCGTCACCGACGATACGCTGATGACCATCGCCCTGATCAACGTGTATCATGCCGAGGGCCGGCATCTGGATGCCTACGATATGGGGAACGAGTTCGTGAAGGAGATCGCCTTCCGCAAAACGTTCGTTCCGGAGCTGAACCGCGAGACCTATATCATGGAGCGGCTCTTCTATCCGGAAAAGCATATCTTCCTGCGCCATGTGCTGGCGAACTGCGAGCCGCGCGAAGGCGGCCTTGGCAATATGGTCAACTGCGGGGCGGCGATGTACATCGCCCCGATCGGGGTCGTCAACGCCGGCAACCCAAAGGCTGCCTACGACGAGGCGATCCTGTTCGCGATGGGGCATCAGAGCAGCTACGGCCTCGAGGCGGCAGGAGTGCTTGCCGCCTGCGTCGCCAAGGCGTTCGAGCCCGGAGCGACAGCGGATGCGATCGTGGAGACGGCGCTCTCCCTGGCGAAGGACGGCACGAAGGCGGCGATTGCCGAATTGACGGCCGCCGCCCGCGACCTGCGCTCCCGCAGGGACGACAGGGACGCGGTCATCGCCGTGCTGCACCGGATCATGGCGAAATACTCGCCGATGGGCGACGATGTCAGCCGCCATATCGACAAGGTCGGCATTCCAAGCAATCACTACACCCCCAACCGTCTCTGGTCGATCGAGGAGCTGCCGCTTGCGCTCGCCTTCATCGTCCTGAACGACGGGGACTACTACCGTTCCATTCTGGACGGCATCAACTCCGGACGGGATACGGATTCCATCGGGGTCATGGCCGGCGTCATTGTCGGCGCCATGCACGGCTCCGAGGTCATCTCGCCGGAGGATATCCGGCAGCTGAACGCCGTCAACCGTCTTGATCTGATGGACATCGCGGACCGGTTCAGCGCGACGGCATCGCGGATCATTCAGGACGATCTCTATGCCTGGGAAGCCAGGCGGGAGATGCTGGCGGGCATCCAGGGAGACGGGAAGGAGGAGAGGCCATGATGCCGAAAACCTACGTCGAGGCGGTCTATGCGGGCTTCATCGGGATGAATGTCGGCATCAGGCTGGGAGCTCCGATCGAGCCTGTCGCCTGGACATACGAGCGCATTCGGGATGTATACGGGGATATCAGGAATTACGTGAAAAGCTACAACACCTTCGCTGCGGACGACGATGCCAATGGACCGGTCTTCTTCGTCCGGGCTTTGTACGACGATGCGGATGGACGCGAGCTCACGCCCGAGGATGTCGGCAAGGCTTGGCTGAACTATGCCCGGGAAGGCATCGGCATGTTCTGGTGGGGCGGCGAGGACATCAGCACGGAGCACCGCGCTTACCTCAACCTGCGCAAGGGCATTCCCGCCCCCCGCTCAGGCTCGATCGAGGTGAACGGCCTGGAAATGGCCGAGCAGATCGGCGGCCAGATCTTCATCGATTCCTGGGGACTGCTCTTTCCCGGCAATCCGGAGAAGGCGGCGGAATACGCGGAGAAGGCAGCCAGCGTCTCGCATGACGGCAACGGCCTGTATGGAGCCCGCTTCATGGCGGCTTGCATCGCCAAGGCGTTCGAGGCGTCCAGCGTGCAGGCGGTCATTGCCGAAGGGCTTCGCCACATTCCCGGGGACTCCACGTATGCCCGAGTCGTGAATGCCGTCCTGGACTTCCGCGAGGGGCGTCCCGGCGATTGGCAGGCATGCCGCCAATACCTGGAGGATCATTGGGGCTACGACAAATACACGGGCGTATGCCATATCATTCCGAATGCCGGCGTCTGCGTGCTTGCCCTGCTATACGGCGAAGGAGATTTTGCGCGCACGGTGGAGATCGCCTCCATGTGCGGCTGGGATACGGACTGCAACGCCGGCAATGTCGGCACCATTCTCGGCGTTTACTCCGGACTGGCCGGCATCCCGGACCATTACCGGAAGCCGATCAACGATTTCATCGTCGCCTCCAGCGTGTCGGGCTATCTCAACCTGGTCGACTTTCCGACCTTCGCCAGAGAGCTGGCGCTGCTCGGCTATCGGGTCAACGGCGAGGAGGCTCCCCGGAGGCTGAAGGAAAGCTTCAAGCCGGGCGAGGTGTTCTTCGACTTCGATCTGCCGGGGTCGACGCATGGCTTCCGCACGAGCAACGGCTTCAAGACGCCGGTCGTCCGCCATTCCGCCTTGCGGAGCCGGGACGGCAGCCGCGGCTCGCTGGAGGTCGTCTTCGACCGCCTCGTAACCGGCGACAGCAGCAAAATCTACTGGAAGCCGTTCTACCGGCGGGCGGAATTCAACGACGAGAAGTACAAGCCGGTGTTCTCGCCGCTGGCCTGCAGCGGGCAGAGAGTCAGCGCGGCCATCTATGCCGACCAATGGGAAGGCGAGCCGATCGTCCTTACTCCCTATGTCCGGAATACGTTCACGCAAAAGGACATTCTCTTGGAGCCGATCAAGCCGGCGAACGGGCAATGGAGCGAGATTTCATTTGTCATTCCCGATACGGACGGCGCGCTGCTCGACGAGATCGGCTGGATTCTGGAAAGCCCGTCGCCGCTGGCGGAGCGCGCGATCGGAAGCTTGTTTCTAGGACGATTCCGTATTGAGGGACCCGTTTCGTACACGATTGATTTCGCCAAGCAGGCCAAGGAGTTCGGCTCCATCACGCCCTTCTCCCATCACCGGGGCAAGTGGGAGCTGGACGGCGGCGCGATGGTATGCAGGTCGGAGAGCGACGCCGCTTCGTTCTCGGGCAATTATTACGAGCGGGACATGGCCGTCGAGGCGACGGTCCAGCCGCTGGAGGGAACAAGCCATCTTCTGATCGCCCGGGCACAGGGCGTCATGCGGCACTATCTGGCCGGCTTCGACGGACCTGGGACGGTATCGTTCATCAAGCAGGATTTCGGGACGACGCGCCTCATTACGGCCAAGTACGACTGGAAGCCGGGCAAGGAATACCGCTTCAAGCTGACCGCCGAGGGAGATGCCTTCACGCTCGGGATCAATGGGGAGAACGTGCTGGAATGCCGGGATCCGTCCTTCGGTCACGGCATGTTCGGCTTCGGCTGCCTGGAGGGAGGAGTCAGCGGAATCAAGGATGTTGCGGTGCGGTCGCTTCCGGACGGAGAGAGGGCATGATGCCGGATCAGGAAGGCAAGCGCAGCATCCTCGTCGTCGGAAGCATCAACATGGACGTCGTCAGCAAGGTGGACCGCTTCCCGCAGCCGGGCGAAACGGTGTCCGGCCTCGGAACTTCGTTCTTTCCCGGAGGCAAGGGAGCCAACCAGGCGGCGGCCGCCGCCAAGGCCGGAGCGGCATGCTCCATGATCGGCGCCGTCGGCAGCGATCCCTTCGGCGACGCCTTGGTGCATTCGCTGGAGGACTCCGGCGTCGGCGTGCAGTCCGTCCTGACCAAGGAAGGGACGTCGGGTCTCGCCGTCATCACCGTGAGTGCAGACGGGGAAAATCATATCGTCCTGTCGGAAGGCGCCAACGGAATGCTGACAGCGGACGATGCCGCCGCCGAGACGGACTGGGGCGGAGTCTACGCGGTGCTGCTGCAAAATGAAATCCCATGGGAGACGAGCAAGGCGGTTATCCGGTCGGCAAGCGAGGCCGGTGTCCGCGTCTGGCTCAATCCCGCTCCGGCACGGGAAGTGCCGGCCGAGCTGCTGCCGCTGCTGGACACGCTTATCGTCAACGAGACGGAGGCTTCGGCAGTGAGCGGAATTCGGGTCGCACATATCGGGTCGGCTGAAGCTGCAGCCTCCGAACTGCTGTCCCGAGGCGCGGGAAGGGTCGTCGTCACGCTCGGAGAGCAGGGCTGCTTGTGCGCAGAGTCTTCCGGAGACCGTTGTGCCGTGCCTGCTTACAAGGTCGAGGCGGCCGATACGACCGCAGCGGGCGACACCTTCATCGGCGCATTCGCGGCTGCCTGCGCGCAAGGATCGGAATCCCGGGAGGCGCTCCGGTTCGCGGCGGCTGCCGCAGCGATTGCCGTTACGCGCCATGGAGCCCAGTCCTCGATTCCGTCCAAGGATGAGATCGAGGCGTTCATGGCAGGGGAACTGGCCGGAGAATAACAGGACTGCGATTTGCCTGCCGGAGTTTCCGGGCAGTCAGACACAGCCGGAGGATGTTCCTTCGGCTGATTGCTGTTCGGTCATTCCCGGGGAATGAGCCGGAAAAGCCGTCTCGACCTGCTTCCTTCGGAATTCCAGGTTTCAAGTCCGCACCCTCAGGAAGCTCCGTTTGAGCTTCGTCCTCCGCAGCTGCGCCAGGCCGATCCTGCCCTGCAAGGGAGACGAGCCTGCACCCGTCTCTGCGGCTCAGACGGTTTGACGATAATTCCGTGAATATCGCCAAGGCAAAGGCGCAACCTAGAAGAGGCCATTTCATACGAACGCCACGGGAGGAGGGGCAGCATCATGGAAATACAGGCAGCTTTTACGTCGCCGGAGGGAATCCGGGAAGCGCTCCGCAAGCTGGAGATGCTCCGCGCGGCGGAAATCCGCGAAGGCGAGGACGGCATCCTCACCGCCGTCGTGGACGACAGCCGGGCCGGCCAGGCGCTGGCGGTCATCTCCGGAGCCGGGGGCACGGTGGAGCAATAAGCCGCCGCCCGGCAGGAGCTTGCAAGCTGTGACGCCGATGCGAAGCCGATGCATCTTCGGCACCGGTGCAAGGCTTGCGGCCGGATCGCGACTGCCGGGCCGCCAGCCTTCGAAAAAACAGCCCGGAAGCGGAAGGCTTCCGGGCTGTTTGGATTGCTTTTCGAGGCAAGGCGTGCCGCATTCTGTCGAATTTGAAGCTGCATGAGACTGCACGATCCCGCTATCCGTTCAAAAAGACCGGCAGCCGCCGCAGTCCGAACATCAGGTTGCTCTCGATCCTCTCCAGCGGCACGGAGCGGTCGCGGCTGAACCGGGGATAGCGCTCAAGCAAGGTTTCCAGGACGATGCGGGATTCCAGCCGGGCAAGCTGGGCTCCAAGGCAGTAGTGGATGCCGCTGCCGAGCCCGACATGGGCATTGGGCGAGCGGCGGATGTCGAAGCGCTCCGGCTCCGGAAATGCCTTCTCGTCATGGTTGGCCGAGGCGATATAGAGGAAGACGGGATCGCCGGCTTTCATGGCCATTCCCCCGAGCTCGGTATCCCGCTTCACCGACCGGAACATCATCTGCACCGGCGAGAAGTAGCGGAACACCTCCTCGATGGCGGAAGGAATGAGCGTGCGGTCGGCAATCAGCTCCTCGCGTACTTCGGGCAGGCTGTCGAGGCACAGGAAGATCGAGGCGATCAGGTTGGTCGTCGTCTCGTTGCCGGCGACGAGCAGCAGGATGCAGAAGCCGATCAGCTCGATCTCGCTCAGCTGCTCTCCGTCTACCTTGGCATGGACGAGATTGCTGATGAGATCGTCACGCGGCTCGAGCCTCCGCTCGGCGGCGACAGCCGAGAAGTAAGGGCTCATCTCGCGCTGGCATTGGACGTAGCGCTCTTGGTTCGTTCCGACCAGATCCTCCGACCATTGCTTGAAGCGGCTGAGGTCGCCCTCCGGGATGCCCAGCATGCGGGCGATGACGGAGATGGGCAGCGGGCTGGCCAGGTCTTCCAGGACATCGAAGACGGGCTTCGCTGCCGCCTTGTCGAGCAATTGTTCCGCGAGCTTGCGGATGGCGGGCTCCATCGATTCGATGACACGCGGAGTGAAGGCTTTGGACACGAGCATTCGAAGCTGGCGATGCTTCGGCGGATCCTGCCTGAGAATGCTGGAATCGATCGGGTCGTCCGGGTTGTGCTCTCCTTGGGAGGAGAAGCGCTCATAATCCGTAAAGGCGGTCTTGACCTCGTCGTAACCGAAAAGCCTCCAGCCGGTATAACCCTCCCCTTCGAATCGCTCCACGGGAGACCGGTGTCTCAGCTCTCTGAACCGGTCCAAAGGGATCAGCTGCGGTTCGTTCCATTCCACTCGATTCACCTCGCTAAGGATGCATGGTTGTCTGTCCGATGCTGCAAGACTGGATTCCGTCTTCGGGCAGCCGGCTTCGATTTCCATTTTAATCCTTATTCAGGCAGGTGGAAAGCCCGGCCTTTCCCGAAACGGAGGTTTTGTGCCGCCTATCGCATCTGTTGTAGAATAGACGGGATAGCAAGCGAGGGGGCTTATGCGAAGATGAAATATCATGAACTTACGATCTCGACCACCGAGGAAGCGGTGGAGATGATTTCCAACTTTTTGCATGAACAGGGCGCAGGCGGAGTTTCCATCGAAGAATCCGGCTCCTTGAACAGGCGGCGCGACGAGTCGTTCGGCCAATGGTACGAGCTGCCGCTCAACGATATCGCCGAGGGAGACGCCGTCATCAAGGGCTACTTCAGCGAAGACGAGGACATGGACGCCCATGTGGCCGCCATCCGTCCCCGGATCGAGGAGCTGAAGGACTACGACATCAATCCCGGTACATACGAAATCGCCGTCGTCACGGTGGACGAGGACGACTGGGCGACGGCCTGGAAGCAGTATTTCAAGCCGATCCGGGTCACCGAAAGGCTGACGATCAAGCCGACCTGGGAGCCGTACGAGGGTTCCGGGGACGAGCGCATCATCGAGCTTGATCCCGGCATGGCATTCGGCACCGGCACCCATCCGACGACCTCCCTATGCCTGCGCGCGCTTGAATCGGCGATCCGCGAGGGGGACGAGGTCATCGACGTCGGCACCGGCTCCGGCATATTGGCCATCGGGGCCGTCCTGCTGGGCGCATCCAGCGTGCTGGCTGTCGATCTCGACCCGGTCGCTGTATCCAGCGCCAAGGAAAATGCCCGTCTGAACGGCATGGACGACGTCATCCAGGTGCTGCAAAGCGACCTGCTCGGCGTCATCAGCCGCAGTGCGGGAGAGGGCGCCGGCTGGAACGGCACCGCCAACGCGGCCGAGGACGAGGCCAGGGAGCAGCTGGCCGAAGCGATGGAGCAGGCCGGCCCGCTGCGGGTCGAGGCGCCTTGCGATCTGGTCGTCGCCAACATTCTCGCGGAGATCATCCTGCTGTTCATCGATGACGTCTACGAGGCGCTGAAGCCGGGCGGCATCTATATCGCGTCGGGCATCTACGAGAACAAGGAGCAGGCCGTCGAAACCGGGCTTCTGGCATCCGGCTTCGAGATCGTCGACCGCGTCCGCGAGGACAAATGGATCGCCTTCGTGGCCGCCAAGCCAGAAGGGGAGCGGTAAGCCATGGAGGGGTTGGACAATCTTCTCGCTTACCCTGTCGCCGAGCTTCCCTTTGTCCTGCTTGTCCTGATCATCGCCTTTACTCTCCACGAGTTCGCCCATGCCTACTCGGCGTACAAATTCGGAGACGACACCGCCTACAAGCAGGGCCGGGTTACGCTCAATCCGGCTTCCCATATCGATTTTTTCGGCATGTTCCTGATCCTGATCGCGGGCTTCGGCTGGGCCAAGCCGGTGCCGGTCATGAGCTCCCGCTTCAAGCGGCCGCGGCTGATGAGCATCGTCGTCTCCCTTGTCGGACCGCTCAGCAACCTTCTGCTGATGGCGATCGGAGTGTTCATCGTGTCGGCTCTCAATTTCTCGGGCATTCTGAATGACACGCCTCTGCGCTACATCGATGCCCTGAACGTTTTCTTCAAATATTTCATCTATCTGAACGGCATGCTGTTCCTGTTCAACCTGATTCCGCTGCCTCCGCTGGACGGCTACCGGATTCTGTACGAGCTGCTGCCTCGCCGCTCTCGGATTCTGCTGGATCAGTATTCTCAGTGGGGAGTCCTGGTTTTCCTGCTGCTCGTGTTCATACCGGCGCTTAGCAATGCGACCATTCGTCCCTATCTGGCTCTGGTCGGCGATCTGCACTTGTTTTTCCTTCGCCTCTTCACGCCCTTGTTCTTTGGATAAATTCAAGTCCGCGCTTCCATGGCGCGGGCTTTTTTTATGCCGCCGTGCGGCCGGGATCCGTGGGGCCGAATAGATTTCCCGCCTCAAAACGTGTATGATGGAGGATGACTTTTAAAAACAGGAGTTTGGCCCACTATGCAGCGTTACTTTATAACGCCGGAGCAGTTCGGCGACAACGGCGTCACCTTAAGCGGCGAGGACGCCCATCATATCGCGAGAGTCATGCGGATGAAACCGGGAGACGAGATCATCGCCAGCGACGGCGCGCAGCGTGAAGCCCGCATCGTCCTGACGGATGTCGATCCGTCCCTAGTCAGAGGCGACATCGCCGAAAGGCTTCCGATGGACCGGGAGCCGCTCTGGCAGGTCACGGTCGCCCAAGGCCTTCCGAAGGGCGACAAGATGGAGCTTGTCATCCAGAAGGGAACGGAGATCGGAGCGGCCGGATTTCTGCCGTTCCAGTGCGAGCGGATGGTCGTCCAGTACGACGCCCGCAAGGAAGCCAAGCGGCTGGAGCGCTGGGGCAGGATCGCCAAGGAAGCGGCGGAGCAGGCCCATCGCAGCCGGCTGCCGGCCGTCCATGAGGTCCATGCCTGGAAAGAGCTGCTGGCGGCTTTTGCCGATTACGACCTCGTGCTGTTCTGCTATGAAGCGGAAGGACATGAGCCGGGCGGGCTGACCGGTCTTGCGGACCGCATCAGGCAAGCCCGCGAGGCGGGCAGGCTGACGGCGGACAAGGCGCACCGGCTGCTGCTGGTCGTCGGTCCCGAAGGCGGCTTCTCTCCGCGCGAAGCGGAAGCGGCGGCGGCGGCGGGCGCGTTGGCGGCCGGGCTCGGGCGCAGAATTTTAAGAGCGGAGACGGCACCTCTGGCAGGCTTGGCCTGCCTGATGTACGAATCCGGCGAAATGGGAGGAAGATGAAGAAGATGCCATCGGTCGCACTCTACACCTTGGGCTGCAAAGTCAACTTTTACGATACCGAAGCCATCTGGCAGCTGTTCAAGAATGAAGGGTACGAGCAGGTCGACTTCGACACGACGACGGCCGACGTATACCTCATCAATACATGCCACGTGACGAACACGGGGGACAAGAAAAGCCGGCAGATCATCCGCCGCGCCATCCGCCGCAATCCCGAGGCGGTCATCGCCGTGACGGGATGTTACGCGCAGACGTCCCCGGCCGAGATTCTGGACATTCCGGGCGTGGATCTCGTCATCGGAACGCAGGACCGCGACAAGCTGATGGACTATATCCGTCAGGTGCAGGACGAGCGCACGCCGGTCAACGCCGTGCGCAACATCATGAAGACGCGCGAGTTCGAGGAGCTGGACGTGCCCGACTTCGCGGACCGCACCCGCGCGTTTCTGAAAATCCAGGAAGGCTGCAACAACTTCTGCACCTTCTGCATTATTCCGTGGTCGCGGGGGCTGTCCCGCAGCCGCGATCCCAAGAGCGTCGTGGAGCAGGCCCGCAGCCTGGTCGCGTCCGGCTTCAAGGAAATCGTCCTGACCGGCATCCATACCGGAGGCTACGGCGACGATCTGGACAACTACAAGCTGTCCGACCTGCTGTGGGATCTGGACAAGGTCGACGGTCTCGAGCGCATCCGCATCAGCTCGATCGAGGCGAGCCAGATCGACGAGGACATGATCGAAGTGCTCAACAAATCCTCCAAGATGTGCCGCCATCTCCATGTTCCGCTGCAGGCCGGCGACGATACCGTGCTGAAGCGCATGCGCCGCAAGTACACGACCGAAGAGTTCGCGGCGACGATCAAGCGCCTGCATGAAGCGATGCCGGGCGTGGCGATCACGACGGACGTCATCGTCGGGTTCCCGGGCGAGAGTCAGGAGCAGTTCGAGGCGGGCTACCGGTACATGAAGGAGCTTGGCTTCTCCGAAATGCATGTGTTCCCTTATTCCAAACGGACCGGCACTCCTGCCGCGCGCATGGAAGACCAGGTCGACGAGGAAATCAAAAACGAGCGCGTCCATAAGCTGATCGACCTGTCGGAATCTCTCCAGCTGGCTTATGCGGAAAAGCACGTCGGCCATGTCCTGGAGGTCATTCCGGAGCGCGAGCACAAAGGCTCGGCGGGAGCGGGACTGATCATGGGCTACTCGGACAACTACATCCAGGTCGTATTCGAAGGCTCCGAAGCGCTTGTCGGCAAGCTGTGCCGCGTGCGGATCACGGAAGCCGGAGTCAACGAGAGCCGCGGAGTTCTTGTCAGCGTCCAGGAAGAAGCGCCGAGCCTGACGGAAAAAGCCGGAGCCTGATCAGGCTCCGGCGGCGGACTCATCGTGGACAACGGAAATCATTATCGGGAGGATAAGGAGCGCATGAAGGAAATTTCAGCAGGCGGGGTCGTGTACAGACGGACGCCGGAAAATGGGCTGCAAATTCAACTGATCCAGGACCGTTACGGCAAAGTATCCCTTCCCAAAGGGAAAATGGAGCCCGGAGAAACGGTGGAGCAAACCGCCCTGCGCGAAATCGTCGAAGAAACGGGGATGGAAGGCCGCATCATCGAGCCGATCGCCCAGATCAAATACCAGTACCGCCACGAGACGAAAGGCGTCGTGGACAAGGAAGTCCACTATTACCTCGTGGAAGCGACGGGCGGTACTCTTCATGCCCAGGTGGAGGAAATACGCGGCGTCGACTGGTTCGAGCCCGAGGAGGCATGGCGCAAGCAGCGCCAATCCGGCTACGACAACAACGATCGGATCGTCGCGGGCGCGCTCCGGCTGCTCGGCCTAAGCGCCGAAGAGACGGATCGCTAAAGCGTGGCCTCGTCTAAGCGCCGAAGAAGCGGATTGCCCAGTCGGACGGCTGGTCTAAGCGGCAAAGAAGCGAGTCGCTGAGGCGCCGCTCTCGGGAGTTCCCGGCTGACAGTTTTCAAGCGGCCAGACAGGCAGAGGCAAGAAGCCCCGTCCCTACTATTTAGGGGCGGGGCTCTTGTTCGGAATGCGGAGCCGCGGAATGTAGCAGAGCGGCAGCACGATCAGCGAGCAGAGGACGTTGAACAGCGTCTGGGCATGGGCGAGCTGCGAAGCGGGGCCGCCGCCGAACCAGGCGGAGGCGGCGGCTAGCCAGCCCGTGAAGGGCAGGAACAGCAGCGCTCCGCCGACATTGAGCGCGACGTGGAACCAGGCCACCTTGGCTCCTGCCCGGGTGCCGCCGATGGAGGCGAGCACGGCGGTGAGGCAGGTGCCGACGTTGGCTCCGAGCACGATGGCGACGCCCAGCTCCATGGGAAGCACGCCCGATGCGGCGAGGGTCATCGCCATTCCGATGACGGCGGCGCTGCTGTGGACGGCCGCGGTCAAGGCTGCCCCTGCCAGCAGTCCCCAGAGAAGGCTGTCCCCCGACCGGTCCATGAACCAGTGGAAGAATAGGCTGTTCTGAACGGCGTCGCCGATCGATTTCATGACGGCGATGCCGGAGAGAATAAGAGCGAAGCCGCCCAGGACGAGCGAAGCGCTGCGCAGAGGGCGAAGCCAGCGCTGCCTGCGAAGGCCTGCCGAGGAGCTCATTTCGCCGAGCAGGGCGGTCAGCAGCCATCCGGCCAGGGCGAGCAGCAGCAGCGGGCCGGCGAGCCGGTCCAGATCAAGGCCGATCAGCTCGGTCGTCAGGCAGGTGCCGATGTTGGTGCCGAGCACGATTCCGATCGTTCGGGGAAAGGCCATGACGCCGGCGTTGACCATGCCGATGGCGATGACGGTGACGGCGGTGCTGCTTTGCAGCACCGCGCTCGCCGCCGCGCCGGTCAGGAGGCCGTGCAGAGGCGTGCGTGTGAAGCGCTCGATCGCAGCTTGAAGCCAGCGTCCGGCTGCGCGGTGGAGCGCCGCTTCCATCAGCTTCATGCCGAGCATGAAGACGGCGAAGCCGAACGCGGCCGGAAGCACAATGGCAGTGAGCATGATGAAGGTCTCCTTTTTGTGCGGCGATTCCGGGAAGCTCCTGGACCAGCAGCTGCCGTTGGACGGGCAGTAGCGGCAGGGTGGATCTATCCCACATTTATTTAAGATGAATTGTAGAGGCAACAAGCCGGCGAAGCAGATGGAAGGGTCTGGAGGAACAGGACACAGGGTGCGTGCTATGAAGCGCTTTTCTCCGAAGACGTTAGCGCGCCTTTAAACCCCGATTTCCCTATCCTAATCTATGATTCGCAGCGGACAAGAATGACAAGCAGGCCGAACCGTGACGGTCTGCCTGGACAATGGAAGGATGATAGCGTGAGCAGAGCCAAGGCTGTATTGGTCAAGAAAAAAACGAGAAGGCTGGAGCAGGGGCATCCCTGGGTCTACGCCGGAGAAGTCGAGCGGATGGAGGGCGAGGCGGAGCCGGGAGCGATGGTGGACGTGCACGCCTCGAACGGCAGGTATATCGCCTCGGGATACTGGAATCCCCAGTCGCAGATCCGCGTGAGAATCGTTTCCCGTCAGCCGGAGCAGGAGCTGGATCAGGCTTTCTTTGCGGAGAAGTTCAGCCGCGCCAAGGAGTACCGGGAGCGCTTCGTTGCGGATGCGGACTGCCGACTCGTCTATGGAGAGGCCGATTATGTGCCCGGACTTGTCGTCGACCGGTTCGCGGACGTTCTCGTCGTCCAGATTCTGACTCTTGGGCTGGATCTGAAGCGCGAAGCCATCGTCGCCGCGCTCGTCGAAGTATTCCGTCCGCGAGGCATCTATGAGCGCAGCGACGTCGGCGTGCGTCGCCTCGAAGGCTTGGAGGAGCGGACGGGCGTCCTTTACGGCGATTGCCCATCCATCGTGGAAATTACGGAGAACGGCCTTCTCATGGAGGTCGATATCGCCCAGGGGCAAAAGACGGGCTATTTCTACGATCAGCGGGAGAACCGGGCTGCCATCGAGCCTCTCATGAAAGGCTGGGGCAAGCGCAGCGGCATCACGCTTCAGCCGCGTCCAGTGGACGAGCTGCCTGAGGAAGCGCGGCTGGCCGCGCCGGCATCCGGTCCATCGGCCTCCGAGCCCGGCACCGTACTCGTTCCGGTCAACAAAAGCGGCAAAGCCGTCACCTACCCGCTTTGGGACGGGGCGACCGTGCTGGAATGTTTTGCCCACACCGGCAGCTTCACGCTGCATGCCTGCAAATACGGGGCGAAAAAAGTCACCTGCCTGGACGTCTCCGAGCATGCGATCGATACGGCCAAGCGCAATGTGGAACGGAACGGCTTCACCGACCGGGTTGAATTCGTCGTGGACGACGCGTTCCAATATTTGCGCCAGCAGGTGAAGGGACTGGAGGAGCGGACGGCGCGCGCCTCCGGAGGGAAGGCCGTCGACACGTCCAAGAAGCTGGGAGGGGAAGGGCGGACCTGGGATGTGGTCGTTCTCGATCCTCCGGCTTTCGCCAAGACGAAAGGCGCGGTCGAGGGCGCATGCCGAGGCTACAAGGATATCAACCTGCACGGCATGAAGCTTGTCAACGAGGGCGGTTATCTCGTCACGGCGAGCTGCTCCTACCATATGAAGCCGGAGCTGTTCCTGGAGACGATCCTCGAAGCGGCGGCGGATGCGGGCAAGTCGCTCAAGCTGGTGGAATGGAGGGCGGCGGGCAAGGACCACCCGCAGCTGCTCGGCGTTGCGGAAGGGCATTACTTGAAGTTTGCGATTTTCGAGGTCCATAGCTTGTAGATCTTGGGATCATCGAATTTTGCAGGTTGCAGGTTCTGACAAAGCTTGCTTTCCGGGCATGCGATCAACGAGGGCTGCTTTTTGCAGCAAGGCGGCGCCGCAGGCGCCGCCTTTTTGCGCGGAATGGATCGGATGGTTTTCACCCGCGAAGGGAGAGTCCGTTCCGGCGGCGCGATTTCAGCTTCTCCATAGGGCTGGAATGGGTACATTTGCAGCTTCCGCAGGGGTTGTCTTTGAGGATGGCTAATGCTACTGTATAAGAACATATGTTCATTGATAGAGTCATAGCGTGATAGAATCCGAAGGCGCGGGGACGGCCGGATCGCCCGGCGTTCGCGACATAGAAAGGAAGCGGTAAGCGGTGAAATTCCTACATACGGCAGACTGGCATCTCGGCAAGCTCGTTCAGGGAGTCTATATGACGGAGGACCAGCGGCATGTCCTGGAGCAGCTTGTGCGCGCGGTGGAAGAGGAGCGGCCGGATGCCGTCGTCATCGCCGGCGATCTGTACGACCGCGCCGTGCCGCCTACCGAGGCGGTGGAGCTGCTCGACGAGACGCTTTACCGCCTCGTCATCGAGCTGGACACGCCCGTGCTCGCCATCTCCGGCAATCATGACAGTCCGGACCGGATCAGCTTCGGCACCCGCATGATGTCCCGCCGGGGCTTGCATCTCGCCGGGGCGCTGAAGGCGGACAGCGGGCCCGTCGTCCTGTCCGACGAGCATGGCGAGGTCCATTTCCATCTGGTTCCTTACGCCGATCCCGCGATGGTTCGCCATGCCTTCGGGAACGACGACATCCGCACCCACGACGACGCCATGAAGGCGATCACGGACCGCATCAAGGCTGAAATGGAGCCTCAGGCTCGCCATGTATTGGTGGGGCATGCGTTCGTCACTCCCGGCGGCGTGCCGGAGGCGAACACAAGCGAATCGGAGCGGCCGCTCTCGATCGGAGGGGCGGAGCATGTCAAGGCGGAATATTTCCGCCCGTTCCATTACACGGCGCTCGGCCATTTGCATCAGGCCCATTGGGTGGAAAGGGAGAACGTCCGCTACGCGGGTTCGCCGCTCAAATACTCGGTGTCCGAGGAGCATCACCGCAAAGGCTTTTTCCTCGTTGAGCTCGACGGAGCGGGACAGGCTTCCGCCGGCTTCCGGCCGCTGTACGCCCGCCGGGACATGCGGAGGGTGGCGGCTTCTATCCGCGAGATCGAGCAGAGCCACGAGCCGAGCGGGGATTATGTGTTCGTTACGCTGCTGGACGAGAATCCGGTTCTTTTTCCGATGGAGAAAGTCCGTTCCGTCTACCCTAACGCTCTCCATGTCGAGAGGAGGCCGGCCGCAGGCCTGCTTCCGCCGGAGCCTGGGGATGGACCGGAAGGGGCGAAAGCCCGCCGCGACCGCGATCCGGTCGATCTGTTCGATGCCTTTTACCGTGAAGTGAAGGGCGCCGAGCTCAGCAAGGAAAAGAGAGAGCTGTTCGGGCGGGTCTATGCCGAAGTGCTGCAGGAAGAGGGGGCGGGGCGATGAGGCCGATCAGACTGGTTTTGACTGCTTTCGGGCCCTACCGGAACGGGGAGGCGATCGATTTCGAGCCGCTGCGCGAGCGCGGCCTGTTCGTCATCTCCGGACAGACGGGAGCGGGCAAGACGACGGTGTTCGATGCGGTCTGTTATGCGCTCTACGGCACCGCGAGCGGCGAGGACCGGGCGGAGGCGAGGATGCTCCGGAGCCACTTCGCAGGGGACGATACGCCGACGTCGGTGGAGCTCGTATTTGCCGCACGAGGCCGCAAGTACCGGGTATTCAGGCAGATGCCCCATCGCAAGGCCGGCAACAAGAGCGAGACGGGCGGCAAGGCGGAGCTGTACGAGCTTACCGCCGAAGGCGAGGCGCCTCTGACGGACCGCTTTCATATCAAGGAGGTCGACGCCAAGCTGGAGGAGATCGTCGGCCTCAGCCGCGACCAGTTCATCCAGATCGTCATGCTGCCGCAAGGGGAGTTCCGCAAGCTTTTGACCTCCGACACCGAGAACAAGGAAGAAATTTTGCGCCGCCTGTTCCAGACGGGGCTTTACCGCAGCCTGGAGGAAAGCTTCGCAAGGCGCAGCCGCGAGCTGCGGGAGGCGGCCAAGGACAACCGTCAGCGGCTGCTGTACATGAGCGAGCAGGTGCGCGCGAGTCTTCCTGTCCGGGAAGGAAGCCGCCTGGAAGAGCTGCTGGCGCAAGAGCATGCGGCTCCTTCGCGCCTGATGGAAGGGCTGGAGGAGGAAGCCGTTTATTTCGGCAGCCTGGCAACGGGGCTGGAGCGTGAGCGGCTGGAAGCGGAAGCCGCTTATGAAGCGCAGCGGACGAAGCTCGCGGAGGCTTCCCGTCTCAATGCGAGGCTGGACGAGCTTGAGGCGGCGGAGGCGATGGCGGCGAAGCTGGAAGGCCGCGGCGGCGAGATGGCGGAGCTGGAGGCGAAGCTGGAGCGGGCGGAGAGAGCGGCCAGGCTGGCGCCGTACGAGGAGCAGTCGCGGCGTGCGGCTGCCGAGGCGGAGTCCGTGGAGCGGAGGCGTGTCGAAGCATCCGCCGCAGCCGCAGCCGCGGAAGCGGAGCATAGGGCCGCGGCGGAGGCGGCCGAGGCCGAGGAGGCGCGCGAGCCCGAGCGGCGCAA
>NZ_BIMD01000041.1 GCF_004000905.1 Paenibacillus humicus NBRC 102415
GGAGCGACGCGGACCCGGCGCCCGCGCCGTCCGCCGCTGCCATACAGCGAGAGCAGCAGCTGCCGGTACTTCTCCAGCGAGAGGCTGCGCCGCAGATGGCGCTCGAGGTAAGCTCTTCCGGCGAGCCCTCGCCTCGACAGCTCCCCGCGTCCCATCGCGTACAGCTCCGTGAGCTGGCGCGCCGCATCTCCGTAACGCTGCGGCTCCGACGAGCTGCCGCACCCGCTTTCCATAATCAGGCGATGGGCTTCGCTGCCTTCCTCCAGGACGCCCATGACTGCTTTTCCCGCAGCCATGACGCCGTAGATCTTGCTCGGAACGGACACGCCCTTGATGCCCTTCTGATTGACGACCAGATGCACGTCGGCCGCGTTCAGCGAGTAGCGGAGCCTGTCCTTCGGCTGATAAGGGAGGAAGAGCACGTTGTCGAGCCCATGCTCCGCGACGAACTGCTCCATGAGCGGCTTGACCGCTCCCTCTCCGATGAACACGAACATCAGGTCCGACATCTGCCGGAATTGCGGCGCGATGCGGATCAGATTCTCAAGGTCGTAGTAGAGGCCCAGGTTGCCGGAGTACATGACGACGAATTTGTCCTCCAGTCCGTGCTCCCGCAGGAATGCGGCCACGCCGGGATCGTCCCGCCGCAGAGGTACGATGTCCTGCTCGTCCGTCCAGTTGTTGATGACGGTATGCGCCGGCACCCGGCGTCCGGCAAACCGGCGCTCCAGCGTCTCCTTCATGTCCTGTCCGACCGTAATGATGTGATCCGACAGGCGGCAGTTCAGCTTGTCGAGCTCCAGCGCGGTCCGGTGGATCAGCGGATGGTTCATGAAGCCGACCGCCTGCGCCTGCTCGGGATTGAAGTCCTGGATGTTGTAGATATGCTTGGCCCGCTTGACCAGCTTGCCGATAGTGCCGATCAGCCCGCCCAGAACGGGAGGCTGCGAGATCGTATAGATGAAGTCGACCTTGCGCTGGCGCAGCAGCAGCCGTACCGCATGGAAGAAATAGGAGGCGATGTACTTGAGGCGGCTTGCCTTGCTGCGCTTGTCCACCTCCGGCAGGCGGATCCGCAGGATGGTGATGTTCTCCAGCCGGTCCTCGGCGAAGCGGGCCGCCTTGGCGTCCTTCTTCTCGCCGGCGTAGCCCGGCTGCTGCGCGATGACCGTAATGTCGAAGTCATGCTGCAGATGCAGGCACAGCTCCGTCAGCAGCTGGCCGGTCGAGGCATAGTCGGGATAAAAGTAATTGATGACGAAAACGATGCGCGGCTTGCTCACTTTCTCCAGGCCTCCTTTCTTGCGGGCTGGCCGGCGCTGCGGCCGGACTCCCTGTTCCCTCTGTCCGGCTATCCGGCGCTTCTGCCCGCATGACCGCTATGTCTCGGCGGCAGCCCGCTGTCGGCGACGGCCGCGCTGCCCCCAGCGTTGTCCGCAGCTTCCTCCGCGAATCGGCGCTTCACGAATGCGGCCGGCGTGCCGGCATGCACCTCTCCGTCCGGAATGCTCCGGGTTACGGTGCTGCGGGCCGCGGCGACCGCCATCGTGCCGACCGTGACGCCGGGATAGACGAAGACGTCGCTGGCGATCCAGGCTCCGTCGCGGATGACGACCGGCTTGGTGATGAGGCCGAAGCTCGTATCCCCGATGTCATGCGAGCCGGTGCACAGATAGCTGCGCTGCGAGACGACGCAGTGGCTGCCGACCTTGATTTCATCGAGGCTGTAGAACTCGGCGTCGTCGCCGACCCAGGAGCAGTCTCCGATGCTGATCTTCCACGGATAGGTGAAGCGGGCCGTGGAGCGGATCTGGACGCCGCTGCCGATGCGGGCTCCGAACAGGCGGAGCAGGAACCTTCTCCAGCCGTACATCGGATGCAGCGAATAGCGGAACAGGCTTCCCTGCACGAGCCACCAGAGCAGCACGACGGGACCGCTGCGGCCCCGGGAGTACCCGTCCTGGTAGTACCGATCCAGGCGGATGCGGTTCATCTCGTCATCTCCAGAGCGGCGCCGGCAGAGCGTTCTGCCTGTTGCCGTCCGCTCTTGCCGATCAGCTGCCGGTATTCCTGCTCCAATTGCGCGCCAACCTGGCTCCACTCGTAATATTTCTCCACGAGCTGCTTGCCCTGACGGCCCATTTCGGCTCCAAGCTCCGGATGGCTCAAAATTTCCGATACCGCCTCCGCTACCTTCCCCGGATCGCATGGAACGGCGCGTCCGGCGCCTTCCTGCACGACCTCGCGCCAAATGTTGACCTTGTCCGAGATGACGACCGGCACTTCGCAGGCCATCGCCTCTACAACCGCGATGCCGAAATTCTCCGTATAAGAAGGGAGGATGAAGACATCCGCATCCCGGAGCACGGCAAGCTTGTCCCTGCCGGTCAGCATCCCCGTGAAGATGACGAAGTCGCTTAAGTCCGCCTTGGCCAGCCATTCCTTGACCTTCTGGCCATAGTTCTCGTCGTCCGGGCCTGTCACCACAAGCACCGTATCCGGATGGCGACGATGGATTTCGCGGAAGGCTTCGACCAGGATGTCGAGACCCTTCTTGAAGTTGATGCGGCTGAAGAACAGAAGCATCCTCTTGCCGTCGAGCAGGCGGTAGCCGCGGCGGAAGGATCCCTTCATCGGAAGGTCCGCGTATTCGGAGGTGTTGACGCCGTTCGGAACGACGAAGCCGGAGCTGCCATGGACATAAGGCTTGGCAAGCACCAGCTCCTCCTCCGTCGTGTAGTGGAGGGCGTCGGCGAGTCTGATGTTGCGGTTCTCGAACAGCGTCTCCATGATCCGCTTGCGGCCGCGGTGCCTGGCATACATGACCGGATCGAGCGTGCCGTGCGGCCGCACGATGTAAGGCACGCCGTGCTTGCGGGCGAAATGCCCTGCGGCCATGCCGTGGAACAGGTACAGCGAATGGATATGGACGATGTCGAACTTCGGAATTTCCTTGTTCAACGCAAGCGCCATCGCCGGTGAGGTTCTCCAGAATTTTGGCTGGATGACCGGGAAATAGCGTATCGTCACCCCGTTTTTAACGACCGGCGTATCCACGGGCACGTCAAGGACGCCGTCGCCGTCCTGGTTGGTGGTGAAGATCGTCACTTCATGTCCTTTGGCCGCCAGCACAGCGGCCATCTCCAGCCCGGCCTTGGCCGGCCCTCCGTAACGGGGGGCCAGATTTGCGATGACATGCAGGATTTTCATCTTTGCTTCCCCCTTTTCAATGAATGGAGCCCGACAGCCTTCCCGTATTCCGGCCTTGGCGTGGAATCGCAGGCTTGCCCAGCCGGTCCAGGATATCGTGGAGCCGGGCGGTGTAATTGCCGAACGAGAAGTAACCGAGCTCCTCCGGAACCTCGCCCTTTGGCTTGCGCAGCAGCCGCCGGATGCCCAGCTCCACTTCGGATGGAACCGAAGGATCCACCAGGATGCCCAGCTTGCCCCGCATGAGCGCCTCGCTGCTGCCGTCGGCCTTGCTCGCCAGCACGGGAATGCCGCAGGCCATCGCCTCCAGCAGCACGATGCCGAAGCCTTCGCCGTGGCTTGGCATTGCAAAGCCGTCGGCCAGGCGGTAGTGATCCGCCTTTTCTTCCTCCTTGATCATGCCTGTGAACACGACGGCTTCCTCCAGGCCGAGGCTGGCCGCCTTCTGCTCCAGCCGGCCGCGGTCGGCGCCGTCTCCCACGATGAGATATTTCAGCGAGGGCTCGTCGCGCAGCAGGGAAGGCATCGCCTCAAGCACTTCGTCGAAGCCCTTGCGGCGCTGCTCGCCTGCGAGCCGCCCGAGCGTCATCAAGATGCGATCGGACCGTTGCAGTCCGTATCGGCCGAGAAGCCCCTCCGGGGCCGGTCCAGGCACGAACAGCCCCGGCTCGAAGGAGTTCGGAAGCACGAACGAGGGTACGCTCTCCAGGCCTGCCCAGCCTTGGAAGCGATCCAGCGTCAGCTTGCTCACCGCAATGACCGCATCGACCTGGCGCAGCGAATAGCTTGTTCCCTTGCGGGTAACGGGATCCCATGCGTCGATCCCATGAATGACAAGGGCGAGCTTGGCGCCCGTCAGCTTTTTGGCCAGGACGGCGAACGGCAGCAGATTGATATGGCCGCATACGATGAGATCGCTCTTCCGCGCCCGGCCAAGGACGGAGCGCAGCACGGCGCTCAGATAACGCCCCTTTCCTCCGAGCCCGTCCGTGACGTAGCTCAGGTTGGACGGAATCGGCTCCGGCGGGAACGGCATCAGCCGCGGAATCGCGGTCGCCTCCCTCAGTCCCGGATACGAGCTGAGCGAGGTCAGCAGATCCCGGTTGAACTTGGCGATGCCGCCATGTCCCCCGTATGCGTCGGACAGCAGCACAAGCGGCTTCATGTAAGACTCTCCTTCATCCGTCCGCTGGAGAGCAGGCTTTCCGTCCCGGAGGACGGCTCCTCTTTCGCGGCGGCTTGTTGATTCCGGCGGGCCAATACGGCCGCCGACAGGGCGAGCAGGAACAAATACACGAACTGCTCCAGGATGTTGGTCGAAATGCACAACACGACATTGACGACGAGAAGCACATACAGCTGCATCGATTGGCCTTTCAGCCTGCGGAGCACGGCTGGCGCTGCCGCGATCGCAGCGGCAGCCAGCATGCACAGGACGAACAAGCCGTACTGGGTCAGAATGGAGTTGATCGTTCCATCCATGATTTTGTGCTCCAGATCCACGTCAAGCTGCTTGTTGAGGTTAACGCCGCTGTTGGTGCCGTAGCCGATGCCGTCTCCGAACAGCACGACGGAAAGCGGGTTGTCTGTGAAAAAGCCCGTGACCATGTCGATTCTGCCTCCCTTGACCTGAGCCTCCACGATGCTGCCGCGGTCCGCCATCAGCGTCGCGGCCTGTATGCCCGCCATGAGCACCAGCATGGAGAAGCAGACGACAGCCGGCATAAGCAGGCTTTTTCCCGGAAGCTTGCGGCCGCCGAACGCTTTCTCCACCAGCAGGAAAAACAGGATGAGGAAGCAGCCGATAATGGCCGAGCGCGTTCCCGAAATGCCGGCGATGCCCAGGCAGAGCAGCTGCAGCAGCGGAGACAGGCGAAGCATGGTTCTGTCGAGCTGTCCCCTCGCGGAATAGAGGAGAATGGAGCTGCCAAGCGCCATATAACCCGAGATCGATATGCCGCCGAAGGTTCCGATCAGACGCAGGGAGAACGGATTGACGACGCCGAACCTTCCCGTGAACAATACATACTGGGCGACAAGAACCGCGAACTCGATGACGAGCAGCCATGCAACGCAGCGGCATAGCCTGCGCACGAATGCGGGACGGCCCGCGTAAGCCGCTGCCTTCAAGCAAAACACGATCAGCAGCAGCGACCTCCCTCCCGCAGCGACCTGGTACACATTGAGGCCGGCCTCCCGGAAGACGAGAACGCAAGTGCCGTAAGCGAGCAGCAGCAGTACAGGCAAATACCATTTGGCAAGCCGATAACGCTCTCCCTTCCGGGCATCCAGGGCGAAGAACGCAGCGGTCATCAGGACCAGAATGACGTCCTTGAAGTACCGGATGTTCAATCCGAACAGCGGCTCGTTGATGGAGAATTTGGCGTAGGAGATTCTAGCGTTCAGAATGTCGTTCAGCGCCTCGGGCAGATAAGCCATCGCAGCGAAAATCAGGTACAGAAGGATGCCCCTCTCCATCCACTTGCGTTCCGCCGGCTCCGGAACCCCGCCTTCCAGGACGGCGCCGGAAGCGGCGGCCGCCGGTTGCCTCGTCTTCATGGCAGCCCCTAAGCGTTCACGCTCATGGCATGAAGGTACGCGTTCTCCAGGCCGACCCGCTTGAGGTCCTCATCCACCATCATGGTGATGAGCTGCTTGAAGCCGACCTCCAGCTCCCAGCCGAGCTTCTCCTTCGCCTTCGTGCAGTCGCCGAGCAGCAGGTCGACTTCTGCCGGACGCTCGAATTCGGGATCGATGACGACATAGTCCCGGTAGTCCAGGCCGACATGGGAGAAGGCGACTTCCAGCAGCTCCCGCACCGAGTGCATCTCGCCGGTAGAGATGACGAAATCATCCGGCTCGTCCTGCTGCAGCATCAGCCACATCGCCTTGACGTAGTCGCCGGCGAAGCCCCAGTCGCGGAGCGAATCCAGGTTGCCCATCCGCAGCTCGCCCGCCAGGCCCAGCTTGATGCGGGCAACGCCGTCCGACACTTTGCGGGTGACGAACTCCACGCCGCGGCGCGGCGACTCGTGGTTGAAGAGAATCCCGGAGCAGGCGAACATGCCGAAGCTTTCGCGGTAGTTCACGGTGATCCAGTGGCCGTACACCTTGGCCACCCCATAAGGGCTGCGCGGATAGAACGGCGTCGTCTCCTTCTGCGGCGTCTCGACGACCTTCCCGAACATCTCGCTGCTGGACGCCTGGTAGAACCGGGCCGACGGCTTCACGATGCGGACCGCCTCCAGCATGTTCGTCACAGCGATCGCGGTCAGATGGGCCGTCGCAAGGGGCTGCGGCCACGATGCGGCCACGAACGATTGCGCCGCCAGGTTGTACACCTCGTCGGGATCGGAAGCCCGCACCGCTTCGATCAGCGAAGCCAGATCCGTCAAGTCGCCCGACAGCCACGTGATGCTGTTCTTGATCCGCTCCACGTTCTCGTAATTGGGCGTGCTCGTGCGGCGGCGCATGCCGTACACCTTGTAGCCCTTGGACAGCAGGAACTCCGCCAGGTACGATCCGTCTTGACCGGTTACTCCTGTAATTAGCGCTCTCTTCATCTTCCGCATCCCCCAATAGGTTGTTAGATTGAGCCGTCCATTCCGGACGGCGACAGTACGGTTCATGCCTGTTCGCACCGCCATGCGCTTCTCTCGCGCTTCTGTGCGGCGGTGATGCTGCTTCCACTCCCGATGTTGAATCAGACTTCCTGGACGCCAGGCTCCCGAGTCCGCGGCGGGCCGTGCGGCTGGGCGCCTCGGCGGTCAGCCCAGCGCCGGCTCCGCTTGGCGGTAAGCGGCATAGACCTTGCGGATGCCTTCCGGCAGCGGCGTTCCCGCGCTCCAGCCGAGGCGGTTGATGCGGCCCGTGTCGACCAGCTTGCGCGGCGTCCCGTCCGGCCGCGAGGAATTGAATGCCAGCCGGCCTTCAAAACCGACGACCGAAGCGATCATCTCCGCCAGCTCGCGGATGCTGATGTCGTCCCCGACGCCGACGTTCACGATGTCGTCGCCTTCGTAATTCTCCATCAGGAAGATGCAGGCGTCGGCGAGATCGTCCGAATGGAGGAATTCCCGGCGCGGCGTACCCGTTCCCCAGATCTCCACCTCCGCAGAGCCCGTCTCCTTCGCCTCATGGATTTTGCGCAGCAAGGCCGGGAGCACATGCGACGTTTCGAGGTCGAAGTTGTCGTTCGGCCCGTACAGATTGGTCGGCATCGCGGAAATGAATTTCGTGCCGTACTGGCGGTTGTACGCCTGGCACATCTTGATGCCGGCGATCTTGGCGATCGCGTAAGCCTCGTTCGTCGGCTCCAGATCGCCGCGCAGCAGGCTGTCCTCCTGAAGCGGCTGAGGCGCCAGCTTCGGATAGATGCAGGTCGAGCCGAGGAACAGCAGCTTCTTGATGCCATGCCGGCGCGAAGCCTCGATGACATTCGTCTGGATCATCAGGTTGTCGCGGATGAAGTCCCCGCAAAAATCGTTGTTGGCGACGATGCCGCCGACCTTGGCAGCGGCGAGAAACACATACTCGATCGCCTGGCTGCCGAAGAAGGCTTCCACTTGAATCGGATCGCGGAGATCGAGCTCGCGGCTCGTGCGGCCGATCAGATTGCGATAGCCCTTCGCCTCCAGCGCCCGCCAGATGGCGGATCCCGCCAGGCCGCGATGGCCCGCTACGTATATCGCTGCTTGCTTGTCCATATCCGTTCTCCTCCAGTAGGGGTTGTTTAGAAAGCGTCCTTGCTGCCCGCCAGCACCTTCACCGTCCGCAGCAGAATCCGGAAATCCATGCCGAGAGAGCGTTCCCGCACATAGCGCAGGTCCAGCTCCACCATCTGCTCGAAGCTCAGGCTGCTGCGTCCGCTGACCTGCCACAAGCCGGTGCAGCCTGGCGTGACGTCCAGGCGCTGCCGGTCGTACGGCGTGTATTCCGCCACCTCGCGCGGCAGCGGCGGCCTTGGGCCGACGAGGGACATGTTCCCGAGCAGCACGTTCACCAGCTGGGGAAGCTCGTCGATGCTCGTCTTGCGGATGAAGCGGCCGACGCGGGTGACGCGGGGATCGTTCTTCATCTTGAACATCGCCCCCTGCACCTCGTTCTGCGCCATCAGCTCCTTCAGCTTCTCTTCCGCATTCGATACCATGGAGCGGAACTTGTACATGCGGAACGGCTTGCCGTCCTTGCCGACGCGGGTCTGGTAGAAGAACACCGTGCCGCGGGGATCCTCCAGTTTGATCAGCAGCCCGATCAGGACGAATACCGGGCTCAGCAGCAGCAGGCCGGCCAGCGAGCAGCCGATGTCGACCGACCGCTTAAGCTGCTCGTAGATCGCCAGCTGCCGCGCTTGCGCCGGACAGCCCCCGCCGACCGCTTCCTCGCTTCTGTCGTGAAATGCCAAGTGAAATCATCCTCCGCTCATTTGGATTAAGGCTGCCGAAGACGCTTCTAGTTGGCCAGGGTTTCCGCCGACAGCTCGGCTCCGGGCACCCGATTCGTCCAGGCATTGTAATAGCTCGTATTTTTGCCGTAGGAATTGTCGAGCAGGACGCTCGGCTTGTCCATCAGGCAGGCGAGAATATGGCCGTGCAGCCTTGAAGTGACTATGCTGCCGTAGGCGCCGAATTCGCGGATCGCCTTGTTCACGAGGAACTGGGAGTACCGGTACCAGATCCGCTGCAGCGGCCCCCGCGCTCCAGGAAGCCGATAGAGCTTCATCATGACGACAAGCGCCTTGCGCTCTGCCGCCGTATAGAGGCTTGTCCAGTCTTTGGCCGCGCTGCTTGCTCCTCCCGACCGCTCAAGCCGCTCCTGATGAGGCGTCTTCTCGATGTCGTTCCGGAGAAAGAACAGCGTCTCGCCCGCCAGAGGCGAGGATGAGGCGATCGGATACAGCTGGTGGGCCATGTCCGGGGACATGAACACCTTGATGTTTTTGAACTTCTTGCGGGCCATCTCGTAGCTGAGCGTGTCCCGCACGTACAGATGCAGGTCCCGGTGCCGGTTGAACACGGCCGCGGTCCGGCCGAAGTTCAGCTCGCTCTTGTAGAAGATCGTCTGCGGCAGCATGACGATCCGATGTCCCGGGTACTGCTCCACGATCTTTTCCCGCAGCAGCTGATGCTTCGTATAGAGATCCCCGAAGTTGCCTCCTCCGTGCAGCACGAGGATGCAGCTCGGCGGAACCTTGAGCCCGTCCGGGAAGTCCAGCACGCTGTAGCGGGCGCGGACGCGGATGCCGTAAGCCTTGAAGAACGCCTCGGTGCCCTTCATGATGAGGATGTCCCCGCCGTTGCTGTGCACGGGATAGTCGATATAGATGATTTCAGAGCCTTTTGGAATGCTTCTCGTAATAAGCGAGAGGCGCTCCTTCAGCTGCTCCATCGAATAGGATTCAAGCTTGTTCATGCCTTTCTCGTTCCTCCTCCGGCGGCCGCAGCCGCCATTCTTCTTGACTGGATCCGGTTCAGGAGGAACCGGAAGTCCTCGCGGTCGTACAGGATGCGGCGCAGAGGAACGCCGAACAGCAGCCGCATCGAGGCGATGGACACCGCCATGCGGATCAGCGCTCCGCAGAGCAGCGCCAGCGCAAGTCCCTCAAGCCCCATCAGCGGCGTCAGGACGAAGAACAGCGCCACCGTTGCCGCAAGAGCGATGATCTGGCGGATCAGCACCATCCCGGGACGCCCCATCGCATTGAAAGCCGAGGCGAGAATCCACGATCCCCCGCCGATGATGCATTCGATCGACAGCAGATAGAACGTTCCGCTCGCTTCCAGGAATACAGGGCCGAATACAAGCCCGATCAGCCTGCTTCCGATCAGCATCGCGGGCACGACTGCTGCCAGCATCAGCAGCATCGACAGCCGGAACGCCCGGCTGACGGTGGAGATGACCGCTTCCCGGCCCTCGCCCGTTACTTTGGGAAACACAACGCTCGTAATCGCCGTCTGCACGACGTTGAACATCCGGGAGAGGGCGTATACGACCGAGTACAGCCCGAAATCCCGGGGCGTGAGCAGCGAGAGGATGATGAGCTTGTCGAATTGGCCGTACAGCGTGCCGAGCAGGTCCGTGCCGAACACCCGGCTGCCGTACGACAGCAGCGGAGCGGCGACTTTCCGGTTCCACGCCTGTCTCCAGCTCATCGCGGCGAATTCGCGGCGCATGCCCATCGCAGCCAGCGCGATGACGGCCGCCGTCGTGACGAGATAGACGATGACGGCCGAAGGCACCGTCAGCCTGCCTGCCGCCCACAGGACGGCCAGCCCGGCCAGATTGAGCAGCGGCACATACAGCCGAATGCCGTTGTACACCTGGAAGCGGCCCGCGCTTTGCGCCGCGGCGGCGATCAGATTGACGGCCAGCGCCATCGGCACGGCGATCACCGTGTACAGCCTGGCGGAAGCGACTGCTTCCGGACTGTATCCGTCCATCCAATGGGGAAGGCCGATCCAGGCGACCGCTCCGGTAAGGAGGCTCGCCGGCAGGAGCACCGCCAGGCTGACCGCCAGGCTGCCCGCCATCGATGCGCCCCGCTTGACCTGATAGATCAGCGCCGTCGGCAAGCCGAAACCGGTCAGTCCCGCCAGAAAGGCGGGCCAGAACAGGATGGCGGCCAGCTCCCCTTTCCCCGTCACCCCGAACATCCGGGCGGTCAGGATCGAGGTCAGCGTGCCGAGCAGCATGATCAGCATGTTCGTGCCGCTCGTCCTGGCGATCGTCGCCGCCATTCCGTTGCCTCTCAGCTGGCGCAGCGCCTTGGCCAGCCTTCCGTTCGGGACGGAAGCCTCCTCGGCGATGCCCGCGCTCACAGATCGACGCCTCTCATTTTTTTCATTTTATTATTCATAACGCGACCTCCAGGGTAAAAAAAGAGAAAGCCTTTCCGATTACTTGTACAATCCGAGGCAGCCGGCGATATAGCCATTGCTGTACTGGATGCGGCGCAGCTGGACGATCGCTTTGCGGCGATCAGCCAAGGCGAACGGCAGCAGAAGTGCCGATACCGGCACCTTCACCGCCTGCTTGAGGAGATATCCGGGGCCGCGCTGCTTGCGGGCGGCATCGCTTATGCCCTGCCAATATACCCGGCGCAGAAACCATTTGCGGCTGATGCGGCTTTTGGCGATTTTATGGTCGACGACGGCATGCGGGGTGTAGCACACTTTATGCGTCGCCCGGATCCGGTCGATGAGCTCGCTCTCCTCGCTCGACAGCAGATTGCTGCCGACACGGCCGAGATCCTCGCGGAACGGGGCATGGCGCTTGAATACGTCCGCCCGGAAAGCGACGTTCGCCCCGAATGGAATCCGCGGAGCTTCCATCTCCGTGACGCCCGGCGCGTAATCCAGCACCGTGTACAGCGTCTTGAACATGTCCGGCAGCCAAGCCGGCTCGCCGCCTTCCCATACCGGGTCGATCTTGCCGCCTACGCATCCGATGCCGGCATCCCGCTCGAACACGTCGATGATCGCTCCCATCCAGCCTGGCTTCGCCACGGCGTCGTCGTCCAGGAAGAGGATGTATTGACCTCTCGCTTCTCTGATGGCCCGGTTTCTCGCCGCCGACAAGCCGAGCGTCTCCTCCCGTACGCAGCGCACCCGCTCCGGTCCGACGCCAGGCGTGCGCTGCAGCTCGAGCATCGTCTCCCATGTGCCGTCCGTCGACTTGTTGTCCACGACGAGCACCTCGTACTGATTGGAATCGAACTGCTGCCCGAGCACGCTCCATACCGCTTCCTTCGTGTCTGCGGCGCGGTTATGCGTACAGATTGCGACCGTTACCTTCATGCTTCCAACTCCGTTTCCGTATGGTCCTCCAGCTCCCCGGCAGCCTATTCGCCGCGTGCCGCCAGCAGCCCCCTGCCCAGCTCCCGCTCCAGCATTTCGCCCATCTCGGTAAGCAGAGGATGACGAAGCTCAGGGTTGCGAATTGCGAACTCCAGCGTCGTAAGAATAAACCCGAGCTTCTCGCCGACATCATAACGGATCCCTTCGAAATCATAGGCATACACGCCCTGATGCTCGTTGAGCCGCTGGATCGCGTCCGTGAGCTGGATTTCTCCTCCCGCTCCCGTCTCATGCCTGCCGAGAAATTCGAAAATTTCCGGCGTCAGCACATATCGGCCCATGATGGCCAGATTGGACGGCGCTTCTCCCGGAGCCGGCTTTTCCACGAACCGATTGACGCCATGCAGCCTGCTGAGCGGGTGATCCAGATTGCCGATCGGATCGACGATGCCGTAGCGATGAGTCTGTTCGACGCCTACGGTCTGGACACCGATGACCGATTTCCCGGTCTGGTCATACTGCTCGATCAGTTGCCGCGTGCAAGGGACATCCGATTGCACGATGTCGTCCCCGAGCAGAACCGCGAACGGCTCGTTGCCGATGAAGTTGCGGGCGCACCAGACCGCATGGCCAAGCCCTTTGGCTTCTTTTTGCCGGATATAGTGGATCTCGACGTTGGATGAGCGGCGGACCTTCTCCAAAATGTCCAGCTTGCCTTTCTCCTGAAGCGTATGCTCCAATTCGAAAGCGATGTCGAAGTGGTCCTCGATCGCCCGTTTGCCCTTGCCGGTGACGACGATAATGTCCTCGATGCCGGACTCGATCGCTTCCTCGACGATGTACTGGATCGTCGGCTTGTCTACGATCGGGAGCATTTCCTTCGGCATCGCTTTGGTTGCCGGCAAAAATCGCGTTCCTAAGCCGGCGGCGGGAATAATCGCTTTTCTCACTTTTTGCATGACGCTCACCCTATCTATTTGGAATGGTTTCATTTGCTCAAATACCGCCCATAACGCTCGATTTGCTGCAGCTGATGCACATTGCAGCAAAACCGCTGCAGGTACGGATCGTTCTTCCGATCGCTGTTGAAGCCCGGATTTCATGAACTTCTTTTGGGGGAATCCGGTCTTCAAAGGCGAACGCTCACGCTTCTCCAGAACGATTCCGCCCCTTCCGCTATCAGCAGTCGCAAAAACCTGCGCATCGTCCGCTATCAACTGTTCCAAAAAACTCTACATGGCCATTCCGCCTGCTCATTTCCTACGCCGAAACAAGTTTATGTCCGCCGCGCTCATTTCTCGCACAGCTCCGATTCTCAAAAGCACCGGTGAAACCTCACCGGAAAATCTCCAAACCAACACAGGGGGCATCGAACCCCGCCTCACGTCATGCCCTCGACGATGAACGTCTAAGGCCGCTGGCCCACAGCATGACCGAGTGCCTCCGGTGATAGAGGTGCAGGAGACATTACCTGGGCTGATTCGAACCGCCTCGCCCGGCTTGCCGGCCAATCCTCACGGCTGGAGGCGGCTCAATTTCCGCTTGCGGGAAAAATCCGTCCATTCCGTGCTCAAGCCTGCTCCTCGCCGCCGTAGTAGTAATAGTAGTAGCCGCTGTTGCCGTCCCGGTCGACATTGTTGAGAACGACTCCGAGCATCCGCGACCCGGCGTTTTCAAGCGTTTCCTTCGCTTTCCGCGCCGTATCGCTCTTCACTTTGCCGGAATCGATGACGAGCACGACGCCGTCGCACTTGCCGGCTACGATATGGGCATCCGTCACAGCCAGAATAGGAGGCGTGTCGACAATGACCTGATCGTACTGCTCCTTGGCCAGCTCCAGCAGCGCGGCCATCGCTCTCGACCCGAGCATCTCCGAAGGGTTGGGGGGAGTCGGCCCCGCTGTCAAAATATCGAGATTGTCCACCTCCGCAGCTTGAACCCCCTGCTCGAGCGTGCTGCGTCCTTGCAGCACTCCGGTGAGTCCTCCCCGGTTGCTGAGGGAAAAGATATGATGCTGAGAAGGTTTCCGCATATCCGCATCGATCAGCAGCACTTTTTGCCCCGCCTGGGCAAAGGTGACGGCCATGTTGGCCGAAGTCGTGCTTTTGCCTTCTCCTGCCCGGCAAGAGGTGACCATCAGCAGGTCGACCGGATCGTCGACTCCGGCGTAGTCCACCCCGGTACGGAGCATCCGGTATGATTCCGAGATCGGCGACTTCGGATTGCTTGCCGTTATGAGCGTCCAATTACGCGTCAAGCGAGACATTGCTTTTCCTCCCCACATGGCCGGAAGCCGGTATCGTTTCCGTATTGTTCAGATTGCTGCCGCCCTTGGCGGTCGCCTCTCTCTCCTTGAATTTCGGAATCGCCGTAAGCACCGGAAGTCCAAGGGCGTCGCGGACATCTTCTTCCGACTTGATCGTATCGTCGAGATACTCAAGCAGGAACGCCAGCCCCAGACCCGCCAGCAGCGAAAGGGCGAACGCCGTGACGATATTCAGCTTGGCGTTTGGAGCGACCGGCGCGGCCCCGGCAGCAGGATCGGCTTGATTCAGAATCGAGACGTTGTCGACCTGCAGCAGCTTGGGAATTTCCTTGGAGAAGACGAGGGAGACGGCATTCACAATATTCGCCGCCCCGGCGAACGACTCGTCTCTGGCGGTAACCGACATGACCTGGGTGTCGTTGACGGATGTCACCGTCACCTTCCCGGCGAGCTCGCCGGCGCTTTGATGGAGCTGCGGATATTGTTCGGCGACGATCTGCATGATGCGCGGCGTCTTGATGATTTCCTTGTAGGTTTTGATCAGCTGGATATTGCTGTTGATCATGCTGAGGTCGATGCTGGACATCAAACCGCCGCCGTCCTTGACCTGTCCGACGAGCAGCTTGGCCGACGCCTCGTATTGGGGTTTGGCGTACCAATAGGAGTAGGTTGCGGCCAGCGAGCAGCTCACGATGACGATGGCTGCGATCAGCCATAGCCGCTTGCGGATGATGTAGGCATAATGTTTGATTTCCAAGATGTTCCCTCCAGTAAAAAATGGTTGAATATATGAGAACAGGCTCCTATTTGAATTATTAATTTTCTTTAATTATTCATTTCGAGAACTTCTTGAGAAAAAAAAGAGCGCAATTCCCATTGGCTTCTTCTATCTTATGACGGCTTGTTAGTTTCTCTCCAGGAAATCATCCAGGCTTCCGCCGCGGAGAATATGCTCCATCAGATCCTCGAAGCTTTTATCGATGCCCTTCTTGTCCAGAAGAAGCGTCAGAAGCTCAGCCAGATCGATGCGCGGTTTCTGGCTTCCCGGCACGTAGCGGTTCTTCTTGTAATCGAACACGAATTCACGGCGGAGCGGATATTCCGTCACATACAGCAGCTCGGCAAGCGAATCGGCCTGATTGGCGGAGCCGAGGCTTTCATCCTCCGCGAGTACTTGAAGGAATTGGCGCAATTTCAGCTTTTTCTGCTCCATCTCCATAAATGCCTGCAGGCTCTCCCTTGTTCTCTGGATTTGCTCGTTCAGTCCCTCGTATTCCGTGACAAGCGATAGTTTGCGGACCGCCATCCCTTTGTCCCTCCCTGTATCGTCGCTTCCATCGATGCTCGCCATGCATGGATGAAAAGCGCGTCTGTTGTCAGATCAAAGCTTCAGCATTCGGTATTTTCAGACACGGGCTGCCAGGGGATTGCAGTCAGCCTCACAGCAGATTCGCTGCTATTCAGCTTGTTGGTTCGATTATGACACAGTTCGTCGCAAAAGCTAGAGGGAAGAAAGATGTGTTTGGATTAGTCTTTCCTGTTCATTTTCAGGTCCTGTTTTCAAGTACCCTGCTCCTAGTTTTCATGCATTATAGCGCAGGAATATTCAGACTTGTTCACGTTTTCATGGAAATGTATGCGTTATCGTCATCTTCGATGGAAGCTTCCGCAAGGCTTCCATGAAGCAGACTATTGTCGCAGTCGCTTCCAGGTCCGTGAAAGAACAAAAAACCGCTCTCTTGAGCGGTTTTCCTGTTCTGTCGTCTGTCCCTTCTTGTTTCGGCGCCCCGGCAGTAGTCCTATAACAGACGGCCGCATTCAGGGACTTAGGAACGAGAGGAAGAGATGATGGTGGCGTTCAAGGTTTTTCCAGACCCGATTCGACAGAATTCGAGACTTTGGTCACGTCCGGAGATACTTTCTTGACGCGAAATACCCAATATTTATTGGCGGCAAATCCGGCTCCGGTCGCAACGACGACGGCAATTCCTTTCGCAATCAGCGTATTCCATCCCAACCCGCCGTGAAAAACAGCCAGTACAGCAGTCGAAATTCCGAATGTGAACAGGTTCACGGCCAAAAACCGGAGCCATTCGCCTTTGCGTCCCGGCTCCGAGCTTCTGAACGTCCAGCTCCGGTTGACCAGATAGCTGTTGATTGTGGCGACCCCGTAGCTGATCGTCTGCGCGATCAAATAGTGGACTCCAAAAACCGCGTTCAAAAGGCCGAAAATCGCATAATCCAGAACTGTATTCAATACGCCGGTCAAGGCGTATTTCATTAACATTCCCATCGTAATCCTTCCAATCCTTGTACGTCTCTATATAGAAGCAAGCGATGACATCGGTTCTAGAGATGACCTCTACAACCAAAAGGGCATTCTCCCATTTGCCGTTGAATGCCTATCGTTAGAGAAGGTAGTGATACCTAGAAGAGTATCCCATGTATCTTTATCCAGTCAAGTCAAGATCGATCGTTTTCTTCCGCTCCTTGAACGGAGAAATGAATGGATTCAGGCATAGCCTTGGCGAAGAGCATCCAAGCGGAATGAGGCGTTTCAGCAGAATGATGATAGGGCTGCGGGCTGTTCGATGTCGATACGCGGTCTCATGCGCAAGAAGACCGTCAGGTTCATTCCTTCTCTTCCTATATATATGGTTTTCAATCTCCCGATTCGGACAGCAAGTACTTGCCTTCGCCCGACGGACCGTATGGATGATGCCGTCACACTCGACAATATTCTGTCAGATTATCGGGGAAAAGATATGTCTACTTCCTCGTTTCCACAGGCAGGAATGCGCAAGCACATGAAGAACGTTTAACACGGAACCTTTTTTAGTCATGAAATTTTGGGCTATGGGTTGCATCCGACACACTCAATGATTATACTTACTTTACTAAAGGATTAGATTGCATGCGATTTAAGAACGGAAAAGCTTGATTCCGGGCTAATTGTAACGAATTCATAACCCTTTTTTAAGAATCTATTAATCTTGATTGGGTACAATATACTCAACCATTCGAATTGATTGGAGTGATAAGAACATGAGAACTCTGATTTCCTTCCAAAACAAGAAGATTCCTGTATATATCGCCGAACAAAACAATAAAAAAGCACTGGATAAGTTAGGCGAGGTATTGAACCGCAAGCTGTCCACAGGCAAAAATGCTCTCAAAGGCTCCATCCGTTCCCTGATCAGCGTCGAAATCTCGGGAAGCGAAGCTACTCTCCATACGATCAATGAAAAAGACACGCTTACGATTTCCCTTTATTGATCTCTACCATGCCAATGCCGCCTGCCCCAGCAGGCGGCATTTTTGCATTGAGCTCCGTTATGGTACAGTGGAATCAACATCCGTACAATCCGTACAGAACTCGAGGAGGAAGCGCCAATGCTGTTTGTCGACAACCGGGACATGCATGATCCATCCCTTAATCTGGCTCTCGAAGAATATATTCTTCGCCATCTTCCCGCTGATGAGGATTATCTGCTGTTTTACATCAACGAACCGTCCATCATCATTGGGAAAAACCAGAATACGCTGGAGGAAATCAACGAAGACTATGTCAAGGAACAGAATATTCATGTCGTACGCCGGCTATCCGGTGGCGGGGCCGTCTATCATGATCACGGCAACTTGAATTACAGCTTCATCACCAAGGATGATGGCGAATCCTTCCGCAACTACCGCAAATTCACGGAACCGGTCATTCAAGCGCTTCGCTCGTTAGGCGTAGAAGCCGAGCTAAGCGGACGGAATGACATCCAGGTCGGCGAACGCAAAATATCGGGCAACGCCCAGTTCGCGACACGCGGCCGTATGTTCACTCACGGCACGTTGTTGTTCCAATCCGACATCACACATGTCGCATCGGCGCTCAAAGCCAATCCGGAGAAGTTCAAGTCCAAGTCGACAAAATCCATTCGCAGCCGTGTCGCCAACATTTCTGAGTTTCTGCAGAAGCCGATGACGGTGGAGCAGTTCCGTTCCTATTTGCTTGAGACTTTATACGATGGCCACCCCGTCGAAGCCTACGAGCTGACGGAAGCGGACTGGGAAGGCGTCCGCAAAATCTCGGAGGAGCGCTATCGCAACTGGGAGTGGAACTACGGGCGTTCTCCGGCATTCAACTTGCGTCAGGTGAAGAGGCTATCAGCGGGAACCTTTGATGTACGGCTGAATGTCGAGGCCGGACGTATTGAACAGGCTTCCATCTACGGAGATTTTTTTGGAACCGGCGAAGTTGCCGAGCTTGAAGAGCTGCTTGCAGGAGTGCGCTATGATCAGCAGTCCGTCCGCGAGGCGTTGTCGGATACCGCTTTGACACCTTATTTAGGCCCCGTCAGCTTGGATGAGTTTATTGAACTTCTGTTTTAAAATCCTGTCTCTTCCTCTCCAGTCATGAATGCAAGAGGCTTCTTCTAGATTACGGGCCGAGCAGCTTTCCATTATCTATTCAAAGCTTAAACAGGGATTCCAGTCTCCGGAATCCTTTTTTTGTTGATGGCCTCTATACGGAGTAACTGCTTGCATAGAGCCTCTTTCCTTTTTCTCCATCCTCTCGGAGCTCGAATACTCAAATATTTCTTTAGATTACTTAAAAAGTATTTCTTTCCTTCAGTTTTCCCACATATAAAGAAAAGTATCAAATAAATAAATCGTATTTTTTTTGAAACATTAATATTTTTTAATTTAAATAAAATGGATTTAAACCTTATTTAATGTTATTATTTGTATGTATTAAAAATATCCTAAGGAGGAAAAAACATGAAAAAGCTTTCGTTTGTTTTAGCATCGTCTGTGATTTCAGCCGCCCTGCTTGCTGGTTCCCCAGCTAGTGCTCTTCCTGCCCAAGGAGCCCAATCATCTTCCCTTCTCCATCTTGGATCCCCATCCGAAATTACTCCTCAGCAAACTCTTGTGAATGCTGGAAATTATACCATTAACGGAGGCCAAGGATCGACATCGTTTCATTTCAGCAAAACCGTTGATACTGCGGTAAGAATATACGTTCGAAACGATTCCGCAAAACCCGTAAAATTGTATCTTGTCAGTCCCCAGAATGTGAATTGGCTGGATCGGACCTTGCAGCCAGGTGAAGCTGTGACAAGTGAACCCACGTGGGGAAAAGGACAAGTCGGCACCTGGACGTTCAAATACACCACGTCCGATGGTTCAAATGGTTCGATTTATCTTTCCGTTAAAGATGATGTCTAATTAGGATGAATAGGCAATGATCGGCCATTTTGTTCACTCAAGCTGCTATCCTGTTCTAGGATGGCAGCTTATTTCTGCTTGAGACAGCGCTTCTATTCATCTGCTTAATGAACATGTTTCCAATCTAGCCAGCTAAATTTAAATCAAATAAACCGGAATGCTCCATGAGGGAGATTCCGGCTGGTATTTGCAGATGAAGTATCATCCGAATTGGATGACGCGATTATTGTCTCTTTCAAACCCTTGGTAGCGGGAGCCGCGGAAGGTGAGCTTGCCGGTATCCCCTTCAGCCAGCAGGCCGAAATCCCGGCCTGTGACCGAGAATTCCATCCGATCTCCGCTTTCGACTTCGAAAGTCGCAAAATAATCGGTCAGCGTCTGCTGATGCGAGCCTTCCTCATAGGGCTGCTGGCTGCGGACCCGGGATCGCTTGCTGACCACGGCCGCCTTCACCGACAGCTGAGGCTGGCCGTTGTTGCGGCTCCAGCCCGAGTAGGATTTCCAGAGGCCCGCACCGATGATCACCGCAATGACCGCAATCAGAATCGTGAATGCCGTTCCTGCCGTGGAGAAGATCGATTCCATGCTCATCCCGGTCCTCATTCCCGCTCCCTCCCCAGATGTGTCCGCATGATGTATCCTTAGTCCCATTGTATGACGGCCGAGCCGGCTTATTCTCCCGGAATGGCGGATCTTGTCCTAACGGAGGGCAGGATATTTTGATTTTTGCATGACTGCAGCTAACCGGGTTCCATATTAAGACAACCAAGATTTAACTTACGTTCACGCTTGTACAAAACTTCACCCGTTATTGAATCCCCCCCCCTTCTGGGCTCACGCACTCTAAAGAGTAAAAACCAACTCTGCAAATTCCAATTGGCAGACAACATCCTAAAACGAAAAGAAGCCCCCCGTCAGGGGGCTTCTTCTCTATTTCATTGTGAAATCTATTATCCCAAACGTCCCGAAGCCATGCGCTGCAGATCGCCTTCCTCAAGAAGCGGGAAGTGGCAAGCGACTTGACGGCCAGGCAGCACCTCGCGAAGCAGCGGCTCTTCCGCCTTGCAGCGATCCTGCGCGAGCGGACAGCGCGGATGGAAGCGGCAGCCCGATGGAGGGTTCGCCGGCGAAGGCACATCGCCCTTGAGAATGATGCGCTCGCGCTTGAGAGCCGGATTCGGCTTCGGAATGGAGGACAGCAGCGCTGCGGAATACGGATGCAGCGGCTTGTTGTACAGCTCCTCCGTCGGGCCGACTTCTGCCAGCTTGCCGAGATACATGACGCCGACGCGATCCGAGATGTGGCGGACGACGTTGAGGCCGTGAGCGATGAACAGGAAGGTCAGACCAAGCTCACGCTGCAGCTTCGCCAGCAGGTTGAGCACCTGGGACTGGACGGACACGTCCAGGGCGCTGACGGCTTCGTCCGCGACGATGAACTTCGGATTGAGCGCGATCGCACGCGCGATGCCGATCCGCTGCCGCTGGCCGCCGGAGAACTCATGCGGATAGCGGTTGCGGCGGGAAGCGTCAAGGCCGACTAGCTCCATCAGCTCGACGACACGAGCGTCGATATCTTTTCCAGACATATTCGTATGCACCTTGAGCGGTTCGCCGATGACGTCGCTGACGCGGAAGCGGGGGTTCAGCGATCCGAACGGATCCTGGAAGATGATTTGAAGATCTTGACGGAGATCGCGAAGCTTGCCGGAGCCAAGCGAGTGGATGTCCTCGCCGTTGTAGACCACTTGGCCTTCCGTGGCGCTTTGCAGCCGCAGGATTACACGTCCAAGCGTCGACTTGCCGCAGCCGGATTCGCCGACAAGGCCGAATGTCTCCCCTTTTTTGATTTCCAGGGAAATATCGTCCACGGCTTTGACCTGGCCCACGACTCGGCTGAGCAAGCCCTTCTTGATCGGGAAGTACTTCTTGATATGTTTGACTTCAATCAAAGTTTCGTTGGACAGCTGCCTGCTCATACCGTTACCTCCCCTTGACTGCCAATGTTGATCCTTGGGGATAGCGGAGACTCATCGGAATGCTCCTCGAACAGCCAGCACGCTGCTTTGTGATCATTGCCAAGCTGGAAGAATCCCGGCTCTTCGCGGCGGCAAATATCCATCGCATGCGGGCAGCGCGGGTGGAAGCGGCAGCCTCCCGGAAGCTGATTGATTCGCGGAATATTGCCTTTGATCGTGTAAAGGTCTTCTTCCGTCTTGGCTTCAAAACCAGGAATCGACTTCAGCAGCCCGACCGTATACGGATGGCTCGGCTTGCTGAAAATCTCCTCGACAGAGCCTTCTTCCATGATTCCCCCGGCATACATGACGACGATCCGGTCAGCAACCTCTGCCGCTACGCCCATATCATGAGTAATGAGGACAATCGACATTCCCGTTTCCCTCTGCAGCTGCTGCAGGAGATCGAGGATTTGCGCCTGAACGGTTACGTCGAGCGCCGTTGTCGGCTCGTCCGCAATGAGCAGCTCCGGCCGGCAGGCGAGTGCGATCGCGATGACGACGCGCTGGCACATGCCGCCGGACAGCTCATGCGGATACTGGCGGGCGCGAACCTCCGGAGATGGAATGCCGACCTCGCGAAGCAGATCAATGGCCATCTTCATAGCGTCCTTCGGGCTTTTCCTTTGATGGAGACGAAGGCTCTCGGCTATCTGCTCTCCAACCGTGAATACGGGATTGAGCGAAGACATCGGATCCTGGAAGATCATCGCGATCTGGTTGCCCCGGATACTGCGCATTTCATCCTGATCCTTTTCCGAAAGAACTTCACCGTTGAATTTGATGTCGCCTTCGAGAATCATGCCTCCCGCGTAATCGATGATACGCATGACGGCGAGAGAGGTGACGCTCTTGCCGCTGCCGCTCTCTCCTACGATGCATAGAGTCTGGCCTTCTTCCACGCTGAACGAAATCCGGTCGGTAGCCTTCAAGATCTCCTTGTTCACGAAGAAGCCGGCACTCATTTCGTTGACTTCGAGAATTTTGCGCGCCATTTTTCCAGCCTCCTTGGAGAAAGATGCATTTTTTGACGAGGATCCAGCGCATCGCGGATGCCGTCTCCGATGAAGTTGACCGACAGTACGACTAAAAAGATGCAAAGGCCTGGATATACGCCTTGGATGGGATCAATAAGCATGAATTCTTGAGCATTGCTGAGCATTTGGCCCCAGCTCGTTTGCGGCATTTGAATTCCGAGCCCCAGGTAGGAAAGGCCCGACTCCGCCAGAATGGCCCCGCCCACCATTAAAGTCGCATTGACAATAATGGGGAAGCTAGCATTGCGCAGCAGATGGCGGAAGATGATGCCCCAGCTGGAGACGCCGATCGCTTTGGCTGCTTCCACATACTGCATTTCGCGCAGCTGCAGGAAATTCCCTCGTACAAGACGCGCCACTCCCATCCAGCTCGTAAACGAGAGGATGAGAATAATATAAATGAATTTTGTGCCGAAAATGGCTCCAATCAGTATGTTCAGGAACAACGTCGGAATTGATATCATCACATCGATCAAACGCATAAAGATAATATCAATCCAACCGCCGAAGTAACCGGATATGGCTCCAATCAACGATCCGATCAGAACAGACACCGCGGCAACGGAAAAACCAACTGTTAAGGAGACTCGTCCGCTAAAGACAATGCGGGAGAATATATCCCTGCCCAATTCGTCCGTCCCCAAGAAATGGTTTCCGGTAAACGGCTTCAAATTGGAATTCATCAAATCTTGCTTGGCGGGATCATAAGGAGCGATGTAGGGCGCCAGAATGGCAGACAATACAAAAATCAGCAAGATGGCAAGTCCTGTCATGGCAAAGGGATTGCGCTTGAACTTGTTCCATGTCTGTCTCCAAGGTCCAATCGGCTTTTCCGCATTGGGGGCAGCGCCGGTCTGAACAGGTACGCTTGGATGGCTGGTTGGCTGCAGATTGGCGCTCATTAGGACTTGCCTCCTTTGCTCAGTTGAACTCGCGGATCGACAACGGCATACAAGATGTCTGCAATCAAATTGCCGACGACGACAAAGACGGCGCCCAGAAGCGTAATGGCCATCAAAACGGAGTATTCACGGGAGTTGGCCATTTCGACGAATAAACGTCCCATGCCCGGCCAGTTGAAGACGGCTTCCGTCAAGGCTGCGCCGCCGACTAGGATCGGCAAATCAAGGCCGAACAGGGTAATGAGCGGAATAAGCGCATTGCGCAAAGCATGCCTGAAAACAACCTTGTTCTCCTTCACGCCCTTGGCTCTTGCCGTACGGATATAATCCTGCTCCAAAACCTCAAGCATGCTGGATCGGGCATATTTCAGATAACCGGCAAGCATGCCGAGAGAGAGCACCGATACAGGCAGAATCAAGTGCATGAACAAGTCCGAGATGTTGCCCTCCTTGCCCATTGTATACATATCGGAAAGAGGGAGCCAATCCAGTTTTAAAGAGAAGTAGCTCTGCAGAATAATGCCGAACCAGAAAGCCGGCATCGCGAATCCAGTATAAGAGATGAATGATGCGGTCTGGTCCGATAATCCGTATTCCTTGGTGCTGTTGTAGATGCCCCAGGGAATGGCGATAATCAAGGTCAGAATCCAAGCTGCTCCCATAAGGATCAGCGTGTTTTTGACAGTAGGCCACAGAATGTCGCCAACAGGAATATTATTCTTGAATGTGGAGCCCAAATCACCGCTTAAGATATTGCCCATCCACTGTAAATACTGGACAGGAATAGGCTGGTCAAGACCAAGTTCATGGGCTTTGATCTTTCCTGCTTCAACTGACAAACCTGGGGACAAAAAGATCTGGGTTGGACCGCCTGGGGCGGCGTGGATTAATCCGAAGGTAAAAACCGAAATCAGAAACAGTACGACGACGGACTGCAAAATCCGGCGGACAAGATACTCGCCCATCATTTAATCCTCCTCTGGAACATCAAAACTGAATGCTGGGCAGCTGCCGGCTTTGCGCCGGGCAGAACCGGTGTTCATCCGGGCTTAGGACCGGCCGGTTATGCGCAGGGCAAAACCGTCTTCCTTGACCATCAAATAGTAAAAATCGAGAAAGGAGAAAGGAGGAAGGACAGGGCCTTCCCCCTTTCAATATATCAGTACAAATGCCTCGGTGCCTTATTTGGAATCCTCGACCCACCATTTGTTGATCCCGAAGAAGTAACCATAGGCCAGAGCAGCTACAGGAGCGTCTTCTGCTGCGTATTTCACGCGTGGTCCAAGAACTTCAGGTGTACCGTATTGGTACAAGAAGACATAAGGAAGGTTGGTGGAAATTTGTTGAGCGACCTGCTTGTAAATTTCTTTACGTTTCTCTTGATCCGTCGTGGAGTAGCCGTCAACCCACAGCTTGTCCAGCGTCGGGTTGTTGTACCAGCCGGAGTTTTGGCCGTTCGGCGGGAAGTATTTGGACGAGAAGATGGATTCGGCGTCCGGATCCGGGCTGTTGAGCGACCAGGAAAGCAGGATCGCCTGGAATTTGCCCGGATTGATGTTTTGCTCGATCCAGGAAGAGAAATCAATCGCTTTTGGCGTTGCAACGATTCCTACAGCCTTCAGGTTGTCCTGAATGACGGCAGAAACAGCTTCACGGCGGCTGTTGCCTGCATTGTATTGAAGCTCAAACTCGAATTTTTGGCCGTTTTTAGCCAGAATTCCCGTTTTAGGATCTGCAACCCAGCCATCTTCAGCAAGCAGAGCTTTCGATTTCTCTACATCGTAGTTGTAGGTTACGGCGTCTGCGCCAGGGTCAGCCCATGTGCCTGGCAGGAACGGTGCATTCAAAGCTTTTCCCGTGCCTTTCAGGACATTGTCGAGAATGCCTTGACGGTTCAGAGCGTAAGCGATCGCTTGTCGGGTTTTTTCGCCGGCGAACGGAGATTCCTTGCCTCCCCAGTTCATTTTGTTGAAGTTGAAGCTCATGTACTCGTACAGCGGGCCTGGAGCAAGCAGCACGTTCAGGCCTTTTGCTTTAACGGCTTCAACCTGAGTAACCGGGATGCCGCTGACCATATCGATATCGCCTTTGATGATGGCTTGTACGTTCGTGTTTTGGTCGGCGTAGATTTTGTAGACGACTTTGTCGATGTTGACGTCATTGACGTCTTTGGCCCAGTAGTTGGCATCTTTTTCGAAGCTCAGATATTGCTTTTGCTTCCATTCCGTCCATTTCCAAGGACCGTTTGTCACAGCTTTGGCAGGATCGGTGCCGAATGCGTTCTTTTCCAGTTCTTTAAGCGGAATGTCCTTCAAAACATGGGAAGGAACAATGCTGGAGACCAGTACATTGATGAATGGAGCGTAGACGGATTTCAAGGTAATCTTAGCCGTTTGCGGATCGATTACTTCAACTTTATCCACCTTGTCGTACGAGCTGATGCCAGGGGAAGCAGCTTCTGGATTCTTGATGGTGTTGAACGTAAAAGCGATGTCGTCCGCCGTTACCGGCTGACCGTCGTTCCATTTCGCGTTGGCTTTCAGCTTGACCGTATAAGTCTTGCTGTCTTCCGAAATTTCCGGAAGGCTTTCGAGCAGGGACCAAGGCTCTGCTACGATGTTGCCGTCCTTGTCATAGTCCAGAAGGTTGGAATACATAAAGTAAGCCGCGTCGCCGGAAGAAGTGTCGGCAACATAAATCGGGTTGGTCGTGTTGATGTCCGAGAACGTTCCGACCGTCAGCGTGCCGCCCTTTTTAGGACCGGCCGGATCTGTCGCGCCTGCGTTCGCAGCCGTGTTTTCAGCCGGTGCTGTCGATGCCGGCGTATTTGTCTTTGCGCCGGAATTGCTGTTGCTGCCGTTGTTGCTGTTGCTGGAGCAACCTGCAACCAAAACCCCCATTACGGACACACCCACGAGCAAGGTTTTCCACTTGAATGAACCTGCCACTCCACATTCCTCCTTGGCTCTAGCCAAAACATGTCATTTCCGGTTCCAATTGTAGCACGGTTTTTAACGTCCGAATATAGATTGTTCTGAAAATAATTAAAATTTTATTAACTGCATATTTATTCATAGATTCTTTTTATTGGGGTAGCGCTTACAATCAAGCCGCTGTAAGGTCCGTGGCATCTTTAAAAAGGGAAGTAGAATTGTAGATAGTATGCGTTTTAGGGGATAAACAAACAAAATGTCTCAAAAAACGGGAATTTTTTTACCATTCGAAACTAGTCTGGAGGACAGCTTTAAACCATTATTTTTTCCAATACTTTTTTATGATTTTCATTGTTTTTTGATGCAACGCTTTAACGCAATATAAAATTAATACGTTAAACAATAATTGCGCTTCATTGGAATTATTTTCCCTTTTCGACCAATCATCCAGTCCTGTCGACAGCAAAAAAGCCATCTCCGCTGCAAAGGGAGATGGCTTTCCGAAATAGGGGACTATTGATCCAGAATGGATTCAAAAGCGCTCTTGTCGAGCTTCTGCACGAGCGCGAACAAAAGCTCCTTGGCTGCCGCATAATCATCGATGTGCATGATGGATGCCGCCGTATGGATGTAACGCGCCGGAAGGCCTACGACCGCAGAAGGCACGCCGATGCCGGACAGATGGACCTGCCCCGCATCCGTTCCGCCTTGGGAGAAATAATACTGATACTTGATGCTGCCGTCCTCCGCTGTCTCCCGGATGAATTCAGCGAGGCCGCGATGCGTGATCATGCCGGGATCCTGAATGCGCAGAAGAGCGCCCTTGCCGAGCTGTCCCATCGCATTGCGGTCCCCGGTCGCATCCGCCGCGGGACTTGCATCCAGCGCCAGGAAAAGATCGGGCTGAACGAGATTCGCCGCCGTGCGCGCTCCCCTGAGGCCGACTTCCTCCTGCACGGTCGCTCCGGCATAGACGACGTTGGGATGCTTCTTGCCCTTCAGCTCGCGGGCAAGCTCGATCGCGAGCCCGACCCCGTACCGGTTGTCCCAAGCTTTGGCCATGATCTTTTTGGGATTCGCCATGGGAGTGAACGGACATACCGGCACGATCGCCTGTCCGGGCCGGATGCCGTAGGAGAATACTTCCTCCCGGCTGTCGGCGCCGATATCGATGAACATCGACTTCACGTCGACGACCTTGCTGCGGGATGCGTCGTCCAGCAGATGCGGCGGCGTCGAGCCGATGACCCCGATGACAGGCCCGTTGTCGGACACGATCTCCATCCGCTGCGCCAGCATCGTCTGGGCGTTCCAGCCGCCGAGCGTGACGAACTTGATCATGCCGTTGTCCGTAATGGCCGAGACCATGAGCCCGACCTCGTCCATATGGCCGGCTACCATGATCCGCGGTCCCTGCTCGTCGCCGCGGAAAACGCCGAAGATGCTGCCCAGGCGGTCGCGCACAAGCTCGTCCGTGCAAGCGGCCAGCTGGCTTTCCACATACTTGCGCAGCTCCTTCTCATGGCCGGGAACGGCGCGCATCTCCGTCAAAGTCCGGAACAATCCAAGCGTTTCTTCATTCATCTTTCCTTGCCTCCTGATAACAGCAGAATGATTCCAGTATACCTGATTCGCCTCGGCATGCCCACGCGCGCATCAGCCATGCCGCTCCCGCAGCGGAGAATCGGGCGCATCAAGGCTTCTTCGTGCCGGAATTCGGATCCGGATCGCCGTTCCTTGCCCCTCCAATCCGGTTTCGATCGAAATCCCGTAGCTCTCTCCATAATAGAGGCGGATCCGTTCATGCACGTTGCGGATGCCGTAGCCTTGCCGGCTGCGCCCTGTTTCCCTGAACAGCTCCTCCGCCAGGCCTTCGGGCATCCCGATTCCATCGTCGGCAACCTTGAATTCGATGACGGGATGAATGCCTGGCTTGAGCTCCGCGGATATCGAGATTCGAATCCGGTCTCCCTTCCAGGCATGCTCAAGCGCATTTTCCACGAACGGCTGGAGAATCAGCTTGATCGTCATATAACCGGGCAGCCGCTCGTCCCATTGATAGCTCACTTCGACGCGGTCGCCGTATTTGACCTGCTGGATGGCCAGGTAAGCCTGGATCTGATCGAGCTCGTCCGCCGCAGGAATGATGGTTTTCCCGTCGTTGAGCGACATCCGGTAAAAGCGCGCCAGATTCATGATCATCTGATGCTGCTTGTCCACTTCGCCGAACTTCGCCAGCCTGCTGATCGATGAAAGGGTATTGTAGAGGAAATGCGGATTGATCTGAGCCTGCAGCGTTTCGAGCTCCGCCTCTTTTTTGCGCAGCTTCGTCAGGTACACCTCCTGGATGAGGTTGTCCGTCTGTGCGCCGAGCTCGTTGAGGGCATCCGCAATCATGGAATACTCGTCCTGGCCCTTGTACTGGATCCGGCGGCGATAATCGCCTCGGCGGAACGACTGGAGGACCGAGATGACCTTGCCGATCCGCTTCGTGAACGCGCGCGTGACGAACAGGGCGACTCCGATGATCGCCACCATGCTGATGCCGCAGACGAGCACGGTGAGCCAGGTGATCTTGCGGGCATCGGCCTGCAGGACTTCCTCCGGTATGACCGCGATCAAGCTGTACTGGAGCCCCGGCAACGGCTCGCGGATGACCAGGCTGCCTTTGCCGGCTTCCTCCGCTCCCGCCGCAGGGGCAGGCGCTTGGACTTTATCGACATCTCTTCCCGAAGCATGCAGCACCTTGCCGTCTTCGTCGACAATATAGAGACGGCTGCCGGGCATGATTTTCTTGGCGTCCACGCTGTCGAACAAATCGTTGAAATAGACGCTGATCCGGACGAGGCCGAGCTCCTTCAGATCGGAAGGCGTATAGGTGTCCACGATCCGGCGGATCAGCGAGATTCTCCCGAACTTGGCGTCGTCCCCGATCTGGACCCACTTCATCGTCACGTCGTACTGCTCCTTCGGAAGGGACTTGTACCACTCCTCCTTCTGGATGCGGGACAGATGAAGGATTTCAAAGGAACGGTTGTTGGACTTGAGAATATCCTCGCCGTCCTTGCTCAGATCATAGATCTCGTTGTACACCTCGTTCTTGATGTACACCGACATTCTCATGCTGCGGTCCGTAGAATTGATCGCTTCCCAGAATTTCGGCAGCAGCACCTTCTTGGTCGCGTCGTAGTTGGCCCAGCCCTCTTCCTTGCTCTTGAGCGCCCTCACCAGCATGCTGTCCTGGTAAAGCATGTCGGTGATGCGGACGGTATCGTCGATCCGGTAGCGGACGTTGTCCTCCATCTGCCTCAAAGTGCCTCGGATGTTGTTCTCCGTCTGGGAGCGGACGGAGCCGACCATGATGGAATTCGCGATCCAGCCGAGCAGCGCCAGAGGAACCATCGTAAGCAGCACATAAGACGCGAACAGCTTCAAGCCGAGCGGAATGAATCCCCTCTGCCGCCCGCCTTTCATTCCCGCCTCCTGTATTCGTTAGGCGTCACGCCGAACGTCTCCTTGAACTGACGGCTGAAATAAGGCATGTATTTGTAGCCGACGCGATCCGCGATTTCATATATTCGTAGCCGGGTCCCTCTCAGCATCTCCCCGGCGATCTTCATCTTCCGGTCGATCAGATGCTCGCTGAAGTTGATTCCCGTCTCCTCCTTGAACAAGGCTCCCAAATAATTGGGCGAGAAAGCGAACGCATCCGCAACCTCCTTCAGCGTAATGTTCTCATGGAGGCGGCTCTCCACGTACTGGACGACTTCCGCGATCAGCCTGGCGTTTTTGGACGGCTTGGAAGGAGCTGCAGCAGGCAGGCTCTGTTCCTGGTCTGTCGGCGGCTTCTGTGCCGATGGCGTCTCTGTCGGAGGCATCTGTACCGATGGCGTCTGAGCCGAAGACGACTGTACCGGCGCCGCCTCGAGAGCCGCCTTCTCCCGATCGAGCTGATCGGCCAGCTTGCGCAGCGCCTGCTCCAGCTCCGCATCATCCATGGGCTTGAGCACATAATCCCACGCGCGGAGCGACAGAGCCTGCTTCACGTAGTGAAAGTCCTGATAGCCGCTTACAAAAATGATCCGAATCCGTTCATGAAGCTCGAGCGCCTTCTCGGCAAGCTCAAGGCCGGACATGCTGGGCATATGCACATCCGTCACCAGAATATCGACCGGCTCCCGGGCAAGAATCTCATACGCATCAAAGCCGCTGTGCACCGCGCCGACGATTTCCAGCCCCATCGAGTCCCATGGAATAAATGTCTGCATGCCTTTCAGATCCAGCTCTTCGTCATCCACGATCAGAACCTTGTACATGATGTGTCCTCCCTTGCCGGCTGGCAGCATGCCCGCCTTCTATTCGGCAGTCAGCGCATTCGAAATCAGTCATGGGCCGCTCCATCCGGAATGTAGAATTTAACCGGCGTCATGAAGAAAAAAGACCGCCGCCCCTCCGGGACGGCGGACATGCTTTCAGTATAGCCTTCAAACCGATGCTTGGGGATGGAAATCAGCCATTGCTGCCAATGATCTTCCGGTTTTCATGCCATTTGTTCGTTTTGTAGTCCAGCAGCTGCTGGTAGCCGATCGCCATCGCGTCCTTGTCGGCCTTGTCGAGGATGGCCAGCACTTCCTCGTCGCTTTTCGCATACAAGGCCTTGGCGCGCGACTCGTCCCAGATCTCTTCCACGCTCGTCTGGATGATGCCTTCCTCGGAGTTCGGCGCAGGCGCAAGGTTAATGAATTCGGTCGCGTCCTTTTGCGTTTTCCACGTAATCGTGCTCTGGTATCTCGTTTCCCATGTCTTCTGGTCGTCAGGCAGAGTCGACTCGAACTTCATCTTCGATTTGTCCATGAAGGCGGAGTTGCCGACCCATTGCAGGTTGACCGTCGCATCCATGACTTTGGTGCGGCCTTTGACATCCGTCAAATAAGTATCCTTGAAGAGCGGGGAGCCCTCTTCGTCATGCCCTTCCCAATACATGCCCTCCGGTCCCCACATGAGCGTGCGGGTTCCTTCCGGTCCGGTCAGCCAATCCAGGAAGGCGAAGATCTTCTCGGGATCCTTCGCGGATTTGGTGATGACGCTTACGTTCCAGCCCAGGCCCGTGTAGGTGCCGGGGAAAATCTTGTCTTTGTTGAGGCCTTCCTTGCGGATCGGCCAGATCATGAAGTAGCCGTCGTTCGGATCCGCCTTCTTCAGCTCGGCGTCTCCGGCAGAACCATATTCCGTCGGGCTTGCGCCGGCAAACACGGCGACCTTGCCGGTGAACGCCTTCTCCTTGACCTGATCCTTCTTCTGCGTCATGGCGTCGGGGCTCATGAGCTTCTCGCGGAACAGCCTGGAGTTGAAGAGCATCGACTCGCGATAGACCGGATCCTGGAAAATCGAGGTCAGCTTGTCGCCGGTAATGGCGGCGCGGTTCCCGATGGCGGCCAGATTGGCATCCTCGGCGAAGGCGCTGTAGATGACGTCCAGCCCCTGTCCGTCCACGGCCAGATCCGGATTGAACGGCACGACTGTCGGGAACTTCTCCTTCACTGCCTTCAAATAATTGTAGAAGTCGTCGGTCGTCTCGAGCTTCGGCGAGCCGAGCGCTTCATAATACTTTTTATTGACCAAGTAGCCGGCGTTGCCGAACGGCTGGCTGCTGTACCAGTTCGGGAACTGATAGATTTTGCCGTCGCTGGAGCGGAGCATGTTGATGTTCTTCTCGCCGACCCATTTCTTGAAGTTCGGGTACTTGTCGATGTAGTCGTCGAACGGCACCAGCATGTCGGCTTCGCGGAGCTTCTCGACATCCGCGCCCTTGTCGAGCCAGATGACGTCCGGAAGCTTGCCGGATGCGATCATCGTGTTCAGCTTCTGGGCGGCGTTGCCTCCCGACTGGACAGCCGTGACATTGACCTTCATGTTGTCCATGATCCATTTGGAGGAGACGTCTCCTCCCCACTTGGGCATCGTGTACCAATCGTAGTGGCCGTACATGCTGTACTCCAGCGGCTCGCTGCCTACCTGCCAGCCGCTTGCCTCCGGCGCTGTCGACGCGTCTGGCGACGGCGCCGTCGAAGCCGCCGGCTCCGGAGAAGCGCCATTGCTGCCTGCCGATCCCGAATTGCCGCCCCCGTTGTTGCCGCCTGAACAGCCTGCCAGCGCCGTTGCGGCTACCATGGCGAGAGCCATGCTCTTGAACGCAGTCACTTTCCATTTGCTCAACTCGTTCATCCCCTTTTCCGAGCTCTAAAATCTATATTTTAAATGCACGGCCCGTTGCCGGACTTGCGTGCCCTTAAAACCAATCGTCGCTGCAAGATACCCGGCTCAGCCCTTCACGGCGCCGACGAGCACGCCCTTCACGAAATAACGCTGAACGAACGGATACACGCAGATGATCGGAAGCGTGGCGACCATCATCGTCGCCATCGACAGCGATTTGCCCGTTATGGTCTTCATTGCCGACAGCCTGGCCTGCGCGGCGGAGTCGAGCTGCTGCATCTGCTCGGTCATAATGTTGGAGTTGAGAATCTGCTGCAGCTTCGTCTGGATCGGGATCAGGTTCTCGTTGTTGATGTAGATGCTCGGCATGAACCAGTCGTTCCAGTGGCTGATCGCCGTGAACAGAGCCAAGGTCGCGATGACAGGACCCGACAGGGGCAGCACGATCCGGAAAAACGTTCCCCAGTAGCCGCAGCCGTCGATGCGCGCCGACTCGTCCAGTCCCGCCGGCAGTCCCAGGAAGAACGTGCGGAATACGATCATGTTCCAGACGCTGATCAGCGACGGAATGATGAATACCCAGAAGGAGTCGAACAGATGCAGGCTGCGGATCAGCAGGAAGGTCGGAATGAGGCCGCCGCTGAAATACATCGTGATGATGCAGGCGACCATGTAGAACTTGCGTCCGACAAGCTCGCTGCGCGTCATGCCGTAGGCGAAGATTGCCGTGCAGAGAATGGCGGATGCGGTTCCGACAATCGTGCGGAGCACGGAGACCAGAAACGCATGGAGGATCCGGCTGTCCTGGAACACGATCTCGTAATTTTCCAGCGTGAAGGCGCGGGGCCATACCGTCACGCCTCCCAGAGCGGTATCCATTCCTTCATTAAAGGACACCACCACCGCGTTCCAGAACGGATAGAAGCATGTGACGGAAAGCAAGACTAAAAACGTATAGATGAATCCGGTGAAAAAGCGGTCGCCATAGCCGAGTCTGATTTTCAAGCCTCTCTTCCTCCTTCGATCCAAGATGTCATCTTACCACAGGCTGTTGCCGGATCGGCGCGCAAGCAGATTGGCTATGGTGAGCAGCGAAACGCTGACGACGGCCTTGAACAGTCCGACGGCGGTCGCATAGGAGAAGCGCTGCGATTCGATGCCCATCCTGTATACATAGGTTTCCAGCACATCCGCCACCGGCCTCAGCACCGGATCGCTGCCGATCAGGAGGATGTCCTCGAAGCCGGCCGTAAGCAGGTTGCCGACGGCAAGGATGAAGAAGATGATGATGACCGGCATGATCGTCGGGAGCGTGACGACGAACATCTGCTTGAACCGGCTCGCGCCGTCCATGGAGGCGGCTTCGTACAGGCTCGGGTCCACTCCGGCGATCGCCGCCAAATAGACGATGGAGCCGAAGCCGATTTCCTTCCAGACATTGGCCGAGATCAGGATGCTCCAGAAATGCTCCGGCATGTTGAGCCATCCGACCGGCTCGTCGATCAGGTTGACCGACTGGAGAAGCATGTTGAGACTTCCGTTCTCCGTGGAAAGGATCGACATGGCAAGTCCCGAGACGATGACCCAGGAAAGGAAATGCGGCAGGTAGCTGATCGTCTGGACGATCCGCTTGAAGTAGCGGCTGCGCACCTCATTGAGCATGAGCGCGAGCAGAATCGGCGCCGGGAAGCAGATGACCAGCTTCAGAAAGCTGATGACGAGCGTATTGCGCATCACCCTGCCGAATACGGGGTCGTTGAAGAAACGCTCGAAATGCTTGAACCCGACCCAGGGACTTCCCGATATGCCTTTGAAAATGTTGTAGTCCTGGAACGCGGTTATGGTTCCGTACATCGGAAGATAGAAGAAGATGACGATGAGGATAAAGGCCGGTATGACCATCAATTGCAGGTCCCACTGGCGCAGAAAGCGAATGATCGCGGGCCGCTCTTTGCGGCGTTGGTGCAGGTCGACTTCCAGTTGTGCCATGTTGTTCCCCCCTGCGTACATTGTACGTTCGGGATGGAAGCCTTTTCTATGGGTTGATTCAACGAAATATGATAGAAATCAATGAAATGTTATTTTACATCACATAATTGACCGAAATTATCATGTTTTAGCATCCCACCTAGAGATGTATGCGCTATCCAATAAAACTGGTTCCGTTTTCATCTGACATCGCTTTTTTTCCTTCTGCGGGAAGGGAAGTAACCTCACATTGCTGCCGTCAGGGAAGATCGGCTTGCCGCGACGAATGCCGTCTCGGTTCCTCTTGCTTCGGCATAAGCTTATGGAGAGGTGGGATGGCTATGCGAACCGGCAAGCGAGGAGGAAAAAAGGACCGCGATACCTCCAGACAGGCAAAAAGGAAAGGCGTCCGCAAACAGCGGCCCGCTTCTTCAAGCCGCATTCTGAAGGTCAGAAGGATCTATTTCTACGGCTTGTCCGACGGTGTGTGCAGAGACTTCGGTCCGGCCCGCGGAGGCGCAGGCCGAATTCCCGCTCCCAGCCAGGTCAGCTGGTACAACCTCTATGTCAACCAGTCCATCCAGCCGCCGGCCTTGTATCGGATCGGGCCCAACAGCCTCCATCTGCTGAGCCGGGATGTGCCTCCGAGAGGAGCCCCTGTCCTTCTGGAGAGCGTGAGCCTCCTGCTGTCCCGGAAGCTGCGCAAAAGAAAGCGCCGGACAAAGGCCCGCCACGAGCAAATGCCTGTTGCCTCTAAGACAAGTCGCTCATACGCTATCACATCCCAATGGAAAGGAGATGAAGGCGATATGCCTCCGTCCTTGATCAAAGCCTTTTTTGCCGCAAGCAGCGTTGTCAGCGGAACCGTGGATACGGTCACGTCGACCAGCGTCGTCGACACGGCGACCCGGTTCAATGCCGCCGTCACCGCGCCGATGATCGATGCGGGAGCAGGCACGACGACGATTCCCGCGACAAGCTTCCTTGACGACGCGGGCAATCCCGTGCCCGCGGGAAGCTTGCCTGCCGTCGCCCCCGGCGGCTCCTTCGACGTATACGTCAACGGCATCCTGCAGCAAAGCGAGCTGTCCGCGCCAAGTCCGACCGGACTTGTCCTGGCGACAGCCGATATCCTCCCCGGCACCCCCGTAAACCTGGCCATCCACAATTATGGCGGAACGACCTCCACCAGCACCTCCACCCCCTCGCTGACGGTCACGACGACAATCAGCTCCTGATCTCTGCGCGCACAAAAAAATCAAGCTCGACAATCCTTCCATCAAGCGGCATCCGTGCATGGCCGCCCTGGCGGCGGACCGCCCTTTCACGGGCATGGAAAAGGGGTGCCCCTTGAAACCCGGGCACCCCTTATTTTAGGTCTGGACAATCCATTAACAACGCAAAAAAGCCTTCCGTAAACGGAAGGCGTCATCATCGATATGGTGCGGTAGAGAGGACTCGAACCTCCACGGGCGTACGCCCACTACCCCCTCAAGATAGCGTGTCTGCCATTCCACCACTACCGCACGTATAGGGGAAAAACCTAGGAAAAAATGGTGAGCCATGAAGGACTCGAACCTTCGACACCCTGATTAAAAGTCAGGTGCTCTACCAACTGAGCTAATGGCTCGAATATGGTGACCCGTAGGGGATTCGAACCCCTGTTACCTCCGTGAAAGGGAGGTGTCTTAACCCCTTGACCAACGGGCCATGCAGCTTGTCCTTCAAGGAAGAACTTTTCAAACAACATGAATGAATATATCATACGCGACGATTCCGTGCAAGTCCTTTTTCAAAAAAAGATTTCATCCGGAAAGACGGAAAAAGTTCGCCGGCCGGCTGCCCGGCTCCAAAACAAAAAAAGACCGGGTACGGTCTCTTCTGTCCAGAAGAATGGCGGAGAGAGAGGGATTCGAACCCTCGCACCACTTACGCAGTCTAACCCCTTAGCAGAGGGTCCCCTTGAGCCACTTGGGTATCTCTCCGAATGGCTCCCCGAACAGGACTCGAACCTGTGACAACTCGATTAACAGTCGAGTGCTCTACCAACTGAGCTATCAGGGAACAATGAAATAAACGGTAACAAAATCTAATTTATCATGCCTCGCTGACGCTGTCAAGCGCTGTCAAAACAAGCTTCCCCCTGCACTTTCCGCATCGATAACGAGCCGGATCCACCTTGCGCTTGCGCTTGTATTCCATGCGGCAGGCGGTGCAGACCAGCTTGTAGCGGAACGGAAGCGGCTTGCGCTGCTCCCTGTCCGGCAGCGGACGGCAATGCCTGGATCCTCCCGAACGAGCGAGCCATTCCTTGAAATCGGCATCGCGATGCCGGTATCCCATCCCGAGCAGATGCAGATGATAATGGCATAGCTCATGCCGGATGATCTTCTCGGTTTCCTCGGGGCCGTAGATCTCCAGCTGCTTTGCGCTGATGTCGATGTTATGCGACTTCAGGAAGTAGCGGCCCCCCGTCGAAGTCAGCCTTCTGTTGAACGTCGCGCGGTGCCGGAACGGAATTCCGAACGCCTCCAGCGATACCCTCTCCACCCATGCTTGCAGCTCCTTATCCTCCATCACCTCTGGACATCCCTCCCTCTTGAATTGTAAAGCCACCTTGGGCTACACTGTCAAGTAGATTGCCGCCCTCCGCGGGCGGGAGAGGAGCAAGAACCCAAGCCATGCCTACCATGAAATATGTATTGTTCCGGCAGGGAGAGCAGCTCTCCATCGTCGAGATGCCCGCAACCCACGCCTACCAGCTGTCCGCCCTCAACCTTCGCCTCCATAAGGAGCTGGACAAGCTTACGGCCGCCAACGTTCCCAGCCTGCCGCATTGCATCGCCGAATTCTCCGAGCTCGAGCTGCATGACGGCGCGGTGCCGGTCCAGTCCGGCATCGACTATCTCAACGAGCTTGTCGAGAGCTTCTTCAACATTGAAGAGAAGGCCTATCCGATCAAGTCCTTGCGGACGGAGATGGTCGCGCTGCAAGCCCAGCTCGAGCAGTGGTACGAGGAAGAGTACGAGGACTAGGACGGAACGCTGCGGCGGATGAAGCCGCCTGCTCGTCCCAAGCTGGACCTGCACGCTCCGTCAGTCCCCCCCATATGCTATACGAACCATTCCTGGCAGAGGGGGGAAGATGCGATGCCGCAATGGCTGAGCAGCCAACTGATGCGCGCGTTCCAGCAAAAGGACCTCCGGCAGATCCGGCTCCTGAACGACTGCTGGTTCATTTATCGCACCAAGGAGCCGCGCGACGATTCCGCCACGACCGTCTGATTCCGAGGCTTCCCCGCTGCCCGTCCGGCAGCAGGGAAGCCTCTTTCTCTTTCCCTGTGTGTAAGCATGCCTGCCGAACGGATGGAGGCCATAACGGAGTATCGCGCTGCCGACGCGCCATCAACGAACTCGTTCCTCGCCGATGGGCAATAGCCAAACAAGGTGCCCCACGGGACACCTTGTTTGGCTTGGCCGGCTTTTGGACATGCGGCTGCCGGGCTGCCGTGTATGAGAAGCTCCAGTGCGCAACGGGCCGGGACCGGCCGGCGCAATCAACCGGGAGAGCGCATGGTGAGGCCGACACGGCCTTTTTTCAAGTCCACGTTCAGCACCCATACCGTCACGACGTCGCCGACCGCCACGACATCCATCGGATGCTTGACGAAGCGGTCGCTCATCTGGGAAATGTGGACAAGACCGTCGTTCTTGATGCCGATGTCCACGAAAGCGCCGAAGTCGATGACGTTGCGTACCGTCCCCTGGAGCTCCATGCCGGCCTGCAGGTCCTCGATCGCAAGCACGTCCTTGGAAAAGACGGGCGCAGGCAGCTCCTCGCGCGGATCCCTTCCCGGACGCATCAGGCTGTCGATGATATCCTTCAGGGTCGGCTCGCCAACGCCGAGACGTCCAGCAAGCGAGGAGGCATCCGCTGCCGAGAGCCGCTCCCGCGCATGATCCGTTCCGATGGCGTCCATGCCGAGCCCGAGCTCCCGGAACAGTCCGGAGACGACGGCATACGATTCAGGGTGGATCGGAGTGCGGTCAAGCGGGTTGGCCGCTTCGGGAATGCGGATGAAGCCGATGCACTGCTCGTACGTCTTGGCGCCCAGACGCGGCACCTTCTTGAGCTCTGCCCGCGATCCGAACCTGCCGGTCTCCTCGCGATGCTTCACGATGTTCTTGGCGGTCGTCGCATTTATTCCAGCGACGTAAGACAAGAGAGATGCCGAAGCGGTATTGGCGTCGACTCCGACATGGTTGACGGCCGATTCCACGACGCCGCCGAGCGTCTCGCCGAGCCGCTTCTGGCTGACGTCATGCTGATACTGGCCGACTCCGATCGCCTTCGGCTCGATCTTGACGAGCTCGGCCAGAGGATCCTGCAGGCGGCGGGCGATGGAAACCGCGCTGCGCTCCGCCACGTCAAGCGAAGGAAACTCCTCCGCGGCAAGCTTGGAAGCCGAATAGACGCTTGCGCCGGCCTCGCTGACAATGATGTATTGGAGCGCCTCCGCGCCCTTCTTGCCTGCCGCGGCCCGGTTCTTGATAAGGCCGGCGATAAAGCTCTCGGTCTCTCTCGAGGCGGTGCCGTTGCCGATGACGATGAGAGTAACGCCGTATTTGTCGATCAGGCCGCCGATGATCCTCTCCGCATCCGCGACCTTGTTGTTCGGAGGAGTCGGGTAGGTGACGGCGACTTCAAGCAGCTTGCCGGTCTCGTCCACGACGGCCAGCTTGCAGCCGGTCCGGTAAGCCGGATCGACGCCGAGCACCACATATCCCGGAACAGGCGGCTGAAGAAGCAAATTCCGCAAGTTGGCGGAGAAAATGCCGATCGCATGCTCTTCCGCCTTGTCCGTCAGCTCCGACCGGACTTCCCGCTCGATGGAAGGAGCGATCAGGCGCTTGTAGGCGTCCTCGATGGCGGCGACGAGCGCCTCCCTGACGCCTGGCGAGGTGCCTTGGCGCAGCGTGTGCCGGATCATGTAGTCATGAATCCGATCGGCCTGAACCTCCAGGCTGACGCGGAGCACCTCTTCCCTTTCCCCGCGGTTGATGGCAAGGACGCGATGCGGCGGAAGCTTGCGCAGCGGCTCCCGATAGTCGTAGTACATCTCGTAGACGGATTCCTCACCGGCTTGCCTGACGACGGTACGAAGAGCTCCCTGCTCCATTGTGAACTTGCGCACCCATGCCCGTGTCCTCGCCTCGTCGGCCATCTCCTCCGCAATGATGTCCTGGGCTCCCGCCAGGGCATCGGCAGGCGTTTCGACGCCTTGGTCCGGATGGACGTAGGCCTCGGCCTCCTTCAGCGGATCCCCTTGACGGGGCTGCGACAGCAGCCACCGGGCAAGCGGCTCGAGTCCGCGCTCGCGCGCGACGGAAGCGCGCGTTTTGCGCTTTTGCCGGTAAGGACGGTACAGATCCTCCACTTCCTGCAGCTTCATGGAGCCGAGCACGGCTTTTTCCAGCTCCGGTGTCAGCTTTCCCTGCTCGCCGATGAGCCGAAGGACTTCCCGCTTGCGTTCTTCCAGGCTGCGGCGGTAATTCAGCTTCTCCTCGATGGAGCGCAGCTCGTTCTCGTCCAGCTCGCCGGTCATTTCCTTGCGGTAGCGGGCGATGAAAGGAATCGTGTTGCCTTCGTCGAGCAGCCCGACTGCCGCCTTCACCTTGCCGAGAGGAAGGCCGAGCTCCTGGGCGACGCCCTTCACGATGCGCTCCTGTTCGGCCGCCATCTCCTCCGGCGAAAGCGCTGGCCGCGCTTCCCCTTCTTGCCTTGCGTCCGTATCCGTGCCGATTCTATCCGCCAATCTCATTGCCGCCTTTCCATTGCTTGATGGGAATCAAAAGCTGCCGAAGGAAATAAAAACCGCCCCTTCCGCGGAAACAACCGGGCGGAAGGAAGCGGACTATCGCTCTCAGCCGATTCGTACATAAGGATTGTTCTGCATTTCATGCCCGATCGTCGTCGCCGGCCCGTGGCCGTTGTGGACCTTGACCTGCGGATCGAGGCGATAGAGCTTGGACCGGATGGAGTTGTACAGATCCGCCTCGCGCCCGCCGGGCAGATCCGTGCGCCCGATCGATTGCCGGAACAGCACGTCGCCGGAAAAAAGGTCCGAGCCATGCAGGAAGCTGACGCTTCCGGGGCTGTGGCCCGGAGTATGAAGGACACGGAAGCTGAATCCCGCCAGCTCCAGCTTCATGCCCTCGTCGAGAGCGTATTCGGCCGGATCGGTTACAAGCGGCGGCGTCATATGGCTCCACCGCAGCGATCCGTTCTTCGCGGGATCGGTCAGCCAATCCGCCTCCAGATCGTGGATATAGACCGGGCAGCCGAATGCCTTGCGAACTTCGTCCACGCCGCCCATATGGTCCAGATGGGCGTGGGTCAAGAGAATCGCCTCCAGCTTGAAGCCACCGCTGCGGATGCGCTCCACGAGGCGCTTCGGCTCCATGCCGGGATCGATGACGACCGCCTGGCCGCTCTCTTCGTTGATCAACAGGTAGCAGTTCGTCTGGATGGGGCCGAGCACGAACTTCTCGATCTTCATCGCGCTCATCAGATCGACGAGAACAGCTCGCGCAGCTCGCGAACGACTTCTCTCTGATAGGCGGCGTCTTCGCCGTAGCGGCGCATGATCTCCTTGCGCGTCTCGGCCAGGTTATCCTGATAGTCGGGCGCTTCGCGGTCGGTGTTCTCCTGCTTGAACCGGACCATCGGCTCCTGGATGCGTTCCGGGCGCGGGCCCCATTGCCCGAGCACATGGCCGCCGGTGTCGGCGACGATGACGATCGGCACCGAGCGCCCTCCCATGGTGAGGAACTGGTCCATCGTATCGAGATGCTCTTCCATAATCAGCACTTCGACGGGCACGCCGCTGTTCTCCAGAGCGCGAAGCACGGCCGGGATGTTGCGCACGACGTCCCCGCACCAATCCGCCATCAGGATCAGCACGCGCAGATCGTCGCGGTTGTTCAGCGATTCGAAAAACTCGCGGTCGTCCTCGCTTTCCCATTCGAAGCGGTCGTACCAGGAGTCGAAAGCTTCCTTGTTTTTCGTCATGCCTTCGCGGAACTGCTGCGGCGTGATTCCCTTCGACAGCTTGTCGGCTATTTGCTTGGCCATAGGTTATCCACTCCTTGTCGCCTTGCCGCCGGCGGCGGCTTTCGGCCCATTTCCATCTATTGTACCAAACGTCCGGACTGCGCCACAATCAGACCGTGCGGCCGCGGGAGCGCAAGTATTTGAACAGCACGTACATGATCAGCACCGCGACGGCGACCAGAATGGCCGGCATCGTGTAAGGAGCCGCCTTGTCCTTGATCTGTTCCCAGTTGCTGCCCAGGCTGCGGCCGATGTAGACGAACAGGATCGACCACGGAAGCGAAGCGATCGCCGTCAGCAGCGTGAACGTGGACAGCGGCATGCGGGCCATTCCCGCAGGAATGGAGATGACCTGGCGCATCACCGGAACGAAGCGGGCGGTGAACACCATACCCGGACCGTAGCGCTGGAACCAGCCTTCGGCGATATCGATATGCTTCGGCTTGATCTTGATGTATTTCCCGTATTTGTCCAGGAACGGACGCCCTCCGTACAAGCCGATCGCGTACAGGATCCACTGCTGCAGGATCGCGCCGATCGTCCCGCAAAGAACCGCTCCCCAGAAGGTCATGCTTCCCGTGGATACCATGTAGCCGGCATAACCGAGTACGATCTCGCTCGGAATCACTTCCATGGCCAGCCCCAGAATGATGCCGAAATACCCGAGCTTCTCTACGATGCCGAGCAAATAAGTGACGAGTTCATGAAACAAGTGCATGCCTTCCACTCCAATCTCATAATGAGGCGATGCTTTCGCCGCCGGTGTTTGTCCCGGTAATTCTATCATAGGCTTCCCAAATGGTGCCATAGGACAAACGGTCATGGCGGCCAGAACGGATGCATAGAATATGTTGATGTCATGGACAAGAAGGGGTGGACCGCAATGAACGCCATTATTGTAACGAGAAAACAGCTCCGGCTCGCGGCTCTCGCGCTCACGATCGCCATTCTTGCCGTCGCCTGCTGGAGGCTGTATCCGAGCGTTTCCGGCGAAGCGGCTTCGGCGACGGCAGCGGCGAATCCGCAAGTATTCGAGATGGTCACCGGCGAGTTCAGAAGCCAGACGGCAGACGGCAAGGAAATCGAAGTGTACCAATGGAGCCCGAACTTCCTCACGGTGAAGAAAGGCGAGCAGGTCACGCTGCGCATCACCGGCGTCAACGGCGCCAGCCACCCGTTCGTCATTGAAGGGCTCGGCGTAAAAGGAGTGGTCAAAAAAGGGTCGGTGACGGAAGTCAGCTTCACGCCGGAAAAAGCAGGCACCTATCCGATCATCTGCATGACCCATACGGACCTCAAGCACGGCGGACCGATGGTCGGGTACATCCATGTCCAGTAGGCCGACCGTTACCGGGCATGCTTGAAACGATTGGAAAGCCGAAAAAGCTGCGTTCCCTTTCGGGGAAGCAGCTTTTTTTTCATGAGGCCGAGGGCGGATCGCCGCCCCAAGCCGGAACCGGAGCGGAAGCTATCGGCATAGCGCGGCCAAGGCGTTCGCGGCAGGAGCAAAAGGCGAAGCAGAGCATAACGTTCCGGGCGATAAAGCGGATGGCCTCCGGCTTGCGCCGGCCTGCACATCCTGCCTGCCCGAACATATATTGTGGGGAAAGGAGTGGGCTCGATGAACGGCATGCCAAGCAACAAGCATCAGCGTGAGCTCCCTACCGCCCGCAAAATCCGGCGCGCCTGCAGCAATGAGCTGTACCGGACCGCCAAGCGCCTGAAAGGATACATTTCCAAGGAGCAGATGGAGCAGGCGGAAAAGCTGTATACGCGCAAGGTTTATCTCAATCTCGTGTTCGTCCACGAGAACCGCGACAACCGCAAAAAGCTGTGCGACTGGTGGGACGACAACGTCGCCGCCGAAATTGCCGAGCTGTGGCAGGCCGACCCGGAAAAGCTGAAGTCGGCATTCCGCGATGCCTTCGGCGGCTGAAGGAAATCCAAACCGCGGCGCGAAGGCTGCGGCTGAACGCGCTTAGGGTTCCAAAGGCTGCGGACTACGGTATGGCTTCATGCGATGAGGACCAAGGCTGCGGACTACGGTATGGCTTCATGCGCTGAGGACCAAGGCTGGCGGACTACGGTATGGCTGCCGCCATCCGGCCGTCCAGCAGCTCCGCAAGCGAAGCGGCAGCTGCCGCAGCTTCCGGCATCATGAGGAAGCCGCGGCTGTTCGCCGGCGTCCCGGGGAGCGGTGCTTGCCGGACAAGCTCCGAGTAGTCCGCATACAGCGCGAGACCCCGCCTGGCCGTGCCTCGGGCCAGCGCAGCCTTTCCTTGCCGGAGCTGCAGCTGCGCCAGCTGTAGCAGCAGCTCCGGCACGGCCGCCTGCCTGGACGCGTTCCACTTGTCCAGGCGCAGCGCCGCGCGCAGCCGCGCTTCCGCGCGCGGCGCATCCCCAAGCTCGGCATAAGCCACGCCGAGCTCCCACTGCAGCGGAGCGGACTGCGGCTCATAGCGCAGTCCGTCCGCCAGCAGCGCCGTCCTCCCGCGAGGCGGGAGGAGAGGCGCCAGGTC